>JBOFEZ010000001.1:0-41871 GCA_051648365.1 Fusobacteriaceae bacterium
TATTCGAAAGATGTGGACTAACTTTCAGACCAGTTGAAGCAGATTCGGGAGCCATAGGAGGAACAGGTTCACAGGAATTCCATGTGCTTGCAGAATCTGGTGAAGACGCGATAATCTACTGTGATTCATGTGATTATGCCGCTAATATTGAAACAGCAAACAGTAAAGTAAAACATCTTGAAAAAGAAGAAGCTAAAGAGCTAAAACTCCAAGCAACACCAAATGTTTCGAAGATAGAGGATGTAGTTGACTTCTTAAAAGTTCCTGTAGAAAAGACAGTAAAGGCTATGATGTATAAGGATATGGGAACAGACGAAATATACATGGCTCTTATTAGAGGAGATTTTGAGGTAAATGAAATAAAACTTAAAAATAAAATTGGTGCAGTTGATGTGGTTCTTCTTACTGATGATGAGATAGAGAGAGCAGGATTTGTAAAAGGATATATAGGACCTTTTGGAGCAAAACTTGAAGGTATAAAAATAATTGCAGATCCTACAGTTCTTGAAATTTCAAATCACACAGCAGGAGGAAATAAAGCAGATACTCACTATATCAATTTAAACTATGGAAGAGATTATTCTGCACATATAGTTGCTGACATAAGAACTGTAAAAGTGGGAGAAGAGTGTCCTAAGTGCAACGGTCATCTAAAAATGGCTAGAGGAATTGAGTGTGGACATATATTCAAGCTAGGAACAAAATATTCAGAGGCACTAAAGGCAACAGTACTGGATAGAGATGGAAAGAGTAGAATACTTAATATGGGATGTTATGGAATAGGAGTTTCTAGAACTATGGCAGCTGCTATTGAGCAAAACTATGATGAAAATGGAATCATATGGCCATCTGTAATAGCTCCATTTGTGGTGGATGTAATTCCTGCTAATATCAAAGATGAGATTCAAGTTGCTACAGCTGAAAAACTTTATAAAGCTCTTACTGAAGAGAGAATAGATGTAATAATCGATGACAGAAATGAGAAGCCAGGATTTAAATTTAAAGATGCAGATCTTTTAGGATTCCCATTTAAAGTTGTATGTGGAAAAAGAGCAGTAGAAGGAATCGTTGAAGTTAAGATAAGAAGAACCAATGAGACTATTGAAGTTCCAGTTGAAAATGTTGTAGAAACTATAAAAGAACTTATGAAAAAATATTAATAATAAAAGAGACCGGTGAATTTCACTGGTCTCTTTTTTGTTTTAAAAATTATTTAGCATATTCTACAGCTCTAGTTTCTCTCAGAATAGTAACTTTGATCTGTCCTGGATACTGCATAGTGTCTTCTATTTTTTTAGCCATATCTCTAGCCATGATAGTAGCCTCATCATCTGAAACGTGATCAGGATTGATAATAATTCTGATTTCTCTACCTGCTTGAATAGCATAAGAAGATTCTACACCTTGATAAGATTTTGCAATAGTTTCAAGGGCTTCTAGTCTCTTTATATATGTAGAAAGTGTTTCTCTTCTAGCTCCAGGACGGGATGCAGAAATAGCATCAGCAGCCTGAACAAGAATGGCTTCTACAGATTCGAATTCTACTTCATTATGGTGAGCCATAACAGCATTAAGAACAGCTGGTTTTTCGTTGAACTTCTTCAAGAACTCTCCACCTATAAGGGCATGAGAAGATTCTGAATCACTTTCAAGAACTTTTCCTACATCATGAAGAAGTCCTGCTCTCTTAGCTAATTTAGCATCTGCTCCAAGCTCCGCAGCAAGGTTTCCAGCAAGCTTTGCAACCTCAATTGAGTGTACAAGGACGTTTTGTCCGTAGCTTGTTCTGAATTTCAATCTACCTAAAGTCTTAACAATCTCAGGATGCATATGAGGGATACCAAGCTCCATAATTGCAGCTTCTCCAGAAACTAGAATATCCTTTTCTACCTCTTTTTCAGCCTTATGAACAACTTCCTCTATCTTACCTGGATGGATTCTTCCGTCAGAGATAAGTTTTTCTATTGTAAGTTTAGCAATCTCTCTTCTTACCCCATCAAAACTTGAAATAACAACAGCTTCAGGTGTATCGTCAATGATGATGTCAACTCCTGTTAAAGCCTCGATAGAACGAATGTTTCTTCCTTCTCTACCGATTATTCTTCCTTTCATTTCATCATTTGGAAGGTTTACAACAGAAACAGTAGCATCAACTACATATTCTGAAGAAGCTTTTCCAATAGCTGTAGAAAGAATTCTTTTAGATATTCTGTCTTTCTCATCTTCAAGTTTGTGTTCGAACTCTTTTATAGCAAGAGCTGAATCATGTACAAGTTCACTTTTTAATTTATCAAGAAGCATATCTTTGGCTTCGGTTTTAGAAATACCAGAAATTCTTTGAAGTTCATTTTCTTGAGCAATTTTGATTTCTTGAATTTCTTCTTTTTTTGAATCTAAAGATTCAGAAATTTTTTCAAGTTCAGTAGATTTATCTTCAAGTTTTTCTATTTTGTTTTCTAAAGTTTCTTCTTTTTTAGCAAGTCTTTGCTCTTTTTGAATAAGCTCTGCTTTAGAAAGTCTTATCTCTTTTTCAGAATCCTCTTTCATAGCCAAAATTTGTTCTTTAGCTTTAAGCTCAGCTTCTTTTTTGAAAGCTGAAACTTCTCTCTCAGCATCTATTTTTTTATTCTGAATCTCTTTTTCAGTTCTTTCTAGAATTTCTTTAGATTTAAGATCAGCTTTCATAACCTCGTCTTCAAGATTATTAAGCTCGTTTATTTTTTTATCAATAATGGATTTTTTATATAGCATAGAACCAAAAACGGCTAATGCTATGATAATTAATCCAACACCTAAAATTGGTTCCATTATCCTATTCCTTTCAAATTTTTTTTTAAAATTAATTATTTGTTAAAAGATTCTACTGCTTCTTCTTCCGTAGTATATATATCGAAAATCTCATCTAATCCAATCATTTCGAATATAGTTTTGATGTGTTCGTTTAATTTAACCAGTTTGATATCTCCACCGGCTTCTTTAACAAGTCTAAGTTTACCTCTAAGAATTCCCATAGCTAAACTGTTGATATGAACAAGTTCTTCAAAATCAATTATAAATTTAGTTACATCTCCTTCAACCAATTTAGCAATTCTGTCTTTAAGCTTAGGTGCTACAAGGGCATCAAGTTCTCCAACAACTTTTATAACTTTGATGTCTCCAATATTTTTTTCGATAATTTCAAAATCCACTGTCATATTATTTTGCCTCCCTAATTTTTTTTTCGATTTTAAAGATTGTTCCGTTGATTTTTTTTTCAATTCTGAAGTCATCTGCAATGGCTTTTGCCAGGAAAAGACCCATTCCACCCTCTTCTTTACTTATTTTCTCCTCATTAAACCCTAATCCATTGTCTTCAACTACTAGATGGATAACATCGTTATCTTTTTGAATTTCAATTATGATATCTCCATTTTTATACTGATATCCATGCTCTACAACATTTGTAGCAAGTTCATCGACAACTGATAATAGTTGAAAGACATCTTTACTTTCAATGTGATGAATATCTAAATAAGTTTTTACAAGAGCTCTAATAAGGGAAAGATTCTCAAGAGAAGAGGGAATATTGATTTTAATTTCATTTTTTTTCTTCAAATCAGTCATCTCCTTCTTTCTTTTATATCTGTTATTTGCCATATTCCATTTATGAACTGATACTCTAATTCCATATATAGAGTTGTATCTGAAGAATTAAAGGCGATTATATTCTTTGCCAGAGTTCCTTGAAATTCTGGTTGTGAAAAAAAGATTTTTAGTCTTCGAAAATCCATTTTATCCAATTGTCCCAATATATAATCATTTTTAAAGGATGGTTTGAGCATCCCTATAAGAGATTTGTTTCTGTTCTCAGATAAATCTTCTTTGATATCTCTAAGTTTTAAAGTTAACTGCTCTTTTTCAATATTGTTTACAATATATTCGTTTAAATTCGAGCATGCAGTTAACAAAATGATTAAAAATAGAATTAAAGTTCTTTTTATCATTCAAGTTCTCCCTAAAAAGATAGCTAATAAGATAATACCATAATCGTTTCACTTAATCAAGATGTGATGGAGATATTTTTTTTAGAATATCTCGGATGATTTCATCTTCGGTTAAAAAATCTAAGTTGTACCAAAGGTAATCTTTCCGATTCCGGAACCATGTAAACTGTCTTTTTGCATATTTTCTTGAATTTTGTTTGATATCCTCAACAGCTTTTTCCAAAGATATTTTTCCCTCAATGTATTCAATTATTTCAGAATAACCTATTATGTTAAGACTTCTAAGAGATTCACCATACTGATTATAAAGAGAAGAAACCTCTTCTAAAAGCCCCTGTTCCATCATAATATCCACTCTATGATTTATTCTTTCATATAAAATTCCCCTATCTCTGTCTAGTGCGATTTTAAGGAAATTTGTATGATTGTTTTTTATATTTTTTGTTGATAAAATTGAGAATTTTTCACCAGAAAGTATACAAACTTCTAAAGCTCTTTCTAATTTAACACGATTATTGGGATGAATATTTTCAGCGGTTTCAGGGTCGAGTGACTTTAATTTTTCAAAAATTTCTAAAGTTGAAAATTCTTGAAAAGAATCTCTGAGACTCTGATTTGCTGGTGGAAGAGACGAAAGTCCCTCGGTTATAGAGGATAAATATAATCCAGTTCCTCCAACCACAATAGGAATAATACTCTTTTTTTCTAAAATATTTAGAATATTGTCAGCATCCTTTTGGAATTCTCCTACACTATATTTTCTATTGGGTTCGAGAATATCAATAAGATGGTGGGGAATCCCCGCCATCTCATCTTGAGATATTTTAGCACTGCCGATATCCAACCCCTTAAAAACTTGAGCAGAATCAGCAGATATAATTTCACTTTTTAAAATTTGTGCAAGTTTTATAGAAAGAGAAGTTTTGCCAACACCAGTAGGTCCGGCAATAACCACTCCATTATATTTTTTTTCCATAATCAATTAATCCACAAAATCAAATTCTACGTCAGCAATTTTAACAGTATCTCCGTCCTGGATTCCTGCATCTCTCATAGCTTCTTCCAGTCCTAGATTTCTCATCATATGTAGGAATTCGATAATAGAATCTTCCTCCATCGTAATAACATATTTGTTAAGAACATTGTCTACGATTCTACCCTTAACCTCGAAAACTCCTTCTTCAATCTCAGTGATAACATAGTCTTTGTCTTCACCTTTGATTTCTCTTAGAACTTGTTTAATATCAGCTTCATCTTCTAAAACTTCTCTCTGAATATTTTGGATTTTATCATAAGCTTTGAAAAGAATCTCTCTGATTCCCTCATTCAGAATTACAGAGATAGGGAAAACAAGATTTCCTTGAGCTTCTACATGCTTTTTAAATTCTTCGTATTTAGAAGGATCCCACAGAAGATCCATTTTGTTAGCTAAAATTATCTGTTGCTTCTTAGCTAGTTTTTCAGAGAATTTGTTAAGTTCCATATTAATTTTTTCATAATCTTCAATAGGATCTCTTCCCTCTATTCCAGCAACATCAACGATGTGGAATATCATTTTGCAACGCTCTATATGTCTAAGGAATTTATCTCCTAGTCCTATCCCTTCATGTGCTCCTTCAATAAGACCTGGAATATCAGCAATAACGAAAGATTTCCCTTCTTCTAATCTAACAACTCCTAGTTTAGGCTCAAGGGTAGTGAAATGGTAACTTCCAACTTTTGAATTGGCAGCTGAAACTTTATTGATAAAGCTTGATTTACCAACTGATGGATATCCAACTAGGGCTACATCTGCGATAAGTTTAAGCTCAAGTTTAACTTTTATTTCAGCTCCTTCTTTACCTTTTCCAGCTATTTTTGGAGCTTTTCTTACAGAGTTTTTGAAGTGGACGTTTCCAGCTCCGCCTCTTCCCCCTTTAAGAAGAACTCTTTCTTCTCCAATCTTATTAAGATCTAAAAGAAGTTTTCCAGTGTGGATATCTCTAACTTGAGTTCCAACAGGGACTTTGATAATTAAACTTTCTCCTCTTCTTCCGTGCATCTGTTTTTTAGCACCATTCACTCCATTTTCAGCTTTAAATATTTTTTTGAATTTAAAGTCTATAAGAGTATTTACGTTTGGATCGGCAACAAAAATCAGACTACCTCCGTTACCTCCATCTCCACCGTCAGGACCTCCGAACTGTACACATTTTTCTCTTCTGAAAGTAGAAGCTCCATCTCCTCCATCTCCAGCTTTTATTGTTACTATAACCTCATCTATAAACATATTTTATCTCCTGTCAAAATTTTTTATTCAATCGTTATATTTTACTACTTTTTCTATATTTTTTCAAGCACTTTAATAGAGTGTATCTATTTGAATTCTTCATTCTAAAGTTAAATTAGAAATCGGAACAAAAAATTAAAAAGATTTCTTGTCAAAATATAATATAATACTATACAAGAGAATAAAATAGTTCGGAGGAGTAAAGATGTATAATACAGAAAAAGGTAGATGCAGATTGGGAGCTCGTGTAACTTATGAAGGTGTAAATTTTGGAATATTTTCTAAAAATGGAGATAGCGTTCTTTTAAATATATTTGAAGCAGAAAAGGATGAAAATCCTATTTTTTCATATAAACTAGACCCTCAAAAAAATAAGACTGGAGATATCTGGCATGTTCTTGTTAAACAAATAGGTAGTGGTACTTTCTATACATGGAATATCGAAGGGGAGGAAGATGAAATTCATGGACACAGATTTGTGGCACAGTCACACATAATAGATCCCTATGCTAAAGGGATAACTCCTTATGGTAATTCTAATATTCAAAAGGCAGTTGTGGTGGATGATAATTTTCTTCAGCGAGAGATAATCAGACCAGAAACAGAAATTGAAGACAGTATTATATATGAAATGCATATTTCGCTTTTTACTAAAAATCCAAATAGCAACTCAAATTTTCCAGGAAGTTTTAAAGGCGTACATGAAAAGATAAAATATCTTAAAGAGCTGGGAATAACTACTGTAGAATTTATGCCAGTTTTTGAATATGACGATTTTGCTGTTGGGAATAATCCTGTTACAGGAGAGAAATTAAAAAATATTTGGGGATATAATCCAATAGGTTTTTTTGCTCTTACATCTAAATATTTTTCGGGAAATATGCAGGGAGATAATTTTTATGAGAGCAATCTTTTAGAATTTAAAGAACTCATAGATTCACTCCACGAAAACGGAATAGAAGTCATATTGGATGTAGTATATAATCACACGGCAGAAGGAAATGAAAAGGGACCTATACTTAATTTTAAAGGAATGGATAACACTATTTTTTATATGTTGGAGAATAATAAAAAATATTATTCGAATTATTCAGGGACTGGGAATACACTGAATTGTAATCATCCTGTTGTCAAAAATATGATAATAGATTCCTTGTGCTATTGGTATGAAGAGGTAGGGGTGGATGGATTCCGATTTGATTTGGGAGCCATAATGGGAAGAGGTGAAAAAGGTCAGTGGCTAGGAAGTGAAAATTCTCTCCTCAGCGATATTGCAAAAAACCCAGTGTTGTCTAGAGCTAAATTTTTTACAGAACCATGGGATGCTGCTGGCGGTTATTTTATGGAGGACTTTCCTGAAAATTGGTGTGTATGGAATGGGAAATTTAGAGATTGTATTAGAAGTTTTGTGAGAGGTGATGAAGGACAAGTGAGTGAACTAGTTCAAAGAGTATTGGGAAGTCCAGATCTATTTAGATATAGCGGAAAAAAACCAAAAAATTCTTTGAATTTTGTTACAGCTCATGACGGGTTTACACTGTGGGATTTAGTTTCATATAATTATAAACACAATTTCGAAAATGGGGAAGAGAATAGAGATGGAGAAAACCATAACAGCTCTTGGAACAATGGCTTTGAAGGAGAGTGTATCCATGAAACAGTTAATAATCTGAGAAAAAAACAGATTAAAAATCTGATAACTCTTTTAATGATATCTCGTGGCGTCCCAATGATGCTTATGGGGGATGAATTAGGGAAAACTCAGAAAGGAAATAACAATACTTACTGTCAGGATAATAAGCTCAATTGGTTGGATTGGAAGAGAGGGGAAAAATTTGAAGAGATAAATAAATTTTATAGAGAATTTATAAAATTCAGAAAAAAAAATAAGGGACTGAGACAGAGAGATTATAGAAGTAGAGATGGAGAAATTTCTCTTCATGGAATAAAACCTTTTCAGCCAGACATAAGCCATGATTCGCATAGTATAGGGTTTATGTTTGAATATGAAGGGGAGAATGAGATATATGTTGCATTCAATACTTATTATAAACCTTTAAAATTTGAGCTTCCAAAAATTCATGAAAAAGAATGGGAACTAATCATGGATACATCTGTCGAAGGAGATTCTTTTCTGAAAAACAGAAGAATTGTAGAAGGAAATAGGATTTCTTTGGAGCAGAGAAGCTGTGTGATAGCAGTGGCAATAAATAAGTAAAAATAAAAAAGCTAGAAAGTGGAGACTTTCTAGCTTTTCTATTTTAAGATTTTACATAAGTTAAAGGATTCAGAGCTTTTCCATTTTTTCTTATTTCAAAATGTAGATGAGGACCTGTTACTCTTCCAGTGGCTCCGCTGAGAGCTATTGTTTCTCTACTGTTAACCCGCTGTCCCTTTTTTACATTTATTTTGCTTAGATGAGCATATCTAGATTCGTAACCGTTGGGATGCGTTATGACTACTAAATAACCATAATTTCCAGAATACCCTGCAAATTTAACAACTCCTCCTTGAGCAGCCATAACCTTGCTTCCAGTAGGAGCTTTTAAATCTACTCCTCCATGTGCAATAACTTTTTTGACTACAGGATGATTTCTAGTTCCATAAGAACTTGTTACAACAAGTGAAGATAAGGGACTCTTAAAAGAAGAGTTGCTTGAAGTAGTTTTTTTTGAAAAAGTTGCAATCTTGTTTTTGAAATCCTCGGCTATTTTAGGCTCCCTAAGAAAAACAGTATTACCATAGTTTAACTGACTGATATCATTGTCTGATTTTATAATATCTTGAGAAATATTAAATTTTTTTTCCAAAGCAGAGAAGGAATCCTCTTTATCTATTTTATAAAATATTCCATTTTCAGTGGGAATCAGAATCTGTTTTCCTATTTTCAGAGTCTTTAGATCTATATCTAGATTATTTGCAAAGAGATATTCGATTTTTGTATTATATTTTTTTGCAATTTCGGAGATTGTATCTCCATATTTTATTGTATATTCAATATTTTCAGGTTTTTTTTCAGCAGATGACTCTTCTGAGTTTTCTGAATCCAAAGCTAGAAGTTCTTCACTGAGAAGAAGTTTTTGAGATTCTTCTAGGCTTACTTCATTTTGAGCTGAATCTTCATGCACATAATATTCATCCTGTTCTGAATATTGCATTTCAGAAGATAGAGTTGCAATCTCATTATTTTTTAAAGAATAGTAACCTATATTTAAAGCAATAGTTGAAAAAATCAACAAAGTTGCTGTCTTTATTCTGTTCAAATTCATCAGTTTTCTCTCCTTGTTTTAATGATTTCAATATTTTGTATTCTATCATATTTTTAATTATAATACAAAATAATGTTTCAATTGCAAGCTTTATTTTCTAAAAAAGATAGAAAAAAGCTTGCTTAAGGATTAGTATATAATATTATTGTGTCGCCAGTATGTCAAAAGGCACATTAAAGAAAAAAGCCTAGAAATTAATCGAGGCTTTTCAATATATATCTTGTTTTTATCTGAAATTTTTACTTGGAAGCTTGAACCATAGAGAAAAAAGTTCCTCTTAGATTCATAAGTTCGTCGTAGCTTCCACTTTCACAAATGCCATCTTTTTCAAGCACAAAAATTTTATCAAAATCTCTTAATGAGTTTAGTCTATGAGCTACAGCAACAACTATGGATTCTTTAAATTCCAATAAAATATTTTCCATAATTTTCCCTTCCAAAAGATTATCTAGTGCGGAAGTTGCTTCATCCAAAATAATAACTTCAGGCTTTCTGAGGAAAAGACGGGCAAGCGCAATTCTCTGTTTCTGCCCTGTACTGAGAACATGTCCTCCTTCACCGAGCTTGACTTGTCCCTTGGATAGATGTTCCTCATAAAGGTCTTTGAGATAGACTTTTTCTAGAGCAGAAAGAAGATCCTCTTCCTGGGAATCTCTGTTGACGATTTGAAGATTTTCAGAGATAGACTCATTTAAAATATGCTCATACTGATTTACAATTCCAAAATTTTTTAGGTATTCTTCTCTATTGAGGAGAGAAAGAGAGGTATCGTTCAGAAGAATTTCTCCATTTTTAGGAAGCAGTTCACCTTTTAAAATTGATAATATGGTACTTTTTCCTATTCCACTCTCTCCTACAAAGGCTATTTTTTCACCTTTTTTAATCTGAATATTGAGAGTTTTAAAAATTGTGTTTTCTTCATATGAGAATGTAAGATTGTTTAGGTGTATAGAGTCGATTTTGTTTTTCAGAGGAACATTCTCCCTTGAAATTTCAGGAAGATCCATTATCTCCATAAAACGTCCTATTCCAGTGGTTCCTCTCTGGTAGGTATCTATGAGACCCATGAGTCTCATAAGATATATTCTGAATCTGTTTGTAAGAAGAATAAAACTAACTATAACTCCCAGAGAAAGCTCTCCCTGTATATGAAAATATCCTCCAAAAAATATTACTATGAGTTGAGTAATCTGATTATAAAAATTTATACCGGACATAAGATTGGATACCGTAAAAATATTTTCAGATTCAATCTCAAGAAGTTTATTGTTTTTACTTGAAAATTTTAGAAGAGAATCCTCTTCTAGAACATTGTCCTTTAAAAAGAATATGGTTCTAAGTATATCATGGACCGAAGAAGTCACTTGAGAAAGGTTTTTTCTGATTTCTAGATATCCCTTTTTTAATTTCTTATTCTGATAAAGAGTAAACCAAATTGCAAAGGGAAGAGGGAGCATTGTAAAAAAAGCCAACTTCCAGTTGAAATTTAGCATCAATAGGAGTGATCCTGAAATAGCCAGAATTGAGAAAAGAAGATCTTCAAGTCCTCTATGCAGAAGAGAAGAAACACTCTCTAAATCACTGGTTACACGAGTGATTAGATCACCACTCTGTTTTTCTTTAAAAAATCCTACTGGACGGAATAATATTTTCCTAAAAAGATCCTCCCTCATATAGAATTTAATACGATTTCCCATAAGCTGTCCTCTGGAGCTAGAATATAGAGAAAGTATGTATCTCAACATATATATAACTAGAAGAACGACAGAGTATTTTATAAAAGAATTTATATTTTTTTCAGGGATAGAGATATCAATAAGTTCCTGGACAAGAACAGGACCATAAAGATCTAGAGCTGTCACGATAAAACTGCTGACTAAAAAATAGCTCAGCAGTTTTTTTTCTTTCATATAATAATATATAACCTTATTTAGCATTTGAAAGCTCACCGTAAAGATCCTCAAGAGCATCGATAATTCTAGGAGTTGCTCTTAATATTTTTCTAGAATCCAAAATATGAATATTTCCCTTTTTTCCAGCTTTAGTATCTTTAACAAAGGGATTGCTATTTAAGATGTCCTGGGGAGAACTTATACCCATAGAACCCACTAAAAGATCGGGATTCTGTGAAATAAGAAACTCGGGAGAGAGGATAGGCCTTCCTCCTGGAAGTCCATCAGCAATATTTTTAATTCCTAAAGTTGCAAAGATTTCTCCTGGAAGAGAGTTGCTTGAAAAAACCATCATAGGAGATGTAGAGTAGAGAAAAGCTCCTTTGATATCCAATGGTTTTTCAGATATTTTTTCTTTTAATTTCAAAATCTTATCCTGATATTCTTGGGCAACTTTTTCAGCTTCTTTCTCTTTACCAGTAAGAACTCCATAAATTTTAAGATTATTTAAAATAGCCTCAAAAGATTTAGACTCATTTATAAGATATTTAATATTGTGCGAGTTTAAATTCTCACCGAAACTGCTAGAAACTTCATTGATTATAACCAAATCAGGCTGAAAAGAAAGTACATGCTCAAGACTGGGCTTAAGCATAGCTCCAGCTTTTGGAATATCTTTAGTTTTTTCTTCGGGCCAGATAGGAGTTCTTGCCGTATCACCGATAGCTATTATTGAGCTCTCTCCTCCTATAAGGAAAAAACTTTCTACCACAGCAGGATCTATAAGGATTATTTTTTTGTACTGCTTTTTTTCAATCGAATTTCCTCTTTCATCTCTAATTCTATCTCCTGCAATCTCCAAGGAGAAGGCAGAGAAACTAAGTAGAAGGGAGAGAGAAAATATAATTTTTTTCATATATCCTCCTATATTAAAGGTATCACATAGGGAGTACCATTCTCATCCCTAATTACCTTAGATTTTAAATTGTAGACATCTAAAAGTATTTCTTCCGTAATTACATCTTTAGGAGAACCTGTATAGGCAACCCTTCCATCCTTCATTATTACAAGCTCATCACAAAACATAGCAGCAAGATTCAGGTCGTGAAGAACAGCAACTCCAGTTATCTCTTCCTTTTGAATCAGATCTTTTACTCTGTGAAGAAGTTCTACAGCATGGTTAAGATCCAGGGCTGAAGTAGGTTCATCTAAGAGTAAAATTTCAGGTTCTTGAGAGAGAGCTCTTGCCAAAAGAACCCTCTGGAACTCTCCACCAGAAAGACTGAGAGTTATACGATTCTTGAAATTTTGGAGCTCCAGAAAATTCAGATTATTTTCAACAATCTTTCTATCTTCATGTCTATATCCGTCCCATGAAGATTTTATATGAGGGAGTCTTCCCATAAGTACAAAATCTTCTACAGAGATAGGAGAGCTAAGGCTTGATTTTTGAGGAACTAGAGCGACTTTTTTAGCCACATCTTTTCTAGTAAATTGCGAAAGGTCTGTACCTTGAAGAAAAACCTTTCCATGGTTGGGTTCCAGATAGCCTAAAACAGTTTTAAGAAGAGTTGATTTCCCACATCCATTGGGACCGAGAATACCAGTGAACTTTCCTTTTTTTATATTGAGATTTATATTTTTTAAAATTTCTCTGTTCTCATTATATGAAAATCTGAGATTCTTTATATCGATAGCCATTAAATTTTGCCTCCTTTTCCTTTAAATGCTAGATAGAGAAAGAAAGGTGCTCCGAAAAAGGCAGTAACAACACCTATAGGTATCTCTACAGGAGCCAAAATAAGTCTTCCTAAAGTATCACACGCCAGTAGGAAAAAACCTCCTGCCAGTGCAGCATTTGGAAGGAGCTTAGAGTTGGAAGGTCCTGTAATCATTCGGATTGAATGTGGGATAATAAGACCCACAAAACCTATCATACCGGAAAAAGCAACAGAGAAAGCCACTATGAAAGCTGAGACTGCAAGGATTTTGATTTTTAATTTTTGGACATCCACTCCCAGCGAATGTGCTTCTTCATCTCCAGAAAGTAAAGCATCCAACTCTGTTCTCTTTTTATAAAAATATGAAAGAGAGAGAGCTAGAGGGACAATCAAAATAAAAACTTTATTCCAAGTTCCTGCTCCGAGATATCCCATAAGCCACATGGTTATTTTGAAAGATTCTTCTCCTATAAGATACATTGAGAAAGAAGTAAAAGCTCCGATAAAAGAGGAAACAGCTATTCCAACAATGAGTAGAGTGGTAATATTTACCTTTCCATTATTATTTGCAAGTTTAAATATTATAAAGGTACTTATAAGGCAAGAAAAAAATGCAAGTACACCGTACATAATATCAGGAAGATTGAAAATATAGGCTATAACAGCTCCCAAAGTTGCACTGGCAGCGATTCCTATAATATAAGGATCAGCAAGGGGATTCTGAAATACCGCTTGGACAACTACACCACTGGAAGCCAGCATCATGCCGATGAGAACAGCCATAAAAATTCTTGGCAGTCTGATATCAAAAATAATAGTTTTAATATAGTCAGGGGCCTGGGAGAGATTTAAAATCTCTTCCAGGGGAACTTTAACACTTCCCAAACCTACCGACAGAAAGCCTGTAAATATAATTGCAATTATTAAATAGATAGGTAAATATTTTTTCATTTTTTCTCCTCTAATTTTTAGAAGCTATATTTGAAACCACCTTTGAAACTTCTTTCTGCCGCTGGGCTGTAATCAGTTCCTTTAGAATTTATAGAATCATAATATTTTTCATTGAAAAGATTATCGATTCCAGCAAAAAGTCTAAGTGATTCTGTTGCTTCATAATTTACTGCGATGTCTGTAACTATGTGACTGTTTAGTTTTCCATTATCATTCTGATTATTTATATAGATTCCAGAAACATAGCTACTATCCCAATCAAAAGTCAGCTTAGGTGTAACCTGGTAGTTGAATCCAAGAGAGAATTTATTTTTAGGAACATTAGCAATATTGTTTCCTTCTATGGATCTATCACTGTCCTTTAAAATTTTTGTTTTAATAAGCGAGTAGCCCTCTTTGAAAGTAAAGTTTCCTAAACTCTGCTGAGCATTTAGCTCAAGTCCGTATCTTTCAGTTTTTCCTATATTGTGGTTGATGAAATTCATTCCAGTTAGATTTTCAGTATAGATTTCATCTTTAGTTTCAGTATAGAATAGAGCTCCATTTACAAAACTTCCAAGAAGATAATCTTTAAATCCTAGCTCGAGAGTTAGATAAGTTTCAGAATCTAAATCGTTGCTGGCATACTTTCCATCTACTTTGTCTACTAATTGAGAAGGTGTTGGAGATGTAAAACCTTTCTCTCCTTTGATATAAATATTACCGCTAGGGGAGTAAAGATAGTTTCCAACCAGCTCATAGGCCATATTTTCCATGCTTCTCTCTGAAGAAATTTGGGTGGAAGTAGTTGAAGTGGAACCTATTTTTTTGTAACCTCTATCAGCTTGGAATTTTGCATGTTCATATCTGATTCCTTGAGTAAATTGGAACTTTCCTAGGCTGTTTCTGTTTAGTAGGAAAAGACTGTTAGTTACTTTTGAAAGATTGTTTTCATACTCCTCTGGGGAGAAAATTTTTGTCTGACTAAATCTGTCTAAATCATTTTTGATATAGTCGTAACCTAGAATAAGGTCACTGTTCTCTCCATAAGAGAATTTAATCTTAGGTTTTATTCCGAATTTTTTATCTTTGAAATCCATATTATTTGTAACGGCCATTCCGTAGTTTTCGTAATTGTTTATATCTAAGATATCAGTTTCTTGATAGAATCCTAAAATTTCAAGCTTTGTATTTTCTGAGATTTTGTTATCATATTTTAAATTGAATTCATTTTTTGTTGTTTCATTTTTTAGAAGCTCATCCAGTGGCTTAGTTAATCCATTGCTTGAAGTATTGTCTAGATTATCTTTAGTTAGTGCTCTCGGAGTAGTTCCTTCTCCCTCATATCTCGAGAATTTTCCTAAAAGTGATTGATTCTCATCTATTCTGTATCTTAAGCTAGTCTCTAAGAATGTAGAATCTAGTTCATCTCCATCTCTGAAGCCTTTATAATCATTCCTGTTGAAGTTAATATTCATATCCAGCTTATCCACTGTTGTTCCATACGAAAGATCTATCTTTTTAGAACCGAAGCTATCTAACTGAGTATTTACATAACCTCCCTTAGCAGAAGATCCAGACTTAGTGATGATATTGATTATTCCTCCTCTTGTGCCACTTCCGTAGAGAATTGCCCCTCCTCCTGGAATAACTTCAATTTTTTCAATGTTCTCCACAGGAACAGTATTAATTGGAGTGTTTGCATGAGATACGTCTAGAAGATTAGTAGAGATTCCATCTATCAATATCTGTACATTTGAATTGGCTCTATCTCCTTGACCTCTCATATCTATTATAGGATTTTTAGGATTTCCGATGATGTTTACGCTAGGAACATCTTTTAGAGCTTCAGCTACAGAGTTGTAGTTCTTTTCTTCGATATCTTTAGCGGTAATAATCGTAACTGTATTCGCAAGATTTCTTTGAGCAGTTTCAAAACCAGTGGTAGAAACAACACTCTCTCCAAGTTTAACTCCTGTAGAAGCTTCTTGGTAAAACTCATCTTCATTTGCATATACAGATGATGCTATAACTAAACTTAATAACATTAACTTTTTTTTCATAATATTTTTCTCCCTTAAATTTTATTAATTTTTTTCTTTTCCTAAGGTTTTGTCGAGTATTTCAGTAACGATCTCTCTAGCAATATTATTTCCCCAGAAAATTCCCTCTTCTGTGAGATTGTAGTTGTTCTCATCTTCAGAAATAAGTTTTCTCTCTTTTAACTCTTGGATTTTATCTGTGAAAATTGCTCTTTCTTCAATAGAGAGGAAATTTTCTGCATTTTTTTTAGAAATCTGAGGGAATTGGAAAGCTCCTCCGATTCTGTCGATTCTCATTTGAGGAGGAGATTTTTCCATATATCCACTCATCTCTTTGTTCATTCTGAAAAGAGTTATATTATCTACACTTCCTCCTGCTCCAACACCGATAGGGAAAGTATCTCCTCCCTGATTACGGGTTTTGATGTACTGGTAGTTATCTCTCGCTTTTTTAGCTATTTTAGTGAGCTCCAGAAGGTAATAGTCTCCATCTTTAGTAAGTTCATGAATAAAGGCATCATGGAGTTCTCTGTCCCATGCTGTTTCATCTTTCAGCTGAACTTTATTTTCTTTTATATCCTGAGATAGAGCCGAACCGTCATGAACCATAAGTGAATAGAAACTAGAACTTCCAAGGTCTAATTCCTTAACTGTTCTGGCATCCTCTCTTACATCTTCTAAAGTTTGGTTAGGATAGTTATAGATAATATCTACACAGACCTCGCCTCGGAAGTTATTTTTTATCCACTGTATTCTTCTTATAACTTCATCTCTGTCATAAGTTCTGTTATAAAATTTTCTTCCTTCGTTGTTAAAACTCTGAATTCCTATTGAAAATCTATTAACTCCATATTTTTCCATAATCTCTAATTTTTCAGGAGTAAGGTTATGAAGAGTAGTTTCAAAGGTAAATTCATAATTAGGAGAAAAAGTTATATTCTCTCTGATAGATTTTAATATTATTTCGAGCTGATGTGCCTTATAGACAGAAGGTGTTCCTCCTCCAAAATATATTACATCTACAGCTTTATCTTTAAAGTATCTATATTTTCCATATTTTTGGAATTCTTGAGCTATATATTGGGCATATGAATCCAGGCTCCCATTCAGCTGTTCTCTGTTCATATTGCAAAAAGAACAGATTTTATCGCAGTAAGGAGTATGAACATAGATTGCTCTAGGAACATCTTTAGGTTTTTCATCCAGTTTCTTTAGAAAATCATCTTCGCTGATTCTTTTAGGTGGTATATATTTTCCTATCATAGCTGTTGAGTTATGATGGCTCTTAAATCTTTTAATCTCTTTTTCCATAATAATCACTTCCTTTTCATTTCTATATCTATAGATGTAGCTCCTGAATCTTTTATAGCTGTCATTATATCAACTATATCTCCGTGGCTTACCTCTCTGTCAGCAATAATTCCCACTCTTTTATCTGAAAGTTGCCCTATTTTACCCTCTAGATCTGAAGATAATTTTCCCATTGTAGTCTCAAGGAGGTCAACTGCACCATTTTTTTCAATTTTTAATTTTATCTGATTATTTTTATCGATTACCACTGAAACTGTTTCTGAAAGAGTTTCAGTAAGTGCAGATTCAGATTGCGGAAGATCGATTTTCATTCCTCCCAGCTTATCAAAGTTGCTGGCTACCATGAAAAAAATAAGAAGAAGAAAAACCACATCGATAAGAGGAGTAAGATCAGGAGATAACTCTTTTCTTCTATAACTAATAAAACTTTTACTCATCATAAAATTCACCTACATCTTTCTTAAAATATTAATAAATTCAACTACATTTTTTTCCATATCCATCATGGCTTTCTCAATTTTTTTCTGATAAAAATTATAAAAAATAAGAGATGGAATGGCTACTGCTAGACCTGAAGCTGTAGTAATAAGTGCCTGAGATATTCCAGCAGCCAGAAGAGTTGGATCTCCTGCTCCGTGTTTTGCCATGGAATTAAAGGCTCCTATCATACCGGTTACAGTTCCTAAAAGTCCGGCAAGAGGAGTAACATTTGCTGCTATCGCAAGGAGCCACATATTTTTTTCCAGTTTAGGAAGCTCCCTAAGAGCACATTCCCTTGCTTTTTCTTCTAAATAATCAAATTTACAGCAGTTCATTTCTCCCTTGTTATATTCTGAAAGTATAGTTTTCATAACTTTAGAAGAGGTATTTTTAAAATAATCACAGGCGTTAATAGCTCTTTCTTGCTCGCCTTTTTTTATAAATTTTTCCAAATGACTGATGAGAAGTTCTCCATTATGCTTCTCATTTTTATAAAAATAATAGCCTCTTTCAAGAATAACACTTAAACCAGCTATAGATAGTAAAATTATAATTCCCATGAGTGGTCCGCCAGAAATAATAATATCTCTCATAAAATCCTCCTAAAGTTCAAAACCAATATTTTGATTAACAAAATTTGTAACAATGGTGATTCTATATTATTTTTATAACATTGTCAATACAATTGTTTGACAAAACAAAATAAAAATAAATTGTTTGATAAACTAAATAAATTATGATATAATCTTTATTAAAAATCGAGAGGAATATAGAGAGGTAAAATTATGTGGTTTATAATATCAGTAATATTGCATGGAATACTGCTATTGGGAGGTATTTTTCACTGGAAAAATTATGAGCTAACCGCAAAGGAGAGTCCCGTTGCAAAAGTCAATATGAGTTTTTCTGTAAATAGGGAATCTAAAAGTCAAAAAATAACACCTAAAAAAGCAGAGGTAACACCTGAAAATAAAACTCAGATTGAAAAAAAAGTTGAAAAAAAACCTGAAGAAAAAAGTCAGAAAAAAATAAAAAAGGTAGAGAGAATAAAAGAAAAAGTTCAAAAAAATAAGCAAACTGAAAAACCTGAAGAAAAAAATGAAACAGCACAAAATTCCACAGAAACTCATTCCGAATCTGAAGAAACAGCAAAAGTTAAAAACTTTTCGATGGAAGGAGTAACTGAAATTAGTGAAGGTGTCTATGCTGCAAAAAATCAAGGTATACAAGGGCTCAAATACGAGATTCTATTCCAACAGGATCCGGAATACCCCGAGATAGGAAAGAAACTGGGATACAGAAAAACAGTAGAGGTAAAAGTCAGATTTCTAGTTGGATATAACGGAAAGATAGAAGAAATAAAATTTTATGGTGAAGATTTGGGGATGGACTTCAGAGGAGAAGTAGAAAAAGCTTTGAAAAAATGGGAGTTTTCTCCTGTTACTCTGAAGGAAAAAAAGATAAAGATGTATTTTTATAAAGCTTTTGTTTTTAATCAGATTTAATATAGGAGGGATATTATGAAAACAGTTATAGTTTATTCTAGCAAAACAGGAAATACCAGAAAGGTAGCAGATACAATTCATGAGGCAATAGAGGGAAGCGAAATAAAATGCTGTAAGGAAACTTTAGAAAAAGAATATGATTTGTATATATTAGGTGGGTGGATAGATAGAGCCACATTTGATAGTGGAATGCTAAAATTTGCAGAAAATATAAAAGACAAAAAGGTAGCTTATTTCTTTACCCTTGGAGCTGAACCAGATTCTAAACATGCTCAAGATTGCAGAGAGAATATAGAAAAGCTCATTTCAGAGAATGGGAATGAGATTTTGGGGAATTTCTGCTGTCAAGGTGCTATAGATCCAAAACTTATAGACTGGATGCTTAAGCTTCCTTCAGATCACCATATGGCACCCAACGAGGCAAGAAAAAACCGTTGGAAAGTAGCGGCTTCCCATCCTGATCAGGAAGATTTAGAGAGAGCTAAAGAAGTTTTTGAAAATATTGTAAAAGAAATAGGAGGAGAGATATGTTAAGAGAAAGAATAGAGGAAATGATGAAAGAGAATGAAAGAATATCCCTTTCAGCTCTAGCTACAAAGCTAGAGGTAGAATATATAGAAGTTTTAAGAAATTCTCCAAGAGTAAAAACTTACCCTGTAGAAAAAATAGATGATCTGTTTCAGACTTTGAGAGGATGGGAAAAAGTTTTCCTCCTAGTAATGACACCAGGATTTGTATTAGAGATAAAAGATAGATTCCCTAAAGGGTTCTATGCTCATGGTTTTCTTAATTTCTATGATGGGGATTCATCCATTGGTGGACACCTTTCAGTTGGAAAAATAAAGGAGATATTTCTGGCTAAAGATGTTATGTTTGGAAGAGATAGTTACTCTATAAAATTCTATGGAGAGGATGAAAAGGAGATTTTTGCAATCTATGTTCCAAGAAATGAAAAGAAAGAACTTATTCAAGAATGTTTAGAGAGTTTCAATAGCCTTATGGCACTATAAGAAAGAGCAGTGATTCCACTGCTCTTTCTTATAGATTAATATTTTACACTGTGAAGAAATAATCCCTGAGGTGGAACTACAAATCTATATTTTGTACGGGTTTCTTCCTCTAAAAGCCCGCTGACATCCTCGAGAGACATCTGATGAAGTCCCACAGAAACAAGGGTACCAGTTAGCATTCGAACCATGTTATAAAGAAAACCATCGGAGGTGAAGAAAATTTCAATAATATCTCCTTTTTCAACTACCTCAATTCCCTCAATAGTTCTGACACAGGATTTTTTCTTACTATTTTTAGAGAAAGATGTAAAATCGTGCTCACCTATGAAAATTTGAGCAGCCTTTTTCATCCTGTCTAGATCAAGTTTTTTATCTATATGGTAGGCAAATTTCCTTAGAAAAGGATCTCCAAACGGAGAATTATCTATACGGTACATATAGGTTTTAAGTTTGGCATTGTATCTGGAGTGAAATCTTTCATCTACCTCTTGAAAGGTTGTGATTCGAATATCTTCGGGAAGATATCTGTTGAACTGCTCGATAAAATTTTTTTCCAGTTTTTTTGAAGTTTTAAAATTGGCTACCTGCATGAGCGCGTGGACTCCTGCATCGGTTCTTCCACTACCAGTAATCTCAATTTTTTCATCTAAAAGCTTGGAGAGAAGAACTTCAATTTTTCCCTGAATAGTTTTTTCTAGAAGTTCAGGGAGTCTCTGCCAGCCATTGTATTTAGTGCCATCATATTGGATGGTGAACATATAATTTTTCATAACTTACCTGCCTTTTATTCTGCATTTGACATATTACTGACACATTGATATGGTACTTATAAATGTGTTATCTTTAAATTATAAAATTTAAATGAAGAAAAGTCAAATTATGATTAAAAGCGATGGCTGCTATGATATAATTACTTTAAGAATTTTAGGGGGAGGAAATCATGAAAAAACTATTAATAACCCTATTTTTAGCGGGGTTGACAATTACTCTCTATGCTCAAGGATTGGAACTCAATCTTTCAGAAGCAATAGAAAAAGCTTATCAGCACGATTATACACTTAAAAATTCAGAGTTGGATCTAAAAAACTCAAAAATTAAAGTGAAAGAAGCGTATAAAAATTTTCTTCCTACCGTGGATTATACAGGGAAATATACTAGGTATGATGAAGAAAAAACTGTAAGCTCTCAAAAGGTTCAAGATTATTATGACAATTCAGTCACTGCTACTCAGCCATTATTTCAGGGAGGAAGTCTGATGGCACAGCTGAATAGTGCTGAAAACGACAGAGATAAAAAAAATTATCAGTATGAAGATACCCGTATAAATACAATGTTGAGCACAATAAATAAGTACACCTCTGTATTGCTTAAAGAAAAAGAGGTGGAGGTATATGGTGTAGCTCTTAAGAACATGGAAAGTCAGTATTCTAAAGCAAACCGAAAATATGAATTGGATATGATAGCCAAATCAGAGATATTACCCTTTAACACAAGAGTCCTAAACCTTAAAACAAAACTTTTAGAAAGCAAAAACGGTGTGGAAACAGCGAAAGCTGATTTGAAAAACCATATAGGGATAGGAAGTTCTAAAGATATATCCCTTAAAGGAATACAGGAAAAAGACTATGATTTAGATAACATAAGTTTAGAGAAAGACATAGAAAATGCACGTGGAAATAACAGAAATATAAAGATATCGAATTTGGATACCATGATAAAAGAAAATGATAAAATAATAGCTAGATCCGAATTTTTACCAAAAATTTCGGCAGGAATAACCTACCGTTCGGGAGATGAAAGAATAAAAAATTCCACGGACGAAATATCTTGGGAAGCTGGAGTAAACGTGAAAATGAATATTTTTCAATTTGGTCAGTCTATCGACAGATATGAGAGAAGCAAAAATGAGGAACTTAAAGCTAAAAATTTGGAAGAGAAAGTCAAAGACAGTGTAGAGCTTAACTTAAGAACAAGTTACCTCAACCTTCTAAAATATAGAGGCATAGTTGAGGAGCAGAGATCGGCTGTAGAATCAGCAAGAGAAAATTTTAATTTAGAAAGCAAACGTTATGAGATGGAACTTAGCGATGCAGTGACTCTAGTAGAAATTGAAAAAAATCTTGTAGAATCAGAGTTAGCACTGGTAGGAGCTCAGTTCAACTATTATTTGGCATATGAGCAGTATAAATCTTTACTTAAATAGGGGGAGACATGAAGAAAATATTGATGATAGTGGCACTGACAGCATTTTTTGTGGCATGTGGTGGAAAAACAGAGCAGCGTAGCAAAGGACCAGGCAGTAAAGTGGTGAAAACAGAGAGTTTAGAAAGAAGAGAGATAATAAAAACCAGTATTTCCAGTGGTGTATTGGAACCTGAAAATGAGGTTACAGAGATAACTAAAACTGGTGGAAAGATACTTTCAATCAATAAAAAAAATGGAGAAAAGGTTAAAAGAGGAGAAGTAGTAATTAATTTGGAAGACCAACCAACAGAGTCAGCTTACCTCAAGGCTAAAGCGAAATATCAATCCAGTCTTTCGGATTACGAGACAAAGAGTATAAATTTTGAGAAGCTTCAAGAGTTGAGAAAGGATAAATACATCTCTGAAGATGAGTTTCTTACGAAAAAATCAGCCTATGACTTGAGTTTTTCCAATTTGGAAGATGCAAAGGCAACTTATATGGCAGCGAAAAAAGATTTTGAAGAGCTAAAGATGAGAGCTGAAGTGGATGGTATTGTAACAGACCTCAATGATAAAGTCTATGCTCAAGTTGAGAAGCAGAAGGCTTTATTTACAATAGTAGATAGCAGTAAAATGTATATCAAAACCGGTGTCTCAGTTTCTGAGATAGGAGGAGTAAAGCTTGGGAACCGTGCTGAATTATTTGTTGAAGGAGTGGATGTAGCTTATGAAGGTGAAGTCGTAGAAATAAATCCAGTAGCAACCCGTGATACAAAAAAATACCAGGTTAAAATCGCTGTCGAAAACAAGGGGAATATTCTTAAAAAAGGTATGTATACAAAAGTAAAAGTTGAATCAGGTAAAAAAGAAACATATGCAGTTCCAAAGAGTGCTATAGTCGTAAGAGATCTTTTCTCATACATATTTCTTGTGGAAAATGGAGAGGCAAAAGAGGTGAAAGTAGAAAGAGGATATGCTGATGGAGAACTGGTAGAAATAATTTCATCAGAACTCGAAGGAAAACTGGAATTGGTAATAGATGGACAGTATATTTTGAGCAATAAAGATAAAGTAAATATACAGAAATAATGGAGGATTTATGAACATTGCAAAATTTTCAATAAAACGTCCTGTTGTGACAATGATGATAATTATCTCCATGACCATAATAGGATTTTTGGTTTTGACTAACTTGAAAACTCAACTTTTACCCAATTTCAATATGCCAACAGCCCGTATAAGAGCTGACTGGAGAGGAGCTTCTCCAGAAGATATGGAAAATCTGGTAACCAAAGAGATAGAGAAAGGACTGACTAAAGTTGAGGGTATCCGTAGAGTTACTACGAAATCCAGTATGGGAAGTTCATCTCTTACAGTAGAATTTGAATTCGGGGTAGAGATAGATGACAAGGTAAATGAACTTGTTACTGCTGTAAACCGGATAAGAAACCAGCTTCCAGAGGAGATAAAGGAGCCAACTGTATCAAAATCTTCAGGAAATGCCGACAGAGTTATAATGATAGGAATAAACGGAAGTGACTTGGTAACTCTTAAAATTTTTGCTGACAATATAGTTCTTCCAAGACTAGAAAGAATAGAAGGCGTAGGGGAGATTTCCATAAACGGAGGAGATGAGAGAGAGGTCAGTGTAAGTATAGATCCTGATAAACTGGAAACTTATGGTCTGAATATCTCAGATTTGTACTCTACCCTAAAAAAAGCCAGTCTTAATTTCCCAGCTGGTTATGTACGGGAAGGAGATAAAGAGTATCTTGTAAGAGTTTTTGGAGAAGTCAAGACCCTCGAAGATGTTCAAGAGATAGTAATAAAAAACAGTAACGGTGAGACACTTTATCTCAGTGATGTAGCAGATATAAAGCTGGACTCAAAGGACAGAAGTAGTTATGGAAGAGCCGATGGAGTAGATAATATAATACTCTCAATCTCTAAAACAGATGTAGGAAATGCAGTTGAAATTTCTGAGCAGGTACAAAAAGAGATAAAGGAACTAGAAAATCTTCTGCCACCAGGAACTAAATTTACAATAACAAGAGATACAGCCAAGGACATAAATAATTCTATAAATGCAGTTAAAAATAATGCTCTTACAGGACTTTTACTTGCAATTATAATACTGTATTTTTTCCTTAAGGATATAAGAGCTACTCTGATAGTTGCTATAGCTATTCCTGTATCTATAATCTCTACTTTTGGATTTTTTGGATTTAAGGATATAACACTAAATATGATCTCACTTATGGGTCTATCTTTAGGAATTGGAATGCTCGTAGATAACTCAATTGTTGTTCTGGACAACATTTTCAGACACCTGACAGAGCTTGGACAGGATAGAATGGAAGCTTCAGAAAATGGAGCTACAGAAGTTCTAGTACCTATAATAGCTTCTACTGCGACTACGGTAGCGGTATTTGTACCTATAGTTTTAAGAGAGGGAAGAGCCAAAGAGATGTATCAGGATATGTGCTATTCTATAGCCTTTTCTCTTTTAGCATCTCTTATAGTGGCAGTGACATTTATACCTATGATGAGTTCGAGACTTCTGAAAGATAAGAAAACTGTCCATGAGGATGGAAGGGTTCTTAACTTTTGTAAAGAAAAATATACTAAACTCTTAACAGGAGCACTGAAGCATAAATTTATTACTTTAGCAGGGGTTGTAGCATTGTTTATAGGTGTTGTAATCTATGGAGGAAAATTTATAGGTTCGGAATTTCAGCCTCAGACAGATGATGGAGTATATACTGTTATAGCTGAATTACCAAGCGGAATGGATGTAGAAAAAGCCAATAGAGTTTCTAGAATAGTAGAAAATGCAGTAACAAAAAATAAAGCTACCCAAAGCTATACTACATCAATATCTAAGAGTGCAGTGTCTGTTGTGGTAGATGTAGGTTACAAATCTCAGAGAGAAGATAAACGTCCTATTTTTGAGATTATGGGAGAAACAAGAAAATATGTGGGGACGATTCCTGATGTGAAATTGAACTTTACTCCGAGAATGGCCTATGGTCGTGGAGCAGGAAAAAATTTCTCGGTTATGTTCCGTTCGGACAATATGAATCAGGTAGATTACATAACTAGAAATCTCATTGAAAAAATGGAAAAAGACCCAATGTTTGTAGATGTAAGCAGTTCTACAATCAGTGGAAATCCAGAGGCTCGACTGGTATTGGACAGAAAAAAATTAGAGTATTACGGAATAAATGTAAATGATATGAGTATGGCTATAAGCTATCAGATATTGGGTGGAACTCCTATAAAGCTGAAAACACTCAATGAAGAACTGGATCTTACGCTTCAATTGGATAAGAAATACAGGCAATCATTGGATCTACTTATGGATGCAAGAATAAAAAGTAAAGACGGAAAATCTCTAAAACTTCGTGATATAGCAGAACTTCAGATTGGAGAAGGACCTGCAACGATAGATAAAGAAGATAAAATAGGATTGGTAACTGTAGAGGCCAATCTTACAGGAACTGTCAACTTGAAAGCAGCTCAAGATCGTGTAAGTGATATGGTTTACGAGATAGGGCTTCCTCAGAATATAGGAATGGAATTTGGAGGAGACTCTAGATCCATGAAAGAGGTGAATGAACATCTTAACTTTGCTCTGCTAGTATCTCTTTTCTTGGTTTATTTTATACTAGCGGCACAGTTTGAATCCTATATATTGCCAGGGATAGTTATGATAACAGTACCATTGGCAGTAACTGGAGTTTATGCTGGTCTTCTTATAACAAAACAGAAGAACAATCCGATGGTGTTTGTAGGTATAATAATGCTGGCAGGAATAGTTGTTAATAATGCAATAGTTCTGATAGATTATATAAAGATTTTGATAGAAGAGAGAGAATATTCCATGTGGGAGGGGTTGATAGAAGCAGGGCGGACAAGACTTCGTCCGATACTGATGACCACCCTAACTACAGTATTTGGAATGATGCCTCTAGCTCTAGGAATCGGACAAGGAAGCGAGAGATATAAGGGAATGGCAATAGCTGTTATATTTGGACTTATATTCTCGACACTTCTTACGTTGGTAGTTATACCGGTGATGTTTGAAATTTATTATGAAAACAGAAAGAAACTTGAAGCAAAATTTTATAAGAACTAAAAAAAGAAGTTCCTCATTAGAGGAGCTTCTTTTTTATAAGTGTTATAGCGAGAAGTACGGTTGTTATAACTATAATAAGAATAACAGAAAAGAATCCAAAAGGATTTGATGAAAAAGGAACGTTGACGTTCATCCCCCAAATTCCGGATAATATAGTTGGAACAGCCATAACTATGGTTATAGAAGTAAGACGTTTCATAAGTATATTGAAATTATTTGAGATTACAGAAGCAAAAACATCCATAACTACACTCAAGACATCAGAATAGATTTTTGCCATCTCGATAGCCTGTTTATTTTCTATAATAGCATCTTCAAGAAGTTCTAAATCATCAGGATACTGTTTCATAATTCTCAGCCTAGATAATCTTTCGAGTACACTTCCGTTACTTTTTAGTGAAGTAGAGAAATATACCAGAGATTTTTCCAATTCGAGTAGTGCTAATATCTCTTCATTTCTTTGAGATTCATAGAGTTCTGTTTCCCATTCTTTAGAAAGTTTTTCAATATTTCTCAGATAGATAAGATAGTTTGCTGCATTTCTGTAGAGCATTTGAAGAAGACACGCAGTTTTTTTATAGGTATAGAAGCCTTTTTGAGCTCCTGTCTTAAAAGTAGCTAGGAGGCTGACCTCTGTTGTGGCTACCGTGATTATATTTTTATCTGTTATTATAACCCCAAGTGGCAGAGTGGTATAAGTTACTCCGGACATGGTATTGGGATTTTTTTCAATATAGGGAACGTCGATTATTATAACGATTTCATTGTCCTCTATCTCAATTCTTGGTCTTTCTTCTGTATCCAGAGCGGCCATAAGACTCTGCTCTTCGATATTTAATTTTTTTGAAAGTTCATATATCTCCTGTTGAGAGGGAGATATCAGATTTATCCAAGCGCCGTCTTCTATTGTTTCTAATCTATGTAACTTATCATCTATGGTCTTGAATATCTCCATAATTACCCCTTTCAAAAAAATTTCTTTTACTATATAGTATACCATATGTTTATGACTATTTCAAAATATCATTTTAGTTTGTATTTTTCTATTTTTTGTTATAAAATAATCTCGCTGAAAAGAATTATGAATTCAAATAAATTAAAAGGGTAAAAACTATGAAAAAAAAATCGTTTACAAGATATCTGATAATCTGTTTATCAATAATTTTAATGGGTTGTACTAACATGGATATATATAAAGAAAAATGGCAACCTATTGAAAATCTTGCTCTTAACTGGGATAAAGTAAAGATAGGGGATATAATTATAAAAAACAAAACACTGAGACCACTTGAATGGTATGGACATATAGGTGTCGTTGTTTCACCGTATACAGTGGCAGATTATCCCCATCCCCTTACAGGATATAATGAATATCTCTATCGAAACTGGTTGAGTGAGAGAAGAGAGGTTATTGTTCTCAGACTGACAGGTTTTAATGAGGAATTTAAAAAAGAGTTTATCCAGAATGTTGAAAAACTGAAAAATCAGAGATATCTTGTGACTTTAAATAAAAATAGCACAGATGTTACCTACTGTTCCAAGTATGTGTGGTATCTTTTTAAGAAAACAGGAGAGAGTTTCCATTTAGATTTGGACCTGGATGTGGATGGTGGACTGCTGGTTTTTCCCTATGACTTTCTGATACATCCTGAACTGGAAGTGGTAGAATTTTAAATTTAAATGCAATATTCAACTAAAAAATATATGAGGAGATTTTATGAAAAAACTTTTGTTGACAATTTTTTTAACTTTTTCTTTTGGAGTAATGGGAGAAATGAAACCTAATGAATCTGGGAAAATTATGGTTCTGATGTACCATGCATTTACAGAAACTGAGCCTAAAGACGATTATTCTAGGACTTTTAAAAACTTTGAAGAGGATCTGAAAACTCTTCATGCAAAGGGGTATGTTCCAATTTCTATAAGGGAGTTTATAGATGGAGATATCTCTGTTCCCAAGGGGAAGACTCCGGTACTGATGACTTTTGATGATGCTCACAAAACCCAGGCATCCTTTACTGAAAAAGATGGTGTTTTTACCCTGAAAAGAGATACAATGCTATATAAATTTAAAGAGTTTTCTAAGAAAAACCCAGATTTCCCAACTAAAGGAATTGTCTACGTAAATGCAGATCCATTTAAAGGTGAGGGAACTATCTCCCAGAGAATAAATGCTGTTCTGGATACTGGATTTGATATTGGAAATCATACTTGGGGGCATCCTAACCTTAGGAAGATAGATAAGTTGACCATAGAGAAAAATATGGCTAAAATTGTGGAAATGATAAAAAAAGCAAGACCTGGGTATGTTGTGGATTCACTTGCCCGTCCTTTTGGATCATCTAGTAAAGATTATAAAAATTCTATGTATAAGGGAAGTTTTGAAGGGGTAAAGTATAATAACCGTGTAACTTTTTCCGTAGGATCAAATCCGGCTCAATCTATTTATAATACAAGTTATGACCCTCTTTCTGTTCCTAGAATTCGTGCGGGAAAAACAGGTTCAGAGCTAGACATAAAGCAGTGGATTGCACACTTTGACAAGAGACCTCACGAAAGATATGTTTCAGACGGTGACTCAGGAACTGTTACAGTTCCCCAAAGTGAAGAGGCAAAAATAGATAGAAAAAAAATTGGAAACAGAAAACTTGTAACTTATTAAAAAATATGAAAAGAGCAGAACTTCTATATTGAGGTTCTGCTTTTTTTTAGGAAAGATAAAATATCTTCATGATTGTTCTGAAGTTTGGCTTCTAAAATTAAATTTAAAATGAGGGTTAAGGTATCTCCTATCTCCTTTCCCTTCAAACCAAAACTCTGAAGTTCTGCTCCGGTGATATTTAGATTTTTTTTGGAAAAAGGAGTTTTCAAATCCTCGACTTTTAAAACTATTTTTTTGCTGAATTTTAATCTGAAAAGTATCTCTCTATGGGGTAGATTTTTAAGGAGGAGATAAAGTCTAGTTTCAAGATTTTCTTCAGAACTATCCAAGTCACGGAAAGTTTCGAAATCACAGCCAATAATTTCAGGAATTATATACTTCATAGCTCCTATTGAGGTAAGGTTTTCTATTCCCAGTACGGGATTGTGACTGAGAAGAATTTTAATAAACTCATCTCGAATTCTCTCTGTGGAAAGATGTGAGATAAGATGAATGGAATCTCTATAAATGCTTTCGTCTTCTAGGTGAAGATTTTTAGTGAGAGAAAATCGGAGGCCTCTCAACAATCTAAGGGGATCTTCTAAAACTCTTCTTTTGCTTTCACCGTTGAAACGGAGAGCTTTCTTATCTAGGAGATCAGAAAGAGCAGAATCGAGGAAAATAAGATTTTCTCCATTGTAGGCAATGGAGTTCACTGTAAAATCTCTTCTTTTGAGGTCCTCATAGATATCCGTTGTAAAAGAGACGAGCTGTTTATTTCTTTTGACAGGGGTCCCCAAATCTAAACGGTATTTTGCTATTTCATAGAAATGATCCCTGTATTTTATCTGAATTATTCCAAACTGTTTTCCTATCTCTTTTGGAGAGTAATCATGAAATATCTCCAAAAGTTGAGGGTAGGATAAATCTGTTACAAAATCACAATCTTCAGGGGAGAGGTTCAATAATTTGTCCCGAATATATCCTCCCACGATATACCCTTCTCCATGGGCATTTAAAATATTCAAAATTTCTATTATGGGTGGCTCAAGTTTAATGTGATATGGAATACTGTTTCTACTCACAATTAAAACCTTCTTATATATCTTATTCCCACAGAATATGAATCAACACCAGGATTGAAGTCTGTTATCCCAGCATTTGAAATATGGGAAACGGATGTGGAGATACCTATAGAAGAGATCTCTGAAAGTCTGTATGACAAGCTGACTCCAGCTCTCTCAGTAAAATTAAACCCTCGTGGTTGGAGAACATTGTGGTTATCTAGATTCATAATTCCAAAACCGAAAGAGAGATCAAAAAACCATTTGGGGTTGAGATCAAATCTTTTTATAAGTGTAACCAAAGCTCCTACATCCAAAGAATCTCCATCAGTAGCAATAAAAGGCTCAGCAGCCAAGAAATAAGAGGGATTTTTAAAGTGATAAAAGGGGATTCCAACAGAAAAAGCTCCACCCTGGTATTCTGAGTTGTTGCTAGAATCTACATAGCTTCCACTAAAAATAATTTCACGGGAATATGCAAGTGAAGATAAAATAAGAAAAGTAGCTAAAATGTTTTTTTTCATAAAATCCTCCAAATCATGAAATGTAATTTTATAATTATACAGATATTATATTATAAGTCTAGAGCTTTATCCTTTAAAATTTTTTTTTGTTATCAAATATGCTATAATTGATAACATGTGGGGTGAGAGAGATGAGAAAGAACGATAAAAAGGAAAATAGATTTTTAAAAGAGATATTTTTGATGTTTTTTAAAATAGGTATGTTTACCATAGGTAGCGGATATGCTATGCTTCCTGTTATGGAGAAGGAGATTGTAGAGAAAAAAAAATATCTGAAAAGAGAGGATTTTATAGATATTTTAGCAGTAGCTCAATCCTGTCCAGGCCCTTTTGCGGTAAATACTGCTATATATACAGGAGTAAAAATTGCAGGGAAAAAAGGAGGGTTTTTTGCAGCTTTAGGAGCTGTATTGCCGTCATTTATAATAATCCTTATTGTAGCCATGTTTTTTCAAAATGCTCAGGAAAACAGCTATGTAAAAGCTATATTTAAAGGAGTTAAGCCAGCCACTGTGGCATTGATACTTATGCCAGTATACAATATGGGAAAAGGCATAAAAATAGGAAAGAAAAATTTTTGGATACCTCTTGGGGTAGCTGTGGGAATATCCTTTCTAAAAATATCTGCAATTTTTTTTATATTGATGGGAATGGCAGGAGGTATATGGTACCATTCTAAAATTAAAAATTCTTAGGGGGAGAGATGATATATTTACAAATTTTTTATGAGTTTTTCAAGATAGGTCTTTTCAGTTTTGGTGGTGGATATGCCATGTTGACCATGATATATAGTACTGTGGTAGAAAAACATAGCTGGCTTACTTCGGGAGAGTTTACGGATATTATTGCGATATCTCAGATAACCCCGGGACCAATAGCGGTAAATACAGCTACCTATATAGGATATAAAGTAACTGGAACAGTTTTTGGTTCAGCCTTTGCTACTTTAGGAGTAATTCTACCAGCAGTTATGGTGATGGGAATTCTTATAGCTTTTATCGTCAAAAATCGGGATTCTAAATATGTAGAATGGGCTTTGAAAGGTATAAGACCTGTGGCAGTGGGGCTTGTACTTTCCGCTGCGATATCCCTTATGACGGGAGATATATTCATAGATTATAAGAGCTATATAATTTTTTTTGCTACCCTGCTAGGGGGATTATATTTTAAGGTAGGGATAATAACAATGATATTGTTATCTGCATTGATTGGAATAATTGTATATTAAAAAAAAATATGTTAAAATTAAGAGAAGCTATATAATATTTAGGGGGTAGGTTATGATATTAGATTCTTTTTGTCATCCATTGAACCAAATGAAGTATCCTAAGGTTTTGGAAGAGACTATAGGGTATCTTAAAAAATTAGATTTTAATCAGATGTCGGTAGGACGACATGAAATTAAGGGAGACGATATTTTTATCAATGTTGCTGAATATGAAAGTTTTCCCAGAGAAGAGAGAATAATTGAGGCACACAGAGAGTATGTGGATATTCAGTTTCTCACAGAGGGAGAGGAAAAAATAGGTTTTGGAGTATTCTCAGAGAAAAATGAGATAAAAGAGGAATATGATAAGGAGAAAGATCTTTTAGTATATGGAAAGCTAGAAAAAGAGTTCAATCTTATTTTAACTCCTGGAGTTTTTGCAGTTTTCTTTACAGAAGAGCCACATAGACCATGCGTTATGCTGGATAAACCTGTGAAGGTAAAAAAATATGTAGTAAAGATAAGAAAATCACTTTTAGAAGATTAGTCTACATCTTGGAAGAGCTGGGTATAAAACTCAGCTTTTTTAATGGACAAAATCTAGGAGATAGGTAGTCATGAAAGAGAAAATTTTGGAAGAGAAAGAGATAGTTTCAATTCTTAAACCTAGGGAAAAAGAGGGGTATAAGGGAGAGTTTGGTCATACCTTCCTAGTAGCAGGAAGTTTTGCTTATGTGGGAGCTGCATATTTTGGGGCAGAAGCAGCTGTAAGATCCGGTTCAGGTCTTGTGACTCTTTTTACGAAAACAGAGATATTGGAGATAATGAAAATAAAACTGAATGAAGCCATGGTTAGAGATATCCAGGAATTGAAAAAAAACCTTCAGAAAGCTGACAGTGTAGTTTTTGGATCTGGAATGGAAGAGAACGAAGAAACTTATAATGCACTCCTAAAATTGAAGGGAATAAAAATTCCTTTAGTGATAGATGCCGATGGACTAAATGTCTTAAAAACCGGGGAGAGAAAGGGATTTTTTAGGGAGAGAGAAGGGCCTACAATAATAACACCACATCTGGGAGAATTTGCCAGGCTGGCTCAGATGAAAATAGAGGATATAAAAAAAAATAGAGGGGAAATAGCCTTTGATTTTGCTAAAAAATATGGAGTTACACTTATACTAAAAGACAGTGAAACTATAATTACAGACGGAAAAGAGATATACCTGAATAGAACTGGAAATGCAAGTATGAGCAATGGAGGAATGGGGGACATATTAGCCGGACTAGTAGGATCATTTTTGGCCCAAGGTTACACCACCTTGGAAGGAGCAAAATTGGCCTGTTATTTTTTAGGGAGATGCGGTGAAATGAGCAGTGTAGAAAATTATGTAACCAATCCTAGAGACATACTTCGGATACTTCCCAGGGTCATGAAAAAAACTGTTCAAAAAAAGTGTTTTATATGTTATAATATTGAATAAAGTATTTTCGGAGGGGAACTTGGAGGGGATAATTTGTGTTAATAAACCACAGGGGATAACATCCTTTGATGTGGTAAGGAAGCTGAAAAGGATTCTAAAAGAAAAAAGAATCGGCCACACAGGAACTCTAGACCCTATGGCAACAGGGGTTATGGTAATATGTGTAGGCAGGGCAACGAGACTGGTACAGGATATTGAAGGATACGAAAAAGAGTATTTAGCAACATTCCAACTAGGATATAAAACTGACACTTATGATAGAGAGGGAACTGTAACAGAGAGATCTGATCAGGAGAAACCAGATGAAAATATGTTGAAAGAAACCCTATCAACTTTTTTAGGGGATATAAAACAGGTACCACCAATGTATTCGGCTCTTAAAATAGATGGAAAAAGGCTTTATGATCTAGCTCGTGAAGGTATAACTGTAGAGCGGAAAGCTAGAGATGTAAAGATAAAATCACTGGATCTGAAAGAATATGATGGAGAGAGTGGAAAATTTTTATGTAAAGTATCCAAGGGTACCTATATAAGATCTCTTATCTTTGATCTAGGAGAGAAACTGGGAACTTTTGCCACTATGACGGATTTGATAAGAACCGAGGTAGGAAAGGTAAAGCTCGCAGAATGTTTTACTTTGGAAGAGATGGAAGCTATGGCTGAAAACGGAGATTTATCATTCGTTCAAGGGGTAGAGGGATTTTTTGGATATCCGAGACTAGACCTTCTAGGAGAGGAAAATCTTAAATATTATAAAAATGGAAATAATTTCAGTTATGCTGGAAACGACGGATATTATTCAGTTTACTATATGGATGAATTTATAGGTTTTGCCACAATTAAAAACAGTAGGCTTCAGGCGTATAAATATTTCTAAGTTTAGCAAGAATTAATATGTATATAGGTTATAATAAAATTTAAAAATAAATATTAAAAGGATGTGCGTATGAAAATTAAAAACGTAGCTATAATCGCCCACGTTGACCACGGAAAAACAACTCTAGTTGATTGTCTTTTAAAGCAAGCTGGAGTTTTTTCTTCTCACCAGATGGATAAAGTTGAAGAGAGAGTAATGGATTCGAATGATATCGAAAAAGAGAGAGGAATCACAATATTCGCAAAGAATGCTGCTGTAAACTATAAAGATTACAGAATCAACATAGTTGATACTCCAGGCCATGCTGACTTCGGAGGAGAGGTTCAGAGAATCATGAAGATGGTTGACTCAGTTATACTTGTTGTTGACTCATTTGAAGGTACTATGCCACAGACAAAATATGTTCTTAAGAAAGCTCTTGAGCAAGGACATAGACCAATAGTTGTAGTAAATAAAATAGACAGACCTGGAGCTAGACCTGAAGAGGTTCTATACATGGTATATGACCTATTCCTAGAGCTAGATGCAAACGAGCACCAACTTGAGTTCCCAGTTGTTTATGCTTCTGGAAAAGCTGGATACGCAATAAAAGAACTTACAGATAAGAGTGAAAACATGGAAGCTCTATTTGAAACTATAATTGAGCACGTTCCATCTCCAGAGGGAGATAAAGATGCTCCGCTTCAATTCCTAGCTGCAAACATAGAGTATGATAACTATGTAGGTAAACTTGGAGTTGGAAGAATCTATAACGGAACTGTTAAGAAAAACCAAGAAGTTATGCTTATAAAAAGAGATGGAAAAATGGTTAAAGGAAAAGTTTCTATAATCTACGGATATGAGGGACTTAAGAAAGTTGAAGTTGAGTCAGCAATAGCTGGAGAAATCGTTTCAATAGCTGGACTTGCAACTGTAGATATCGGAGAGACAATCGCAGATGTAGCTAATCCTGTAGCTCTTCCATTAATCGATATAGACGAGCCAACTCTTGCTATGACATTCGTAGTAAATGATTCACCGTTCGCAGGTAAAGATGGAAAGTTCATAACTTCTAGAAATATCTGGGATAGACTACAAAAAGAGCTTCAAGGAAACGTAAGTATGAGAGTAGAAGCTACAGCTTCAGCTGACTCATTCATAGTTAAAGGAAGAGGAGAGCTTCAACTTTCTATACTTCTAGAGAATATGAGAAGAGAAGGATATGAGATTCAAGTTTCAAGACCTAGAGTTATATTCCAAGAAATCAATGGAGAGTTAAACGAGCCAGTTGAACTAGCAGTAGTAGACGTTGATGACAACTTCACTGGAATAGTTATCGAGAAGATGGGAATCAGAAAGGGAGAGCTTGTAACTATGACTCCTGGAACAGATGGATACACAAGACTTGAGTTTAAAGTTCCTGCAAGAGGACTTATCGGATATAGAGGAGAGTTCCTAACAGATACAAAAGGAACAGGAATCCTTAACCACTCATTCTGTGAGTATGCACCACATAGAGGAGATATCCCTACAAGAAATAAGGGAGCTCTTATCTCTCTTGAGACTGGAAAGACTATAGCTTATGCACTAAGTGGATTACAAGATAGAGGAACAATGTTCCACGATCCAGGTGTAGAAGTTTATGCTGGAATGGTTATCGGAGAACACAACAGAGAGAACGACCTAGTTGTAAACGTTTGTAAAACTAAGAAACTTACTAACATGAGAGCTTCTGGATCTGATGATGCTGTAAGACTTGCAACTCCAAGAAGAATGACTCTTGAGCAAGCTATTGAGTACATTGGTGATGATGAGCTAGTAGAGATCACTCCAAAAAATATCAGAATCAGAAAGAAATATCTGAATGAAAATGATAGAAAAAAAGCTGAAAACAGCAAAAAATAATTAAAAAATAAAAGATATAAAATAGAATAGGAGAGTTAGAGATGGGAAAATTTCAGATGCTACTTGTTTTGCTTTTAACTATATTTTTCACTGGATGCAGTAATACCCCTAAAAAGGAGATTCCAGAAAATTTAGTATATGAGGCGATACTGGCAGATGATTCCCGTACTCTAACCTCCTTTTTTAATTCAGAATTTTCACCTGCCTACAAGAATAAAAACGGAATATCCCTCCTAGACATGGCTATAAAATATGATTCTTTAAAATCTCTTGGAGTTCTCGCTAGGCAAGATTTGAATTTGAATGAAGGACTTTTTAGAGTGAGAAGTTTTCAGGCATTGGAGATATTGATAAAAAATGGAGCTGATCCAAATATAAAAAATTCTTTTGGAGAACCGCTATTAACTTATTATATAAAGAATAAACCAGATTCTTTTGTGAAATACATAATATCTCAGGGGGCCTCTCTCAAAAATGAAGATAGCTCTGGCTGGACACCACTTTTTTGGTCAGCTTCAGTAGGAAGTTCTGAAATTTTAAAAGAACTTCTAAATGGAGGAGCGAATCCTAGGGAAAGGGATAGAGAGGGGAATTTACCTATATATTATGTGACAGATCACGATAAGTTGGAACTGCTCCTAGAATATGAATATGACCTCAATTTGAAAAATAAAGAGGGAGAAAATATTTTTGGAGAGATACTTATGAAGGCAGTGGCTAACAGAGAATTTCTAATAATTGAAAGGTTAATAAAAAAAGGTGTGAATCCTAGCTACCGTTCCTATGGAAGAGGTGCGATGGATATTGCAGAACGAGCTAAAGACAGTGAAATGATAGAATTTTTAAATAAAAAAGTACCCCGTTAAAGGGTACTTTTTTTCTCGAATGAGTATCTGTTAGCAGCGTTCCAAAGGATATATTCCTCTAGTCCGAGAGCATTTAGAGCTCTTATCTGTTCTTTGACCTCTTTTTTTCCATATTTAATATGCCCTTTAACCCATGGAGCAGAAAAATCTTGAATCCATGTTCTTATAGTTGCAGGAGTATCAATGTTAAAACTTCTATTCATAGAATCTCTTGAAGAACCGTAAACAGTTTTATATGGTTCAGCATCAGGAACAGCTGCTCCGTAAACTCCATTTCCATAGTGGCTTGGGTAAACCATAGGACAAATATAGTCCACTACGTTAGAAACAGCTTCCCAGTGTTGTCCAAGAGCCATATCATCAGGGGAAGATCCTACCTGTCCATAGACATCTGCAGCTGTATAAACTTCCAGAGGAGAGAGCTGTTTATGAGCTTCAGTTAGGAAGTTTTGGATAGCAGCAGGCTTACTTTCATTTTTAGGGTTTCTATAGTTTAGATGAGGATCCAGTTTACCACCATTAGAAGCTGGGAATCTCACATAATCAAATTGAATCTCATTGAACCCTACACGGGCTGCTTCTTTAGAAACATCAATGTTATACTGCCAAAGCTCTCTGTCATGGGCAGAAACCCAGATAAGTCCGTCAGCATTAGAGAATGGTTTTCCAGTACGCTTGTCCAGTATAGTTCTTTCGGGTTTAGATTTAGCATAAGTAGGATCTTTAAAAGAAACAACTCTTGCTATGGTATAGATATTGTTTTCTTTTAGTTTCGCCATAAGAGCTTCTATATTTTTTATAGGTCTACGTTTGTCAGAATCCAATCCATATTTTGAAACAACTTCAGGCATGCTCCATAAAAGATGTCCGTCATCATTTTTAACATCTATAACAAAGGCATTTATTTCAGTCGTTTTAGCCAGTTCGATAAGTCTGTCCAAAGCCTTAGGTGTAGAGACAGTAGAAGTAGAAACATAGATTCCCTTAACTTTTACTTTAGGATTGCTAGGGTATTCCTTTTTAAGGAAAGGATCAAAATTCAACTTTCCCCACTGCTGTGGCAGTAAATCATTTATAGAAGGAAGGAGAACTTTTTTAGTAATCCATCCCTCCTTTGTTTTTCTATCTTTTAGGTAACTTACCCTAACATAAGTTTCAAGTTTTTGATTTCCAGATGTAATCTCTTCAAGAATAGTAACTCTAGTTCCTTTTCTTAAATAATCGATTCTCTGTCCTTCTGTAGCAGCATTGAAAACTTGGAGATTAGCAATGTTGGTATAAAAATATTCTGACGAAGCGATTTCTTCAGCAATAACCTCTTTGACAGTTTCCTCTTTCAGAGGTTCTTCTACCTTTATTTGAATTTCTTCAATTTTAGGTTCCACAGAAGGTGTGTTTTCTTTTTTAACTTCTGAAACTTTAGTTTCTTCAGCTGTGGATTCAGATGACTCATCTTTTGTTAGCTCATCGCCTTGAAAAGTATAGCTCCCTTTTACTATTTCAACGGTTTCAGTTTTTCCGCAAGAAATAAAAAATGCCATAAGGGATATGGCAATTAAAAATTTTTTCAAATTAATCAACTCCAAAATTTATTATATATATATTTTACTTACATCGGGAAGAGAGAATATTTTTAGGAGTGTCCAGTAGTCAACCTTAAAAAGTATCTTGTCCCCTAATTTGTAGTGGGTATTATTATTTTTGAATTCTATTATGGTGTGGTCTGAGGTAACTCCTGTCAGAAGAATATTTTCGTCTAAAGGATGGAGTCCCTGGAGATTGATTTCGACACAACCCATGGCAAGAACACCTCGTAAAGAGTTGTTTTTTATTTTAAGTTCGATAATTTCAGCAGCTAAAAGAAAAACATCGTCGAAAGAACCTGGAAGAGTTGTTTTTTTGCTGGTATCTCTTCCTAAAAGTAGTCCCTCTCCGATTCTCAGGTTAACTCTCTCCTGTTTCGATATTAGTGGAAGAAGATGTAAAAAACTTGAATTTCCAGCAGAAATCCAGAGCTTTAAGCCACTTTTTTCCTCAAGTTCTTCTCTTATATCCAGTAGTGAAGAGAAAATATCTGTAGTGGGAAAACTGTCTGAGAGACAGGCCATATTGGAAGCTATTCCCAAAAATTCAATATTTTTCAGTTTCAAAATTTCATCTGTTACCGAATGGATATCTTTTATATTTTCTCCATCACGAAAATCCCCTGTTTCTAAAAGAAGAAAAATTTTGTGTTTTTTTCCTTCTTTTTCTGCACAGGAGTTCAAAGTTTTTATAGTTTCAATTTCCGAATTAAGGGATATATCTGCAAATTTTACAACATCCTCAGCTTCAGAAAGCAGAGGAACTCTGGTAAGGAGTTTTTCACATGGAAGAGATACGATTTTTTTGAGATTGCTTATTCTGGATTCTCCAATACAGGTACATCCAGAATGAAGAATAGTTTCTGCGATAGCCAAATCATTAAAAACAGATTTTGTTATTCCAGTAACAGAAATATTTTTTTCTCTACACATGGAAACGATATTTTTGCAGTTTAGGCTAAGTTTATTGAGGTTTACAATAAGAATGGGATAGCTCATTATTCTATCTCCTGTCTGCCCTCAAGAGCTCTTGAAATAGTTGCAGAGTCTGCATACTCAATATTTCCTCCCATAGGAATTCCACTCGCAATTCTTGTGATTTTCACATGAAAAGGCTTCAGAAGTTTTGTAAGATATAAAGTTGTAGTCTCTCCTTCCAGGTCTGGATTGAGAGCTATTATAATTTCCTTGATATCCTCCTGAGCCACTTTTTTTAAAAGAGATTCAAGATTGAGTTTATTAGGTGTGATTCCTTTAAGAGGAGCTAGTTTACCTCCTAAAACATGGTATTTACCACGGTATTTACCTGTTTTTTCGAAAGAAAGAACATCTCTAGAATCCTCGACTACACAAATTAATTGACTGTCTCTAAACTCGTCAGAACAGATAGGACAGGTATCTTTTTCAGAGAGATCTCCACAGATACTACATTTTTTTATAAGCTTTTTTGCCTCCAAAAGAGCCTGAGAAAAACTCTCAACTTCTTCTAAACTGCTCTCAAGAATATGGAAAGCTAAACGTGTAGCACTTTTTCTTCCTATTCCCGGGAGTCTTCCAAAAGCATCGATAACTTTTTCCAATGCGTCAATAGCCATTAGTCGTTCACTATCTCAGTTTTTATTGATTTTGTAATCTCTCTTATATCTCTTTTGATCTCTCTTCTCTCTTTTCCTAATTCTGCATTTTTTATGATATAGTCATCGACTCTGTCCTCGTAATCAGATCTCATATTTCTTACTACATCTAAGATATCATCGTAGCTCATAGTTGGAGTAATATATTCTTTGAAGTTAGAAAGAAGTTCTATTCTAATTCTGTTGTCTCTAATTTGTCTGTCATTATCTTCAATCTCTCTTTTGATTTTATTTGTAGCTCTCTCTTTTCTAACTAGCTCTAATGCTCTATCCATTTTATTCCTCCTAAAAATATAATTAAGGGTGCATTTTAATACACCCTCATTATACAACACAATATCCAGTTTTATCAACAAGCAACTTGAAATTATTTAGATAATACTCTAGCTATTTCAAAATCTTCAGAAATACTTGTAAATCTCTGTCCTTCCCAAGCGTATGAGATAGGGTGAGTAACTATTTTATTTCCTTCCATTCCTACCATAACTCCTCCGTCTCCAGCTACAAGAATCTCAACAGCTTTAACAGCCATTTTTGTAGCAAGAATTCTATCGAATCCAGAAGGAGCTCCTCCTCTCTGAACGTGTCCTAGAACTACGCTTCTAACTTCAGAATTAACTTTGTGCTTTAATTCTTCCTCGATATCGGAAACTTTTCCTACACCTTCAGCTACAAGAACTATATCATGAAGTTTTCCAGTTTTTCTACGATCCTTAATCTGAAGTGCAAGCATCTCTATAGGATTATCCATCTCAGGAATAAGAAGTCCATCTCCTCCTCCTGCTAGACATGAATAAAGAGCAAGGTCTCCAGCATGTCTTCCCATAACCTCTACAAGAATTGTTCTCTCGTGTGAAGTTGCAGTATCTCTGATTTTAGAGATAGCATCTAGAATAGTGTTAAGACATGTGTCAAACCCTATAGTAAAATCAGTTCCGATAATATCATTGTCAATAGTTCCAGGTAATCCTACAACTTTAATTCCATGCTCCTTAGAAAGCAGATCAGCACCACGGTATGAACCGTCACCACCGATGACAATAACACCCTCGATACCTCTTCTTTTTAGATTGGCAGCTGCTATGGTTCTAAATTTTGGATCTTTAAATTCTAGACATCTAGCAGTAAGTAGTTTAGTTCCACCTCTGTCGATGATTCCAGAAACATATTGAGAATCAATAGGAAAAATCTCATCGTTTAGCATCCCTGAATATCCTCTTTTTACACCATATACAGTCATTCCTAAATCCATGGCATATTTTGCAGCAGCTCTGATAGCTGTGTTCATTCCTGGAGCGTCTCCTCCACTAGTTAAAATTGCAATTTTTTTCATAAATATAATCAACTCCCGAAGTCTAATTTAATCGTGTAAGCAA
>JBOFEZ010000002.1:0-1140 GCA_051648365.1 Fusobacteriaceae bacterium
CCTATCTGCCATTGTTCCTGTAGTAAGGAATATTGTCATGGTAATTATTATGGAACAAGCCAAAAATAGGAAGTAAATCTCATTTCCCGGGTATTTGAGTGCCAGTCCTATTATTATAGAAATTTCCACCAGTCTGTCAAAAGTTATATCCATAACTGTCCCAAAACCTGTGGAACCCTGTATTCTAGCTATTGTGCCATCCACGGCATCCAGATACCCTGAAAACCAGAGAGATCCAAGTGCTAGAAGGGGATATCCGAAATAACTCAAAATTCCAGATGTTATTCCTAAAAAAAGTGCAATCATAGTTACATTATTGGCACTGAGTCCCAGTTTTATAAAAAATTTACCGCCCAGAGCTATAAAGGGCTGGACATATTTTCTCGCTCCTGTATCAAGCATTTTCTTCTCCTTCAATAAAAATAATATCTTTCTCTCTAAATTTTATCCAGACTTTGTCTCCCAGTTGGAGTGGGAAATCTATCCTATTTTGTTTTATCTTTATCTCACGATTGCCAGATTTCACAATTATATTATAGAATCCAGTTTTAAATACTATCTCTTGGACTTCTCCTCGGATATTTCCATCTTCCAAAACAACTCTCAAATCTTCGCTGGGAAGGGCTAAAATTTTTCCCTCATAATTTTTCCCATCTGTGATGTGGGAGAGCTCCTGTCCCGTAAAAATATTTTCTATTCCTAAAAATTTAGCCACATAGATATTTACTGGATTGTTATAGAGTTTTCCAGGTGTGTCCAACTGGACAATCTGTCCTCTATTCATAAGAGCTATTCTGTCTGAAAGATAAAATGCCTCGTCTCTATCATGGGTTACAAATATAACTGTGAGCTCCATCTCTTTCTGAAGTTCTTTCATCATTTTCTGGAGTTTTTCTCGTAGTTTTGTGTCCAGAGCTGAGAAAGGTTCGTCCATAAGTAGAAGAGAAGGTCTCATTACAAGTGCTCTACCTATGGATACTCTCTGTCTTTGTCCACCGCTGAGCTGACTGGGAAATCTCTTCTCCAGATCTTTAAGTTCTAGACGGCCGATTACCTCCCGGACTCTTCTATCTATCTCATCTTTGGAAATTTTTCTTATTTTCAGCCCAAAAGCTATATTTTCATAGACATTAAGATGGG
>JBOFEZ010000003.1:0-2692 GCA_051648365.1 Fusobacteriaceae bacterium
TATTGTTTCTAAACATAAAATTCCCCTTAATTAAATACAGACTCTTTCGAAACGTTTCTTTAATATTTTATATTGTTTTTTTAATATTTTTTTGATTTTTTTGTTTTGAATACGTCATCTTATAACTAAAATAGGTTATTAAAGGTTTTTTAAAAAAAGATTGACTTTTTTTTTAAAAATTGTATAATTTAATAAATGAAAACATTTCGATAAAAAAAAAGGAGTTTATTGATGAGAAAAGAGATAGTTGAACGGGTTATTAAAAATAGAGATGATGTCGCAATTAAATTAGAAGTTGAGAATTTACTAAAACAGATGACGCTTAAAGAAAAAATTGGACAGATGTACCAGGCACCTTATTCATCTACAGAACTAGTAGGACCCACATGGAATAATCTAGACACAGAAAGTTTAATTAAAGAGGGATCGGTGGGTTCAATTCTGAGCTTGTCTGATTTAGATTCCATATACAAGCTTCAAAAAATAGCTGTAGAAGAATCTAGATTAGGAATTCCATTATTTTTTGCCTATGACATAATAAGAGGTTATAAAACAATTTTTCCAATTCCTCTTGCTATGGCATCCTCTTGGGATATTGACCTTCTAGAGGAATCTTGTAAAATAATTGCCAAAGAATCAGCTAACAGCGGACTGCACATGACATTTTCTCCCATGCTTGACTTAGTGAGAGATCCAAGATGGGGAAGAGTTATGGAAAGCCACGGAGAAGATCCATACTTAGGAAGCGAAATTGGTAAAGCTTATATCAGAGGGTTTCAGCAGGGAGACTTCTCAAAAAAAGATGCCATTGCCGCCTGTATAAAGCACTTTATTGGTTATGGAGCTTCAGAAGGAGGAAGAGATTATAGCAATGTTGATATTTCTAGACACTCACTTTTTCAATATTATATTCCTCCATTTAAAGCTGGAGTTTTAGAGGGAGTTGCTTCAGTTATGACATCTTTCAATGTTTTTGAGGGAATACCAGCTACTTCGAACAGATACCTTTTAAAGAATATACTAAGAGAAAAATTGGGATTTGATGGAGTTATAATTTCTGATTTCACTTCAACAACTGAAATTATTAATCATAAAATTGCTATAGACTTCAAAGAGGTTGCTCAAAAATGTTCCCATGCTACACTAGACATCGAGATGGTAGGAACATCCTTCATCGATGAACTTGAGGAAATATGCGATGAAAACCCTGAATACCTAGAGCTCGTAGATCAAGCTGTTGCAAGAGTATTAATGCTAAAATATAAGATGGGACTCTTTGACAATCCATACAAGGGGATGAAGGAGAAGGGAGAAAAACTTTATCTTCTTCCAGAGTACAGAGAAAAAGCCAGAGAAATGAGTGAAAAATCCATGGTTCTACTGAAAAATGATTCTCTCCTTCCTCTTAAGAGAGAAAGTAAAATTGCTATAATTGGTCCCTATGCTGATTCTAAAAATGTTTTAGGATTTTGGAACGGATTAGGTGAGGAAAAAGACTGTATTTCTCTCCTTGAAGGTCTTAAAAATTCAGGTTTTTCAAATGTTGAATATCTTCAGATAGATATGGACCAGTCAGAGATTTTGAATGAGAATTTTTTTCCTGATGCATTAGCTATGGCTAGCAGAGCCGACGTGGTGCTTCTTGCCCTGGGAGAGCATCAATTCAATATTGGAGAGGGAGCTTCCCGTACTCTTCTTGAATTTTCAGAATCTCAAAAAAAACTGGCTCAAGAGATAAAAAAATTAAATAAAAAAATAGCTCTTCTTTCTTTTACAGGAAGACCCTTAATCTTGGATTGGTTCCATGAAAATATGGATGCTATCCTACAGGTATGGTTCCTTGGAAGTGAAAGTGGAAATGCCATTGGAAATATATTATCAGGAATCAAATCCCCTAGTGGAAAACTAACAATGAGCTTCCCTCTTAATCAGGGACAGATTCCAGTTTATTACAACTGCTTGAAGACAGGAAGACCTCTGGACAAAAACAATGTCCATAGATTCTGTTCAAAATATATAGACTCTTCTAATGAGCCACTCTATCCTTTCGGATATGGATTAACATATGGGGATATTGAGTATGAAAATTTAAAGCTGGATAAAAAGCAGCTGACATCTGATAATTTTATAGAAATCAGTATTCAAATAAAAAATACTGGAAATTATTCAGTTGAGGAGATTGTACAGCTCTATATTGAGGCTGAAACTTTTAGCGTAAGTAGACCTCTTAAAGAGTTAAAAGGTTTCAAAAGAGTAAAACTAGAAAAAAATACCATTGAAAAAGTTATATTTAAATTAACAGCTGAAGATCTCAAATTTCATAATAGTGATCTTGAATATGTAAACGAATCTGGAAAATACAGAATTTATGTGGGGAAGAACTCAAGGAATACCCTTGTCGAGACTATAAACTTTAATGGGGGAAAAAGATGAAAAAGACATTGGATAATAAATTTAATCTTATAATATTAAAAAACAACTGTGGTTTAGAAATGAATTTCAGGGAGGATGGAAGATTTCATTCTATCAGAAAGAAAGAAATTATAATTAACCAGCTGGAAACAGAGCTTTATGAGAAGCCACTTAAAAATATTTGGATCAGGTTATATGAGGGAGACAAAATTATAAAAGCTATTTCAGCTCTAGATTTTAGAAAGGAGATTCACTTCACATATGACAATCACAAAATCCA
>JBOFEZ010000004.1:0-15725 GCA_051648365.1 Fusobacteriaceae bacterium
GAACTTCTTGGAGAAATTTGAAAAAAAAGAGTTCGAAGCTATCTTTAACATAGTCTCTGTAAAAAAAGGGGACTTTATAGATGTAAAGCCTGGGCTCGTTCATGCCAGTCTTACAGGTAGCATACTTATATGTGAGACCCAACAAAATTCAGATACCACATACCGTATCTATGATTTTGATAGAATAGTAGATGGAGTTTTACGACCACTGCACTTGGATAAAGCTGTAGAGGTAATAGATTTCGAGAGTGCTCCAGCTATCACAAGGGAAGAAACTAGAAATCACATAGAACTAGAAAACTGTTTAAAATCAGAATTGGTGAGAAACAAGTATTTCAACATAGATCGTCTCGATATAGTGGGGGAGTTCGAGGATGAGATAAACAAGAACTTTAAAATCTACTCTATCCTCGAAGGTTCGGGAACTTTGATACACTGTGATAACTTTTATCCAGTAGCTAAAGGGGATACATATTTTATTCCAGCAGGATTAAAAATCGGTTTAAGAGGAGAGCTTCAAATTTTAAAATCATATTTATAAGGAAGAAATAAAAAAGCCAGAGTGAACGTACTCTGGCTTTTTTATTTAAAGGAAATTTTTTTGAATTAAAGTATATTAAAGGTAGAAAAGAGGTGAGAGTCTTGTTGAAAAAAATGAAAAAAAAAATAGATAAGGTAATAGGTGCAGAGTATTTAGGTTTAACAGATATCATTATGGTGATACGGAACTATATAGAGATTGTGATAGGGATAACTTTCATATTCACGTTGGCAGGAATATTTTTTGCCAAGAGTAGAGCTCCAGAATATCGTGCTAAAACCACACTTATGGTATCTTCCGGAGAATATTACAGTGCTAAGAACATAAATCTTGAAGAGTTAAATTTTAATCAGAAGCTGGCAACCACCTATATAGGAATAGCTGGAAGCCCAAGTGTTTTAAACTCAGTTATAAAAAATCTGGATTTAAATTATAAGATTGAAGAGCTAAATAGGAAAATAGATGTTAAGCCTATAGAGAAAACAGAGTTCATCGAAATTATAGCCTCTGATAGTGATCCGGTAATAGCTATGAGAATAGCGAATGAAACTGGTAAAATTTTTGGTGATAAGATAAAAGAGGTAATGACATTTAAAAATATAAAGGTGGTAGAAGAAGCCACAGTACCACGGATTCCACAACCTAAAAAAACAGCGATTATCGGGATCGCTTCTTTTTTGTTGGGAGTTTTGGTATCGGTTAGCTCAGTCTTTATATACCGGATATTTTATTCTAAATTATGTAAACCAGAAGAGATAGAGGATATACTCCAATCCTCTGTCTTGATGAACATGCCTCTCTATCAGGATATAGAGAAGCTAGAGAATCTTTACAAAAGGAAAGGTGGGGAAAATGATAGAAAATGAGATAATGGGCGAACTTATATCTGAAAACTTTAAACTACTTAGGGAGAACCTTCATTTTATAGAGAAAAAAGAAAAGGAAATCATAATTGTTACAAGCACAATCCCTCAGGAGGGAAAAAGTTCTATTGTATATAACTATGGGGTATCGGAAGCTATGGCTGGAAAACGGGTGATTATAGTAGACTGTGATATTCGGCGTCCGAAAGCTCATGAAAATTTTAAAGTAAAACCAGAAAAATGTTTGCTTCAAGTTCTGAAAGGGGAGATTACACTGGAGGAGGCCATAGTGAAGGATTTAGAAACCAACTTGGATCTACTACCATCCCAGAAAAAGAAAGAAAATGTTACAGAAATTTTTATGGATAAAAAGATAGTTGAGTGCCTAGAGAAACTGAAAAACAGCTATGATCTGATAATTATAGATACAGCTCCCCTAGCTGTAGCAACAGATGCTCTGCTTCTTTCAGAGTATGGAGACGGAATTTTGTATGTGGTTGGCTATAACATGGTATCCAAAAATGAGCTGATAGAGGCTAAAAAACTCATTGATAAATCCGGTTGCAATCTCTACGGAATAGTTGTAAACCGTGTGGGCAAAAAAGGATATACCGATGGAAATTACGGATATTATGATTACAACCACAAATACTTTACAGATTATATAAAAGATTGAAAGAGGTAAAAAAATGCTGAGTTATAAAAAAAGTTTATTGAAACTTATTTTGGATACAGGTGCTATATTTTTAGCTTCATTTCTAGCAACAGTAATAAGGTTTGAAGGTAATTGGCAGAAATATTTTCACCTCAAATATTTTTTTGTATATCTGTTTTTTTATCTAGTGGTATATTTTTATGGAAAAACAGAGTTGAAAAGTTGGAGATACACTAATGCACTTGATATTTTGAGTTTGATAGCTATTAATATAGTGGCTTTTTTTGGTATGGTAACCTATTTTTCCTTTACCCAAGAGGAGTATTCCCGTAGTGTGGCTTATATGGTTTTGGATTTTACAGTTATTTTTCAACTGGCATCCAGATTTCTTCTCAGATTAAATAAAGTCTATAAAAAGAGTACACAAAAAAAGAAGATGGCCCTTGTCTACGGAGTGGGAGAAACAGGATCTGAATTTATAATGGAAAGTGTAATGAATAGCTCCTTTCCCTATAGGTTGACTGGGATAATAGATGATAACTCTGAAAAAATGGGAAATATATTCAACGGTGTGAGAGTGCTAGGAGATTTTAAAAATCTAGGAAAGATCTTAGAAAAAAACAACTATTTAGAAACAATCATAATAGCAATTTCTGATATAGATAAAAAAAGAATAGGCGAGATAGTTCATGAGGTAAGAAAATATAGAAGCGATATAGAGATAAAAATTCTTCCTAGAATGGATGAGATACTCCAGGGAGAAAATATATGGCAGCAGATAAGAGATGTAAATATAGAGGACCTTTTAGGTCGTAACCAGATTCTTGTGAACGGAGACTCTATCAGGGAGTTTATCCGGGATAGGGTTGTTTTTGTTACAGGAGGAGGAGGTTCCATAGGTTCGGAGCTAGCTCGTCAGATCGCACTTTATAGTCCTAAAAAACTTGTGGCAATCGATGTAAATGAAAATACCCTTTATTTCCTAGAGTTGGAACTGGGGAGAACCTATCCCAATCTTGATTTTCAGAGTGAAATCTGCAATATCAGGGAAAGTAAAAAACTAGATTTTCTTTTTGAAAAATATAGACCAGAGATAGTTTTTCATGCTGCAGCACATAAGCATGTTCCACTTATGGAGCACAACCCAGAGGAAGCTATAAAAAATAATATCTTCGGAACAAGAAATATAACAGAGATATCTGAAAAATACGGTGTGGATAAGTTTGTGCTTATAAGTACAGATAAAGCAGTAAATCCTACCAATGTGATGGGAGCTACTAAAAGAGCATGTGAAATGCTTGTGGAGCGTGCCAATAAAAATAGTAAGAAAACTGGATTTATGGCTGTACGCTTTGGAAATGTACTAGGAAGCAACGGATCGGTTATCCCTATATTCCGTGAACTTATAGCTCAGGGAAAAAATCTTACCATAACCCATCCCGATATAACGAGATATTTTATGACTATTCCTGAAGCTGCTCAGTTGGTAATAGAAGCTGGAAGCTTAGGTGAAGGGGGAGAGGTATTTATCCTGGATATGGGTGAACCAGTAAGGATAATGAATCTTGCCAAAAAAATGATAGCTCTTTCTGGGGCAGATGTGGGAATAGATATCATAGGACTTCGTCCTGGGGAAAAACTTTATGAGGAGCTTCTCTATGATGTGAATAGTGCAGAGCGGACAGCTAACCAAAAGATATTTGTAACAACCCTAAAGGAGGACGATTTGGAGATAGAACCCTATATGGAAGAGCTAGAAAGAGCAGTAGAAAATCCGAATAGTGAAAATATAAAAGAGATAATGAAAAGATTTATAAAATCATATAAGGAACCTAAAGATTGTATCCAGAAAGGAGAAAATAGATGAAAACAATAGGACTATCAGTGCCCAACTTAGAAGTTGAGCCTATATTGGAAAATTTAAGAGAGTGTCTAGAATCAGGGTGGATATCCACAGGCGGGAGGTTTATCCCTGAATTTGAAGGTAAGATAAAAAATTATTTGAAATGTATCGATGCGGTGGGTATACAATCTGGAACAGCAGGGTTACATACAGCCCTCCGAGTTTTTGGGGTAGACAGGCATCAGGAGGTAATAGCTCCGACTCTGACCTTTATAGCAGCAGTCAATCCAATAACTTATCAGGGAGCAGAGCCTGTGTTTATAGGGTGTGACCATACGCTGTGCATGGATCCCATTCTTTTGGAAAAATTTTGCAAGGAAAATTGCCTAATGAGGGAGGGTGTTTTATATAATAAAAAGAGCGGAAAACCCATCCGTGTCATTGTAGTGGTACATGTATTTGGAAATATGGCAGATATGGAGAGTATTATGGATATAGCCGAAAGGTATAATCTTAAGGTACTGGAAGATGCCACAGAAGCACTTGGAACATATTATACCGAAGGAAGGTATGTTGGCAAATATGCAGGAACCATAGGTCATGCTGGAGTACTCTCTTTTAATGCTAACAAGATAATAACGACTGGGGGAGGAGGCATGGTTATCTCCCAGAACCAAGAGTTTCTCGACCAGGTAAGATTTCTGAGTGTTCAGGCCAAAACAGATCCACTTTACTTTATCCATGATGATATAGGATACAACTACAGAATGTTGGGACTGGAGGCAGCCCTAGGTACAATTCAGATAGACGATCTGGAAAAATTTATAGAAAACAAGATAAAAAACTTTAAAAAATACCAGGAAGCTGTAGACAGTATAGATGGGCTGAGTATGATACCTTTCAATAGAGATATCCGTGCCAACCACTGGTTTTATTCAGTGGTAGTAGACCGTGAGAAATATGGAATGAGCAAGGATGAGTTACTCCAAGAACTCTTGAAATCAGATATACAGACCCGTCCTATATGGGGACTTATCCATCAGCAAAAACCATACCAGAATCATGAGGCTCATGGAACAGAGATTGCAGAGTGGTACTATAATAGGGTTCTTAATATTCCCTGCTCATCCAACCTTACAGAGGAAGAGAGAGATTATGTGATATCTAAGTTGAAAGGGTTAAAAAAAGAAGAGGTGAAAAATGCCGGACATCTACTTTAAAGAAGAGTATGGGAAAATATATGAACTAAATGGAGATGGAAAGTTAGAAACTTTTAAAATAGATGGTGAAAATGGCAGTGTAATTTATAATTTTCTCAAAAGAGAGATTCCAATCAAATTAGAGGAAAATAGCTATTACGATATAATTACTCCTTATGGTTATGGAGGCCCTTTGTTTTCCGATTATTCAGATGAAAAAGCTCTAGAAAAATTAAAAAATCAGTTTGGAATGGAGTTTTCTCAATATTGTTCAGACGAGAATATTGTGAGTGAATTTGTAAGATTTCATCCTATAATAAAAAATCATGAATTCTTAAAAAAACATATGGAGATTATTTATAATAGAGATGTTGTTGTTGTTGAGATATTCAGTGCAGAAGAGGAAAAAATATTAGAAAGCTTTAGCAATAGTTGTAGACATGCAACAAAAAAAGCAAAAAAAAATGGTATTAGAGTGGAAATAACGGATGACATAGATAAATTCCATGAACTTTATATTAAGACAATGGAGAGAAACAACGCTTTGGATTATTATAAGTTTTCTAAGGAATTTTTTAGAAATACCATGAAACTACTGGGTGATGGAGCAAAAATTTTTTCTGCGTATTACGGTAATAAAATAATTTCGAGCTCGATAACGATACATTTTGGAGAATATATGCATGCTCATTTTGGTGGAACAGATCCAGAATATAGAGACCTTGATTCCAATAACCTCATTGATTTTGAGGTTATAAAATGGGGAGCCAAAAATGGAAAAAAATACTATAACTTGGGTGGTGGATATTCTGATGGAGAAGATTCCTTGTATAGATACAAAAAGGGATTCACCAAAAAAGAGTCATATCAATTTTATACAGGGAAAAAAATTTACAATAATGAGATATATACTAGATTGGTTCAGGAAAGAGAGAAAGAGAAAGATATAAATGATAGAGATTTTTTTCCGTTATACAGAAGCAGATAAAAAAATAGGAGTAAAAAGATGATATACAGAAATTTTTTTAAAAGGTGGATAGACGTTATTGGTAGTGGAATAGGACTCGTTTTACTGAGTCCTCTTCTTTTAATAACCGCATGTTTAGTAAAAAAAAATCTAGGTTCTCCTGTAATATTCAGTCAGGAAAGACCTGGAAAAAATGGAAAAATTTTTGTGATGTACAAGTTCCGTTCTATGAAGGAGGGCGAAGAAGACGATATCCAAAGAATCACTCCTTTTGGAAAAGAGTTGAGAGCTACCAGTATAGATGAACTCCCTGAACTTTGGAATGTATTCCGTGGAGATATGAGCTTGATAGGTCCCAGACCACTACTGGTTCAATATCTTCCCCGCTACTCTTCTGAACAGATGAGAAGACATGATGTCCTTCCGGGAATAACAGGATTGGCTCAGGTAAACGGACGTAACAGCATCACCTGGACAGAAAAATTTAGATTTGATTTGGAGTATGTAGATAACTATGATTTTTTTATGGATGTAAAAATACTTCTTTTAACTTTCAGAAAAGTTTTTGTAAAAGAGGGAATAGTACAGTGTGACGAAGTTACAATGGAAGAGTTCAAAGGAGACGAAAAAAATGTTGATTAGAAATCTTACTTTAAAAGATGAAAAATATAAAAAGAATCTCTGTGAACTTATAGAAATAGCTTTTTTGGCGAGTTTTAAAGATCTTGAGGATGTGGAAAAGATAGCAGAAAAAAAAGTTGAGGAGCTTTTTTACTATATAGAGATTGAGAAGGCAGAATGTTTTATCTGTATAGAGGCAGATAAATTATTAGGCATGTGCTGGTATTTTTTCAGAGAGGAATCAGGAGAAAAAATATGCCATATAAGTCAGATGGCAGTAGTAAAGGAACATCAAGGAATGGGTATATCTACGAAATTCCTATCTGCCTTGGAAAAAATATGTAGTGAGAAAGGTGTCAAAAAAATCGACTTAAATGTAGGAGCCATAAATAAACTGGGTATAGATTTTTATAAAAAAAACAATTTTTTAGAAGAAAGAATTCTGATGAAGAAACAGTTGTGTTGATGTTTCTAGAAAAGGATGGTGTGGAGTTGTTAGATGTATATTTTGAAGAGAAATACGGAAAAATTTACGAACTCAATGGAGAGGGAGAATTAAAAACTTTCAGACTAGAAAACGAAAATGGTAGTGTGGACTATAAATTTCTGAAGAGAGAGATTCCATTCACGGTAGGAGGGCAAAAGTATTTTGATATAGCTACACCTTATGGTTATGGAGGACCACTATTTTTAAATTGCTCAAATTTCGAAGCAGTAGAAAGATTAAAAATAGAGTTTCAAAAAAAGTTTTCTGAATATTGCAAGAAAGAAGATATAGTAAGCGAGTTTATAAGATTTCATCCTATAATAAAGAATCATGAATTTTTAAGGGGGATTGTAGATGTTGTTTATAAAACACATACAATATGTATAGAGATAGGAGATGAAGGTAAAATATTGGAAAATCTAACTTCGACATGCCGAAACAGAATTAAAAAATCTATAGAGGACAATGTAATCATAAAAATAGAGGATAACATAGAAAATTTTTACGACCTGTATATTGAAACTATGAAGAGAAACTGTGCCTACAATTATTATTTTTTTTCTCGAGAATTTTTTGAAAATACCCTGCTTCTCCTAGAAGATAGAGCAAAAATATTTTCAGCTTATATTGATGGTATTGTGATTGCGAGTATGTTGATAATCCATGGGGGAGAATATATGCATTATCATTTTATAGGCTCAGATTGTGAGCATAGAAATTTATCAGCCAATAATTTACTTGTCTTTGAAGCTGCAAAATGGGGAAGTAAAAACGGTAAACGTTATTTTCATCTAGGTGGTGGATATCATGGAGATGAGGACTCACTTTATCACTTCAAAAGCACTTTTACTAAGGGAGAGCCTTATGAATTTTATGTAGGAAAAAAGATTCATAATGAAAAAATTTATAATGAACTGGTAGAGGCTAGAAGTAAAATAAGCGACATAAAAAATAGGGAGTTTTTCCCACTTTACAGAGCCGATTAAAATTTGAGGAGATGTGTATGGACTTAGATATATATTTCAAAGAAGAATATGGGAAAATATATGAACTAAACGGAGAAGGAAAGTTAGGAACTTTTAAAATAGATGGTGAAAACGGCAGTGTAATATATAATTTTCTCAAAAGAGAGATTCCAATCAAATTAGAGGGCAATAGCTATTACGATATAATTACTCCTTATGGTTATGGAGGTCCTTTGTTTTCCGATTATTCAGATGAAAAAGCTCTGGAAAAATTAAAAAATCAGTTTGGAATAGAATTTTCACAATATTGTACAGATGAAAATATTGTGAGTGAATTTGTAAGATTTCATCCTATAATAAAAAATCATGAATTTGTAGAAGCCTATATGGATGTCATATATAACAGAGACACTATCTGTATCGAGATAGCGGGTGAGGATGAGGGAAAAATCTGGGAAAGTTTTACATGTAAATGCCGTAACAACTTACACAAAGCGTTTAGGAATAATATAACTGTGGAGATAAGACAGGATATAGATATCTTTTATGAAATATACCTCAAAACCATGGAAAGAAACTGTGCCACAAGTTATTACTATTTTTCAAAGGAATTTTTTCGGAACACTATGGAACTTCTGGGAGATGGTGCCAAGATATTCCTGGCATCTCATGAGGGTAAAATAGTTTCGGGTATCCTAGTAATACACGGGGGAGAATATGTGCATAACCATTTTTCCGGGACAGATCCAGAATATCGAGATTTAGGAGCCAATAATATGCTGATATTTGAAGCTGCAAAATGGGGTGGGAGAAACGGCAAACGTTATTTTCATTTGGGAGGAGGTTGTACAGATAATAGTGATAGCTTGTATAGGTATAAAAGTACCTTTACAAAGAATGATCCCTATAAGTTTTATACAGGACAAAAAATTCATAATACCGAAATTTATCAAAAATTAGTTGAAGAGAGAGAAAAGATAGAAGGGATAGAAAATAGAGATTATTTTCCTCTTTATAGGGGATAAAGGAGACTGGAAAGTATGAGAGAGTTAAGGTTAAGTGTGATAATTCCAATGTATAACAATGAAAAACATATAGTCAGATGTTTGGAGTCTCTTAATGATCAAGATATACTGAAGGAAGAATATGAGATGATTGTAATTGATGATGGAAGCAAGGACAGATCTCTCGAGTGTGCCCAAAAATTTAGTGAAAACTATAAAAACATAAAAATTATATCTCAAAAAAATGGAGGATGCTCTGTAGCAAGAAACCGAGGACTGGATGAAGCAAGAGGAAAGTACATCTGGTTTTTAGATGCCGATGATTATGCGGTTCAGAATAGACTGGGAACAATTTTAGAAAAAATGGAGAGCAACGACCTAGATATATTATCTTTTGTCAGTGAGGATACTGAAAAATTAGAGAGAATAAGATGGGAAAAAGAAGAAAAGGCAGATATAGGAAAAATATATACTGGAATAGAGTATATAGAAAATTTTAGATATAGCAATATGATATGGGATTGTACATTCCGAAGAGAGTTTCTAGAAAAGACCAAAGTAAAATTTATAGAGGGAAGATTTTCTCAGGATTCTATGTTCAAAGTAGATGTTTTAACTCAGGCATCTAGAGTAGCCTATATGCCTCTTATGTCACATTTTTATTATATAAACACAGAGTCAGCCGTGCACAATAAGGAAAAAAGCCACTATGAAAAAATGATAAAAGACTATATGTTTGTAGCAGATTTCTTTTCAAAATTTATTGAAGAAATCAAAAAAGAAAAAAAGGATATCAGTGATAAATATATTAAAAGAGTACAAACAAGAAAAGAGTCATTTGTCTTTTTTTTATTGGTTAGATTAGTTAAATCAGAATTAGCTCATTCTGATGTAATAGACAGTTATAGAATCTTAAAACAAAAGGGTTACATACCTATTGAAAATTTTGTAGGAATTGATTATAGTGAAGGAAAATACAAAGTTTTAACCTATATTTTTAATAGGGAGAAGGTGTTTGATCTGTCTGTTAAATTATTTAAAATGAAGAATAAAATCTTATTCCAGAGAAAGGAGTAAAAGTGAAAAAAAATTTTTTGATAATTACCACGGTTCAAGAGATGGTAGAGGGATTTTTAATTCCCCATATAAAGCTCCTGGAAAGTATGGGATACGAAGTATGGATAGCCACTAATATCAAAAAAAAAATATCTGAAAAATTAAAAGGTAGTAGATGGGTAAGTATAGATTTTGATCGTAATCCATTTTCTAAAAATTCTTTTACTGCAATAATGCAGTTAAAAAAATTGATGACAGAAAATAACTTTGAAGCGATACATTGTCATAGCCCAGTGGCTTCCTTTCTAGGAAGGTTTGTGGCGAATATAGTAGGTCAAAAAAATGTAATATATACAGTTCATGGATTTCATTTTTATAAGGGAGCTCCTCTAAAAAACTGGCTGTTGTACTATCCTATGGAATGCCTTGCAGGAAAATGGACTGATAAAATATTGACGATGAATGATGAGGACTTTGAAAGAGCTAAAAAAATTGCATCTAAAAAAACGAAAATATTTAAAATTAATGGAGTGGGGTTAGATCTAAATGAATACTCCGTTGGAGATGGGGTAAGAATAAGAAAAGAATTAGATTTAAATGAAGAGGATTTTTTATTTTCTATCATAGGAGAGATTAATCAAAATAAAAATCAGATTCAAATTATAAAAGCTTTGGAACTTCTAGAAAAACAGAATATAGAAATGAAACTTCTCATAGTTGGATTCGGCCCAAAAGAGATGGAACTCAGAGAGTATGTTAAAAATAAAAATTTAGAAAAAAAAATATATTTTTTAGGACATAGAGAAGATATAAAGAATATTATCGCTGCTTCTGATGGAATGGTATCGATGTCCTATAGAGAAGGTCTTCCTAGAAATATAATGGAAGGAATGGCTCAGGGAAAACCTTTTATAGTGACAGATATAAGAGGAAACAGAGATATAATAAAAGATGGAGTTAATGGATATTTAGTAAATGTAGATGATGTGGAAGGAACTGCCGAAAAAATAAAATTATTGATGGATAAAGAGAGATGTAAAGAGATAAAAAGCAATAATTTAAGAGATGTAAAGAGATTTTCCATAGATAAAATAATGGAAGAAATGGCAGGAATATATAGAGAAAAAGGAGGGTAATGTATTATCTAGTTTTTTTATATTTTCTTTTCAGGAGTTTTTATGTTTCATCTTCAGGAGGCTTACAAATTTTCGATTTGTTCTTTGTAATTAACTTGGTTTTATTTTTCACAAAGAGATATTCTCTAGAAGAAGATATAAAAAAAGTATTAACTCCTTTTTTTTGGTTTATAGTTTGGGTGAGTATTGTAAATTTAATTTGGATTATAATCGACAATGGTGATATTGGCTATTTTAGAAGTATTATCTATTATGTTTATAATTTTTTATTTGTTGTGTTGAATATATATCTGTATAAATTGGATATAAAAAAATATAAAACTTATATAAATAATGCATTTCTTATAAATGTATTTCTAAATTTGCTGATATACTTTATGAAAATAGGAAGATATTTGGGGCATAGGAATATGTTGTTTTTCAATGATCCGAATCAGATGGCTTATTATTTTTTAACAGTAATAATGTTGTCATATATTTTGGATTTGAAAAATAAAATAGCGATATCGATTGTTTCAACTTTTCTGATTTTAGCCTCTTTATCAAGAGGTTCAGTAGGGAGCCTTGCTATTTTTTATGTATTATATTTTTTAAATGGAATTGATTTGGAGAAATTAAATATCTCTAAATTGATAAAAGTATTAATAGCCCTAGTTGTTTTAGCATTTATTTTCAGAAATCCGATACAAAATAAAATAGAGTCAATATCAATTAGATTTACTGAAAAATCTGAGAATTCCTCGGTAATACAAAGAGGTTGGGAAAGAATAGAAAAATATCCTCAATATATCATAATAGGTGCAGGTGAGGGAGGGGTGAGCAGTGGAAAAAAATTTTCATTGGCACATGGTGCAACCCTAGAAACACATAGTACATGGGCTAATTTTTTACTGTCATACGGAATATTAGGAACATTACTTTTTGTTGTATTTAATTTGAAATATGTGAATCTAAAAAAATATTTGCCACATTATTTTACAATTGCAGCTCACGGGATGATTCAAGTAGATAGTAGGCAAACAACATTTTGGTTAATATTAATTTTTATGATTTATAAATCCTACTTAGAGAAAAAGAAAAAAAGTCTTGATGAAGAAGATTGATTGGGTCAGATGAATAGTTGAAAGGAATACTTGATGAAAAATAAAATTGAAAGTATTTTAAAAAATAAATTCTTTAAAAATATGACTTATGTATTTTCAGGAAGCATGATTGGAAGTGTGCTAAGTCTTTTTAATACAGGCCTTTTAATTAAGGAAATAGGATTGGAAAAAAATGGGATAATCTTTCTTGGGCTTGGCTATGCCAGTTTTTTTAGTGAACTTTTCAATTTTCAATTGTATGAAGCGGTTATAAAATTTTTACCCTCATGCATGGATTACGGAAATAAGGAGGGCAAAAATTATATTCAACAGGTAATAATTTTAGATATTTGCACTGCGGTATTTGCATTTTTTTGCTCATACTTCATGGTAGGTATAGTTGGAGAATATTTTGAATGGGATTTGGAAGTAAAAAAATACATAAAAATATTGACAGTAACAGCACTATTTAGTTCAACAGGCTCATTTAGAGGTGTTTTAAGAATTTTTGAAAAATTCAAAGCGATTTCGTGGATAAATATCTTAACAAATGCTATAAATACAGTGCTTTATCTTATAGGATTTATATTTAAATTAAAAATCCTATATTATGTTTATGCTTCAGTAATCTCTTTTTTTTTATTGAATTTATTAATTTTTTTTCTGTTCCGAAAAACTTTAAAAGAAAACGGTATGGCTGATTTGAATTTTAGAGAAACAAAATTTCAGAAAGATTTTATAAAATTTGCAATATATACTAATTTATCTAGTACTGTGAATCTCCCTGTTTCTCAAATAACTCCTTTTATAATAAATAAATATTTGGGGTTTAGCGAGATAGCAATTTATAAAATTTTAGAAAAATTAGGTGGTATAATAAAAAAAGTGACTGGAACCATAACTCAGGTCTTCAGTCCAGAAATTAGTAAAAGACTCTCATTTGGAGATACGGAAGGTGTCTACAGAATTGGATTTAGAATAGGTCAAATAGTCCTTGGAGTAGGAATAGCCGGAATTGTTGGGGTATCCCTAACATATAGATATTGGCTAGGATATCTTATACCTGGCTATGAAAATTATATGGTGGCAGTTTATCTTTATCTTATTTTAACGATTTTTACAGAAGCTTTCTCAACTCAATATCTTATATTTATATATTCTGGATATGTTAAGGAAAACACTCTCCTCTTGATAGTAGTAAATATTATCTATTTTATAATTCTGATAATATTTACAAAATTATTCGGAATAAATGGGATTATACTATCCTTAATAATTCAAGGGGCACTGGTTTTTACCATCCGAGGTTTTATATTGAAAAAACATGCTTAGGAGGAAGTATTATACTTCCTCCTGAATTCTTCCGTCCAATATTGTGATGATTCTATCACACTTCTGGGCTATGCTCATATCATGGGTAACTATGATAAAGGTGGTTCCCATCTCCTGGTTGATTTTTCTTAAGAGCTGGTATGTCTGCTCGGTGGTTTCGCTGTCTAGGTTTCCTGTTGGTTCATCTGCCAGGACTATTTTAGGGGAGTTGATAAGGGAACGGGCGATGGCGGCTCTCTGCTGCTGTCCTCCCGAAATCTCTCTAGTACTGCTGTTCAGTTTAGAACTCATGCCCATAAAATCTATGATTTCCTCTGCTCTTTTCTCGGCTTCAGGAAGTAGGGTCTTTCCCTGGGCTATCCATGCTGGAATCAAAACATTTTCCTTCACAGAAAATTCAGGAAGGAGATGGTGGAACTGGAAGATAAATCCCAGAGATCTGTTTCGGAAATCTGCCAGCTGATCTGGAGTAAAAGCTGAGATATCGTCTCCATAGTAGCACAGAGAACCAGAAGTAGGAGTATCCAGTGCACCCAATATATTCAACAGAGTTGTTTTTCCACTTCCACTGGGACCTATGATAGCTGTAAACTCATTTTCATAAAATTTCAGATTTATATCCTTCAATACCGCAGTTTCATTCTCTCCCTTTCCGTAACTTTTTCCTAAATTTTTCAATTCTAAAATCAGTTTGCTCTCTTTTTTCATATTTCTACCCACTTTTTATTTTTTATTTACACATCCATTATATATATTTTTTTTTCTTTATTCAAGTTGTTTGGTGTATACTGTAGAAGAATAGGAAAAAAGAGGTGGGGAAATGGTAAGATTTGGAATAATAGGAACAAACTTTATAACTGAAACTTTCTTAGAGGCTGCTGGGCTCTGCCCGGAGTTCCGTTTGGAGGCAGTATACTCTAGAACTTTGGAGAGAGGAAGGGAGTTTGGGGAGAGATATGGAGTGCAGAACATTTTTACTGATTTGGATGAGATGATTGAGAGTGGGAAGATAGATGCTATCTATATAGCCTCACCCACATCTCTGCATCATGAGCATACCTTGAAATTTCTGAAAAAGGGAATAGGGGTCCTATGTGAAAAACCTCTGGGTTCCAATCTCCGTGAGGTTCGTGAAATGGTGGAGACCTCAGAACGCGAAGGGGTTCTCCTTATGGAGGCTATCCGTACTCTTCACAATCCAAATTATGAGGTGATAAGAAAAAATTTAGGAAGAATAGGGAAGGTCCGTGGAGTATACGGAAATTTCTGCCAGTATTCCTCACGTTATGACAGATTTCGTGAAGGAGAGGTACTCAATGCCTTTCTTCCACAGTTTTCCAACGGTTCTACAATGGATATAGGGCTATACCCATTCTACTTCGTGCTAGGGCTCTTTGGAAAACCTGAGGGGATTGCTTCCTATGGAACTGTTCTCAGTAGCGGTGTAGACGGTGCAGGAACAGCTCTGCTAAAATATCCTGGTATGGTGGCCACGGTCAACCATTCCAAAATCAACAACTCCTCACTTCCCAGCGAGATAACTGGAGAAGAGGGAGTTATAACAATAGAGAAGATTGCAACCCTGGAAAAAATAACCCTGAAACTGAGAAACGGTGAACAGGAAGAGTTGACGGTAGAGCGAGAGAAAAATGATATGTACTATGAAATCAGAGAGTTCCTGGATTGCTATGGTAGAAGCGAGGTAGAAAGTCGGAATAATCCTCACAGTAACTCTCTTCTCGTAGCCCAAATAATGGAAAATGCACGAAAAGATATCGGTGTAGTTTTCCCCGCTGACAAAGCCTAAAGAATATGTTATAATTATCACAGCATAAAAAATTTAAATTGCTATTTAATTAAGATATAGGGAGGAAATTTAATCATGGATGGAAGATTGGAAATCTTAGCAAAAAATCTTGTAAACTACTCTACAAGAGTAAAAGCAGGAGAAAAAGTTCTTATTGAGGCTGTAGG
>JBOFEZ010000005.1:0-2991 GCA_051648365.1 Fusobacteriaceae bacterium
CAAAGTATTCTTTCAACTCATCTGTCGGAGAGTTATCTGATATATATAGTCTTACATTTAATTCTGTATCAAAAAAACTTTTTATAACTTTTTCTAAATCGCTTATTTTAGTTTTATATTTTTCTCCTATTCTCCTAGTTAGGTCAAAGTCTTCTAAATACATAAAAAATCTTTCATCAAATCCATTCACTTCTATAAAAGCTTCTGTTCTCAAAAACATAAAACATCCTGATAAAATTGAAACTTCGATAATTTTGTTGTAACCAGTAGCCCTCATCTCATACCTATAGTCATTTTTTTCAATCATACTCTTTAACGGACAGAATTTTCTAAGGAATAGATCCTTCGGAGTGGGAAGTTCTTTACAAAGATATTGAATTTCTCCATTAGGGTATTTGACTAATGGCATAATCTGTCCTATATCATTATTTTTTTCCATATAATTAAAAATTTTCTCCAATACATTTTCTTCGAAATATATATCTGGATTAAAAATAAGGTGATATTTTGAACTCGTTCCTATTAGTTGAATAATTCTATTGTGTCCCCAGCCATATCCACCATTGTTGTTATTAAAAATATAGGTTATCCTATCGTTGTTTAGTTCTTCAAAAAATGTTTTTAAATTGTCTGTTGGAGAGTTATCAGATATATAAAGATGGATATTTAGTTTACATTTAAAAAAACTATCTATAACTTTTTCTAAATCGTCTATCTTAGTATTGTAAGTTACTATACTAGCTGTTATATCTTTCACTTTACATCCCCTTCCCAAAGACTACTGTCTTTATTGTTTTAAAAAATATCATTATATCCATTACAAAGTTCTGGTGCTTTATGTAATAAAGATCATACTCCAGCTTTCTCTTTGTATCCTCCAGGTTAGCTCCGTATGGATACATAACCTGTGCCCATCCCGTTAATCCTGGCTTTATAGCATATCTCAGCTTGTAGAGCTTTATCTTTTCCTCATAACCTCTTCCTAGTTCATCCCATTCAGGTCTTGGTCCCACAAAACTCATATCTCCACAGAAGACATTCCAAATCTGTGGAAGTTCATCCAGTCTTGTTTTACGGATAAATTTTCCAACTGGTGGGATTCTGTCATCATCCTTTCCTGCATACTTAGAGTGCTCCTCAGGATTATGGATTCTCATGGATCGGAACTTAACTATCTGAAAAGTTTTTCCTCCCAGTCCTATTCTGTTCTGTTTAAAAAAAGCTGGATTGCTGATGAAGTTTTTAGGATTGTCCATCAGTTTTACTAGAAAATATGTTACTACCATAAAAGGCAGTCCCACGATTAGAACTCCTATCGCCATAATAATATCTAAAGCTCTTTTTATTCTCTGCTCTGTAGAATTATTAAGTATCTGGAATCCATCACTTTTAAGAACCCATTTTTTGTCTATTCCCTCCAGATCTACTTTTCCTTCTGCTCCTTCTATAAAGGTAACTGAATCTAACACCTTTAATCCGTGAAGCTTTAGGTCCAGTATATCATCAATCAGTTTTTCGTCTCTAAGAGTTTCTATATATATCAATTTAGCAACTCTGTATTTCTCTACCACTTCTTTTAGATTTTTAGTTCCTCCCAAAGCATTCTGATTGTCATCCTCTATAAATCCAATATATTTATAGTTGTGGTGCTTTAGTACCAGTTCTTTCAATCTTCTACTTTCTTCCCCATCTCCCAACAAAAGTACCCTTGTGTTTTCTTGGAAAACCTTTGTAAATACATATCTCAAAGTTACTTGTACCGTAGTAAATAGTAGGTAGCCCCCCAGTATTTTACTATTTCTATGGAAAAGAAGGAGAATATAGAATACTATTCCGTTTAAAAAAATTGAATATACTCCATCTTTGGATTTATAGTTGGTATTAAAGTTAAGTATGTCCAACAGATAATATCCCATAAAAAGTAGTATAAACAATCCATAAAAAGATAGATTTAGTGATAACTTTAAGGCTCCTGCTGTCATTTGGAAGACAGCAAAAATTATTATCAAATATATTGTTCTTGCTTTTAAATTCTGACTATGATTCATAATCCCTCTTTCCCCAATTTTTTTTAGTTTTTCTTTAGTCCGCTAATCTCTTCCAATGTCAATCCAGTTATTTTTGAGATTTCTTCCAAAGGTAGAACTCCTATTAGGTTTTTGGCTATCTCTATCTTTTCTTTTCTTGCTCCTTTTTCTTCGGCTGAAAGTAAAGCATTCATTCTATCACTCATTGCATTTTCTCTTAATCTATATTTTTCTATTTCATTTGGATCTCTACTTATTCTTGCTAGTTCTACTCTTGCTTCATGTAGTTCTTCTAAACCACTTTCCATCTCTATTACTCTCTCATCATTCGGATCTTTTATAAAAGCTGTCCATTTTGATAGATTGTCATTCTGATCTATCTCTATCATCTTTTTCAACTCTATAAAATGAATCTCTAATATATCTGTTAAAGCTTTTTCTGTTTTACTATTTTTAAGCAGATACTTATTGTGATATTCCAATTCCTCCAATAAATTGAAGTCCAATATATTTATACAGATTGTTCTCGGCAACTTACTATATTGACTCTTTCCTGGATACTCACTTGAAAAAGCTTTCGACCAATAGTAGATACTTCTTTCTACCATATTGCTCTCATCTTTTCTCTGCATCTCTATGTTTATTAGCTCTCCCTTATCTGTTCTAGCTAATACATCCAATCTTGAAAAACTGTCTTCTATATATTCTTTGCTCATCTCTGTATTTTTCAGATGAACTTCTACTATTGGGTCAACTGGCTTTATACATGCATTTAGAAATGATATCAATATCTTCGGGTGTTTTTCACTTCCAAATAGATTTTTGAATATATAGTCTACTCTTGGCTCCAATAACTTTGTACACATGCTATCATCTCCTTCATTTTCTAGTTTTTCTTCTCTCTTTTTTTATAACCCTCTATAAACTCTTTTACGAATGCCATGAAGATTCCCATGAACAGTCC
>JBOFEZ010000006.1:0-3808 GCA_051648365.1 Fusobacteriaceae bacterium
TGGTTTATGCTGTGTGGGGCTCTAGGACTATCTCTTTTGTATCCTTTGATTCCAAAATTTAGGGGGTTCAAAGGCTATAACCTCCCGGATCTTTTGGGAAGTTTCTATGGAAAAGAGATAAAATTGCTGGCATCAGTAATTATTCCAGTAGCATGGATAGGAGTGGTAGGAGCTCAAATAATAGGAGCTGCCCAGATAATAGGGATGTTTGTAAATATGCCCTATACTCAAGCTGTAGTTCTTAGTGGGACAGTCTTCATAATCTATACCATATTGGGAGGTCAGCTCTCTATTATAAAAACTGACTGTATCCAATTTATTGTTCTGGCTTCGGGAATAATTTTTACTTATTTTGCAACATCTACAGGAGCACTGAACTATGATGCTCCAAAGCTCATAAATAATGAATTTACAGGACTGGATTTGGCTATTCTTGTACTTACATACTCCTCTACATTTTTAGTTGGACCAGATATATATACTAGAATTTTCTGTGCAAAAAATGAAGCGGTAGCAAAAAAGTCGCTGATTTTAGCTGTGTCGTTTTTGATACCCTTGGCATTTGTACTGGCAAGTATAGGGATACATGTAGCACAGATAACTCCGGAACTAGATATCGTGGCAAAATCTCCTCTTCTATACCTTGCCTCTACATCTTTGGCTAAACCTGTGAGCATACTGCTATATTTTGGACTTCTTTCAGCAGTAATTTCCACAGCGGATACAACCCTTATTACAGCTGCATCTATATTTACTCAAATTTTTACAGGTAATTTAGAAGATAGGAAAGCTGTAGGAGTTACAAGAGTTTTTATTGGGATTTTCGGAATTTTCAGTATATTTGTAGCCTTAAAATTGAAATTTATTTTAGCCTCACTTCTTCTGGCTCTTTCAGTTTTTGCAGGAGCTTTTATAATACCAACTCTAGCCGGACTTATGGGATACAGAGGTAAAAAATGGTATACTCTGACAGCTATATTACTAGGTGGAGGAGTGGCATTTTTAGGGAAAGTTTATGGGAATAGTGACGCAACTTCATTTATGAATAGTAACTACATACTTATTATGGCTTTTCTAATAAATGCCGCTGTATTATTTCTTCCTAAATTTAGCAATCAGAAATTAAATAATTGATTATAAAAAGGGAGAACTTCTGAAAGTTTTCCCTTTTGTTATGTCTTCTTATATTGTATAATGTAGAAAAAATAGTGAGGAAAGAATAATTCTTACCCAAATATAGGAGGGATATATGTTTAATAAAGAGATTTACGTAGAAAGAAGAAAAAAACTTTCAGAAAAAATGGTGAACGGATTGGGAATATTTCTTGGAAATTCTGATTCTCCAATAGATTATACAGATAACTGTTATAGTTTTTCTCAAGACTCGACTTTTAGATATTTTTTTGGTATGGACAGAGTCGGGCTGATAGGGGTTATAGATTTTGAAACTGGAGAGAGCTATATATCTGGAAAAGATTTTACCCTTGGGGACATGATATGGATGGGAGAACAGAGTACGATAGAACAGGAGAAAGAGAAATTCGGAATAGAAAATTTTGTTCCTGCAGATAAATTTGAGATTTGGTTTCAGAATTTTAAAGGGGAGAAACAGATACATTTTATTCTGCCCCACAGATGCGAAAATCTTCTTAAACTTTCAGATATTTTAGGGGAAAATCACAGAGAAATGGAGAAACTCCAGTCTTTAGAACTGAAAAAATCGATAATCAGCATGAGGAATATAAAAAGCTCGGAAGAGATAGAGGAGATGGAAAAAGCCACAGATGTAACACGACTTATGCATCTGAAAGCTATGGAGATGGCTCAAGCAGGAATGAAAGAGTATGAAATCGCAGGAGCAGTGGAAGCCGTGGCTAAAACTCATAACTGTACCCTTTCTTTTCAGATAATATGTTCTGTCCATGGAGAGGTTCTTCACAATCATGACCACAGCAGAACTCTTAAAGAGGGAGACCTTCTTCTTCTAGATTGTGGGGCAAAAACATCTTTAGGTTATTGCGGTGATATGACTACAACAATCCCAGTGGGAGGTAAGTTCAGTCCAAAGCAGAAAAAAATATATGATATCTTGATCGAGATGTTTGATGCTGCTGTAGGAAAGTTGGAGATAGGAAAAAATTTCAGAGAATCCCATGATGCAGCTTGCAGAAAGTTAATAGAGAGATTTAAAGAATTGGGAATATTGAAAGGAAATAAGGAGGAGATATTCGAGAATTCAGCCCATGCTCTTTTCTTTCCTCATGGCTTAGGACACATGATAGGTATGGATGTCCATGATATGGAAAATTATGGAGAAAATCTTGTTGGTTATGGAGATGAAAATGCTAGAGATACTCGTTTTGGATTCCGTTCTCTCAGAATGGGAAGAAATCTTGAAGAGGGATTTGTATTCACTGTAGAACCGGGAATATATTTTATTCCAAGACTTATCCAGGACTGGAAAGAGAGAGGATATAACAGTCAGTATATAAATTTCAATACTTTGGAAGAATATATGGATTTTGGTGGAATGAGATATGAAGGAGATTTTCTTGTGGAGAAAAAAGGATTGAGAAGACTTGGAAAATCAATGCCTAAAACTCCTGAAGAGATAGAAAAAATAATGATAAAAAAGTAATTTAAAGGGGATTATTTCCCCTTTTTGCATTATTGTATTTTTCAGTCAAAAATGATATAATAGAACGTTAAGAAAGAATAAAAGTTTAAAGGAGAAAAATATGTTTAAATTTGAACTGACGACTAAAAAAGTAGTTGCAATAGGTATAGGAGCAGCATTATACAGTGTACTTTCAGCAGTTATGATTCCTATAGGACCTAATACATCTCTTAGAATCGCAGTGGCAATATTGACTATATTCGGAGTTATGTTCGGACCAGTAGTTGGATTTTTTGTTGGATTTATAGGGCATGCCCTCAATGATATGATAATGTGGGGAAGTGTATGGTTTTCCTGGGTATTCCTATCGGCTATAATAGGTCTTTTTGCAGGATTGGTAAGATATAATAAAGATTTTGACTTGGAAAAAGGTGTGATCTCTAAAAAAAATATAATTATAATGTACCTTTATGCATTTGTAGGAATGGTAGCAGCTGCAGGAGTAGCATACCTCGGAGATGTATATTTTTATGGAGAACCTGCGGACAAGGTTGTTATCCAAATAATACTAGCTTCTTTAAGTAATTTTGCTGTGACGGCAGTGGTTGGAATTCCTGCAGTTCTTGCAATAGCCAAAAGAAATAGAAAGCACAGTAACCTTTCAGAGGAATAATATGTGGGAGGGAATTTATGGAAAAAATAATTGAATTTAAAAATTTTACTTTTAAGTATGGAAATCTTTCAAAGCCCACTTTGAAAAACATAAACTTGACTATAAAAAAAGGAGAGAAAGTTCTTATTGCGGGTTCTAGCGGAAGCGGAAAATCAACTTTAGGATACTGTCTTAATGGGCTAATACCATTTTCTAAAAAGGGAGTCATAGAGGGCGAACTAACCGTAGATGGTATTATCACAAAAAAATCATCTGTTTTTGAACTTTCAAAAAAAGTAGGGACAATTCTTCAAGATCAAGACTGCCAGTTTGTAGGTCTGAGTGTGGGAGAGGATGTAGCCTTTATAGATGAGAATCACAATGTTTCACCAGAAGAGATGTTTTATAGGGTAGAAAGAGCACTTCTCACTGTGGACATGTTGGAAGACATAAAAAAAACTCCCCAAGAACTTTCGGGAGGGCAGAAACAGAGAGTTTCTCTTGCTGGAATTTATAACAGTGAGGCACCAATTCTTCTC
>JBOFEZ010000007.1:0-75476 GCA_051648365.1 Fusobacteriaceae bacterium
ATGTTCAAAAGACATTCACTTGGTGAAAATAGCTACGGGGGTACACCTGGTCACATTTCGAACCCAGAAGTTAAGCCCGTAAACGCTGAAGGTACTTGGTGGGAAGCTGCCCGGGAGAATAGGAATTTGCCAAGTTATATGAAAAAGAGGAGCATTTGCTCCTCTTTTTGCATTATTAGCTTATTTTTTTGTATAAGAACAAGAATGATGGCTTCTACATATTGCTATAAATTAGATAAAACAAGCTATTCTCCAAATTATTGCGAGAATAGCTTGTTTTAAATTTTAATAGGTATATTATTCGAAGCTTACATTGTCTAGGGTAAGGTGATAGATAACATCTTTTCTTTCTACAATTATCTCAGCTCTTTGAGCTAAATCGGGATTACTTTTTATATTATCAATAAGCTCTTTAGAAGGGTTTATAGCCTTCGGCTTTCCTACTAGTGAAAGCATTCCATAATCTCCATTAGTATCACCATAAGCATAGCTTTGAGAAAGATCTAATCCATATTTCTCACAGAATTTATCGATGGCTTTAATTTTGTTAGGAGTATCCCACATAGGCTTAACATCTCCAGTAAGTCTGTTTTCTGAAGTCATGTAATGAGATCCTATAAAATCATCGGCTCCCATTTTTTTTGCCATTCTTTCAACTAGAAAATCGGGACTTCCAGAAATAAATATAACCTTATGACCCTGTTGCTTATGCCATACAATTCGGTCACGGCTGTATTTATAGACTCTGTTTCCTTTTAGCTCGAGAACTTGATCGGCAATAAAATTATTGTATTGGAGAGAAAGACCTCTAATGGCTTCTACATAGGTAGTTGTAAGGTCTTGTAGATAGGCATCATAATCGCCTTTTCTCTCATCCCAGAGCTTGTAGGACTCCTTAACCTTTCTCTCATACTGGTTCAAGTCCACAAGTTCGTATTTAATAAGTTTTTTAAAGTGTTCAATAAGTAGAGAATCTCTGTAAATAGTTCCATCTATATCAAAAAATGCTGCAATCATAAATGCCTCCTAATATATTATAAATTATAATTCAAAAAAAATCAGTTTTTTCCTTTTTTCTTCATGATTAGGAATCATTTTGGAAAGTTGGTGATAAAATTCTTTTCCGTGGTTTCCATGCTTTAAGTGAGCGATTTCATGAGCTACCACGTACTCAATCGCTTCAAGTGGACTTCCAGAAAGAATACAGTTGAAGTTGAGATATTTTTTACTGCTATTACAGCTTCCCCAACGGGTTTTCATAAATTTAAAGCTGATGTGCTGACATGTGAAGCCTGTTTCTAAAAGATATTTATCCACCATAGGAGGAATAAGTTCCTTTGATTTTATTTCTAAAAACATCTTTAGGAGAGATTTTTTTTTCTCAAGAGAAAATTCTTTTTCTTTTGAATCCAAATTAAAAAAATTTAAAAGATGAGAGAAGGGAAATTTATCACCTAAAAAATAGAAAAAGTCATAATTTTTTTCTGTTGAGATATCTTTTTTCATTTTTATTTTTTTCATTCGTTTCTGAATCCAATCTTTTTTTGAATGGATAAAATCATCTAGAATTTTTTGAGATATTTTTTTAGGTGCAGAGAGCGAAATTTCTCCATCAGAATGTATTTTAAGTATTATATTCTTAATGTTTTTTCTCTGAATCTTAATCTGATACAAAATCTATTCCTCCTTCTAAAACTGAGTTAAAATATTATACAACTATTTCAAATCAATGTTAAGAAAAAATATGGTATAATTTCTAAAGAGATACAAAAAAATGAGGAAAAGAGGTTAAAATGAAGATATTTGATGGTCATGCTGATATATTTTATGATGTTACAAGAAGAGCTTTGGAGGGAGAAAAAAATATTTTAAGAAATTATCATAAAGATAAGCTAAAGAAGGGAGGAATCTCGGGCGGAGTCTTTATATCTTGGATACCGGAAAGAGATTATAATAAAAAACCTATTGAAAACCCAGAGTCTTATTTTCAATTTATGATGGAGCAGGTTGAAAGAGAGATAGAAAGTTCTAAGGATTTCGTGAAAATAATAAAAGATAGAGTCGGAATGGAAAAACTTTTTCAGGATGATGAATTTATTTATGTGGTAAAGGGAATGGAAGGAATCAAAATAGTAGATGAAAGCCTTCAGTTGATAAATCAGTTATATGCTTTGGATTATAGACTGATATCTCTTACATGGAATGAGGACAATCTTCTGGCTTCGGGATGCAGAGGAGATGAAAAAAGAGGAGTTACAGAGCTGGGGAGAAAAGCCTTAAAAAAAATGGAAGAGTTAGGAATCGTTATAGATGTTTCACATTTGAATGAAAAAAGCTTTTGGGATGTAATAAGCAATACTCAATCTCCTATAATAGCATCGCATTCAAATGCATATAGCCTTTGCAGACAAAAAAGAAATCTTACAGATGAACAAATTAAAGCTATAGGTGATAGAGGTGGTGTTATAGGTCTGAATGCTTACAGAGGATTTGTAAGTGAAAACGAGGAAGAGAAGGATATAGAACATTTGGTGGATCATTTGGATTACATGGTTTCTTTGATTGGGACAGCACACGTGGCTCTAGGATTTGATTTTTGCGAATATCTTTATAGCGATGATGATAAGATGAATCCTGAGGGACTGAAAGATGCCAGTGAAGCATATAAAATTCTTGATATATTGGAAAAAAGAGGCTACAGCAAGGAAGAAATTCGAGCCATAGCCTATGGAAATCTCAAAAGAGTATTTATGGAAGTACTGAAATAAATTTAGTAATATTCCTTATCCTGCTGAGGTTGAGAGTCAATGTTATGGACTATAAAGTTATCGGCATTCGCTAAACGTCGACAGCATTCACGGGCTATATTAAGTATAAGTTTTATAAAGAATTCAGGATTAGATTTCTTAAGATTATATAGATTTTTTTTTGGTAGCACCAAAATTTCGCATGGAGTAAGGGCCACACAATCTGCTAAGTTTGGGATTATACCTATAAGTTCTACCTCACCAAAAGAATCACCCAAACCTAATTTTGTAAGTTCAATACTATTTTTTAGGACTGAAACTTCACCGGATTTTATAATGTAAAGATTGTTAGGAGATCCCCCCTCCTCAATAATTATTTCATCTTTTTCATAGGTTGCAGGAACAAAAAGTGCCATGAGGAATTTTATTTCCGTTTCGGTCATAGCCCCCAATATTGGAATTTTAAGAAGTATACCTTTTATAGATTGGAAATTGGTATCCATTATAATCATCTCCTGTTAAAAATATTTTGTAAATAATGTATAAATATATTATACATTTAAAAAATCAGAAAATCAAAACACATAAAAAAAATCTTCTCAACAGTGTAAAAATATGTTAAAATACTAGAAAGTGCCATCTTAGCTCAGTCGGTAGAGCAATACCATGGTAAGGTAGAGGTCGTTGGTTCGATTCCGATAGGTGGCACCATTTTTTTATTTATTTTATAATTTAAAGGAAGTGTGAATAAATGCTGAAAATAAAACTGTTATTTCTAGCAGTTCTAGCTTCTACAACAATCTCTGCTCACGAAAACATTGTATCACCTAAAGCAGATTCAGAGAAAAGTGTAGGGCAGACACCCGCAAAAAAACAGAGTGCCAACTACATAATAGACGAATACACGAAAGTGCCATTGATGGCCACATATGATAATATGATTCCCGAAGAGATAACATTTATGGATAAGTTCTTAGGGGAGGAACCTGAACTTCTAGATTATGTTTTTGTAAGAACATTAAAAGCTAATGTAAGAGCTTTACCAGGGACTAATTCTCCGGTTTTAGAAGAGATAGATTTCAATAAAAAAGTAAGAATATATTCTAAAGTTATGAACATGGGAACTTTTTGGTATGAAGTGAGAACTTCAAAAGGTGAAAGAGGATATGTTTCGGCTCAGTTAGTAGCTTTTAGAACTTTTAGATTTGACGAGGCTTTAAAAAGAATAACAAAGGTAGAAAATTTTATAGAGGAATCCAGAAGAGAGGGAATATCTCTCGCTGTTGTAAACTCATATGCTCCTAATCCTAATAGTGAAAATATGGATCGAAAGAAAGGAAAATATGGAAATACTGCAGATCAGAACACTCGTGCTCTAACAGATAAAGGAGAAGAAGTTTTTATTTCAGACCGTTCTATAATGAAAATTTTAGAAAGAGAAGGAAATACAGCTCGTGTTAAAGTAGAATCGATTCCAGAAGTTTTAACTATAAATACAAAAAATCTTTCTCCACAGAAGAAACTGGATAATCAGAAAATAGAAAAAGCTGTAGTAATAGATACAGAAAATCAGAATATGATAATATTTGAAAAAAAAGATGGAGAATGGGTAATGATATCCTATGTACAAAGTAAAACAGGTTTGGATAGCCAATTAGGTTTTGAGACTCCTAAGGGAAGTTTTTTGGCAGCGGTATCTAAATTTGAGATGTTATATAACAATGAAGTCAGTGAAAAAATGGGATATGCAAAATATGCTACGAGATTTTCTGGAGGAGGCTACCTTCACGGAACTCCGGTTAATTATGAAGAACTCATAAATAAAGAATATTTTCTGAGCATGAAAGAAGAAAATTTAGGAACTCTTTCAGGAACAAGAAAGTGCGTTAGAACATCTGAAGATCACGCAAGATTTGTTTTTGATTGGATAACTAACGGTCAATACAACAGAAATTCAAATGATCAGCATATAAAAGATAATGTTTTGTTTGTAATTCTGTAGTTTTTAATTATTGTCATTAGGAGGAAAAAATGAAAAAATTATTAGTAATCGGTTTTATTATGGCTGCAATGGTAGGGTGTTCGTCAAGAAATGTAAAAGATCTTAACATAAACTCTAAAGATAATCTTCTTATGGAAAATGTAAACTCTGACAGAAGAGACCTAGAGGATATAATAGTATTTAACGAGGATGGAGTTTCTATAAGAAGAGAGGGAAATAACCTAATTCTTACTATGGAAGAAAATGTTCTTTTTGACCTAAACCAGGCTCAAGTAAAGAACAGAATAAAACCAGCTCTGAATACTTTATCAAGAGCTTTAAAAGATAATTCAGATATCAGAATAAAAATAGATGGATACACATGTAACTTAGGTTCTGAAAATCATAACCTAGAATTATCTTTAGACAGATCTAAAGCTATAAAAGAATATATGATGTTAAGAGGCGTTGTTCCGAATAACGTAACAGTTGAAGGTTACGGAGAATCTGCTCCTAAAACTTTAAATGAAACAGAAGAGCAAAGAGCACAAAATAGAAGAGTTGAGTTTATAATTTCAAGAGCTTATTAATAGATAACAGGTATGGAGTTTTCATACCTGTTATTTTTTTTTGTTTTCTAAAAGAGGAATTCGCAAGAAATTATGGTATAGAATATTTAAAGAACAATTCTAATTAAATATCGGGGGAGAAAAAATGAGAGTAAGGATTCTTTTAGAAAAAAAACTAGAAATATTAGATATAACTTATGAAATTTTGGAAATTAAAAGACAAATGACTAAGGATATAGAAAATTTTTTAAGTATAGAAAGGGAAATGGAAAATATAAGAGAGAGAAGAATTTTGATGAAAAAACTTATAAATAGTGTTACTTGGGAAAATTGGATAGAGAAAAAAGAGATGGTATTATCAGAATAATATAGTTTTATAAAAAACCGCAGAGATAGAAAAAATCTGCGGTTTCAATATTTTAGAAAATTGGATTAAAATATGCTTAAATCCAGTCTGGAAGCTAAATCAGCTAGAACTGAGATTCCAGCAATGCTGTTTCCTTTTGTGTCGAGAGATGGTCCGAAAACACCGATTCCCATTTTCCCAGGAACCACAGCCATTATTCCACCGCCTACTCCTGATTTTGAAGGAATTCCGACTTTTACAGCATATTCTCCTGAACCGTCATACATTCCACAAGTAACCATCAGAGTTTTTATTATTTTACATACATGCTCACTTACAACTCTCTCGCCATTGGAGGTTATTCCGTTCCGGGCAAGAAACATAGAAAATTTAGCCAAATCTGTAGCGGTTACTTCGATTGAACACTGTTTGAAATAGATGTCCAGAGCATCTTCCACATCTCCTTCAATGAGCCCCTCCGCTTTGAGAAGATAACCCATAGCACGATTTCTGTTACCTGTAAGTTTTTCACCTTCGTAAATTTCTTGATTGATATCTAAACACGGATTTTCAGAAATTTTTCTGAAAAAATCTAGTATTCTAGCAAATCTGACTTCGGCTGTTTCTCCTTTAATCATGGAACAGATTTCGATAGCTCCAGCATTAATCATAGGATTAAAAGGTTTTTTCATGGTGGTGGCAGTTTCTAGTTTTACAATGGAGTTGAAGGCGTCTCCAGTAGGCTCCATACCTACCTTGCTGAAAACATATTCGATACCATTGTCCAAGATAGCTAACATAAGCGAAAGAGGTTTAGAAACACTCTGTATAGTAAATTTAACTTCAGTATCCCCTGCCGAAAAACAACCATCATCATTTATAAGGCAAATCCCTAAATGTTCTCTGTTGGCTTTAGAAAGACCGGGAATATAGTTGGCAACACTCCCGTGTAAAGTCTGATATTTGTGATAATTGATTACAGTTTCAAGATATTTTTCCATAATACACTTCCTTTATAAAAAATTTAAATTTAATTTGAGTTAAAAAATAAGACATTATATATCAAAATGATTTTTAGTGTTTCAATATAAAATATTCTAACACAGAAAAACAAAAAAACAAATGAAATAATTTTTCTGAAAGTATAAAAAAATAAATAAATAAAAAGTGTATCATTAAAAAAATGAATAATAAGCAATGGTTATAAAGCAAAATTTTAATTCATGATAAAGTTAATCATGAAAATCATATTTAAATGAAACTTTTTGGAGGTAAAGATGAATTTAATTGAGATTTTTGGAATATTTTCATCGGTAGTAATTTTAATCTCGCTATCGATGACATCTATAATAAAGTTAAGGATAATAAATTTCGTAGGATGCTTACTTTTTGCCCTATATGGATATGCTATAGGTTCTTTTTCTACAATGTTTATGAATGTAGGAATAGCTCTTATGAATCTCTACTACCTAAAAAAACTGTATTCTATAAAGGAATCCTATGAAATGGTTAAAGCTGACAGGGAAAGTGACTATTTTAAACTTTTTATAGATAAAAATGCAGTAGATATAAACAAATTTTTTTCTAGTGAAAGTTTAAATCGGTCTCAAGAACTATATTATCTTCTTAGAAATAACTATACAGCTGGAATACTTGGGTGGCGTACAGATGACGAAGATGTGGAAATAACAATAGACTATGTTACAGAAAGATTCCGTGATTATACTTTCGGAAAATATATTTTTCAAGAACAACTAGAGATGTTCAGAAAAGAAGGGTACAAAAGAGTGGTGCAAAAAACAGAGAATCCTCTGCATGGAAATTATCTCAAGAAAATAGGTTTTATTCAGGAAAAAAATGGAGTTTTTGTAAAAAATATTTGATGTATTCTAAAAGGAGGAAGGTATGAGAAAAAAAATAGTGATAATAGGTGCTGGAGCTTCAGGGATAAATGCAGCAGAAAATATAAGAAAATTTGACAGAGATGTAGAGATAGATATAATAGATGTAGAAAATGCAGTTCCCTATTACAGAACAATACTTTCTGATTATCTTTTTAAAGAGATAAAAGAAGAGAAATTTTATTTGAGACCTTTAGAGTGGTACGAAAAAGAAAATATAAATTTGCATAAAGGAATAGGAGTAAAAAAACTTCATTTAAGAGAAAAAAATATTGAGTTATTAGATGGAAAAAAAATATCTTACGACAAACTTATTCTTGCTATGGGAGCAAGATGCCACAATCCCAAAGTGGAGAACAATAATCTTCCTGGTGTTTTCACCATGAGAAGTAAAAATGATACTGAAATAATAAAAAAATATGCTCTAAATTCAAAAAAAGCCCTAATAGTAGGTGGAGGAGTGCTGGGTCTGGAAGCTGCCTGTGCTATGTATGAACTGGGATTGGAGGTTTCTATTGTGGAGATAATGCAAAGAGTTCTTCCTAGACAGTTAGATGAAAAGGGATCTCAGTTTTTGGAAGAAAGAATAGCGAGCATGGGTATAAAACTCTATAAGAACAGTATAATACAGAGATATATAGGGGATAAAAAAATACAGGGAGTAGAATTAGATAGGGATAGAATAATAGATACAGATTTAGTGATTATAAGTGCAGGAATAATTCCAAACAGAGAACTGATAGAAAATAGCGGAATTTTCTGTAATAGAGGAATATTGGTAAATGAAAAGATGGAAACTTCTGTTGAAAACGTTTATGCTTGCGGAGATATAGCTGAATATGAGGGTAAAATTGTAGGACTTTGGGATACTGCAGTAGAGCAGGGAAAGGTAGCTGGAATGAATGCAGCAGGAGGTGAGGCTGTATTCCAGGAAAAAATTCAACCTCTTATTTTTCATGGGATGAATACAAAAATCTTATCTATAGGGAATGTGTATTTGGAAGAAAACGGATGTGATGCACTCGAAGATATGGACACTTGTGAAAATAGCTATAAGAAATTTATATTCAATAGCAGAAAAATAGTAGGTGGAATTTTACTTGGTGATAGCAGCAAGGGAGGAGAGCTTGTAAAAGCTGTAAGAAGCAATATGGAGAAAAAAGAACTATTGAAAAAAATATACGGATAAGGAAGAGGGAGATAATAGTTGATTATACATCTATTCTATGATAGAATAATAGATGGAAAATAAACTAAAATAAGATTGAATAGACAATTTAGACTCTTGAAAGAGTAGAAGGGATGCAAATGTTAAAAAGAGAATTAATTATTTTTGATTTTGAGACAAATGGATTTAATAGGACATCGGTGCTGTCACTTTCAGCTATAAAGGCTCAGGTCTTAGAAACAGGATTAAAGGAGATTGGAAGATTCAACAGATTTTACTACAGAACTCCAGGAGAAGCGGAAAACCTGAGTGCCCTTCAGATAAATAACCTCTATTCTGAAAATATAGAAAAATTTAGAGAAAATGTAGATTATCCGGAACATTATATAGATGATATCGCTAGTTTTATAGAGTTCTGTGGAGATGCAGATCACTTTGTTGCACATAATTTTTCTTTTGATAGAGATTTTGTAGGATTTGAAACATTGATATCTTTCTGTACTTTCTTGGAAGCTAGAAAAATGAATATGGGAAAGAATTATAAACTTTCAGATCTGGCAAAATATTATGGAATAGATGTGGATGAAGCAAATCTTCATAACTCTATGTATGATGTAGAGATTCTTTTCCAAATATTGAATGGAATGTACATGGATAAAAATGAGAATCTTTTAAAGTTTTTCATTGAAAAACCTATGAATAAAAAAGAGCAAAAATACATCCAAGTAAGATTTAACTCGTATCTAAGAAGCAAGCAGGAGACTAGAGAAAGATTTCTGGTGAGACAAAGTAAATCTCCTGGTAAGGGTGAGATAATAAAAATTATTAGTGAGGTAAAGCTTCCAAATTCTGATATAAATATATCTCAGTTTTTGAAAGAGGTAAACCCACTACTCATAAGTCTAGGATTCCAAGAATTAAAGGCTGCAGGATTTAATAACTATCTGAAAAAATTTGAAATTCTTTCAACAGTAGATGGTCAGACTGCCACAAATAGTAATTCTGAAAAATATGGAATTTACAGCAAAGAGAGAAAAGATCAGAATGGAAAAGAGTATCAAGTAATACTTTATAATAATTTTGGAAAGAAAACTCTAAAAGAGTATTTAGGTAAATATATAATGGAACAGATCAGCTAAAAAAAGAAGGAGACCTAAAAGGTCCCTTTTTTTCTAGAGGAGGAAATGTGAGCAGAACAGAGGGGATAGAAAAAAGTTTTGAAAAAAATGGAACAGTGGGAACAATATTGAAATTTAGCATACCGTCATCTGTAGGGACAGTCGTGGGTATGCTATGCATTCTGACAGACAGGTATTTTATAGGTCAGGTGGCAGGAAGAGCGGGAATGAGTGCTGTTGCAATAGTTTTCCCTTATGCTATGATAATAAATAGTATAAACTTTCTTTTTGCAGGAATAGCTATAAATGTTGGGATAAAATTGGGAGAGAAGAGAAAAGAAACTGCTGAAAAAATACTGGGATCGGGATTTTTTTGGCTTACTCTCATAGGTGGTATTCTCACAATTTTTCTAGCTATTTTTAACAGGGAGATACTTCTTGCATTTGGAGCTACCGGAGAAAATATGGGATATGCTTTGGAATACACAAGATTTATAATTCCAGTGGTAATATTTCAGATGATACTTGGGCAGAGTACCGTGATAAGGGGAATAGGTGATCCTGTTACCGCCATGGGAGTAAATATATTTACGGCACTTCTCAATGTGGTTCTGGACTATCTCTTTATAATAAAGTGGAATATGGGAATAGGTGGAGCATCTCTTGCAACTTTTATAGCCACTGCCGTGAGTGCTTTATATGTCGTGATATATTTTATCAGAAGCGAGACTCTCAGACTTAAATTTATTCATATGAAGCCCAACCTGTCTATACTTAAAGATATTGTAAAGATAGGAAGTCCGAGATTTTATAACCAGCTCCTACAGTCACTCCTGGTGATAGTGACCAACAGGAAAGCTGGTATGTACGGTGGGGATATAGCCACAGCTGCTATAGGGATTATTTCCATAGTAAGAAATTTTATAAATACCAGTATGATGGGATTCAACCAAGGGACCGCAGCAATAATCTCTTATAACTACGGTGCGGGAAAAGTCTCTAGGGTGAAAGAAGTGGTGAAAGTTCAGATTAAGATAGTTGCAACAATATCCACACTTCTTGTGATGACTATGCTTCTTTTTACAGATTTCTACAGCGGATTTTTTGTTAAGGACGATGGAGAGTTGATAAAGTTTACCTCTGAGGCCATGAGACTGAATCTTTTTATGTTAACATCGACTGCAATATTTTTGAGCTGTAACAATTTTTTTCAGGCTATAAAAGATAGTGAGACGGCGTCAAAATTTTTTATATTGAGAATACTGGGATTGAACATCCCACTTATATATATACTTTCATATTTTTTTGGAGCCAAAGGAGTATGGTTGGCCTTTCCCGTAGCAGATACGGTATCGGCATTTCTTATAATTGGTTATACTAGAGTAAAGCTAAAAGAGCTTGTAAAAAATGAAAAAAACAGAGGATAGAGGAGAAAAATTATGATAATATGCCCTATATGCAGAAAACAATTGAAGAGGGAAGAGAAAAAATATATCTGTGAAAATAATCATACTTTTGATATTTCCAAGCAGGGTCACGGAAATCTTTTGCTTTCCAATCAGAAAAACAGTAAAAATCCAGGGGATAACCGTGAGATGGTTCAGAGTAGAAAAAATTTTCTGGAGAAAGAAAATTACTCAGGGATATCTGACAGAGTAAATGAAACCTTAGAAAAACATATTATCAGTCAAGAAAAAATAGATATTTTAGATATAGGCTGTGGTGAAGGATATTATACAGGAAGACTGAAAAGCTATCTAGATGGAAAAGGAATAAAAAATGAGATAACAGCCATAGATATATCAAAGGAAGCTGTTTTGGCAGGAGCAAAGAGCTATAAAGGAATAAACTGGTTAGTTGCAAGTGCTGCAGCCCTTCCTATAGGAGATAGTTCTCTAGATTTTATACTTTGCATGTTTGCAAAAATAGATCCTGCAGAGTTTGGAAGAACACTGAAAAAAGGTGGAAAACTTATAATTGTTTCCACGGGCGAAAATCATCTGGAAGAGATGAAAGCAGTAGTCTATGAGAGTGTAAAAAAAGACTTTTATCTTCCGGCAGAGGATGAGAGCTTGAAGATATTCAACCATAGGGAGACTCTGACTCATAGCTATGTGACACAGGTAGAGGGAAAGGAAACTATACAGAACCTTTTCAATATGACTCCATATAGATGGCGTAGTCCAAGAGAAGGAATAGAAAGACTTTTCTCTTTAGAAAGTTTGAAAACTAAGATAGAGGTAACTATAGATATATTTGAGAAATAGAAAAATCCCAGTTCTGACAAATTCAGAGCTGGGATTTTTCTATTTTTTTACCTGGAATTTTGGAGATATATCCCTTTGTGAAGAAGAAATTTCAGAAGGAGAAGTAAGATTTACCGATAAAAAATTTTGCTGTATATTTTTTATGGACTCCCTTTCAACTTTTGAGAAGATACATCCACAGAAATCTTGTCTGTAAAGCTCGTGTTCCTTCGAAAGTTCGATGCTTCTAAGATATCGCCCTTTTTTCTTGAAGTCTGCATAGAGATAGGTAACCCCGTATTTTTTTTCCAACTCTTCCCCGATACTGTTTATTTTCTGGGAATTTTTAAGCGGACTGATGCTGAGGACTGTCGTGAAATAATGGAATCCCATCTCTTTAGCAGTTTGAGCAGTTTTTTCCATTCTCAGATTATAGCAGAGGGTACAACGTTCTCCACCTTCAGGAACTTTCTCTAATCCCTTAACTGGCAGGAGAAAATCCCCTCTAGGAAGATAGTCTCCCTCTAAAAATTTGAGATTCAGATTATTTTTGCTGATATATTCCAGATGCTCATCTTTTCTTTTCCTATACTCTTCGGCATCTGTTATATTTGGATTATAGAAAAAAATAGTTATATCGAAATAACTAGCAAGAAACTCTATAACTGCAGAGCTACAGGGAGCACAACAGGAATGGAGCAGAAGAGATTTTTTTTCCGGGGAGATTTTTTTGAGCATCTCCGACATTATATTTTCATAGTTTATTTTCATAATTTCCTCACAATATTTAAAAGGTATAATATAGGATATTATATCACAGATGGGAGAATAAAAAAACAGTTAATAAAACATCTATTTTATGGTATAATGAAAAGATAGTTACGAAAAATTAGATGATTAAAATATATAGGAGTTGGAAAAAATGAAAATTTCAAAAAGAGATGCTTTAGAATGGTTGGAATTCCTATCTTCTCTCCCTGGAGATAAAAAAGAGGTAGTAGAGAGATATGAGACAGTAATAGGCTCAATATTCAGACAGATAGAACTTTCTGTGAATGACAGATTTAAAAAAATGATGGATGAAATTCCTAATCTCCAAAATTTAAAGGGAAGAACACAATTTGTGGGAGATCAAAATAGATTTCCTAAGGGATGCATCTCATGTCTTTTCGGAACTGGTCTTGGAGGAGTGAGAAAGACAAATAAATGCAATCTCACATGTAAATTCTGTTATTACCATGATAATCTAGATAATCAAGAGATAATTCCTGAAGATATGTGGGAGATAGGGGAATCTCTCTATTATGAGGAGGATATAGATCTTCTTCTTTCCATACAGGATAAACCTTCTGGGATAGCCTATGTGTATTTGGAGCCATTCTTAGAAATTGAAAAATATTATCCGATAGTTAAAAAATTCCATGAAGCAGGAATCTATCAGCATATGTACACCAATGGTTCTTTGTCTACAGAAGAGAATCTGAAAGCTCTAGCAGAAGCCGGACTGGATGAGCTGAGATTTAATCTGGGAGCTGTAAAATGCTCGGATAAAGTTATAGAGGCTATGAAAATAGCAAAAAAATATTTTAAGAGTGTAGGAATAGAAACACCTATGACTCCTGAATTCTACCAGACTTTCATAGAGAAAAAACAGGCTATTCTAGATACTGGAATAGATTTTATAAACTGTGCAGAGCTTCATCTGGGAGAAGACAATGTAAATAATTATTCTGGAGAGAAACTTTATATGGCAAGACGTGGATACATTTCTCCTCTTTGGTCCCGTGAAATAACTTTTAAACTTATGAAGATGTCTCAAGAGGAAAACTGGGGAATAGTTGTTCATGACTGCTCTAACCATACTAAGTTTGCCCGTGAGATAAATAAAAATTCTAAACTGAAAATGGGATTTGGAGCTAATACCTATAGAAGTGAATTTGATAGAATACTTTTCCACCTATTCGTTCCTGTACTGAAAGATGAAGAATTTAAATTTCTAGAAGAGGAAGAACTTTCACAAGAATTTAAACTGGAAAACTGCAAGGAAGATATCCTTGATATAGCAGGGAGAGACGAAGAAATCTATGATGAGTTCTACGAAGATTATGATGGAGATTACGAGACTGAGTAGGAAAAGTCTGGAATAGGAAAAAATAGTTTACAAAAATAAAATCTTATGATATTATACAGAAGTACTGCATGGGTGGCGGAATGGTAGACGCGCAAGGTTGAGGGCCTTGTTGGAGGATTTCCAGTAAGGGTTCAAGTCCCTTTTCATGCACCAAATATAAAATTCAAACTGAATTGGAGTCGAGGACTTTGATTCAGTTTTTTTATTTTCAACAGGTGTTGTGTAAATAAAAAATATAAGCTATACTTAAAAATGAAAAAATGAAAAAATGAAAAAGGGTGAGAAATGGAAAAGGGAATTAGTTTAAAAGTAATAAAATATGGGGAAGTTATTTTTACTTCGGATAAATTTGGTATTATGCCGGCCTATCAGTTTTACAAAAAGGGATGGGAGGTTACAGAGGGAACCCAGATTGAGGACAAGGTAACAGGAAAGGGAAGTGCTATGTTACTGAGCGAAGCAGGATGCAGGGAGATAAAAACAGGACTTATATCTCAGGAGGCTTTCGGAATTCTTGAAAAAAAGGGAATAGAAGTTCAGTATGAGGAGATAGCTCCCTATATAATCAATAGAACAGGAAATGGGAAATGTCCTGTAGAAACGATGTTGGAAGGCATAAATGATTTAAAAGAGGGCTTACCGCTTATGGAAAAATTTCTGAAAAAAATATGGGGGGAGGATTTTGATGAACTATCGTAAAATACCGAATGGAAAAAAACCTTTATCAATTTTAGGTTTGGGGTGCATGAGGTTTCCACTTTTGGAAGATGGGAAAATTGATGAGAATCAGGTTGAAAAGATGATGAGATATGGAATTGAAAATGGGATAAACTACATAGATACAGCCTGGGGTTATCATGGGGGTGAGAGTGAGCCACTGGTAGGGAGAATACTGGAAAAAACTGGATTGAGAAACAGAGTGAATGTAGTAACTAAACTTCCAAGTTATTTGATTAAGAAAAAAGAGGATTTGGACTATTATTTGGATGAACAGCTAAAAAGGCTCCGTGTGGAAAAAATAGATTACTATCTAGTTCATACACTAACAGAAGCTTTCTGGAAAAATGTGACAGAGGCAGATATATTCAGTTTCCTGGATAGAATAAAAGCTGAGGGGAAAGTGGGGCATATAGGTTTTTCTTTTCATGATGAGCTCCCACTATTTAAAAAGATAGTGGATTCATACCCTTGGGATTTCTGTATGATACAGTATAACTATATGGATACAGAATATCAAGCAGGAAGAGCTGGATTGGAGTATGCAACAAAAAAAGGATTAGGGGTATTTGTAATGGAGCCACTCAGAGGAGGGGGATTGGTAAATAATGTCTCCCCTGATATTATGAGGGAATGGGAAAGCAGTTCCAAGGGTTATAAGCCTGTGGAATGGGGACTGCGTTGGGTATGGAATCATCCCGAGGTGACACTGTTGCTGAGTGGAATGAGCAGTTTTGAACAGCTGGAAGAAAATATAGCGATAGCAGGAAGAGTTCAGAGTCCTATACTGGATGAAGAGGATCTACTCCGTATAGAAAGAGTGAAAGAAATCTATAAGAGTAAAATAAAAGTTAATTGCACAGGCTGTAACTATTGTATGCCTTGTTCGTTTGGGATATATATACCAGGAGCCTTTGAATTTTATAACAACTCATCTATGTTTAATGACATAGAGAAATTTTCTCAATCCTATCAGATATTTGTGAAGGAAGAAGCCAGAGCAGATCGGTGTAAAGCATGTGGAAAATGTGAGCCTCAATGTCCGCAGGGAATAAAAATAATAAATGAACTAAAAAATGTGGCAAAAACTCTTCAGACAAAAATATAAAAATTAAAGGAGAATAATAATGATAGATGTAAAAGCCTTAAATCTAAAAAATGAAAAAACGAAATATCTTGCTTTTTTTCTGGGGACAAGTCTCCTTGCTCCTACGCTCTACCACTCATTGGGACTCAGTGGTGTGGTATATCTACCTATATTCCTATCTCTTTCTGTGGGAAGTTTTTTCCTAAGCCCGGGTTATCTGTTGGCGATAGCTATACTTTCGCCTCTACTGAATAATATGTTTTTTGGAATGCCGAGTGGGATGATGACATATGCCTTAATTTTTGAAGGGATAATGTTCTCGTTGGCAAATACCAAGTTCAAAAATATTTTTCTAAATATTTTAATAGCTAGAATTTCATCTCTGACTTTGATATTTTTCCTGTCAGGATATACATATGCTATTTGGAGTAGAAATATAGCCTTGGGTATTCCCGGAATATTTCTAAATGGAATTTTAGCCATAGTTGTGGGAAGAGCTTTTAAAAGATGAATGTAGAAAAAGAAAAAATTTTTTTAGAATCATTGGAACGGAAAAAAAAGGAAGTTGAAAATCTTATAAATTATTATTCAGCAGGAGCTACAACAGTAGGGGCTGTACCTATTCCATTTGCTGATGCTCCTATCTTAATCAGTGGACAGATAGCTATGATTCTCAAAATTTTTAAAATATATGGAGTGGAAAATATTCTTCCAGGTCAGGCTATAACAGGAATATTTTTAGAAAGAATAATAGCTCAAGGGGGGAGAGCTCTAGCAAAATATCTTCTAAAAAAAGCTGTCCCAGGTTTGGGGAGCGTTATTACAGGAGGCGTGGCTGGAAGTGTAACATATCTTTTAGGAAGAAGTATTTCAGAGATAGGATATAAAATAGCACTGGATTCTTTTCATGGTGGAGAACTATCCAAAAATACAGAGAAGATAAAAAAACTCATAGACAGATCCATAGATGAGAGTTTTATAAAATCTGCCGACACAGGATTAATGACATTTAAAAAAATACTTAAAAAAATGAGGAAAAAAGGCAAAAACATGCTATAATGGATTAATTTATTCCAGGGGGGAACGTCAGTCCATGTATCAATCTCTATATAAACTTAATAAAAATAGTTGGCTCCAAGCGATAAGAATAGGATTTCTAAAAATTCAGAGTATTGTAATCATAGGGTGTTTGACGACAGTTATCTTAAACTTACCGAGTGAAAAATATAATGAGATGATGGTCCAAATTGCGGGTCCAAATTAGAAGGTTCTTTTTGCAATGATTCAGAGATATACACTGGGAATAATTACAATTCCACTTATATTGACTATCAGCCATTCCTTGGCCAGCATAAAAGATACAAAAAAAAATAAAAATGAACTGACTCCTATAATTTCAGCTATAGTATCCTTTATAATAGTTATATCAATCACAAGCGATATGAAAGTTATTGATATAAGCTCCTTAGGAGCTAGTGGAATGGCATTTGGAGTTTTAATTTCACTTATATCGAGTGAAATATTTCTATATTTTAGTGATTTATTGTATAAAGAGAGAAAAAATACCTATTATAGTAATGACAGTACACTGAATAATTCGATAGGCTCCCTTATACCCGCAGCCCTAACAATAATACTGTTTTTTTCATTAAAAATAATATTGGAACGGAATATTTAACAGCATAATTTTATTTTTCAATAAATTTATGCCCACAATGATTATCTATATTCTTGGAGTTCACGTGTTTTGGTTTTTAGGGATTCACGGGTCTAATATATTTGACATATTGAATACAAATTTTTTTGATAAATTTACAAAGCAGTTTTTTGATACCTTTGTAAATATAGGTGGTGGAGCAACTATATGCCTGGTAATAGCAATTTTTATTACAAAAACCAGTAACAATAACAGAAATATAGCAAAACTTGGAGTGTTACCGGGATTATTTAATATAAATGAAATTGTAATATACGGTATAGCTATAATATTTAATCCAGCCTATATTGTTCCCTTTGTATCAATTCCACTTCTATTTACTTTTACATCTTATCTAGCAATGATATTAGATATGGTACCAGTCACAGTAAACGAAATAAATTGGATAACTCCGGTATTCCTAAATGCATATCTGAGTACAGGAAGTATAAATGCAGTTTTTCTTCAGCTTTTCAATATCTTTTTAGGTGTGATGATATACAGACCCTTTGTAGAAATGTCAAACAAAATTCAGATAAACGAAAGTCAGTCTACTTTTGAAAAGTTAAAAAAAGAGGTATATGTTGATAATAAAATCCATAAATATCTTACAACCAAAAAAGATTCCATAGGTTCTATGGCTAGAGGTTTGGGAAATGATTTGGTAGCAGATATGCATCAGAATAAAAATTTATACCTAGAATATCAGCCACAGGTAAACAGATTTGGAGAAGTAGTAGGAGTAGAGGCTTTACTACGTTGGAAGCATGAAGTTTTAGGAAATATTCCTCCCAATATCATAATCACAATTTCTCAGGAGACAGATACGATAGATGAGCTTGGAATGTGGATTATAGATAGAGCCTGTAAACAGTTACAAATATGGAATGAAAAGGGGATAAGGGATATTGCAATGTCTATAAATATATCCACCCTGCAACTTAAAAATCCTAATTTTAGCAAAAAAGTGAGTGAGATTGTAAAAAAATATGAACTCAAAAGTAGTGATATAAAACTTGAGATAACAGAAAATTTAGCTATTTCAGATGATGACACAACAGGAAAACAGCTAAATAAATTAGAAAAACTGGGAGTTAAATTGGCTATAGATGATTTTGGTCAGGGATATAATCCAATACTATATATTCAAAAATACAATATTGATATCATCAAATTAGATGGAAGTTTGATAAAAAATATAGTGAAAGATAAAACTAGCAGAAATATAGTTAAATCCATGCATAGTCTTTGTCAGAATTCAGGAATAGTCATGATAGCAGAATTTGTTGAAACTATTGAGCAAAAGGAAGAGCTGGATAAATTAGGCAACTGCATTTATCAAGGATATCTATTTAGCAAACCTCTGAGTGGTAAAGACTGCCTGGAATATATAGAGAGAATTAATAAATATCAAAACGAATCACAATAATTATTCGCACATTAAAATAATTATTATTCATCTGAAGCTGTAATTTAGCTTATAACGTCGTTTAATAGATTACCACTTGTATTTGTACCTATATTTTCTAAAAAACGATTTTACAAAGCCGAAAAAAGTCAATAAAATTGCGGGTTTCCAGAGATGGGAACCCTTTTTTTTATGCCATTAAAATTGAACCCTCATAAAATGGGGCTTTGAAAACAGATGATTTATGCATAAAATTTAGCTATGATATTTTATGTGTTTTGGTATATACTAGTCTTATAAGAAAAAATTTGGAGGTTATTATGTGTAATATAAAATTCAGATATATAGATTATTCACAGAGTTTGATGGATTCTCTTAAAAGTAGTAGAGAAAAAGACACTCTCATAGTTTTTTCTGATTATCTGTTGAAAAAAAATTATTCAGATAGAGAGAAGATATCGCTTTTCGAAAAACCACAGGAAGTATGCACAATAGATGAATTTTATGGAAAAATATTTCTTACAGATAGAGTCATACTAAAAGAGGCCAAGAGAATGCTGACTCTTTTTTCCTCTTTGGACAGGGAGATAAAAAAAAATCTGGATATGCAGAATTACTATGACTTCATAACTCTGGCAGATCAGTTTTTTAAATTTTTTCGTCAGTCCAAAGAAAATTTAATTGAGGATTATTCCAACTTGGAGAGCTGGCAGAGGGAGAGGATAGAAAAATTTTATCTGATGAAAGGGCATTATGAAAAATTTCTTGGGAGGGAAAACTTTATTCCTGCAGACTGGATAAAAAGCATTGAAAATCTCAGCCTAGAATATATAAAAGGTTTTAAGAAAATTATTTTTGTAGATCAGCTTGAATTTACGGCTCTGGAGCAGGAAAGCATAAAAAGAATTGCAGAGATTGTTCCTGTGGAGATAGTTCTTCAGTGTGGAGAAAGGGATTTTGATGAAGAAAGGTTCAAACTGAAAACTGTGAGCATGGCTCTAGAGGAAAAGATTAAAATTGCCCTAATAGAGACAGAAGACGCTATGGATGAAGGTATAACTCTACTTCAAGAATTTGGGAAAGAGAAGGGAAATGATATATTCACACCGAATTTGGAAAAAAATAGACTGGCAGAGGTATTTCCTGGATATTTCCGAACCACAGCTCTGGAAACCCTGGACAACAGAGAGATATATCTACTTCTTAAGGGACTCTATGAAATCCTCCTAACATCTGAACCACGTCTTAAGGGAGCCCTTGCTCTTCAGACTTTGGAGGAATATATAACCGAAAGGAGTTTTAGGGTAAATTATGGTATTACCTCCCAAGGAATAAAGGAGTTCTATTCCCTACTGAGGGATGATTATAAATATTATTCTCCTCAAGTTATGGAAATGGAGACTTTTCAAAAATACCTGGAATGCCAGATAACAGAGGTTTTGAACCGAATATATGCGGATATAGAGAGAATTGGAAGGTTGAAAAAAGTAGAAGAATTTGAAAGTTTTTTTAGAGAAAATTTAAAAATAATTGAGATTATCGAACCTGAATATACTGATATTCTAGAGAAATTTTTCGAGGCTCTTGAGCTTGCTCAAAGCAGTGAAAACCTATATGGAAAAGATGGGTTCAAAAATCTTTTTTCTGAAGATCTCTCGAAAAATATTTTCAATCTAATTCTTAAATATATGAACAATATCGAGGTAGCCTCTCTAGAAAGAGATGGTAGTTCGCCTTTGGCAGTTGTGAAATCCTTGAATCTTGCTAAGGAAAGAAGGGAGAGAAAGATATATTTTACTGACCTCACTGCAGATAATCTACCGGGGCGATCTGGAGGAGATATATTTCTCACTGAGGAGCAGAAAAAAAATATGGGGATAATTACAGCAGAAGAGGAGAAACTGGTTAAAAAATATAGATTTTTTCAATCGATTTTCACCTGTGGGGAGGCAGTACTTCTCAGCGATAAAAATTCCAAAATGTCCCCTTTTCTAGAGGAGCTTATTATCTATTATAATCTGGAATTTCAGAAGAGAGAGAACGGCGAGAAAATTAGTCGTGAGATAATGAAAAACTCTCTGTCAGGAGCAGAGCTTTATCCTAGTAAACTGGAGGAAGAGGACGAACTTCCAAAAGATTCTGAAGATTATCCTGAGGGAATACGTCTGGGAGCTTATTCCTACACCAATTTAGAGGGATGCTCGTATAAATTTTATTTGGAAAATATCCTACTTCTAAGTCCGGTGAGTGAATCCTACGAAAGAAATATGAGTAGTAAATTTCTGGGAATTTTTGTCCATGAGACCCTGGAGAAAATAGCCAGAAGAAAGTATAAAGATATAAAGGATAGGGGAGATTTCTCTCTCAGCCATGAATATATAAGAGAAAATCTGATGGGGAGTTTTAGAGAGAACCGTTATAAGATTCCTCTCCATTTAGATAGCTATTTTCAGGAGATTCTACTAGAAAATATAGTTAAAAATATAGGGGATTTTTATAGAGTTTTGGAAGAGAGATACACAGGAAAAAGAATTGAGAGATTTCAGCCGGAAAAGAGCGGTACAGATAGAAAACCTTTTATCTTAGGAGAGACAGATGTATATCTTTCTGGAAGAGTTGATCTTCTCATCGAGAGCCAATTTGGAAACTGTATAATAGACTATAAGACAGGAAAGAAAAATGACAGACAATTGGATTTTTATGCTATCATGCTCTATGGAAGTCAGGAGATGGCAGAAAAAGCTATTTTTAATGTGATCAGCGGAAAGATAGAGTGGTATGAAGAGGGAAAAAAAGTTCTCACTACAGAGGAGATGAGGGAAAAAATAGAAAATTTCCTGAGTGAGAAAAGCTATCTTCTGGCAGAAAAAACAGGCATCTGTACCTATTGTCAGTATATAAATATATGTAGAAGGGAGCTGAAGAAAAAGTGAAAACAGTTTTAAAAGCCAGTGCAGGAACTGGAAAAACCTACAGATTGTCGCTGGAATATTTGGGAGCTCTTTTGAGAGGAGAGTCCTACAAAAATATTCTGGTAATGACTTTTACAAAAAAGGCTACTGGAGAGATAGAGGAGAGAATAGTAGATTTCTTAAGAATTCTTTCTGGGAAAATCAGAAGTGAAGATGAGGAAAAATCGGGAAAAGATATTCTGAAATCCTTAAAAAAACTCTATCCTCAGGAGTCACTAAAAAAAGAGAGGTTTATTTCCCTATATGAAGAGATATGCAAAAACCGTGACAGGCTAAGAATTTATACTATAGACGGATTTATCAATAGGATATTCCGAAGTGTTGTAGCACCTTTTTTGAGTATGGAAAACTACTCTCTCATCGATGTCGATGAAGAAACTGAGATTACAGGTAGGCTTTTGGAGAAGATTTTTGGAGATAAAAAATCTTTTAATGTCTTCAAAAGTTTTCTGGGAAATAATATGGAAAAAAATCTGGACAACTATATCGCCCTTATCCAAAGTCTCCTTCAAGAGAGATGGCGTTATATACTAGTAAAAGAAAAATATCCAGAGGAGATTCCACAAAAAGAGAGTATTCCATATCCTGGAGATTCCTACTCTCCTGTCCAGGTGGCAGATTCTATAGTAAAAAATATGGAGGAGATAGCACAGACAAAAAAGAAACCTCTAGAAGATTTTTTTACAAAAGATTTGTCAGATTATGGAAAACTTAAAACACTTGAAGAGAGAAATTCCTATATGGAAAATAATCAAGAAATATTCATAGGAAAAAATCTTTGGAACGGAGTAAAGACTAGGGGAAAAGATTGCGAAGATATTCTTGAGAATATGAAGGAACTGACTCAGAATTTGAGAGAAAAAATTAGGGTAGATATATATAACAGCAGAATTATAAAATATGAACGTGAGGTTCTAGGATTTATAGATGAGCTCTATAGAAATTATGATGAGATAAAAATTAGGGAGGGAAAGCTGACTTTCAGTGACATATCAACCTATACCTATATGAACTACAGAGATGAGAGATTGGGACTGGTAAAGGATGGAAAAGTTACACGTTATTTTCAGGAACTTTTTGATGGTGAGATAAAAACTCTATTTATAGATGAGTTTCAGGATACCAGTATACTTCAATGGAAACTTCTCAAAGCTATAGGTAAGAGTGCAGAGAGAGTCTTCTGTGTGGGAGATGAGAAGCAGAGTCTCTACAGCTGGAGAGGAGGAGAGAAGGAGCTTTTTGAAAACCTTCCCAATATACTTCCGGGACGAGAGGATAATTTGGATACCAGCTATCGGAGCAGAAAAAATATTGTAACTTTTACCAATGACCTTTTTGGTAAGATTTCCGAATTCTACTCTGCAGAAAATGAAGGGGAGTGGAAATTTATTCCTGTAAATTATGTAAAGGAGGATGAATCCTATATTGAAACTGTCTATCCGGAAGAGGAAGAAGAGAAGAATCATCTGGATAAGATATGTCAGATACTTCAGGAGAGATTTGTCGGGGATTACAGAAGGGTAGCAGTCATTGCCCGAACGGGAAAAGAACTGATAGAGATGGGAAACAGACTATCTAACCTCCATATCCCATTTACTCTCAAATCCAATAAAAATATATTTCAGCACAGGGTAAACAGAGGGATTTTCAGATTACTTAAATATCTAGCATATAGTGATTATATGTCTCTTATGGAATTTTTTCGAGATGATACGATGGGTGTTTCTCACCCGGATTTAAAAGAACTTTTAAAAGAAAGAGATGGGGTAGAGAGCTATCTGTCAGGAGAGGAGATAGAGCTTTCTGTGATATCTGAAGAGTTGAAAAAACTTCTGGAAATGGTGAGGGAGACTAGAAGGGAGTATGACAAATATAAGGGGGAGAGCAGATATATAATTCCTGAAATCTTTAAAAAATTCTCTCCACTCCAAAAATTCGGAAGTAGCAGTGATATAGAGAACTACTACGGATTTATGGAGCTGTCCAGAGGCTTCAAAAGGGTGGAGAATCTTGTGAAGACAGCTGAAAACAATCCCAACAGTTCCCGTTTTTCCCAGATAAGTGTAGAGGATGAAAATGCGGTAACCCTTATCACAATCCATGGTTCAAAGGGTCTGGAGTATGATACTGTATTTTTTATTCATAATTCCAAGGCTGATAGGGGGGAAAGAGGTCTAGATTTTCAGATTAAACTGGATGAAAACTACGAAAAACTTGAAAATTTTATCCTTCTCAATGAGAAAAGCCGGGGGCTTATTCTCAGCGATACGGGAAATTCTTTTTCCCAGTACGATTTTTTATATAAACTGCCATATAAAAAAATTCAAGAAAAGATAAATACCTGGTATGTTGGACTCACAAGAGCTAAACGAAACCTTTTTATAGTGTTGGGAACTTCAAAAACAGAAGATTATCTAGTTCATGCTCTAAAAAATCTTCCTACCGTTACAGGGAAGCTTCAGAATCAGGAGAGAGATAAAGAGAATGAGAAGGATAAAAAAAATTCAGAGATAGTTTTAGATTTGAATCTGCCGTCTTTTTCAGAGGAGGAGATAGAAAAGAATCTTCAGGAACAGAAGGAGTTTTTGAGAACCTCCCATAACCGTCAGCACAGAAAAATATTGGGTACAGCTCTTCACTATTATCTGGAAAATATAAAACATCTTACTGACCATGAGCTGGAGAGAAGCAGAAAACTCACCCTATCTAAATATGGAGGAGAGGTTGGAGTTGAAAATCTGAAAAAAATTCTAGAAAGTGCGGAACTGGGAAATTCTTTGGAAAAAAACAGAGATATATTTTCAAAAAACTGGGATTATATCCATTCGGAATTCAGGATAAAACTGGAAGAGAAAGAGAAGAGGATAGATAGGCTGATGATAAGAAAACCTCATGGGGAGAAAAAAGGAGAGATACTCATAGTGGATTACAAAACCGGAGTATGGGATGATATTCAACTTCGGGAGTATGAACTGGCTGTAGAAAATCTTCTGCTTTCTGAAAATCTTGCGGATTCCTACAAGATAAGTTCAAGATTTATGAGTATAGAACTGCCTGAGACGGAAGAGGGAGATGAAATAGATGAGTTTTAAAGAAAAATATCTAAATAGGTATCTTTTTATTGTTTTAGGAATAATGGTGGTAATTTTCCTTTTTTCCCATAGCTCCGGAGAAGATTCTTCAAAACAGAGTGGAATAATAGTGGCACTGCTGGCATATCTTCCTATAAGTATAGATATGGATGGAGAAAATATGATGCTAGTTAGTCTGGTAGTCAGAAAAAGTGCTCACATGACAGAGTATTTTATTCTTACTCTGAGTATTATCAAATATCTTTTTTCAATAGGGAAAAATAATCCATATTTATGGTCGGGATCCTTGGCGTTTTTGTATGCCTGCTCTGATGAATTCCATCAGACTTTTATTCCTGGACGAGCGGGTCTTTTTACCGATGTATTAGTGGACTCAGTTGGAATAATAGGAGCTCTTATGGCAGCGTATTTAATAGAAAAATATTTTTATCCAGAAGAAAGATAAAATCAAGAAACGTAGTATATATCTCTAAGAAACAAAAAAAATTTTTGGAGGTAAAAATATGTTTAAAGGATTTAAGGATTTTATAACTAAAGGAAATGTTTTTGATTTGGCAATAGGAGTAATTATAGGAGCAGCTTTTTCGAAGATAGTCGCATCTTTTGTGGCAGATATTATGACACCTTTTTTAGGTCTTGCTACAGGAGGGATAAATTTTAAGAACCTAGTTTATACTCTTAAAGAAGCAGAGGGAGAAATTCCAGCTCTGACGGTAAACTACGGAAACTTTATACAGACAGGTATAGATTTTCTGATAATAGCCCTAGCTGTATATTCTTTTATAAAATTTATAGAAACAGCAAAAAAGAAAGCTTTAGCTGAGAAACAAAAAGCTGAAGAGGTAGCAGAAGACCCTAAAGATATAAAGCTTTTAGAGGAAATAAGAGACCTATTAAAAAAATAGGAAGAGGAGTTTTTATGTACAATTTTAGAGAGAAAAAAAGTCATACAGGAAGAAATATATTTTTATCTCTTATTTTAATTCTTGCCCTATTAGGGGGAGGATTATATTACTTTAAACCAGAATTTTTTCAGAAAATATTGAGAGGCGAGGTAAAAACTTCAGAGATTAATCTGAAAAAGGAAACTAAAGCAGGCGTTGAGGTAAAAAACTCTCTTTATATGGATGAGTATAAAGGAGAAATTTTTGCGACAGTTTTGGACCGTGAAGGAGTTAATGTTCAGCTGAAGGTGGATATATACCGTCCTACTAACCTTTCTGCCAAGACTCCTGTAGTAATTTATATACCTGGAAAAAATTGGAATCTAGGAAAAGACGATTTAGAAAATAATAAAATTTTCCAAAAAATAAAAGAGCTCAAAAACAAAGGGATTACAGTAGTTGTACCTGAATATCGTGATGCTCTCCAAGCACCTTTTCCAGCTCAGATTCATGATGTAAAAGGTGCCGTGAGATATCTCAAGGCAAACAGTGAAAAATACGGTCTTCTGAAAAATTCTTTTGTTGCAGTAGGAGAGGATACCGGTGGATCACTGGCTCTTATGCTGGGAAGCACAGAAGAGAGGAAAGAGTTTGCTGGAGAGATTGGAGATTATAGGGATGAAAATACAGAAGTAAAGGCTACAGCAGTTTTTGGAGCGGTAACCGATATAATGAACCTTTCACCAGACATGAGCAGTAAAATTCTTTCTAGAGAAGAAGCAATAAAAAAATTCGATTCCAATGAATCTATGGAAGCGACTTTGGTGGATTTTGGAAATTCTCCTGATCAAGGAATGAAACTTATAAGAAAGCTGAGAAAAGAAAGAACGGTTAAATCCCCCTATTGGGAAAAAGTTGTACTAACAGAGATGGCAAGTCCGTTGTATTATATAAATGAAAAAACAGCTCCAGCTCTCATAGTGCATGGAGTGGGAAATACAGATGTACCTCTTCGACAGAGTCTAAAGTTTGTGGAAAATCTTATGAAGAATGGAGTTGAAAATATCTATCTGAGCAACTCAAAGGGCACGGCAGGATATCAGAGTGATGAAATAGGAGATTTTACAAATCTTTGGCTGATAAAAAAACTTGATTTTTAATACTAAAAAAGCAGAGGCAGAGGGATTAATCCCTCTGCCTCTTTATTCTTTATTCTCTATTTTTTCTATGAAACTGTAGCCCCTCTTCTCTGACTCCATGTTCTCTGTAATAATTTAGCTTGTAATGGCATCGTCCTTTTATTATCTCAGTCACTGCAGCTATGGTTTTTTCATTTTCCATATTGGGAGCAACGACTGTTCTCACTTCATGGAGTTTATCCATATCCAGGAGAAGAGTGAGATTTTTAAGTACAGTGGAGTTATCAACTCCGGTAACTGTCCTGTGTTCTTGGGAATCGATACTTTTAATATCTAGCATGAATTTGTCTGTAATCTCTATAAATTCAGGGTGAAGAGAGAGATCTATTCCACCGTTGGTATCTACAAAACATGTTAGATTCAGCTCATTTTTAACTTTTTTAAAGAGTTCTATAAGGAAGGGAATATTCAGTGTAGCTTCCCCTCCGCTTACGGTGATTCCCTCTATAAAAGGTGCTACAGATTTTATTTCTTGGAATAGCTCCTCTACAGAATAACTCTTCGTTTTTGGAGATGAGAGATGAGGACAGGAGTTTATACATCTGTCACAATGGGTACATTTTTTTTCTGACCAGAAAACTTTATCTTCTATTTTACTAAGGGCAGAGCTGGGACATGTAACTAGACAGATTCCACAGTTTGTACAGTGGTTTATGGTTTCGGGGTTATGGCAGTAGGTGCAACGGAAGTTACACCCTTGAAAAAATATTGCCATCCTATTTCCAGGACCGTCTATACAGGAAAATCTTATTATTTTATTTACTCTTGCCATACTATCCTCTCAGTTTTCTATCGAAAGCCTTATTTCCGTTCTTGGCTCCCATTCCGAAAACAGTGGAGTTATTTTTTACGACCTCTCCTTTTTCAAGCTTTTCCACCTGAGACTTTTTAACTAGGTATCCTGTAACTCTTACTACATCACAGTCAGACCCGTAAAGAGAGATGTATCTCATACCGGAAGAAAAGGCACCATCCACTATATTGTGAAGGGCAGGGAGATTTTCCTTATACGTCTCTTCAAAGATAAAGATATCTCCTATACCGCTTGCGAAATACTTATGGAAAGGAGCTGATTGAACTATATGCTTGAAAATCTCTGGCTCTTCTCCGACTGGAATTCTGCATCCTGGAGATACTTCAGTATCTGTATCGATTCCTACCTGGGCATGGAGAATTATATGATCTCCATGTTTTTTTACGAGCTCGTGAAGTTTTTCAACTACAAGAAGTGCTAGCTCATCAGCTTCTTCAGAGTGTCCAAACCTAGCTCCTTTGTTTTCCTGCTGAAGAATATGGTTTACAGCTTCAGCTAGTCCTACAATACCAAACATTCCTTTGAAAAGCTCTTCCTGAATAAAGCCCTCTTTCACCAAAAAATTAGTTTTGAAGAAAGTAGTATCTTTAGTTAAAAATCGGATTCTCTCATCCATATAACCTAACATCTTTTGAGCTGCATATGGAAGTTTTTCATTTAGAAATTCCTCTCTGTTTTTAGAATCTTGAGCTAATCTAGAAAGAACGAGTCTAACCAGGGTATGACCTCCACCCCCTATAAGTAGTCCGTTATAACAGCTAGCTATAGCATATTTTTCTGTTCCAAAGTCCTGAGTAAAAACTTTATGACTTGCAAAGCTAGGTTTAGAACCGTTCATTGCATTTTTTAGGCAGAGTTCCATAAATTCTTTGGAAGTTTTATCCTTATCATACTTCAGAGTTAGATTTGGAATATCTGATTGAAGTTCATCCATGACCTGAAGAAGGAGTTTACCAGCTGGAGTTTCATAAGGCCCTATATTGGCATGTACAAAAGAATCTGTAAATACTCTCTCCACATGTTTAAGGAAAAGAGTGATGGCTTTATGAGCTTCTTTTTCATCCTTTATGAAGGGATTTAGAAGCGAATCTAAATTTCCAAGGAAAACTGGGAAAGATGTGATTGAAGGCACATGGTTATAAAAAATCAAAAGATTATTTGTGGCCTCCCATATGTCCTCAGGGGGTTGAAGATCTAGAAATTCGCATCCCTCACTGAGAAGTTTTTCATAATCAGGTATAATATATCGGGGTCTATAGGGAGCGTTTCCCTCAAACATGGAACAGATAATATTTTTATCTAAAAGTTCCTGAGTTTCACCGTCTACATTCAAAACTTGAAGAGTACTTTCAGCTTGTCCTGCTAACTGGAGGAGCTGTTGCTTGTAAGTAAGAGTTGTGTTTTGTAAAATATTTAAAACTTGATTCATCGATAATCTCCTTTTATTTTCCTGATATTGAAAGCTCTGCTACTAGAATAGCTGGAGAACCTATACCTCCCATACTGAATTCGATTTGGTCTGAGAGAGCTGATATATTTTTTAGAAGCTGGAAAAAATTCCCTGCTACTGTAATCTGTGTTACAGGATGAATAATATCTCCATCTCTGTAAAGGAATCCCTCTGCCGAGAGAGAAAAATCTCCAGAAACAGGATTGAGTCCGCTGTGAAGACCTGCAAGTTCAGTCAAAAGAAGAACTTCGCGCTCTTTTTTTAACAATTCGTGGAAAGGAAATTCGCCCTCTTCCACATAGAGGTTTGTAGCTGATATTCCCACACTCCCAGCATAGGAACCTTTGAAACCATTACCTGTGGGCTGAACCCCAAATTTTTTGGCTGTCTTTAAGTTGTGAAGATAAGTTGTGAGAACTCCTCCATCTATAATTTTTTTGTATACTGTTGCAACTCCTTCATCATCAAAACTTTTGGAAGAACTGCCCTTTTGGAGGAACGGATTCTCAACCAGAGTAAAGTTCTTGGAAGAGATCTCTTCTCCTATTTTTCCTTTTAAAAGAGAAAGTCCTTTATCTACAGATTCTCCTGAAAAAATGCCCATAAAAGATCCCAGAAGAGAGGTGAAGGCTTCGGGATTGAAAATAACAGGATATTTTCCAGTTGCCACCGGAGTTCCCCCCAGTTTTTCCACTGCTTTTTCCACTGCTTGAACTGCAAGTTTTTTGTAGTCGTACTCTGTGATATCATTTCCAGTTATAAAAGCGGAGCCGGTTTTGTTTTCTTCTCCATCTCTAACCACCACAGAGATATATGCAGCTCCTGAATTGCTCATAGAACTCAAATGAAGTCCCTGTGAGTTTCTGAGAACTCTCTCACCCTTTCCTGATTGAAATAGAGAATAATTTACAACTGCCACTCTGCTGTCTAAAGACTTGGCATATTCTTCCATGTTTTTGGCAAACTGAATTTTTTCTTCTGGGAGAATCTCTTGAAAATCTTCTCTGTAATTTTTTACGGGAATATACTGAGGAGAACCCGGATATATCTCAACTTTATCAGAATTTTCCAGAACTTTTCCATTACTGAGGACTTCAGATATAAGCTCTTGGATAGAGTTCAGAGAGATTTTTGTAGTATAGGAATATCCCATCTTTCCTCTCACAATTCCCCTCAAGGAAACCCCGAGACCTTTCGCATTTTTATAGGAATCTATTTCTCCCTGAAACACCTTAACGGAAAAACTTTCTCCTCTAGAATAATAGATTTCAAATTCATCCAGCTCCTGACATTCTGAGGCAGCTTTATAAAGTTTATCTATAAAATTTTCTATTTTCATTATTTCCTTCCTCCTACAGTAATATTTCTCACACGGATTGCAGGCTGTCCAACATTAGTAGGGATGTTTCCGCTTACAGATCCACACATACCTTGGGCCTGGGCAAAATTTTCTCCCACCATGTCTATCTCTAGGAGAGTTTTAGGGCCATTACCTATAAGTGTGGCTCCTTTTACAGGTCTTGTTATCTCACCGTTTTCAATTAGGTAGGCCTCCATAACTGCGAAGTTAAAATTTCCAGTAGCTGGATTGACAGATCCACCTCCCATATATTTTGCATAGATTCCTTTGTCGATAGAACGTATCATATCTTCAAACTTATCTGTTCCAGGGGCTATAAAGGTATTAGTCATTCTTGAAGTAGGGGGATAGGCATAGCTCTGACGTCTCCCGCTTCCAGTAGATTCTGTGCCCATTCTTTTTCCTCCAAGTTTATCTACCATATACCCCTTTAAAATTCCATGTTGGATAAGTACATTCCTTTGCGGAATATTCCCTTCGTCATCCACAGAAAGAGTACCCCACTCATTTTCCATAGTTCCGTCATCAATGGCGGTGACTTTTGGATTGGCAACTAGTTGCCCCACCTTTCCACAGAAAACAGAGGTTCCCTTGGCCACAGATGTAGCTTCCAGTCCATGTCCGCAGGCCTCATGGAAAATTACTCCTCCGAAACCGTTATCGATGACTACCGGCATCTGTCCACTTGGGCAGAGGTCGGCTTCTACCATAGTAACTGCTATACGAGCTGCTTCCTGGGCGACATATTTTATATCGAGCCCCTCTATAAATTCAAATCCTTTGGCAGCTCCAGGAGCTAGATAGCCCGTTTGCATATCTCCATCTTTGGAAGCCACGCATTGAATTGTGAATCTTGTTCTCACTCTCTCATCTTCAATAAGCTCTCCATGGGAGTTGGCTATAAGAATTTTTTGAGTATAGTCCCCATAGATGACTTTTACCTGAGAGATGAGCGGGCTATAATCGCTAGCATATCTGTCAGCTATTTTCATATAAGCTATTTTTTTATCTTTACTGATACTGTTGGGTATAATCTCTATTTTATTGAAATTTTTTATTGCTTTTTTCTCCAAAGAGATATATTTTGTGGTAGGAGTCCCTTCTATTGCCGAAGCGACTTCCTGAGCCAAAGTAAGAAGAGAATTTTCAGATGAATCATTGGTATAGGCATAGACATCAAAAAGATCTTTAATTATTCTGATTCCAACTCCGAAATCCCTTCCTGAGAGGGAGTTTTCTATTTTTCCTCCTATAAGAGTGATACTATTGTCCCATCTGTCTTCTACAAAAATTTCTGCGAAATCTCCGCCAGTGGAAAGTGCTTTTTCTAAAACTCTTTCAAGTAGCTCTTTTTGAATCATAAATGGATCCTCCTGATTTATATTTTTATTATTTTCTCATTATATCACAAAAAACTGAAGAATAAAATTATCCTAATATCCAAGGAAAAATAAAATTAGATTATATAGCTTAAAGCATACATATTAAACATTAAAAACAAACATAAAGAAGATATATTGTTTATATATTGACCACTTGAGGTATTCCTATATTTTTGAAAGTATGGTATAATTTTAGAACTTTTGAACGTGTTTTCAGATTATATGGGGAGAATTACAATAAAAAGAAAAAATATACCAAGGAGTAAGAAAGATGAAAAAATTTTTTTTGACAGCCCTGATAACTCTTTCAACTTTAATTTTCACAGGATGTGGAAATTCAGTTAAAGAAAAAGAATTTATAGGGAAAGCTAACAGTTTTACAGGAGACATAAAGGTAAAAGTTACTACAGCAGGAGATCAGATAAAAAATCTCGAGTTGCTATCTCATAAAGATACTCAGCACATTGTGGACAGAACGTTTCCGATTGTGAAAGAGAGAATATTAAAGAGTCAAACACCTATAGTTGATAGTGTGTCAGGAGCAACGTACACTTCCACAGGAATAAAAAAAGCTGTAGCTGCGGCCTTGAAATCTGAAGGCAAAGAGTTTGGGACTATAAATCTGAGAACAAAGGGACCTGAGCAACCGGTAGTTAATCTGGAGACAGTTAAAACAGATCTTCTAATAGTTGGAGGAGGACCGGCGGGTCTTGCTGCGGCAATATCTGCTAAGGAAGCTGGTTTAGAAAATATAATAATGATAGAAAAACTCGATATATTAAGTGGAAATGGAAAATATGATATGAACTTCTATGACCTTATCAATTCTGAAGCTGAGAAAAAAGCTGGAGTCCAAGATTCTATAGAAAAGTTGATAGCAGATAATTCAAATTCTATAGATTCGCCAGAGAGAACAAGAGCCCAGGCTCAAGGCTCAGCAATACTGGATAAGTGGCTAAGAGGTATGGGAATCAAGTTGAATCACTATTATGGAAAAAGAGGACATATGGCTGAAGCTGATCAGTATGCTGGAGCTCATATTCAAGATGGTATGGAAGCAAAAGTTAAAGCTTTGGGAATCGATGTAAGAACAAATACTAAAGGATTGGATCTTCTGATGGATAAGGGTACCGTTAAAGGTATCAAAGTACAGAATGGAAATAACTTTTATGAGATAGAAGCCAAGGCTGTTATAATGGCAACTGGAGGATTCTCTGCAAACAAGGAGCTTCTTGCCAAATATGCTCCAGGAACAGAAGAGTTCCAAACTTCTAACCAATTAGGTGCAACAGGAGATTTTATCCCTGTTTTCCAGCAACATGGAATAGCTACAGCTAATTTGGACGTTATAAATATTTTCCCATTCATCATAGGAGCTACTAGAGATCTTACAGGTGGAGGAGATGGATTTATACTTATAAATAAAAATGGTGAGCGATTTACAAGCGAGCAGATAACTTATGCTACAAGACAGGCCACTGCTAAAAAAATACTTGAGCAACCTGACAGTGAGGTTTTTTATCTATATGATGAAAATCTTTATAAGTCAAGCTACCGTCTTCAAAAGCATGTAGGAGCAGGTCTTCATACAAAAGCAGAAACTTTGGAAGAGTTAGCAGATGTTATGGGAATCAATATTGAGAATCTTAAAAAAACAGTGGAAAGTTTTAATGCTGCAATTCGTGGTGAAATATCAGATCCATTCAGAGCGAAATCTTTCACGAGAGAGATTAAAACAGAGGGACCTTATTATGCAGTACAGGTTGAATCAGCTGTTCATATGACAAGAGGTGGAGTTGTTGCTGATGAAAAAACTCAGGTTTATTCAGAAGATGGAAAATTAGTTAAAGGACTTTATGCAGCTGGAGAAGTTACAAGCTCCAATGCTGCTTACAGTGCTGCTGTTATATTTGGAAGAATAGCTGGAGAGGAAGCTGTAAAATTTATAAAAGAATAATGTAGTGAAAAAGAGTACATTCTTTGTACTCTTTTTTTGTAAAATAATATTTGCATTTTTAGATATAAAAGGCTAACATATAATGTAGGAGTATATATTCCATAAGATAAAGGACGTGAGAATTTGGGAAAAATTTTTATAAAAAAAGACAGAGAAAAACTTTGGTACAGTGGGCATCCTTGGATATATTCAGGAGCAGTCGAAAAGATAGAGGGAAATCCTGAAGCGGGAAGTGTTATAGAAGTTTACAATTCTAGAAAAGAGTTTATAGGTTATGGACATTATAATAAAAGTTCTAAAATAATGGTGCGTATGCTAGAGAAAAGGGTGGAGAAAAAAGTTGATTTAGAGTGGTACTGTGAAAAAGTAAGAGAAGCTCTTCAGTTGAGAGAGATGTTGGGGCTAAGAAGCAACGGCTATAGACTTATTCACAGTGAGTCAGATTTTCTTCCTGGAGTTATAGTGGATCGTTTTGGAGATTATTTAGTGGTTCAAGCCTCGACTATGGGAATGGAAAAGGATAAAAATCTTCTAGTAGAAGCTTTTAAAAGAGAGATACCGGGACTCTTAGGAATATATGAGAAAAGTGAAGGAGACGGAAGAAAACTTGAAGGTCTTGGAGAAAAATCTGGAATACTTTTCGGTGAGGTACCTGATGAGATTGAAATTTATGAAGGAGATGCCAAGTTTATCATAGACCTGAAAGGTCAGAAAACAGGTTTCTATTCAGATCAGAGAGATAATAGAATACTTATGGGGGCTCTTTCAAAAGGTAAAGATTTTCTAGATGTATGCAGTTATACTGGAGGTTTTTCTCTACATGCCATGGTAAAAGGTGCAAAATCTACTACACTTATAGATGTTAGTGAGGATGTGCTCAATGTGGCTCGGAAAAATCTTTCAGGGTATGAAGATGTAGAATATATCAAAGGAAATATTTTTCAGGTTCTAAGAGATCTAGCAAAAGAGGGACGTAAGTGGGATATAGTAAATCTAGACCCTCCAAAACTAGCTCCCAACAGAAGAGATTTAGATAAGGCTCTAAAAGCTTACAAAGATATAATTCTGAATGGAATAAAGTTGACTAAAAACGGTGGTTTACTGGCTATCTACAGTTGTAGTGGTGCAGTTACGAGCTCAGACTTGAGAATGGCTCTGGCTTATGCGGTTAAAGATGCAGGTGTTCGTGCAGTTATTGTAAATCAGCTACATCAGAGCCAATGTCACCCAGTCTCTGTAGCAGTACCAGAGACCGAGTATCTAAAGGGATTCTTAGTGAGAATCGGAGAGTAATAGTGAATGAAGGGTTTCAGTTATAATCTGAATCCCTTTTTTTATATTCTCGGAACTGCTCCCTACAAAACTGAGACGTATTCTTCCAAAATCAGGTAATTCGGGATAGAAAATTTTTCCTGGGAGAAGATACACCCCCCTTTCCCTACATTTTTTATAAAAAATATCTTCAGGAATATTTTCATTAAGTTTTATCCAAATAAAAAACCCTCCCTGTGGATAATTGAGAATCTCAATTTCAGGAATTTTTTTTAGAAGCTCTAGCATAAGAAAACATTTTTCTCTAAAAACTTTCCTCATATTTTCAGTGTGTTTTTGAAAATATCCTTTTTCTAAAAATTTTTCTAGAATTTTTTGATTCAGTCCTGAAGTTGTTGTATCTAAGCTGTATTTGGTAAGAAGTATTTTTTCCATAAAATTGGGAGGAGGAAGCATTAATGCTGTCGATATTCCAGGCATAATACTTTTAGAGTATGTTCTGAGATAGATAATCCTTTCATCTCCAATTCTATCCAAACTTTTAAGGGGAAAAGGTTTTTCTTCAGTATAGTAAAATTCTCGAAAACTGTCGTCTTCGATTATATAAAAATCATATTTTTGAGCCAGCCGAAGAAGCTCTTTTCTTCTTTCTAGACTCCAGAGGACTCCTGTGGGATTTTGAAAATTTATTACTTCATAGACAAAATCTATCTTTTCTCTCTGAAGAAGAGCTCGGAATTCCTCCATATCCCAACCTTCATGTTTCAGATCGACAGATATAACTTTACAGGAATCACGGAAAAGGTTCAGAGCATTTAGATAGGTAGGTGCTGAAAGAGCCACTACGGGTTTTCTCTCAGAGGAAAAGGCACGAATAATAATTTCCAAAGCCTGTTGAGTTCCAGAAGTTATAAGAATATCTTTTTCGGTAACAAAAATATCATCTTTTTCCAGTTCCTCACCGAGAAGTTTTCTGAGGGAGAGAAGACCCTGTACATTCTGGTATTCGAAAATTTCACCGCCGAACTCATCAATAACCTCACAGGCCAATTGTTTATAGAGTTCGGATGGAAAATTTTCAGAACTTGGAGTCCCGTTGAAAAAATCTATAAAATCATGTTTTCCACCCTGCCCGTATCTGAAATTATCGATAATAGGAGATAGTCCCCGATCTAGAGAAAAATTATTGTGTTCTTTTACAAAAGAGCCTTTTCCTGGAATTTTTTCGATATATCCCTTTTCTTCTAGAAGATTATAAGCCTGAAGAGCTGTCTGAATACTTATATTAAATTTTAGAGCTGTATGCCGGAGAGAGGGGATTTTTTTTCCAGGTGGAAAGTGTCCAGAGGCAATCTCTAATTTGATACTGTTGAATATCTGCTTATAAAAACTCTCGTCTATATTTTTATTCATCGTTATTTCTGTTTTAATCATAAAAACCTCCTACACAATTGATTGTATCATGTTGTTTTTGCATTATCAACGAAAAAAGTGTTACATAACAGTTTTATATAGAAAGGGTTGCAATTTGTTTATCTTAGTAATAGAATAATGACATGGAATAATAAATTTTATAGAGGAGATAAAAATATGGAAAAAAAATTTACAGGTTTTGGAACAGAAGCAGTACATGCAGGAGCAGAAAAAAATCCCTTCGGATGTTTAACAACTCCAATCTATCAAACATCAACTTTTGTTTTTGATACAGCAGAGCAAGGAGGAAGAAGATTTGCTTTGGAAGAGGGAGGACATATATATTCAAGACTTGGAAACCCAACTTTAGATGTAGTTGAAAGAAAGATAGCGCAACTTGAGAAGGCTGAAGCTGCTGTTGCTTTTGCTTCTGGTATGGGAGGGATTGCAGCTGTATTCTGGACTTTCTTAAAGGCTGGAGCTCATATTGTGGCAGATAAAACTCTTTATGGATGTACTTATGCACTTATAAATCATGGACTTACAAAGTTTGGAGTAACGGTAGATTTTGTGGATATGTCTGACCTTGAGGCAGTTAAGGGAGCTATAAAAGAAAATACAGCAATGCTTTATTTCGAAACTCCTGCTAACCCTAACCTTAAAATTGTAGATATTCAGGAAATTGTTAAGTTAGCTAACGGAAAAATGAAAGTTGTTGTAGATAATACTTTCGCTACTCCATATCTAACTAATCCTATAACTCTTGGAGCAGATATAGTTGTTCACTCTGCAACAAAATATTTGAACGGGCACGGAGATGTTATCGCAGGATTTGTAGTTGGAAATATGCAGGATATGTTAAAAGTTAGATTAGAGGGAGTTAAGGATTTCACAGGAGCAGTTCTTGGAGCTTTTGAAGGATTCCTTGTAACAAGAGGGTTAAAAACTTTGGAAATCAGAATGGAGAGACACTGTGATAATGCTATGGAAATTGCAAAATTCTTAGAGACTCATGCAAATGTTGAAGCTGTTTACTATCCAGGATTAGTTAACCATCCAGGACATGATATCGCTAAAAAACAGATGAAGAAATTCGGAGGAATAATAGCTTTTGAGGTTAAGGGAGGAGTAGAAGCTGGAAAGAAACTTCTGAACAGCTTAGAGCTTTGTACTCTTGCAGTAAGTTTAGGAGATTGCGAAACACTTATACAGCACCCTGCATCAATGACTCACTCTCCATATACTAGAGAAGAGAGACTGGAAGCTGGAATTACAGATGGTCTAATCAGAATTTCAGTAGGAATAGAAAATGTAGCTGATATAATAATGGATCTTAAAACAGGACTAGATAATCTATAAGGAAAAAAGATAATAAGTTTTGCTTTACAAAAGTAATTGTTTATTGTATACTAAACTACAATTAAATAATGAGGTTAGTCCACTTCTATGTTCGGAGCCTAAGGCCGATGGCGTTGATGACATAAAAACTGTGGATTAAGTATTGCAAAGCTGCCATAGCAATACGCTTAACTGATAGGTTCTCATTTGGCATACTTTTTATAGTATGCCTTTTTTTATTTTCCTCTATTCTAGACATGGGGGAGATAGGTTAGTTGGCAGAAATTGTAAAAAATTTCTGGAGGTATTCGATGATACACACTTTAAAATTTGGAATCTATTCACTTGTTGGAATAATGGCCTTTTTAGCTCCTATAGTTATAGGAGGAGAATCGGCAATACTTATGGGTCATATAAAGAATTTTGTACTGGATAGTTATACGGAATGGGTAAAAGTGCTTATTTTGGCATTTTCGACAGTCACTATTTTTGGAACATTTTTAGGACTTTTTAAAAATAAATTTAACGATAAGATTTTAGAAGAACTTTTCAAGACTGATAAAATCAGTGCAGCTCTAAGAATAACAGGTTCATTATTATTTATCCTGGTTACTTTCAAAATGGCACCTGACGCTGTTCTTTCAGATACTACTGGAGGGCTTATGGCAACGGATCTCTTACCACCACTTATGGTAACCTTCTTTGTGGGGATTATGCTTATGCCACTTCTTACGTCTTTCGGATTGGTGGAATTTGTAGGAACACTTATAGCTCCAGTTATGAAAAAAGTTTTTAGAGTTCCCGGATATGCTGCAATCGATGCTCTGGCTTCTTTTGTAGGAGACGGAACAATAGGAATAGTGGTAACTGATCAGCAGTATCAGAAGGGATATTATACTCAGAGACAGGCGGTAGTAATAGCCACATCTTTCTCTATAGTTGGAATTTCTTTTGCTGCAGTTGTATCGGATCTTCTCAAATTTTCTCATATTTTCGGATATTTTTACGGAACTATAGTGATATCTACAGTATGGGCAGGATTTGTAATAGCAAGATTGCCATTGAAAAAATTTAAGGATGAGTATTACGATAAAGCGATTGTAGCTGATGAAGAAAAAATAAGTATCAGATATGCCATGAAACTCGCATCCAAAACAGCAGCCAACACTTCTGAAGTTGAGCTGATAAAAGACTCGCTTTTTAAAGTTCTGATAATATATATAACATTTATTCCCGTGATTATGTGTGTAGGAACTCTGGGACTTGTAATAGCTGAGAATACAGAATTTTTTAATATAGTCTCTATGCCTTTGCTACCTATTCTGAACTTGTTGGGATTCACTAATGAAGTTTCTCAAGCTATGGCTCCTGCAATGATAGTTGGACTTTCAGATATGTATCTTCCTGCACTTTTTATTGAAAATTCAGGAAGTGAGGTTGCGAGATTCATAGTAGGAACACTTTCTTTTGCACAGCTTATTTTTCTAAGTGAGACAGGAATGATTCTTGTAAATTCTAAAATGGGATTCAGTTTCTTGGATGTAATAAAATTTTTCCTTCTGAGAACAGTTTTAACGTTCCCAGTTATATATGGAATTGCTATGCTCTTAGTAAAATTAGGAATAATCGCAGGATAATAATATAAAATTAAAAATCGCTTAGAGATTTTCCTCTAAGCGATTTTTAATTTTATAGAAGAACAAGTCCCATAATTCCAGAACCTAAAATTAGGAAAACGGGATTAATCTTTATTCTGTTGCTAACAAAAATGACAGCAATGAAAATGAGTAATGTAATATAATTGAGAGAAATTTCTTCGTTCACATTTTTTATAAAAGTAGGTCTTCCGACAATGATTCCAGCATATAAAATAAGAGCAAGAGTAACAGGTTTTACTCCTCTGAAAAAAGCTTCTTTATAAGGATTGTTTTTTAGTTTGTCAAAAACTACGGCAACAATGAGTATTATAATAAGAGAAGGCATAGCAACTCCAGCTGTGGCAGAAAGAGCTCCTGCAATTCCTCCTATCTTATGTCCTACAAAAGTAGCTGTATTTACTACTATAGGTCCGGGAGTAACCTGGGATATAGAAATTATATCCAAAAAATCTTGTTCCGTAATCCAGCCGTATTTGTAGACCTCTCCTTCCACCATTGGAAGCATGGCAAGACCACCTCCGAAAGAGAAAATTCCGATTTTGAAAAACACATAAAAGAGTTTTAAGTATATCATTGTTTCACCCCTCTTTCTGAGACGATTCTATTTTTTCTTTCAGAAAGTAGGTATAGTGCAATACTTCCCAGACCAAATATTCCTATAAGAGAAAAAGGAGATACAAAAGAAAAAATAAGGGAGGTGATGGAAATCAGGAATATAAGCAGACCCGATTTCCCTTTAATTCCCGTAGTGGCGAGTTTTTTCACAGATAGAAAAATAGAGGCTGTTATTCCTGCTCTCATTCCTGTAAAGATTTTTTGGACATAGATATTATTAAAGTTCTTTGAAAAAAAAGTAGATATTATTGTAATTATAATAAGAGAAGGAAAAACAACTCCGACGGTGGCTGCAACCGCCCCGGAAAATCCTCCCATTTTTCTTCCTACAAAAGTTGCGGCATTTGTAGCTATGGGACCCGGGGTCATTTGAGATATGGAGATGATTTCCATAAGCTCATCTTTGGAAATCCAATTTTTATTTTCTAAAATTTCTTTTTCTATAAGAGGAATCATGGCATATCCTCCTCCAAAGGTAAAGATGCCAATTTTAAAAAATATGATAAAAAGTTGTAAAAGCATAAGTTAAAAACCTCCTGATTTATTCTATTTCTGACCACTTAAGTTTAGAAAGAACTCCTACAGATATTAACTCAGGATGAGTGTAATAAGTTCCATTTCTTTTTAGCTGATAAGCCCAAATTTCACAATGATAAAGGTCTCCTTTTTTCAAATTTGTTTTTCCAAAAGTCAGAAATTTTCCATTTTCATTCTCTAGTGTAAACTTTCTTATCTTATAGTTTTCCGGGAAATTACACTCCAGTTTTATCTGCTCACAATTCAGTTGAAAAAGTTCCTCGTAATAACCTGATAATTTTTCTAAAATCAGCTCTTTTTTTTCTTTAATCTCAGCAATACTCTTTTTTTTATCCATGTTTGTTCCTCCGATTAAATTTTAATATATTAAATTATATCATATTTATTGTTCCAGGGATAGATACTTGAGAATAAGATATGATATACTGAGATGTAAAATTAAATTAAAATTCGGGGAGGAATTATGATAAGGATATTGGTTTATGTGGTGGTTATAATATTGGGTTTTTTACTTTCTAAAAAAGGTTTTATTCCAAAAGCTATGCAAAAAAGAGCGGTCAAGTTTCAAACATTTTCCCTATTTTTGCTTTTGGCTACAATGGGGTACAAGATAGGAGGAGATGAGAAAATATTGGCTAATTTTCACAGAATAGGAATGGAAAGTTTTTTAATCTCATTTTTTGCAATAACTTTTAGTGTTGCTCTCACTTTTTTAGTTTTTAAGTTTTTAAGAAGAAGAGGTGAGGCAAAATGGTAGGAATATCGCTATCTGTCATAATAGGAATGCTTTTGGGTTATTTTTTTAAAAATCAAGCTGTCTTGGGATTCTCGGATTATCTTATGGATGCTGGCCTTATTTTTTTGCTTTTTTTTGTAGGGATAGATATGGGAAAAAACAGTGAAATTTTTTCAAAACTCAAAGAGTTCGGAAAAATAATATGGTTTCTTCCTGTTACCACTGTTTTTGGAACCTTTTTAGGAGCGGGACTTGCTTCAAACTTCACAACTCTCAGCATGGGGGAGGCTTTAGTAGTTAGCTCAGGTATGGGCTGGTATTCTCTTTCTGCCATTGAAATTTCCAAGGTCAATACTCAACTGGGGAGTATAGCTTTTCTGTCTAATGTTTTTAGAGAATTTTTGGCTATCTTTATGATACCTTTTATAGCCAAAAGGATAGGACATTTCGAAGCTATATCTGCAGGAGCAGCGCCAGCCATGGATACCCTACTACCTGTAATAAACAGATATACCAGTTCAGATACTGCAGTAGTTTCTTTTTTTACAGGAGTTGTACTCTCCTCTCTAGTTCCTGTAATAGTGCCGTTGATGATTAGGTTATTCAATATATCGTAAAATTATTTCCGTTTTTAAATTCTTTCTATGTAGATTACACTTCTATGATAAATAAATATTATATGTTATAATATCATGTAATAGAAAAATAAATATTTGAATTAAATTATGGTATAAAATCGGAGGAAAAATGAAAAACATAGAAGAAAAACTAATAAAAATAAGTGATAAATACAACTTTGATATGATGAATAAACTGAGTCCTGAAGATAAGGAAAGCAACAAAATTTACGGAGAGATAATCTCTATTCTTATCAAGAAACCGAATATTCAGCTCTATGAGCTTATAGATGAAGTGAATAAGTCTGGAAACAGATTTGAAAAAAATAAGATAAGAAACCGTCGTGACAGAATAACAAAGATTCATGACTCTATCGATGAGGCTATTCAGATAGTTGATTTTATAGATGAAGAAAAGTATTCTGAAGCTGAAGAAAAACTAAAAAAAACCAATATAGTGAGAGACCGTATGGTTATAGCCATACTTTTGGAAGAAAACTTTTCAGAAGAACTTTTAGACCTATATCAGCTAATTAAAAATGATCAGTGTAGAGGATTTTTGAAATCTTTAATTACAGAACTAAAAAATGATTAATAAAAGCAGAGGGTACAAGAAAAATACTGTTGATTTCTTCAATAGAATGGCAGAGAAAAATCATGGTGATTCATATAAGCATTATAAGACAGTTCTCTCTTGGATTGATGGGGAAGAGACAAGAAAAATATTGGATTTAGGATGTGGAAAAGGGGAACTGTTAGAGGAAATAAAAATAAAATTTGATAATTGCGAAAATCAAAAACAGTTCCAGCTTTTCGGAGTAGACATCTCTCCTAAAATGATAGAGAAAGCTAGATTAAAAAATGATGAAATAGAGTTCAAGATAGGAGATTCTGAAAATTTAGAGTTTTCAGATAATTTTTTTGAAGTAATAACCTGTCTGAATTCGTTTCATCATTATGAAAATCCTGAGAAATCTTTAGCAGAGATGTATAGAGTTTTAACTCCAGGTGGAAATTTGATATTGGGAGAGATTTATATTCTAGAAATTTTAAGAGGCCTAGTTAATAAGACTCTTCCATATGGAAATACAGGAGATTTCAGGATTTATTCTTCAAGAGAGATAAAAAATCTTTTTAGGAAGATTGGTTTTATTTTTCTGAAAGAAAAATTTATATTTCCCAGCTTAAAAATATATCTTTTTCAGAAATAAATTTTTTTGAAAAGATGTACAAAAAAGAAAATGAAAGCATTAATTAAAACTATCGTAGCACCTGTTGGATAATTCAATAGGTAAGAAAAACCTATTCCAAGTGCAACAGAAAGAATAGAGAAAAAAATAGAATAAAGTGTGACCCCCTTAAAAGTTTTAGAAATCTCAATAGCTGAAACTGCCGGAAAAACAATAAGTGCTGAAATTAAAAGAGTTCCCAGAATTTTAATTCCGATAGCTATTGTTATACCTGTGAAAACTCCGATTAATTTTTTATAAAAATTTATATCAATCTCTTGGATTTTGGAAAATTCTTCATCATAGGTTATAGAAAAAATCTGATTATAGAAGAAAGAAATAAATATAATTAGAAAAAGAGCCCATAGAACTGAAAGTATAACTTCGCTTTTCTCTATGAAAAGTATGCTTCCAAAAAGAAAACTAAAAATATCTGAGGAGAAACCTCGGTTTACAGAAGCGATAATTATTCCCAAAGCCAAGGAAAAGCTAGAAATCATTCCGATGGCACTGTCTCCGCTTATTTTTTTACTTTCCACATTTAAAATTAGAAGAGCAGCTACAGCTTCTACTAAAATTATTATAAAAATTGATGTGTTTCCAAGTAGCATGCCTATAGCTAGGGCTAAAAATGCCACATGGGAAAGACCATCTCCGATAAGAGAGTGGTTTTTTATAACCAGAAAAGGGCCAAGAATACCACAACTTATGGCGATTCCAATTCCAGCAATAAGTGCGAAAGTTATAAAATTATATATTTCCATGTTTAAATATCTCCTTTTTAGGGTGTCCGTAATAGACGATTTCTTTGTCTAGGCACATTATTTTATTGCAGTATTTTTCTAAGGTTTCTGGGTCATGAGAGATGAAAATTATAGTAATTCCTTCCTCCTGATTCAGCTGATAAAGGAGCTGATAAAAAGCTTTTTTTATTTCCGGATCCAGGGCAGAAACAGGTTCGTCTAAAAAAATAATTTTAGGATTACCTATAAGTGTTCTGGCTAAAAGAACTCTTTGTTGCTGGCCTCCAGAAAGAGTACTGATATTAGCATTTTTCAGATGAAAAATATCAAGTTTTTTTAGTATTTTTTCTACTTTCTTTTCATCCTCATCGTTATAAAATTTAAAAAATCCTTTTTTAAAAAGAAGACCAGTTTTTACAATTTCATTTACCGTACCTGGAAAATATCTTCTTGTTCCTGTGAAAACCTGTGGAAGGTATCCTATTTCATTTCTTTTAATATTTTTAAAAATAACTTCACCTTCATAAAATTCTTTAGGAATAATATCCAGTATGCTCTTGATTAAAGTTGTTTTTCCAGAACCGTTAGAACCTAGAAGTCCTATATAATCCCCTTGATTTACCTGAAAAGAGATATCTTTTAAAATAACTTGATTCTGAAATTTAACTCTAAGATTTTTAACCTCTAAAATAGATTCTGTCATAGTTTTTGCTCCAATTTTTTTATTTTTTCTAGATTATCTCTCATATAGTAAAGATATCCCTTATTAGAATCAGGGTTTTTAGGAATGTTGTGAAGAGTATTTAATGGAATAAATTCTACCCCAGTTTCTTTTCCAATGATTTCAGCATTTTTAGGATTTTTTCCGGCTTCATAGTAGATTACATTAACCTTGTTTTCTTTTATATGGTTAATTATTTTTATAATATTTCCCGGAGTAGGCTCGGCATCTGAAGAAAGAGAAGCATAAGGAGTTATGATTTCGAAATTGTAATTACGGGCTAGATATGAAAAACTGTTATGGCCTATATAAATAAGTGATTTGCCATTTAAAAAAGATGTGTTTTCTTGGTATTCTTTTTTTAGTTCATCTAATTTTTTTATGTATTCATCTCTGTTTTTTTCAAAATATTCCTTTTGGGCGGGTAAATTTTCTGCTAGAGTAAGAGTTATATTTTCTACCATTTTTTTGCTGTTCGAAATGCTTAGCCACATATGAGGGTCATAATGATGCCCGTGACTATGTCCATCATCATTATCATTTTTCAAATCTATTCCCCTACTTAGGTCAACAATTTTGATATTTTTTTTTAAGTTTTTTTCGAGTTTATGAATCCAAGGTTCCATGAATTTATTGGTATAAAAAATTAGATCCCCTTGATTAAATTTCACAATATCTCGAGGAGTAGGTTCGTAATTGTGTGATTCTACATTTGAAGGAATCATAGATTCTATATGAACATAATCCCCTCCTACCTGTTTTATAAAGTCATAACTACTGTGAATAGTGGTGAAAACAGTCAAAGTTTCTCCAAAGACCAAAATTGGAAAGATAGAAAAAATAAATATCAATAATTTCTTCATTGTGTTTCTCCTTGAAAAATTTAATTTAATACTCAGATTTTTATACAAGAAGAAAGAGTATTTTCCTACATAAAAATGTAGCATATCCTGGTCCAGGAATATTTTTATATTCTTTTGATTTTATGATGTAATAGAAGTGCATACCCTATTACAAAAAAAAGCCCATTATATTTGTTATTATCTTGACAAAAATAAAAAAAAGTAATAAACTAAATAAAAGATTAGTTAACTAAACATAAGTTTAATTGGGCGATTTTAAATTTAATGATATCAAAGTTTAGTTTTTGTTTTTTTCAAAATTATAAAAACTTTTAAAATAAAAGAAATGCAAATCATTTTTATACTAAAAATTGAGAAAAAAACAAGGAGGAAATAATGACAAAAAGAGAAAATGAAATTTTCAAATGGATAAAAGAGAAGCCACTCATATCCCAACATGAATTAGCAGATAAAGCAAATATTACAAGATCATCTGTTGCTGTTCATGTTTCTAATTTAATAAAAAAAGGGAAAATATTAGGTAAAGGTTACCTTGTTTCTCAAGACGAATATGTAACAGTAATTGGTGGAACAAATATAGATGTTGCTGGTATTCCAACTGGAACCTTAATTGAAAATGATTCTAATCCAGGAACTGTAAGGTTTTCCGTGGGAGGAGTAGCTAGAAATATAGCAGAAAATATCTCTAAATTAGGAATAGAAGTAAGTTTTATAACCGCTCTTGGGGATGATATGTATGGCTCTGAAATTCAAAAAAATTGTAAGGAGAGAGGAATTGATATATCGAATTCATGGATAGACTCAAGTTTGCCAACATCTACATATCTTTTTGTTCTTAATGAAAAAAAAGATATGCAATTAGCTATTTCAGATATGGCTATTTGCGATAAAATTACTCCTGAATTTATAGAAAAAAAAATAGAATTTATAAAAAAATCCTCTCTTTGTGTAATTGATACTAATCTTTTAGAAGAAACTATAAAATATATATTAAACAACTTAGAAATACCTGTTTTTGTTGATTGTGTTTCTACAACAAAAGCAGTAAAAATAAAAGGGTTCTTAGATAAAATACACACTTTAAAATGCAATAAAATAGAAGCGGAAATTCTTAATAAAATAAAAATTACAGATGAAAAATCCTTAAAGGAATCGGCGGAATTCTTTTTAAATAAAGGAGTTAATCAAATATTTATATCTTTAGGAGAAGAAGGAGTTCTCTATGCTAATAAAGATGAAATGGGAAAAATAAATGCCATAAAAACAAAAATATTAAATGCTACTGGAGCTGGAGATTCATTTATGGGTGCAATTGTATATAGCTATATAAATAAAGATAATATAAGAGATTCTGCAATAACTGGTGTAGCAGCTGCAACAATAACAATACAAAGTGAAAAAACAGTTAGTGAGCTATTGACAGTGGAAAATATTAAAAAATTAATGGAGGAATACAAATGAAAAATTTAACGAAGTATTTACTAATCTCAAAAGAAATAAAGGAAGCTTTAGAAACTAATAAACCAGTAGTAGCCTTAGAATCAACAATTATCTCTCACGGAATGCCTTATCCTCAAAATGTAGAAACAGCATTACAAGTTGAAAAAATTATTCGTGAAAATGGAGCGGTTCCTGCTACTATAGCTATTTTAGATGGAAAATTAATAGTAGGGTTATCAAAAGAAGAAATAGATTATTTAGGTAAAAAAGGATTAGCAGTCAAGAAAGCAAGTAGAAGAGATTTACCTGTTATTATCTCTAAAAAATTAGATGGAGCTACAACAGTTTCGGCAACAATGATTATAGCTGAGCTTGCAGGAATAAAAGTATTCGCAACAGGAGGAATTGGAGGAGTTCACAGAGAAGCAGAAATAACTATGGATATTTCTGCAGATTTAGAAGAACTTGCAATGACAAGCGTAGCAGTAGTCTGTGCTGGGGCCAAATCTATACTTGATATAGGATTAACTTTAGAGTATTTAGAAACGAAAGGAGTTCCAATTTTAGGGTACCAAACAGCCGAACTACCAGCATTCTATACCAGAAAAAGTGGATTCAATGTAGATTACAAAATGGATACATCTCTTGAGATCGCTGAGGCTTTAAAGGCTAAATGGGATATAGGATTGAAAGGTGGTGTTGTTATAGCTAATCCAATTCCTGAAAAATTTGCAATGGATTTTAATGTTATTACAAAAGCTATTGAAGAAGCAGTTCTAGAAGCTAAAGAAAAAGGAATAAAAGGAAAAGAGTCGACTCCATTTTTACTTGCAAAAGTAAAGGATTTAACTGCTGGAAAAAGTTTAATATCGAATATTGAATTAGTATACAATAACGCTAAATTAGGTGCTGAAATTGCTAAAAATTATGTAAATTTAAAGTGATTTTGTGTATAGTATACAATTTAGCTAATATTTCTAGATCCTTGTTTCACCATGGGTAGAGAAATATCATCGTTGCTAAAATAAGTTTTTTAATGATAAATATCCTAAAGTGCTAAACATATTAAATGTTAGTACTTTAGGATATTATTTTTTTGAAAAAACCGATCAAATCTCTTTTTTATTTTATTATTTAAACATATTCATAAAGAACGTTATAATACCCGCATTAAAGAAATCTATAAAAAGACTTCCAACTATAGGTAGAATAAAGAAAGCTCTAGGAGCCGCTCCGTAGGTTGCAGTAAGAGCATTCATATTAGCCATGGCATTAGGTGTGGCTCCCATTCCAAACCCACACATACCACCTGACATTACTGCTGCTTCGTAGTCTCTTCCCATTAGGTTGAAAATTACAAAATATGCAAAAGATGCCATTATTAATGTATGTGCTAACAAAATTGCTATTAAAGGTACTGCAAGATCTGCCAATTGCCAAAGTTTCAAGTTCATAAGTGCCATAACTAAGAAGAATGTCAAAGCCTGATCTCCCATAAATCCTATCTCATATTCTTTCATTTTAAATATTCCAGTATATTCTGTTATATTTCTTATTATAGCTGCTGCAAACATTGATCCTATATAGGCCGGAAAAGTTAGACCTGTAATCTCGGTAAGTTGTTTCCCAAGAATTGTTCCAAAACCTATCGCTAAAGCTATTGATGCAGATGCAGCTAAAAAATTCCCCTTATCTATAAATAATTTGTTTTCATCTTTATCAGAAGTTTCTTGAGAAAGTTTTCCCCCTGAAAGATTATTTTTTAAAATAAGTTTTCTAGCTACTGGTCCTCCTATAAGACTTCCCATAACTAATCCAAAAGTTGCTGACGCCAAGGCAACAGCTGTGGCTCCCACTGCACCATTTTGCTCAAAAAGAGGTCCAAAAGCTCCTGAAGTTCCGTGTCCTCCTACCATAGGTACCGAAGATGCAGCAAGCCCGATAAGTTCACTTATTCCAAAAATTTTACTAAGTCCTATCCCTGTGATATTTTGAATCGTTACTAAAAATATACTCAGAATAAGGAAAATAATAACTTGAAATCCACCTTTTTTTAATACTTTTATACTCGCAGTAAAACCTATGGTAGTAAAAAATACCATCATAAAAATTCCTTGAAGAGTTGTATCAAAATTAAATTCCTGAAATCCAAATTTTCTAGCTAATAAAACTAATAAAGAAAAACTTAATCCTCCTATTACAGGTGCAGGAATGCAGAATCTTTCAAGAGCCTCAACTCTTCTTCTAAAAAACATTCCTACATAAAGTACTATTGAAGCCAAAGCTACTGTCTGATACATATCCAATTTGATAACCATTTAGAACCTCCATATTCGATTTTCTTAACCTACATTAACTATAACATATTAGCCATATATTTTCAAGTTCAAAAATTTTAAAAAGGTTCTATAAAAGTATGTAAAGTTCTTTAAAAGAATTCTATGCCCTTTATTGGTTTTTATTTTTCGGGAAATAACAAAAGGGAAAGCTTTACTCTAGCTTTCCCTTTTGTTCATATTTTAGAATGGAAACTCATCGTCATCAAAACTTTCCTCTTGATAAGCAGGTTTTTGTTCTGCAGTTCTAGGTTGAGAAGGAGTTGAAGATGATGGCTGATAAGGAGCAGAGTAATCTGCTGAAGACCCTTGAGAATTTTTAGAATCAAGAAACTCTATCTGCTCTACAAGAACATCATAAGAAGTTTTCTTTTCACCATTAACCTCATATCTATTCATCTGAAGTCTTCCGTTAACTCCTATCTTACTACCTTTTCTCATGTATTCGCCGATAAGTTCAGCAGTTTTTCCAAAAGCGACACAATTAATAAAATCGGCTTCTCCTTTTTTCATAGGATTATCGACAGCTATTGAAAATCTTGAATAAGCTTTTCCACTTTGACCAAACTTTAATTCTGGATCACGGGTAAGTCTTCCAGTAAGTACAACTAAATTCATAATAATACCGCCTTTTTTTTAGTGATATTATATTATAACAAAATAATCACAAAAAATAAATATGAAAATAAAAACTCATTAAAATAGAAAAAAATCTTTCTAAATGTGTTATAATGAAGAGTCAAAAATTAAGATGAAATTTGAGGAGAAAGAAGATGAAAAGAGCGATTCTTTTAGATACTAGTGCTATAATGTATAGAGCGTTTTATGCAAATAGTCATTTTAGAACAAAAAATGAACCCACAGGAGCAATATATGGATTTGTTAATACTCTCCTGAGAATAATAGCGGATTTTAATCCGGAATATATAGCAGCAGCTTTTGATGTATCTAGAAAATCTCTGAAAAGAACAGAAATGTATTCTGAATATAAGGCAGCAAGAGATGCAGCCCCTGAAGATTTAATTACTCAGATTCCTAGAATAGAATCTCTTTTAGATTGTTTTGGAATAAAAAGATTTAAGATAGAGGGACACGAGGCAGATGACGTTCTGGGAAGTTTAGCAAAAAAACTTTCTACTGAAGTAGATGAAGTAATAGTTATTACTGGAGATAAAGATCTTGCCCAGATAATGGATGGGAATATAAAGATAGCTCTTTTAGGAAAAGGAGAGGGTGGTGAAGGCTTTAAAATTCTTTCTACTTCTCAAGATGTGATTGAACATTTGGGAGTCAAACCTGATAAAATACCTGATCTTTTCGGACTTATAGGTGATACAAGTGACGGAATACCAGGGGTAAGGAAAATAGGTGTTAAAAAAGCTGTACCTATGCTAGAAAAATATGGAAATCTTGAAGGAATATATGAAAATATAGAGAAGCTTACAGAACTTCCTGGAATAGGAAAATCTCTGATAAATAACCTTATGGAAGATAAGGAAATGGCTTTTTTAAGCAGAAAACTTGCAACTATAGAAAGTAATTTAGAAGAGGTTCAAGTAACTCCTTCAGACATAGAATATATGGTAAATAGAGATGAATTGAGAAAGCTTTTCCTTCAACTGGAATTTAAATCTCTTCTGAAAAAAATGTCTTTGGAAGAGGGGGAAACATCTTCAGATGAAAGTATCGAAAATATAGAATATATTCCTGTAGAGACTAAAATAATAAGCAGCCAGGAATCTTTTAATATTATGGTCGGGAAAATTAAAAAAATTGGAAAAATATTTGTATATCCATCTCCTATGGGAGTCTGTTTTGCATCAGAAGAAGAAAATTATTATGTTCCTCTCCACCATACACCTCTTCTGAATTTTAATTTTTCAGTAGAAGGGTTACAAGAAATTTTCAAATTAAATCTGCCTATAGTAACTTATGATGCCAAAATATTATATCACCTGGGATTAGAAGTAGAAAAAGAAAATATAGAAAGTGATCTGTTAATAGCTAACCATCTTATTACATCGTCTACCAAGGATGAATTCACTCTTTTAGCCGAAAGATACTGTGGAGCAAAATTACAAAATTATAAGGAAAAATTTGGTAAGCAGGAGATAAATACTCTTTCAGGAGATGAATTGGGAAAATATCTTGGAGAATTTGCAAGGGCTTTATATCTATCGCATAAAAAAATAGAGAATGAATTAAAAAATATGGAACTTACAAATTCTGAGCAAGAGATAGAAATACCTCTTATAGAGGTATTGGCTGGTATGGAAAAAGCTGGAATAAAAATAGATCCTAAGTATTTTAAAAATTATTCAGCTGAGTTGAACGGAAGATTGGAAACTATTTCAGAAAAACTTTATGCTATAAATAATGGAGAGAGAATTAATCTTAATTCTCCTAAGCAGTTATCACAGTTTTTATTTTTAAATTTGAATCTACCTATAATAAAATCTACTAAGACAGGACCATCTACTGATGTAGAGGTACTTGAGGCTCTGAGTGAAAAAGGGTATGAGGTAGCAGATTTGATTTTGAATCACAGAAAACTATCTAAGCTTCTTCAAACATATTCTGATCCTCTTCCTAAACTAGCAGATAGAGAGTGTAGGATTCATACCACGTTCAATCAGATAGGGACAGCCACTGGAAGACTATCTTCTTCCAACCCAAACCTTCAGAATATTCCTGCAAAAACAGATGAAGGCATGAGAATAAGAAGAGGATTTGTAGCTGAAAAAGGTAAAAAGCTCCTGGGAATAGATTACTCTCAGATAGAACTTAGAGTTCTTGCAGAGCTTTCTAAAGATGAAAATCTTGTAAAAGCCTATAAAGAAAATTTAGATTTACATACCCTTACAGGGAAAAAAATCTTTAGACTCTCTGAAGATGAAGCGGTTTCTCGTGAACAAAGAACTGTGGCTAAAATAGTTAATTTTAGCTTAATCTATGGAAAAACTGCTTTTGGACTTTCGAAAGAACTTAGAATTTCAACAAAAGAAGCGAGTGAATATATAACGGCATATTTTGAACAGTATCCACGGGTAAAAGAGTTGGAAAAGAAAACGATAGAGTTCGCAGAAAGTCATGGATATGTTACAACATACTTTGGAAGAAAGCGTCAGATTGAGGGAATAAATTCTAAAAATAGAACCATAAAAAATGGAGCTGAAAGAATGGCAGTGAATAGCGTAATCCAAGGTACTGCATCAGAATTAATAAAAAAAGCCATGGTAGATATCCATAAGGAGATAAAAAAATCCTCTGAAATAAAACTTCTTCTTCAGGTGCATGATGAGCTGATTTTTGAAGTGGAAGATTCTGTGGCGGAAGTTTGGAAAGAAAAGATGGAAAATATAATGGAGAATGCAGTGGAATTTAAAAATGTAAAACTTTCGGTAAATGGAGCTCTAGGAGATAACTGGGCAGAATTAAAATAAGGGGTGATAGAATGTCTTCTTATAGTCAAAAGGTGAAAAAAGAGGTAATGGGGATACAGGGACTTTCCAAGCTTCAGATTATGGGTGAGATAAAGGCTGCCATTATGGGAAAGGGCGCACTAAATATAAACTGCATTGATTTGAAGTTTGAAAATATAGCTCTTGCGAGCAGATTCTATGGTCTCTTACAAGAGGTAACGAAACTCAGAATAGGGATAAAATATTCCATAAGTAAAAAATTCGGAGAACATAAAGTTTATACGGTAAGTATATATCCTCAGAAAGGATACAATGAGTTTATAGATTCTTTGAGAAAAATTACCAACAGTGTAACAGTGGCCAATGAAGAGGTATTTACAGGTATTATAAGAGGTTTTTTTCTTTATTTTGGATATATAAAATCTCCTGAAAAAGAATATGCTTTAGATTTTTTCATAGATTCAGAAATAGGTGCTGGAGATTTTCTGTCACTGCTCCTAGCTATAGAGAAAAAAGCTTCTCATACTGCAAAAAAAAATAAAAATCTAGTATATCTGCGTAACTCGGAAGATATAATGGATATCCTTGTAACAGTAGGTGCTCTTCAGGAATTTTTTAAATATGAGGAGACAACCATGATGAAGGACCTAAAAAATAAAACCATAAGAGAGATGAACTGGGAAGTTGCCAATGAAACTAAAACTCTCAACTCAGCTAACAGACAATTAAAGATGATAGAGTATATCGATAATGTTTGTGGACTTTCCTCACTAACTCCTGTGATAAAGGAGATAGCAGAGATAAGACTTAGGTATAGTGAGAGTTCTCTCCAAGAAATAGCTGATATGATAGGAATATCCAAGTCAGGAGTAAAAAATAGATTTAGAAGGCTTGAGGAGATATATAATAAAATAAAAGCAGAGGAAGGACAAGAAAAAGAGAGCAATGAAGGTAATTTATGATGTTTATGAAAATAGGGATTTAATAAGGGATTCTTATGTGGCTATCGGAAGTTTTGACGGTATCCATAGAGGACATAAAAAACTTATAGGCGCAGCAGTGGAAACTTCGAAAAGACATGGTGGCAAGTCAGTAGTATTCACTTTTTACTCACATCCGAAGGAAGTGACAAACAGTATAAATGCTCCCAAACTTATAAACAGTTTGGAGGAGAAGATATATCTTCTTGAAAAAATGGGTGTTGATTATCTTGTACTTCAGCCTTTTAACCATGAGTTTTCCAATATGGGACCTGAGGAGTTTGTGAATAAGATACTGAAAGAATTTTTAGGGACAAAAGAGGTCTTTGTGGGCTTCAACTTTGGTTTTGGTAAGGGTCGTTCAGCTGATGTAAGAGAACTAGAAAGATTGTGTGGAGAAAAACATATAAAGGTGAGAGAGATTCCTCCTGTAAAAGTTTTTGATAAAGTGGTAAGCTCTACAGGGATAAGAAATGCAATACTTAACGGAGATCTTGGGACAGTAAATAGCTTTCTAGGAGAACCTTTACTTATTTCAGGAGTAGTTGTACATGGGAAAAAACTCGGAAGACAGATGGGGATACCTACAGCTAATTTGGAAAGAAGCAACAGATCTTATCTTCCTTATGGTATTTATGGAGGAAGCGTTATGATAGAAGGTGAAGAACCTGATAGGGAATACAATGCAGTAATAAATATCGGAAGAAATCCGACCCTAAAGCCTGGAGAAAAAAGTATAGAAATACATATTCTGGATTTTGCAGGGGATATATACGATAACAAAATATTTGTAAGAATAATAAAACATCTGAGAGAGGAAAAAAAATTTACCTCTATGGATGAATTAAAAACTCAGATTAACCGTGATATAGAAATATGGAGAAAATTTTTGAAAAATATAGAAAATTATAAGGATGAGGGGATATAGTGGATAGAATACTTAAACTGGATAATTTTGAGGGGCCACTGGATCTTCTTCTTCATCTTATTGACAGAAAAAAACTTAAGATTCAAGATGTAAATATACTTCAGCTTATAGATGAGTATATAGATATAATAAGAGAGGAAAGAGAGCGGAATCTGGAACTGAAAGTAGAATTTATCTATATAGCTACAGAACTTCTTGAAATAAAAGCTTTAGAAGTTATAAAATCTCAGCAAAAAGAAGAGAAAGAACAGGAACTAAAACGTAGATTGGAAGATTATAAAATTATAAAAGAAGTTTCAGGAGAGATAGCCAAGCTGGAAAAAGAGTTTAATATTAGTTATAGGAGGAATGAAGGGAAAAAAATAATAAAAAAACCTTCACGTGAATATAATTTGAAAAATCTAAAACAGATGGATCTATTTCAAGAATATAATAAATTTATAGAAAAGGTTGAACCTGAATTTCTTACTCTCGAATTGAATAGAAATTATTCTCTGGAAGAGGAAATAAAAAAAATTTATATCTGGATTTCAGGAGGAAAACTGGGTCTAAGCGAAATATTCCAAAAGGCTCAGAATAGACAGCACCTCATCTATATTTTTTTAGGTATTCTAGAAATGTACAAAGACGGAATAATAGAAATAGACTCTGATATGAAAATAGGGAAAATGGAGAATAGGAATGTTTAAAAGCGGAATAGGGATGATGATAATAATAATGGCAAGCAGAGTTCTAGGACTTTTCAGATCCGTGGCAGTGGCTTACTACTTCGGTGCTGGAGAATTTACAGATGCTTACTATAGTGCATTCAAAATAAGTAATTTTTTCAGACAGCTTCTGGGAGAGGGAGCTCTTGGAAATTCTTTTATACCACTTTATAATGATAAAGTGGTGGAAGAAGGAGAGGAGAAATCTAAAAAATTTATATATTCCATACTGAATCTTATATTCCTTTTTAGTTTAGTGGTGACTGTGCTCACAGTGATATTTTCAAAAGAAATTATAGATTTTACTGTAATGGGATTCAGTGAAGATACAAAAGAACTGGCGTCTAGACTATTGAAAGTAATGTCAGTGTATTTTATTTTTATAAGTCTTTCGGGTATGATAAGTGCTGTACTTAATAACTTCAAACAGTTTTTGATTCCAGCTAGTACAGGTATTTTTTTTAATTTTGCTGTAATCATTTCTACAGTGATAGCTGGAGAAACTCATGGAGTCATGGTATTGGGTTACGGAGTTGTATTTGCAGGACTTCTTCAGTTTTTAGTTGTACTCCCGTCTTTTTTTAAAATTGTAAAAGGCTATAGTTTTAAAATAGATTTTAAGGATGAGTATTTGAAGAAGATAGCGTTTATGATATTGCCTATGTTAGTTGGAATAGTAGCACGTCAATTTAATACCGTTGTGGATCAATATTTTGCATCGTATCTTCCAAGTGGAGGAGTTTCAGCCCTAGAAAATGCGACAAGAATATATAATCTCCCTATCGGAGTTTTTGGGATATCACTTTCGACAGTTATATTCCCTATAATGGCTCATGCAATTTCTAATAATAGGAAGGATGTATTGCAAGAAAATTTTATGAAGGGACTAAATATACTTCTCTTTCTGGTTATACCTTCGATGGGAGTATTCACGTTTTACTCTGCGGACATAATAAAACTTACTCTTTCTTATGGTAAATTTGATATGGTAGCAGCCAAAGTAACCTCTGAAGCACTTTTTTATTATTCTTTGGGATTATATTTTTATACGGCAATTCACTTGGTTACAAGAGGGTTTTACGGTATGAAAGACAGCAAGGAACCTGTTAAATATTCTGTTTTATCCATAGTTGTAAATGTTTTTCTTAACTGGCTTCTAATAGATAAATTTCAGTATAAAGGGCTTGCCCTTGCTACTGCTGTCGCAGCAGGTGTGAACTTCATTTGTTTGTTGCTTGTTTATGATAAAAAATATGTCAAATTAAAATGGAAAAAATATTTTGTTTTTGCGGGAAAAACGATTTTAACCACAGCAGTTGCAATAGTATTAAGTTATAAGATAGATAATATAATATTAAAACTTTCTGTTTTCTCGCTTGTATATCTTCTACTTTGGTCACATGAAATGGTAAAAAAGAAAATGGAGATGTTCTATGAAAAAGAATAGTAAAAGACATAAAAAAATAGGAATGGAACCTGGAAGTATAATATATACAGGAAATAAATTAGATGAAAAAATAACTATAGAGCTTTTTTCATATAATGATCTGAGCAGTTCTGAAGAAAAATTTCAGAAAATAGAAGATGTAAAACTGAAAAAGGGTTATGTGAATTGGCTCAATATAGATGGGGTTCATGATACAGATATAGTAAAAAAAATAGGAGAAAGATTTAAAATTGACAGCATGATACTGGAAGATATAGCCAGTATTAATCAAAGAGCAAAACTTGAAGAAAGAGAAGATTTTATTTATATAGTAATTAAAATGTTTCGTTTGGAAGGAAAAAACAATAAAATCGTTTCGGAACAGGTATCTCTTATCGTCAATGAAGAATATCTTATAACTTTTCAAGAGGAAGCCGGAGATGTTTTTGACAATATACGTCAGAGAATAGGAGAGGGACTTGGAAAAGTAAGGAAAAAAAGGGCTGATTATCTAGCTTATCTTGTATTGGATGCAATCATAGATAATTATTTCAATATTTTGGAAAAACTTGAATATGAGATGGATGAGTTAGAAGATAAGCTTATCAATGCTAGTGACAAAGATGATTTGAAAGCTATAATGAAGTTAAAACATGAGTTTATAACTATAAAAAGATCGATATCTCCAGTAAGAGATCTGACTGCTAAAATGTTTTATTCTAGAGATTTGGAAATATTCAGGGGGGATATGTCCAATTATATCAATGACCTTCATGATCATGTTATTGTTATCCAGGATATAATGGAAAATCTATCTGCAAGAGTGGTAGGATTGGTAGAAATCTATCACAGTTCAGTGAACAGTGTAATGAATGAAACGATGAGATTTCTCACAATAGTTTCTACAATATTTGTTCCCTTAACTTTTTTAGCGGGAATATATGGAATGAATTTTCAATATATGCCTGAACTGAGTTGGAAATTCAGTTATTTTACATTGTTGGGAATAATGTTTGTAACAGGTTGTGGAATGGTTTATCATTTTAAAAAGAAAAAATGGTTTTAATGGGGGGAGTTATGTTTAATTTTTTTTCGAGAAAAAATAGGAATAGAGAGGCTGACGCCGTAAAAGAGATTGAGATGGTAAGAGATCAGGCGTGTCAGAAGATAATCTATCTTGAAAAAGAACTTGAGAAAAAAAAGTGGGAACTTGAAAAAATTAAGCAGGAATTAAAAAGCCGTAATAATGGTGAAAGAGTAAGAACGAAACAGGATGAAATAATAGAAAAAAATCTAAGAGACATGAAAAGAGAAAATGATGCACTGAAAGAGAGAATGACTCTTTTGGAGGAAAAAAACATATATAATAATTTGTTCCCAGAAGAGCATAGCTACAAAATAGCTATAGAAAAATATTATTCTGCATCAAAATATTCTCCTTTTTTGGATTATATCCAGGTGAAAGGTAAACAATTTATGTGTCAACTTGAGCTTGAAGATTTTAAAGGAATCGAAGAAATAAAGAATCACTCGGAAATATTAAAACTTTACGAAAGATTCAAATTAGGAAAGATAGATATTGAGTTTAAAGTTCTTGCTCAAAAAGGTGAGAAAATAGGGAGAATATACAGTAAAAATAGAAAATTTATGAATTTTATTGCAGAAAGTGGAATAGAATTTATGGACGATTTAAGAGAGTTTGATTTCTTTGTTTTGGAGAAAGATTTTAAAGATGAACAGATAAAAGAGCTTGTTCAAAAAAATGTTGAATATCAAAATAGATTTAAAAGATAGGTGAAAAAATGAAAAATATTCTTTTGGGAGTAACGGGAGGAATAGCTGCATACAAATCGGCAGGTATAATTTCTCTTTTGAAAAAAAAAGGCTATAACGTAAAGGTAATAATGACAAAAAATGCTACAGAAATAATAACTCCACTAACTTTGGAAACTCTTGCAAGGGATAGGGTTGTGGTAGATATGTGGGATAAAAACAGAATTTATGAGGTAGAACATATATCTTTGGCAGAATGGGCAGATTTAATGCTTATAGCTCCTGCTACCTATAATATAGTGGGGAAAGTGGCCAATGGAATAGCTGATGACATGCTTTCTACTGTTATTTCAGCGTGTACTAAACCTGTGTTTTTTACATTGGCAATGAATTGCAATATGTACGAAAATCCCATATTAAGAGGAAATATAGATAAGCTAAAAGGCTACGGATATAATTTTATAGAATCTGATGAGGGATTTCTAGCTTGTAATGTAAATGCAAAGGGACGGATGAAAGATCCTGAAGAGATTGTAAAAATAATTGAAGAATATATGGAAGCTGAAACTCTAGAAAAGATACTTTCTGGGAAAAAAATACTTATAACAGCTGGAAGAACAGAGGAACCCATAGACCCTATACGTTATATATCTAATCTTTCTTCGGGAAAGATGGGGTATTCTCTGGCTGCTGCAGCAGAAAAAATGGGAGGGGAAGTAACTCTTGTATCTGGTCCTACTAATCTCAAACCACCGAAAGGCGTAAAACTTATAAATGTAAGGACTGCACTTGAGATGTACGAGAAATGTATAGAAATCTTTCCTTCGCAAGATATGGGAATAGGGTGTGCAGCTGTGGCGGATTATAGACCCAAGAAAGTTTCCGAATCTAAGATAAAGAAGAAAGATGGAGATATGATAATAGAGCTTGAAAGAAATCCAGATATACTATACACAATGGGACAAAATAAGCAACCAAATCAGAAGCTGATTGGTTTTGCAGCAGAGACAGACAATATAATAGAATATGCTAAAGGAAAACTTTTAAAGAAAAATTTGGATATGATTGTAGCTAATCATGCTTCGAATATGCAGAGTGATTTTAATAGCGTGACTCTCATAAAATCTAATGGAGAAATAATCTCTATCGAGAATAGCCCAAAAGAAAAAATAGCATATAATATATTGAAAAGTATTTAGTATTAATTTTGGCACGGAGGAGTTATGAGAAAAATTATATATCTGATAATTTTAATAATCTTGCCAACACTGGCATTTTCTAATATTTCTATAAGAAAAAAATATCGTTCTATAAAACTAGAAGGAAAGATGGATTACAAAAATTTTGAAAAAGCTATCCAGGGTTATAATAAAATAAATGATAAAAAAAACGATAATTTAATAGCCATAATAGATTATACAAAACCAAGCATAGAAGAGAGGTTTTTTTTAATAGATTTGAAAAAAAATCAGATTTTATATAAGACTCTTGTAGCTCATGGAAAAAATAGTGGTAAAAATGAAACTATTACATTTTCAAATACTCCGAACTCCTATAAAAGTTCACTGGGATTTTTTCTTACAGAAAATTCATATAATGGAGAATTTGGTTACTCGCTAAGACTCAAAGGCTTAGAAGAGGGAATAAATTCAAATGCCTTTGAAAGAAATATAGTGATTCATGGGGCAGATTATGTGAGTGAAAATTTTATAAAACAGTTTGGTTTTTTAGGCAGAACAAAGGGATGTCCAGCTCTTCCTACAGAAATGACGTCTGAAATAATAAACAGAATACAGGGTGGAACAGTTGTTTTTGTGATAGGGAATGACCATCATTATGCGAATAGTAGTCCTCTTTTGGCCTCGATTTAAAGGAAAAACATATATTGTCCAGTAAATTATTTTAATACAAAATGACAGGAGAGTGATTGTATGGAAATTCTTAAAAAAATGAGAGAAAAGATGGCAGAATTAGAGAAAAAGAGAACTCATCATAACTTTGAAGAGGATAGTAGAGAAGCAAAGCTGTTGGAAGAACTCAAAAATATAGAAGAAAACTATGATAATGATGAAGATAAAGTAAAAGCAGTTATTGAAAAAAAGAAAAATGACCCAAATTACAATTGGATAGATATAAAACAAATTTGAAAAAAGGAGCTCTGAGAGCTCCCTATTTTTTTTCTTTTAATTTTTGATAAGTTGAGAAAACATTTGCCACTTGAAGAGCAACTCCTAGCGGGAGAGCATCAGGGTCAATATCAAACATTCCATTGTGGGCAGGAGCTGTTATTCCCTTGGCTTCATTTCTTGTTCCAAGGGTGAAAAATGCTCCTGGAACTTTTTCTAGATAATAAGCAAAATCTTCTACCCCCATATTAGGTACTTTTTTTTCATAGAGAGCATTATCACCTAAAATTTTTCTTACATTTTCTATGACAATATCGACAGCTAAATCATGATTTATAAGGGAGGTATATCCTTCTTCTCGTATAAATTTTCCTTCTCCACCAAAGGCAAGAGGAAGAGTTATTACCATATTTGCTATTCTTTCTAACATCTCTTTACGGATTTTTGGATTAAGAGTTCTGAGTGTCCCCTTCATATGAACTTTATCAGCAACTATATTTCCTTGAGTTCCACCGTTAATAGTTCCGATTGTTATAACGCCACTCTCTCTTGCATCAATATTTCTGCTCACAACTGATTGAAGAGAAAGAATGAGATCTGATGCGATAAGTATAGCATCTGTTCCACCGCTAGGGTAGGCTCCATGACAACTTTTTCCCTTTATAGTGATATCTAAGGTATCAGAAGAAGCGTTCATAGCACCGTATTTATAACCTATCATACCTGTGTCTAAAGAGTCATCTACATGGAGACCAAAAATATAATCTACATCTTGAAGAGCCCCTTCGCTAATCATCGGCTGAGCGCCTCCTACGGTCTCTTCAGCTGGTTGAAAAATCAGCCTCAAATTGCAAGGTGGTAGATTCCCAGTCTCATAAAAAAATTTTGCTACTCCTAAAAGGATTGTGGTATGGGCATCATGGCCACAGGCGTGACAGAGTCCCTTTTTTTTTGAAGAATAAGCAGAAATTTTCATATCTTCTATGGGAAGAGCATCTATATCTGCTCTGAGAGCCACCGTAACAGAAGAATCTGAACCTGAGATGTCGGCAATGATTCCGGTTCCGGCAGATTTTTTTATATTTTTGATTCCCATTTGTAAAAGATAGTTTGTAATTTTTTCTGAAGTCCTAAACTCTTCCATTCCCAGTTCTGGAAACTGATGAAATTCTTCTCGAACTTCCTGAAGCCATTGAGAAATATTTTTTGAAAAATTAAGCATATCTGTACCTGTCATAAATTCCTCCAAAGTTTTGCCTAGTTTAATTTTAATCTAAAAATAGAAAAAAAACAACTATCAGAGAAAATTGAATTAGTAAAAAATAAAAGGTATAATTTTATACAAATAATATAAAAATATAGATAAAGGGGACGAAAATGTATTATAAAGAGGAATTAAGGAATGTTTTTGAGAAATTCAAAAGTAGTGAAAAGGGATTGAGCTCTGAACAGGTTGAAAAATCAAGAGAAAAATCAGGTTATAATGAACTGGCAGAAGGTGAAAAGAGATCAGTTTTTCAACTCTTTCTAGAAAGTTTTAAAGACCCCTTGGTAATAATACTATTAACTGCAGCCGGAGTTCAGATAATGACAGGACATTTGATAGATTCCATGATAATTTTAATAGTTCTCATGTTAAATGCCATACTCAACATAGTTCAAACAAAGAAGGCTGAAGGCTCGTTAAAAGCTTTGAAAGAACTTTCGGCACCCAATGCAAAAGTTTTAAGGGATGGGAAAAAAATTGTTTTACCAGCGAGAGAAATAGTTCCTGGAGATATAGTAATATTGGATGCAGGAGATTTTGTTCCAGCAGATGGAAGAATTATTCAGGCAGAAACTTTGAAGATATCAGAAAGTGCCCTTACAGGAGAGTCTGAACCAGTAGAGAAAAAAGAGGAGATTTTAGAAGGAGAACTTCCACTGGGAGACAGAAAAAACATGGTTTTTTCAGGAACACTTACTGTATACGGAAGAGGAATGTTTCTAGTTACAGGAACCGGTATGGAGTCAGAGATAGGTAAAATAGCCCAACTTCTATCTTCTGCTGAAAATACACCTACACCACTTCAAGAAAATTTAGAGAAATTTACAAAGAAACTTGGGATAGGAATTTTAGGACTTTCTATACTAATTTTTGTAGTTCTTATAGTTAAGGGAATATTTATCGAAAAAGACAGCAATATCTGGAGTATGCTGTTGGAAGCTTTTATGTTTTCGGTAGCAGTAGCAGTAGCAGCAATACCAGAAGCTCTTTCCTCAATTGTTACCATAGTTCTTTCTGTAGGAACCAATGCGATGGCAAAAAAAAATGCTATTATAAGAAAATTACCGGCAGTAGAAACTTTAGGGTCAACTTCTATTATATGTACTGATAAAACTGGAACTCTCACTCAAAATAGAATGACAGTGGTAGGATACTATATTCACGGAACAGAAAATCCACAGTTTCAGCAGAAATTTTCTAGAAAAGAAATTTTATCTCACGAGGAAAAATTTTTAGCAGTAAATATTTTAGCCAATGATTCATCAGTTGAAAATGGAAAGGAAATAGGAGACCCCACGGAACTTGCCCTTATAAGTTTTGCTCATAAGCATGGAATAGATACAGAAGAATATCGAAAATGTTTTTCTAGAATTGCAGAGTTACCCTTTGATTCAGATAGGAAAATTATGAGTACCCTGAACAAAGTAGGAGAAAGTTCTATAATGTTTTCAAAAGGAGCTCCAGATATTATTCTTTCTAGATGTAGCCACTATCTTCAAGATGAAAAGGAAGTAAATATGACTTCTGAGATAAGAGAGATATATAGGGAGAAAAATGAAGAATTTTCTTCCAATGCCTTGAGGGTCTTGGCTCTCAGCTATAAAAAAACAGAGAAACAAAATATAAATTTGGAAGATGAAAATAATATGGTTTTTTTAGGACTTGTAGCTATGATAGACCCTCCTAGGGATGAGGTTTATGATGCTATTAAAGAGGCAAAGTTAGCCGGAATGAAACCTATAATGATAACTGGAGATCATAAAACAACGGCTTCCGCTATAGCAAGAGAAATTGGACTCATGGAAATAGGAGAAAAAGCTCTTACAGGTCAAGAACTAGATGCTTTAGGGGATAGTGATTTAGATAGTCAGCTGGAAAAAATCTCGGTTTATGCAAGGGTATCACCAGAAAATAAAATAAGAATAGTAAAAGCTTGGCAGAGAAAAGGAAAAATAGTTGCCATGACAGGAGATGGAGTGAATGATGCTCCTGCACTAAAGCAGGCAGATATAGGAATAGCTATGGGAAGCGGGACAGATGTAGCCAAAGATGCTGCAGCAATGATACTTACGGATGATAATTTTGCTTCTATTGTCCATGCTGTAGAAACAGGAAGAACAGTATATACTAATATAAAAAAAGCGATAGTTTACCTATTCACTGGAAATTTAGGAGCAATTCTTGCCATAATTTTTGCATTGTTTGCAGGTTGGAATGCACCTTTTACAGCATTACAGCTTCTTTTTGTAAATCTTATAAATGACTCTCTTCCAGCCATAGCACTAGGGCTTGAACCTTCAGATAAGAAAATAATGGAATATCCTCCAAGAAATCCTAAAGAATCCCTATTTACTAGAGAAAACTATAGAACAATATTTTTTAGGGGATGTATAATAGCTTCAGTAACAATAATAGCTCAATATATTGGAGGGACAAAAGAACTTCTAGGAATTTCAATGGCATTTACAACCTTGATATTTTCAAGAACACTGCAGACTCTTCCGGCAAGAAGTAGCGAAAGGACTTTATGGGAATTGGGAATAAAGAGTAACCGATATGTACTTATTGCTGTAGCTATAGGTTTTGTTCTTTATTCTATAGTACAAATTCCCTTATTTAAAAGCTATTTTTCAATAGCAGAAAATTTCACAGTAAAAGAGCTAGGAATCTGTTTTATATTAGCAACTTGCTCAACGGTGCTAATGGAAATTAGAAAAAAAATATATTGACAAAACAGCAGAAAGGCTGTACAATATCCACATATGACCGTAAGGTCAAAAACGGAGGGATGATATTATGAAAAAAATAATAGCAACTATATTACTTGGAATGAGCATGACTGCAATGGCAGGAATTGTAGAAGTTGATGGAAGAAAGACAATGACAACAATAAAAGTTTCTGAGAGAGATAATCATATAAAGTTTGAATCGAAAATACCTAATCTTACTATGAGAGTTGGAAAATTAGCTATTTTAAAGGCTATGAAAAAACCAGGAGTAACTAAGAGTATCGTAGAAATAGAGAGAAACGGTCTTATAAATACTAATGGAAGAAATGTTGCTGCAGTACTTGATAGAGTTGGAGATGGACTTTGGATAAGAACGGCGACTACAATGATGTTTATAACAGAAAGAGAATTAGATAAAGTTAGATAGTAAGGGAGAAAGGCAGATTATGATTTGCCTTTCTTTTTTTTTTTAGAAACAGAAAGAAGTTTCAAAGGAGTCACATAGGTTACTCCAGGATTCATGTCTAGCCTGTATCTGAGATTTCCTTTGTTTCGTGAGAAGTATTCACGTATTTTAGTACATATAACCGAATTTTTATCCAAAACTCCAGATCCATATCCATGTATAACTCGGACTTCTCCTTTTCCATTTTGCTTATAAAAATGGTTATATTTCTGAATAAAAATTTTAAGGGCAGTCTCAAAATTCATATGGTGTAAATCTATTTCAAACATGGAATTACCTACCTATATTAATAAGATGTCTGATATAATTTTACAGGAAAAAAGAAAAAAAGAAAAGGGGGAAATATACTATTTTTTTCAAGTTGAATATGATAGAATAAATTATATCTAAATTCAGGGGTGGTATTTATGTTTGAAATTTTAACAAAAAAGTGGTTATCAGAAAAAATATGTCTAATGGATATCAGAGCAGACGATCTTTCTAAAAATGCGAAGCCAGGACATTTTGTAATAGTAAAAGCATTTAAAACGAGTGAGAGAGTTCCACTTACAGTTTGTGACTATGATAGAGACAACAAGAGTATAACATTAGTATTTCAAGTTTTGGGAAAAAGTACACTGGATATGTCGACTTTGGAAGTGGGGGAAAGATTTGAGGATGTAGTGGGGCCCTTAGGTCATTATAGTGAACTTTTAGATGAAAATTTAGATGAATTAAGAAAAAAGAGACATTTGTTTATAGGTGGAGGAGTAGGGATAGCTCCGATATATCCTCAATTAAAATGGATGGCAGAAAATGAGATGGAATTTGATGTAATCCTTGGTGCTAGAGATTCATCTCTTCTCATATTGGAGGAAGAAATAAAGAAGCTGACGTCTAATGTATATATATGTACTGATGATGGATCTATTGGTTTTAAGGGAAATGTTGTGAATATGATGGAAGATCTTGTGGAAAAAAATGGAAATCGTTATGACCATACGATAGCTATAGGTCCATTAGTTATGATGAAATTTAGTGCTGCTAAAGCTAAGGAATATGGAATGAAGACTACGGTGAGTCTGAATCCTCTTATGATAGATGGAACTGGAATGTGTGGAGCTTGTAGAGTAACAATAGGAGGAAAAGTTAAATTTGCCTGTGTAGATGGACCCGAATTTGATGGAGCTCTAGTAAATTTTGATGAAGCGATGAAGAGACAGAATATGTATAAAACAGAAGAAGGAAGAGATTTTCTAGAAGCATTGGATGGAGATACTGCCCATCATCCAGATTGCAACTGTTCTAAAGAGGAGGAAACTCCAGCTTTTGATAGATGGAAAGCAGTACCAGTAAAGGAGCTTCATCCCAAAATAAGAAGAGGGAATTTTGAAGAGGTTAACCTAGGATATAATCTAGCAGAAGCACAGTTGGAAGCGAGTAGATGTCTAGATTGCAAAAATGCCAAGTGCATAGAGGGATGTCCTGTAAATATTGATATTCCCGGGTTTATAAGAGAGATAAAATCTGGAAATCTTCAGGCTTCAGCAGAAGTATTGGCAAAATATACAGCCCTTCCTGCAGTGTGCGGGAGAGTATGCCCTCAAGAGACCCAGTGCGAGGAGAGATGTATTGTAGGAATTAGAGGAGAAGCTGTAAAAATAGGAAGATTGGAGAGATTTATGGGCGATATAATGCTTGAAAATCCAGTACTTCCCGAAAAAGTAGAAGAGAAAAAAGAGCGAATAGCAGTTGTTGGAAGTGGACCTGCTGGTCTTACAGCCGCAGGAGAACTGGCTAAAATGGGATATAAAGTAACTGTTTATGAAGCCTTGCATGAACTGGGAGGAGTTCTTACTTATGGGATTCCAGAATTTAGACTCCCAAAAGAAAAAGTTGTACAGAAAGAAATAGAAAACATAAAAAAATTGGGAGTAGACTTTGTAACTAATTATGTTATAGGAAAAACTGCAAGCATTGAGCAACTTCTAGAAGAGAAGGGATATTCAGCTGTTTTCATAGGCAGTGGAGCAGGACTACCGAGATTTATGAATATACCTGGTGAAAACCTAAATGGAGTAGTTTCTGCAAATGAATTTCTGACAAGGGTAAATCTGATGAGAGCCCATGAAAAAAATTATGATACTCCTGTAAAATTAGGAAAGAAAACAGTTATAGTGGGTGGTGGAAATGTGGCCATGGATGCAGCTAGAACAGCTCTTAGACTTGGAATAGATACTAAAGTTATATATAGAAGAAGAGAACAGGATCTCCCGGCAAGACTTGAAGAGGTGCATCATGCCAAGGAAGAGGGAGTAGACTTCATATTTCAGACTCTTCCTATAGAAATAGTGGGAGATGAATATAGTCATGTAAGTGGCATAAAGTGTATAAAAACAGCTGTCCATGATACAGGGCTTAATGGGAGAAGTGAGATGGTAGAACTTCATGATACTGAATTTTTCAGAGGTACAGATTCCGTGATAATGTCTTTAGGGACATCTTCTAATCCTATAATAGTTGACAACTCAGGACTTGAAACGACTTCAAGAAATTATATAAAAGTTCATGAAAATACTACTAAGACCTCAAAAGAAGGTGTTTTTGCAGGGGGAGATATAGTTATAGGAGCTGCAACAGTTATTCTTGCCATGGAAGCAGGAAAAAAAGCTGCCAGAGAGATAGATGAATATATAAACAGCAAAAAAATATAGCAATCAGAAAGATAAATTAAAGAGGAAAACAGCCAGAAGAAAAGTATATTTTTTACAGTAGAGATTAATATTTTTGGAGGAAAAGACTATGAACTGTAAAAAAATATTGAACTTAATATTCTTTCTGGCTGTTTTTATTTTTTCACAGGCAGTTGAAATAGAAAAAGACCTTAAATATAAAAAATACACCCTTCCAGATAAGTACACAGTGACTCTGGGAAAGAAAAAAGTTACAAGAGAGTATCAGTGGGAGAAGAAAAAAGGGGAGATAAATAAACTTGAAGAGTATCTCACAGAGTACAGTGTCTATGGAAATCTTAGAAACTATAAAAATCTTATAGGTACAGCTCCCGCCATAGACGGAAAAGTAGTGGATGCTTTTGGAGTTTCCAGACAAGCTGCAGTACCACTATATTCCAATGTTCAACAACCTAAGATTGTAAGATATGGAAGAGATGGTGCCTTTATTGGAATAATAGATAGAGGAGAAAAATATACTCTTCTCAATATTTATGGGATAGAAGGGGAGTGGCTAGTAGAAAATAAATATATAAAAATTTCTCCGGTAAAAGAATTTAAAAAACTGATTTTTGTAGATAGAAAATATCAACATTCAGCAAGTTTGGAAAAAGTTGGAGAAATATGGAAAATTAGGAGTATGAATCCGGTTACAACAGGATTGGAGAAACCGCCCTATTCATTGGAGACTCCTACGGGAGTATTTATGATTCAAGAAAAAACTCCAAAAATGCTTTATCTTAAAGAGGGGAGCAAGACAGAGATAGAGGGGTACGCCCCTTATGGAATGAGATTTAGTAGAGGTGCTTATCTTCATGGATTTCCAGTAGTGGGTGTAAATGCTCCTCAGATAGAATATTCTGGAACTTTAGGAACAAAACCTAGATCTCATATGTGTGTAAGAAATGCCACATCTCATGCCAAATTTTTATATTCATGGGTAGAAACACTGAAAACTTTAGTATTTGTAATAGAGTAAAATATAGAAAAGACGGGATATTAGACCCCGTCTTTTCTATATTTTTAATTTTATTAAATGTTCTTCAAAGCTTTTTCGGTAAGAACCCAGATGTTATCATAATCCCAGTCATCACTATTAGAACAACAACTATGTTTTTCCTTATGATCATCAGAACTCTGGGAAGAACATCCGCCACCGCACCCTCCACCGCATCCGTTGGAGCTGGCTTCTTTTTTATTTCTTTTTTCATATTCAGAATATTTTTCTAAATATCCTTCTTTTGCTAAATCTTCATAGACTATTTTAAGTTCGGGCTCATCAATTCCAAAATTTTGCATTATAGCACTGTCACTATAAGCTTTTCCTTCAACGAGAAACTTCAGTATTTCAAGATTTATCTCTCTCATCCGGCTCACCTCCATAGATATTATACACTTTAAATCTAAAGTTTCCAACTCTCTTTTATAATACCTTTTCTATAACAAGTTAAAAGTTTTTTGAGATCATTGATCTGATTAGAAAGATCAATCCCTACATCACTATCTTTTACAGTTGTTCTATTTCCTTTTGCAAGTATAATTTCGTTTGTAGAAATAATATCACGGCAATTTTTTATGGCAATTTCTACACCGTCAAAGGGATCATGAGAAACTATTTTTAAGGATTTGGAGTTATAGACTAGAGTATATCCAGCTATGCCTGTTTCTTTTCTATAATCCGAAGAAAATCCCCCATCGATAATTATAACTTTCCCATCGGCTTTAACAGGTGATTCACCCTTTTTTACTTTTACAGGAACATGTCCATTAATTATAATCCCACTATTTTCATCTAAATTGAATTCTCTCAATATTTTTTTTGCATAATCTATTTGCGTAAAAAAATTATAATATTGATTTTTATCTTCACTATGAAATTTTTTACTAGATAGAAAATATCTCTCAAAAGTTTTCATAGAATTTTTTCCAAAAAGAGGTGATAGAGGACCACACCAAAGATACCAAAGTATATCTTTGGAAGCTATATTTTCTGTCAGATATGCTTCTCTTGCTGTCTGGTCAAATCTGTCCAATAAATCTTTTCCTTTTAATTTTTTTCCGAATAGATCTATAGAGCAAAACTCGCCTTTTTGATCCATGGGAATAGAACCGTGATAAAGAAGATTACCGTTACATTTTTTATAGATACTTCCTTGAGAATAGAGGAGTTCTATATGGTTTTGAAGTTTTTCGCTGGCTAAGAAACTTCTCTTGAGTCCCTCAATCACCTCTTTTTCATCTTCTGTAAGCAGATAAGGTTTATCGGGATCTATTGTAGGGAAATATTGATCTTTTAAGGGATAATTATTTCCATCTATTTCTATTGTTCCTTCTGTTAAATTTATTTTATGGAGCAGATTTCTATCTTCCATCTGAAATAGAGGGTTTCGACGTATTATCTCACCCTCTATTTTGAACTGGATAATAGAGATGCATTTATGCATTTTAGAGATAAGTGAAATGTTTTTTTCTGTGACACCGTTACCAATTTTTGGTATAAATTCAGAGCAGATATCTTCGTTATAAGTTCCCAAAGCTAAAGTAGCTAGAGGTAAAAGATTTATTCCGTAACTTTCTTCCAAAGTGTTGTTGTTTCCATACCTCATACAGATACGCACAACATTAGCAATAGATCCTAATTGACCGGCTCCGGCTCCCATCCACAAGATATCATGGTTTCCCCATTGAATATCCCAATTGTGATAAGAAGAAAGTCTATCCATAATTTTATCTGGAGAGGGACCTCTATCATATATGTCTCCGACTATGTGAAGTTTATCTATAGCTAACCTTTGAATAAGATTTCCTAGAGCAGTTATAAAATTTTTACCCTGTCCAATTTCAACTACGGAATCGATAATACCTTTGATATATTCTTTTCTGCTATCATTTCCACTTTTTTCATAAAGTATTTCTTGAATTATATACTGAAATTCCTGTGGAAGTGCTTTTCTAACCTTGGAACTACTATATTTGGAAGCTACTATTTGAAGAATAGGGAGAATTCTTTTTATCGTAAGTTTATACCACTCATCATCTATTAGCCCACAATCGCTCAGTTCATCTATTTTTTCTTGTGGATAGTAGATAACCGTGGCAAGTTGGTCCCTGTCAGCTTGAGTTAAACTATCTGAGAAGAGAATATTAATTTTCTCTTTTATAGCTCCTGAACAGTTTTTTAAAACATGATTAAAAGCTTCATATTCGCCATGGAGGTCACTTAAAAAATGCTCGGTTCCTTTTGGTAATTTCAAAATAGCTTGAAGATTTATAATTTCTGTACATGTAGAGTCTATATTTGGAAAAAAATTTCCTAAAAGTTTTAAATATTTCAGTTCTTCTTGAGTCATAAGACCTCCTCATGTTTTAAGGTGTACACTCTAAAACAAGTTTACAAATTTCATTTTTTATAGTATCATCATTAGCATAGAAGGTCAATAAAAATATAAAAAAATAAAGTGTACACTTTAAAGGGGTGTTATGTTAATAGAAAGACAGAGAAAAATATTGAAAATAATTGAAGAAAATTCTCCCGTATCAGGAGATGCCATAGGTGAGAGATTGGGAGTTACAAGATCGGCTCTTAGAACAGACTTTTCTATATTAATAAATCAAGGCAAAATAATATCCAAACATAGACTTGGATATGTCTTAGGTGAGATAGTAGATAAAATTCAAGACAAAGACAGTCTCGCAGGGGAGGTAATGAGTCTTCCTTTGACACTCGACGAAGGAGTTTCTATATACGAAGCTATTGTTTTTATGTTTGAGAAAGATATAGGTACTCTATATTTAACTAAAAGGAATTTTCTTTCAGGGGTAGTTTCTAGAAAAGATCTTTTAAAAAGTATATTGGGAGGAGAAGAGTTAAAAAAAGCTCCAGTATACCTCATAATGACTAGATGCCCTAAAGTTATTTATGCTCTAGAAAATGAAAAAATAATAGATGTTGCAAAAAAAATTATAAAAAATGAGATAGACTCCCTCCCGATAATAAGGATGATAGAGGATCATGAAGGAATGCAGCGACAGGTGTTGGGAAGAATAACAAAAACAAATATAACAAAAATTTTTATAAATAGTTTTTAAAATTGGAGGGGGATATATGGAAAAAGTAATTTTGTTGAGTGGAGAAGTAAAACAAGGAAAAGAGTTATTGGGAGGGAAGGGGAAGAATCTTGCTCATATGATGGGGCTAAAACTTCCAGTTCCTAAAGCTATTGTAGTTACAACCGAAGCATGCAGAGAATATTTTCAACAGGGAGAAAAACTGGGTGAAGTTATAAAGAATAATGTTTTACAAGGATTAGAAACTCTTCAGCGAAAAACAGGTAAAAGTTTTATTGGAGAAAAACCTCTTCTTGTATCAGTGAGGTCAGGTGCACCGGTTTCGATGCCCGGAATGATGGATACGATTTTGAATTTAGGAATAAACAATGAAAACTTTGTCTATCTTATCCAAATGGTTGGAGATGAAGAGAGAGCATATGAGATTTATATTAGATTTATTGAGATGTTTTCTGAAATAGTCAAAGGGATAGAGAGGAAGAAATTAAAAAAAATAAAAAATGGATGTAAAACAGGAAAAGAGACTGTAAAAAAATATAAAGAATTTTATAGGAATCAGTCTGGAGAAGAATTTCCAGAATCTCCAGAATCTCAAATTCTTATGGCGATAGAATCTATTTTCAAATCATGGAATAACGAAAGAGCTAAGATATATAGGGAAATTAATGGAATAAATAGCAATATCGGAACAGCTGTTGTTGTTCAGGAGATGGTTTTTGGAAATTTTAATGAATTTTCTGGAACAGGAGTAGCCTTTACAAGGAATCCGTCCACTGGAGAAAAACTACTTTTCGGTGAATATCTGCTCAAAGCACAAGGTGAAGATATAGTGGCAGGGATAAGAACACCTGAGAAGATAGAGAGTTTAAAAATACAGCTTCCTGAAATTTATCAGGAGTTTATAGAAATATGTGAAAAGTTGGAAAATGAGTATAGGGATATGCAGGATATAGAATTTACTATAGAAAATAGAAAACTTTATATACTTCAAACACGAAATGGAAAGAGAACTCCTCAGGCAACCTTGAAAATAGCCATGGACCTCTCTAGAGAAGGTAAGATAACTAGAGATGAAGCTATCTTGAGAATAAAACCAGAGATGATTCCTCAACTTCTTTCAGGTGATTTCTGTGAAAAAAGTTTGAAAGGCGCTAAGCTTTTAGCCAAAGGTATACCGGGTTCGGCAGGAGTTGCAGTAGGAAAAATTGTGTTAGATTCCAATAGAGTAGAGAAAAATGTGGACTCAATTCTTTTAAGAAAAGAGACTTCACCAGAAGACATAAGAGGAATGAGTCTTACGAAGGGTATTGTTACAGTAAGAGGAGGAGCTACTTCCCATGGTGCAGTTGTAGCAAGAGGAATGGGGAAATGTTGTGTGACAGGATGTGAATCTATAAAAATAAATGAAACCTCAAAAACTGTGATTATAAAAGGTGAAATCTTAGAAGAAGGAGATATCATTTCTGTGAATGGTCATACTGGGGAGATATTTCTTGGAGCAGTAGAGATAAATCAAAAAGAGCTGAATGAGGATTTCAGGGAGTTTCTAAAATGGTGTAAAGATATAAAATCTATGAAAATTAGAGCTAATGCTGATACACCGGAGGATATCCAAGTAGCAAAAAAATTTGGAGCAGAGGGAGTGGGACTATGCAGAACCGAGCATATGTTCTTTCAAGAGGAGAGAATATTAAATATTAGAGAAATGATTGTAGCTGAAAATGATGATGAGAGAAGAAAAGCCTTGAATAAACTTAGGAGAGCTCAGGAGGAAGATTTTTATAAAATGATGAAAGATTTAGATGGAGCTCCTTTTAATGTAAGACTTTTAGATCCTCCTTTCCACGAATTTCTTCCAAAGACAGATAAGGACATTCAAAAACTTGCAAAAAGTTTAGGAAAACATAGTGCAGAGATAAAACTTAGAATAGCAGAGCTCAAAGAGGAAAACCCTATGTTAGGGCATAGAGGATCCAGATTAGCTGTAACTTTTCCAGAAATTTACGAGATGCAGTCTTTAGCACTTTTGGATTCAGCAATGAGATGCAGGAAAGAGGGTGTTTCAACCGATTTAGAGATAATGCTTCCCTTTATAGGAGGGATAAGTGAATTTAAGTTTATAAAGGAAAATATAGAGAATCGGATTGAAAATTTCTTTAGAGAGAAAGGAGAGAGGGTTGATTATAAATTAGGAACGATGATGGAACTGCCGAGAGCTTGTCTTTTAGCAGATGAACTAGGAGAAGAAAGTGATTTTTTCTCTTTTGGAACTAATGATTTAACTCAAACTACCTATGGAATCTCTAGAGATGATTCCTCTAAATTTATAAATCATTATTTGGAGAAAAACATAATTAAGAGAGACCCGTTCCAGTCTATAGACAGAAGAGGCGTAGGAAAACTTATAAATTTGGCTAAAAATTTGGGGAGAGAGAGCAATCCAAAAATAAAAATAGGGGTATGTGGTGAGCATGGAGGAGATCCTGCAAGTATAGAATATTTCCAAAGTTTAGGTTTAGATTATGTGAGCTGTTCTCCCTATAGGGTACCGGTGGCTATTTTAGCTGCAGCTCAGACCGAGCTTATGAATCCCAAAATACCGAAAGACATAAAAATAAAGATAAGAAGAATAAGGTTAAAAAGAGTATAGTTGATGAAAAAAGAGGAGAAAGTTTCATACTTTCTCCTCTTTAAATTATTTTTTCTTTAATTTTTTACCGAACCTAAGTTTTGAAAAAAGAGCGATATAACTAGGAGAAATGAAAAAAAGAATTCCTAGCAAATAACTGAGGCTATAATTACCAGTATATTTTACAGTAAGCAAAAGAATAAATTCATCTATTATTTGAAGGGGATCTAAATAAAAAGAGTAATCTTGTCCCCCTGTAACAATGAGTTTTCCGAAATAAAAAGCGAAGTAAGCTGGAGTAAGTATAAGTAATATATTTTTAAAAAAACTTCCTATTTTTTGCATATTCCCTCCAATTTTTTTAAACTTTAATAAATCTCCATTTTCCCTTTCTGAAAATATAATAGCAAGAGAGACTACGGAATATTAGATCTATGCTCATGACAACCCAAGCCCCTAAGAGTCCAGTATTCATTTTATAAAGGAATATATAAGTTAATG
>JBOFEZ010000008.1:0-2119 GCA_051648365.1 Fusobacteriaceae bacterium
AATATAGTCTCTGTAAAAAAAGGAGATTTCATAGACGTAAAACCAGGACTGGTTCATGCTAGTTTAACTGGTAGCATAATGATATGTGAAACTCAGCAGAACTCTGACACAACATATCGTATCTATGATTTTGATAGAATGGTAGATGGAAAAAAAAGAGAGCTTCATCTGGATAAGGCTGTAGAAGTTATAGATTTCAATTTGACTCCAACTATCACAGAGGAAAAAACTAGAACGCCTAAAAAACTGGAGAACTGTATAAAATATAATCTAGTAGAAAACCAATATTTCAAGATAGAGAGACTAGACATATCCGGAGAGTTTCATGCTCCCACGGATGATAATTTCAAGATATACTCTATTCTTCAAGGCTCAGGAAAACTAATCCACGGAGATAGATTTTACCCATTAAAAAGTGGAGACACCTACTTTATCCCAGCAGGCTTAAAGCTTTACATAGTAGGAGATGTTCGGATATTGAAGTCGTATATATAAAAAACTATTTAACCAGGGGGATACCTCTGGTTTTTTTATGGTATAATTTATACAAAACAATTAATTTAGGAGGTAACTATGAAAGGAATAATACTGGCTGGAGGATCTGGAACTAGACTCTATCCTGTTACCAAAGTAATCAGTAAGCAGTTGATACCTCTCTATGATAAACCCATGATATATTATCCTCTTTCGGTGCTCATGCTGGCAGGAATTAGAGAAATCCTCCTCATATCGACAGCCCATGACTTGCATCTTTTTAAGGAACTTTTGGAAGATGGCTCTCAACTTGGAATAAAAATTACCTATGCCCCTCAAGAGTCACCAGAAGGTATTGTTCAGGCTTTTCACATAGCCGAAGGTAGTGGGTTTTTAAAAGATGAACCTTGTGCTCTTATCCTTGGTGATAATATTTTCTATGGTCATGGTCTTACTGGAAAACTCCGTGAAGCTGTGGAATTAAAAAAAGGAGCCATGGTATTTGGTTACTATGTGAATAATCCCGAAGAGTTTGGAGTTGTAGAATTCCATGAAGGTGGTGGGGCAGTTTCTCTAGAAGAAAAACCTAGGAATCCAAAATCAAACTTCGCTGTACCAGGACTATATTTTTATGACAGCTCGGTCTTAGAGAAAGCCCGTAGAGTAAAACCTTCATCCAGGGGAGAATTAGAAATTACAACTCTCAATGAGATGTATCTTCGGGAGGGAAGCTTGAAAGTAAATAACCTGGGAAGAGGTATGGCGTGGCTAGATACTGGTACCCATGAAGGACTGCTAGATGCCTCTAATTTTGTACATACAATCCAGAAACGTCAAGGAATTATGATAGCTTGTTTGGAGGAGATAGCACTAGGTAAGGGCTGGATAGATGAGGAAAAGATAAAAGAACTAGCAAAGCCACTCCTTAAATCTCACTATGGAGAGTACTTAATGAAGTTGGTGAAAGGAAGGTAATATGGAAAAATTTAAAATACGGGAAACAGGAATAAAAGATCTCCTCATAATAGAGCCAAAAGTTTTGGGAGACAATCGTGGTTTCTTTTTTGAATCCTACTCAGAAAGAGAGTTTGAAAATTTAGGAATAAGCGAGAAATTCCTTCAGGAGAATCATTCTCTTTCCCACAGGGGTGTTCTTCGTGGACTTCATTTTCAGAGGGAACATAGTCAGGGAAAGCTGGTGAGAGTAATAAGGGGTGGAATATTGGATGTTGCAGTAGATCTAAGAAAAGATAGCCCTACCTTTGGAAAATATTATGCTCTCGAGCTTACAGAAACAAACAGAAAGATGTTCTATATTCCTCCTGGATTTGCTCATGGATTTCTCACTCTCCAAGAGAATACAGAGATACTCTACAAATGCACAGATTACTACTATCCGGAATTTGATTCGGGGATAATCTGGAATGATAGTGACCTAAGTATAGATTGGAAACTCCAAGAGTACGGAATAAATTCCCCTGTTCTTTCTGCAAAAGATATGGTACAGCAAACTCTAGGAGAGTTCGTATCGAAAAATATTGAGATAAAGTGGGGGGAATAGTATGAAGAAATATCTAGTGACAGGAGCTGCGGGATTTATCGGAGCTAACTTCGTAAAATATATGCTTAAGAAATACGATGGAAT
>JBOFEZ010000009.1:0-25197 GCA_051648365.1 Fusobacteriaceae bacterium
AACCTGAAATTTTTCCAGTCCCTCTATCCTATAATTCTTACTATCTTCATCTATGAATTCTACTCTTAATCTTACCCCTTCCTCTGTCGACAGAGAATTCCGATCTGCCGAAAGCTTTATTTCACCGTATGCAATAAAAGAAAAAAGGTAAAATAGTAGTATCAGAGTTAGAGTTTTTAATGTTTTTTTCATATATTCACCTACCATCTATTTCCATTGTCTTCAGGGATTTCCTGATTTATAAACATCTCATTATTTTTAAAGGCCTGTTTCTCATTCTGCTGGAGTTTCTTCAGCATGTATTTAAGTTCCTCTTCATCTTGCTGATTTTTATTTTGAGCTGTGGGTTCCTCTTTTTGTTTCTCATCCCCTTGAGTATTTTCTTGATTTTCTTGATTTTCTTGGTTCTCTTGATTCTGTTGATTCTGTTGACTATCTTTACTCTGATTTTGTTGTTCCTGTTCCTCTTTTTGTTTCTGCTCCTTTTGTTCTTCTTGCTCTTTTTGTTTTTCTTTTTGTTTTTCTTGTTCTTCTTCCAATCTTCCTAAAATTATTTCATAATTTTTTTTAATATTGATATCCTCATCCGAAAGAAGAGCTATTTTATATTTTTCCAGAGCTTTCTGATAAAACTCCTTAGGTGAATGCCCCTCTTCCATGATTTTCTCTCCCTCTTTCACTAGGAGATTTCCCTCAGAAAAAGCTTTATTTTTTTCTCTGTAAGAAATCTTCATGAGTATAACTGAGAGAATAAAAAGTATAACTGCACTAATCTTCCTCTTCATTTCTTATTCCTCCCCTCAAAAAAAATCCTAGAAATATAAGAAGAAAACCGAGCAGAAGTGGAATCTGAAAATATTTTTTATATTCTCTTCCCATCTCTTTTCTTGTAGTTTCCTTTTTAAGATTTTCTGCGTCTTTTACAAATTCTCTGCTACTGTCTCCGAAATTACTGATTTCATAATATCCCCCATCTGCTATGCTTTTGAGGAGAGCTCCGTTGAGCCTAGTAGTTGCAGGATTCCCCGAATTATCAAGAATAAATCCTCCTTTTTTTCCTCCTATGTATTTTGGAATTGGGATTAGCTCATCTCCTCCTATACCTATAGCAAAAATTTTAAGTTTTGTTTTTTTCCTATATTCTGTAAGCTCCTCATCCTCATCTCCTCCATCAGAAACTATTAGAACTGTTCTTTCTTGAGCAGAAGAATCTTGAAAAGATTTTTCTGCTATTTTCAATGCTTCTATAAGCTTTGTTCCTCCCCCTGAGATAATTTGAGAATCTATTGCCTCTAGATAATTTTCAGCCATTCTATAATCATCTGTAAGAGGCATCTGTATATATGCCGAATCTGAAAATGGAATAAAACCTATTCTGTCGCCTGTTAAATTTTCAAGAATATTTTTTAGGGACTCCTTTCCCCTTTCGAGTCTGTTGGGATAAACATCTTCAGCCATCATGGAACGGGAGGTATCTATGAGAATATAGATATCTCCTCCTTTTACTTCCTGCTCCTGTTTTTCTCCCGGAATTTGAGGAGAGAGAAGAGCTGTTACCAAGAGAAGAGTTCCTATAAAATAAAGCCCAATTCTGAGGTAATCTTTCTTTTTTGCATAACTGTAATCCAATAATTTCAATATATTTTCTTTTTTTCTCAAACCCAAAAGAGTTATAAAAACCATTAGGCAGGGAATGATAAAAAATATAATATATTCTTTATTTCCAAACTCCATAAACTTTCCCCCTACGGTATTTTTATAAATATCAATGAACCCAGAAAGATTCCAAGAAGTAAAAGAAGAAGTGTAAAAATCACAATCGGCTGATAAAGTTCCCGCTTCTCATAGTGATTCCTTCCTTCCAATTCTGATTTTTCTAGAGCATCAATTTTTTTGAAAATATTTCTGAAACTCTCTGCATTGTCTGCACGGAAATACTCGCCTCCTGTCTCCTCTGCAATTTTCTGAAGAAGATTTTCATCCAGTTCCCTATTGGCAATTTTTCTACTTCCAAAAAAAGATGGAACTTCAATTTCACGAGCTCCTATACCTATTGTATAAACTTTAATGCCTGCTCCCTTAGCCAGTTTCGCACTATCCAGTGGAGATAGCTCTCCAGCATTATTTTCTCCATCAGTCATCAGAATAATGACTTTAGATTTTGCATTACTCTTCTGGAATCTGTTTATAGCAACTCCCAGTCCCATACCGATAGCAGTCCGATTATTACTCCTAATATCATCTACTCCTGTTTTACCTATGAATTCACTCACTACATTATGGTCAAATGTCAGAGGAACCTTAGTATAGGCATCTCCTCCGAAAACTACCAGAGATATTCTGTCATTCTCTCTACCTTCCACAAATTCCCGGAGAAGCTCTTTAGCTTTTTCCAGTCTATTGGGCTTAAAATCCCTTTGAAGCATGGACTGAGAAAGGTCTAAAACTAGTGCTATGTCTATACCATTTTTTCTAGAAATCATATTCTGTGAAATCTCTTGAGGTCTTGCCAGAGCCATCACTATAAGAGTTAGAGATAAAAATATGAGATACTTTTCATAAAAATGCTTATAGGTTTTTTTTCTTTCAGTCCTAAAATTTTCCAATGTAGGAATTTTTAGTCCTGCCTTGACATCTTTTCTTATAAAGAAAAAATATATCAGAGGAAAAAGAAACAGAAGATAGAAGGGATTATTAAATTTTATCATTTTCAACCCCCTTAATTTTCCGGGCTATATCTCTGACCTTTTCTATCCAAATCTCTCTTTCCTTCTCAGAAAATTTTCCAGAATATTTTATAAAATCCATCTCTTTCAGAAGCTCAATCTCTTCAGAAGTAATTATGCTTTTCACCGCATATATTCCTTGAAGAAATTTTGTATCTAAAGTCCCGTCTATTAGCTTTCTCAAAGCGTAACTTATTTGGAAGGGCCATTTTTCTGGGGAGATGTTTTCCATTTCTATTTCAAACTCTTCCATCGGAGTCGGGATTTTTTTCTTTTTCACTTTCCAGAAAAATAAAAGAATAGATAAAATCAAAATAGCTATTCCTAAAGGAAACATCCACTCCCCTGAAACACTTTCTAATTTTGGGTATATCTCCCTCTCTCCTTCCTTTAAATTGCTAAGAGTGTGAATCTCATAACGCTCCTCTCCCACTTCAATATTTTTTATCTCTTTTGAAAGTGTTCTTATAGTAATTTCTTTCTCTGCATCTCCAGTTCCCATCTCTATTTTTTCAATATGAAACTCTTTCAGCATCTCCTTGATAGTGTTTTCATCTATATTTTCCGTTTTAATTTCAACTTTTTCTCCAAAGTGAAGTTCCTTTCTCATCTACCTCTCCTTCCTTTGAAAAATTTTAAAAATTCCTTTACATAATCAGCATCCACATCTATCTCCACTCCATTGAAATTTCTTTTATTTTCTAAAGAAATCCCTTCTCCTCTGCTCTCTATAACCATCTCTTCTCCAGTTTCAGAGTCCAGAATTTGAAATATACCTCTGGGAAGATTCTCTAATTTTTTGTTAACTATTTTCACTTGGACCAAATCATTTTTCAGAGCTGTTATTTTCAGAGTTTTTTCATATCCCTTATCTAAAAAATCAGATATAAGAAAAACTATTCCCTTTCTTCTACTCACACTGTTAAAGAAGTTCAAAGCTCCCTTTATATTCGTTCCCCGTCCCTCAGGTTTTATCTGGAGTAGAGATTCCAATATTGCAAGAGAATGCTTTTTTCCCTTTTTCAACGGTATAAACTTTTCTACCTTATCGCTGAAAAAAATAGCTCCTACTTTATCACTATTTTTGTTGGCTGTAAAAGCTAATGTTCCCACTATCTCTGCGAGTTTCTCACGATTTTTTCCAAAAGAGTTGGATCTGGATACATCCACAAGAAGAAATATGGGAAGCTCTCTCTCTTCCACAAACTCTTTTATATAAGCTTTTCCCTGTTTAGCTGTAACTTTCCAGTCTATTTTTTTTACATCATCTCCTGGAGCATATCGTCTTATATCTGAAAACTCTAAACCGTTTCCCTTAAAGCAGGAGTGATAGTTTCCTACAAAAATCTCATTCGCAAAAATGTCTGAGCGAATTTCTATCGCTCTTACTTTTTTTATAATCTCCTCTTTAGTCATCTTTCCTCCTTAAGGAAGCTTAGTCTCCTGAATAATCTCTTGAATAATCTCTTCTATCTCTATATTTTCAGCTTCTGCCTCATAGGTCGTACCTACCCTGTGTCTCAACACATCATAAACAACTCTCTTTATATCTTCTGGAAGAACAAATTCTCTTCCATTTATATAAGCATTGGCTTTAACTGCCATAACCATTCCTATTGAAGCTCTCGGTGAAGCTCCGAAGGATATTTTCTCTGAACTCTCTCTAGTTTTAAACACTATCTCCAAAATATAGTCTTTTAATCTCTCATCTATATGCACAGCTCTTACCTCTTTTTTCATGCTGTCTATCATATCTCTTGTAAGAATTCTTTTTATCTCAACATCTTCAAATATCTCATTTCCTGTGAGAGCTTCCATTATTTTCCGCTCCTCTTCTCGGGTAGGATAATCCACCTTAACCTTCATAAGAAATCTGTCCTGCTGTGCTTCCGGAAGTGAATAGGTTCCATCTTGATCAATAGGATTCTGGGTTGCCAAAACTATAAAAGGCTGGTCCAATCTATAAGTTTCATTGGCTATAGTCACCTGTTTCTCCTGCATCGCCTCCAAAAGAGCTGACTGAACTTTAGCCGGAGCACGATTTATCTCATCAGCAAGTATTACATTGGCAAAAATAGGACCCTTTTTTATATGGAACTCTCCTGTTTTTTCATTGTAGATTTCTGTTCCTATAATATCACTAGGAAGAAGATCTGGAGTAAACTGTATTCTAGAAAATTTCAGCCCCAAAGTTTCTGCCACACTGTTTACCGTGAGTGATTTCGCTAGTCCCGGTAGACCTTCTAGAAGAATATGATTCCCTGTGAGAAGTGCTATTAAAATTTTATCTATCATATCTTCTTGACCTATTATTTTTTTAGCTATCTCTTTTTTTACGTTTCCTATAAGATTTTTTTCAATATTTTCCATATTTTTCCTCCATTTTCAAAGATTTTAAATTCATTTTTATATCCTCTACATTTTATATCATATTTATAAAAATTTTTCCATAAAAAAAGAGCTATCAGAAAAACTGACAGCTCCCAAGTTTATTTTTTTATTTTTTTAATAACATCTATTATAGTTCCATCTCTATACTCTACCACAGCCACAACCTCATCTGTAAACTCGATAGCTTTAGGCTCTCCAGTTATGAACTTTGCCGCAGCTATCAGGTCATCCATCTCAACAAGTTTAAGTCCTGCTGCCATAAATTTCTCTTTCAGATCTCCCCTTCTAGGGTTTACTGTGATACCCATATCAGTAACTACAACATCCACTGTACTTCCTGGAGTTACTATTGTTGTAACTTTATCAATTACAGTAGCAAGTCTTCCTCTGATTAGCGGAGCAACTATTATTGACATTTTTGCAGAGGCTGCTGTATCAGGGTGTCCACCTGCCGCTTCTCTTATAACTCCGTTAGATCCAGAAATTACATTTACATTGAAATCTCTATCTATCTCAAGGGCACTCAGAATAACGAAATCCAATTTATTAACTGCTGGTGATCCGTTCAACGGATTAGCATAAAAATCAGCACTTATCTCCTCGTGTCTCTCATTTTTTCCAACTGAAACAGCTGCACCTAAGTCAAAACTCTGTGTATCGAAAAGCTTTCCTACAAGCCCTTCTTCTAAAAGATCAGTGAAGGCTTTTGTTATTCCACCAAGAGCATAACTGCACTTTATCTCTCTTTTGATAAGCTCCTCTCTTATAAATCTTGTAACTGCAAGAGCTGCTCCTCCACTTCCTGTTTGCATAGAGAATCCGTCTACGAAAAGACCAGATGCCAGCATAGCTTCTTGAACTTTTTTAGCTATTAGAAGCTCTTTAGGATTCGAAGTAAAACGTGTTGCTCCTGACATGATTCCGTTAGAATCTCCAATTTCATCTACCACAACTACATAGTCTACATCTGTCTGAGGTATGCTTATAGGGTGATTAGGGTACGAAACAAGAGAATCAGTTATAATTATAACTTTTTCAGCATGAGCTGCATCTACTTTTGCATATCCAAGAGATCCACATATAGATTTTCCAACAACTCCATTTGAATTTCCCATACAGTCTGATGATGGTGCTCCCATAAAGGCCACATCTATTTTAAGATCTCCCTCAACGACTGCTCTAGCTCTTCCACCATGGGATCTTATAACTGCCGGGTACTCAAGAAGTCCGTTTGAAACTGCCTCTGCAAGTTTTCCTCTCAATCCACTCGACTCAAGTCTGTTTACTACCCCATTTTTTATATGCTCTACCATACACTCATGAGCCTGAGTAAATGAACTGGCTGCAACTCTAAGATTACGGAATCCCATTTTTGCAATGATATCCATTACCATAGGAAGAACTTTATCTCCATTTCTGAAGTGGTGATGGAAAGAGATTGTCATTCCGTCTTTAAGTCCAGATAATTTTATAGCTTCCTCAAGAGATGCAACTCTCTTGTCTCTTACAACTTGATCTTTAATATTTTCTGCATCTAATTTTTTACCTTCTGGTTGAAGAGCGAAGGGTGCTTGATAAGCCACTCTTTCTTCATAACCTTTTATATTTTTCAACATCTCATCTGTAACTCTTTTGTTTTCCATTATTTCACCTCATCCAGTCTGATTCCAGCTGCCACAGCAAGTTTCAATACATGCTCTGCTCTCTCTATAATAGGTTTATCTACCATCTTTCCATCTACAGTAAATACTCCTCTTCCTTCTGCCATAGCTTCTGCAGTTGCTGATATAATTTTCATAGATTTTTTTATATCTTTTTCTGTAGGAGTGTATACGTTGTGGATAAGTTCTATCTGTCTTGGATGTATAAGAGATTTTCCGTCGAATCCCATCTGTCTTATCATTTCAGCTTCAGCAGTAAATCCTTCATCGTTGTTCACATCTGAATAAACTGAGTCCATAGCAGATATTCCAGCAGCACGAGCAGCCATAACTATCATGCTTCTTCCCATCAGCATCTCTATACCGCTTGCAGATCTGTTTGTCTTTAGATTAGTTACATAATCCTCTCCACCAATTGCCATTCCTACAAGCCTAGAAGATGAACGAGCTATCTCAAGAGCATTAAGAGCTCCCAACGGACTTTCGATTGCTACCATTATCTTAGTCCTTCCAACTGGAATTCCAGCCTCTTTTTCTATTCTTTCTATATGTCCCTCAACTTCATGGACATCTGCTGCTTTTTCAGTTTTTGGGATACGGATAACTTCCACTCCAGCTCTTACCATAAACTCCAAATCTTTTATTCCGAACTCTGTATCCAGGGCGTTAATACGAACAACTGTCTCTATTCCCTCTCTCTTATATAGTTCTTTAAATTTTTGTAGCATGTTAAATACTAAAAATCTTGCTGAATCCTTTTCCGTGATAGCTATGGCATCCTCAAGGTCAAACATAACAGAATCTGGTTTGTATATATGTACATCTTTTATTATCGCTGGATTATTTCCAGGAACAAAAAGCATAGATCTTCTTAATTTCATTTTTCCTCCAATTACCACTTAAAATTTTTCTCATCTGCAGCTCTCATAACTGCAGTCTGAACTCTACTTTTTATAACAGGATCTATCGCTCCCTTGTCATTGGCATTTACTTTTGCTGCCGTTACTCCCATCTCTTTTAAAGTTTCCATTATAACTATTTCTATACTCTCTCCGAATTGAGCCATTACAGCACTTTCAAGCTGAATCTCTATTCCCGACTCCGACGGAGCTATAATTATTTGAATATCGCTAGATTCTAGGGTTCCAGCATTGGCAATTTTTTTTATTTCCATTTTATCTCTCCTTCTATCTATTAAAATCCCCTAAAAATTTTTAGGGGATTCAATCTTTAATTATGCAAACAATCCAAAGATAACAGATCCTATTATAAGCATCATAGCTCCACCTATTCTAGATGATATTTGAGCAAATGATATAAGTTCCATTCTATCAGCAGCTCCAAGAACCGCGATATCTCCTGAACCTCCTCTATTAGCCATACAAAGTCCAGCTGTTATAGCTGCTTCGATTGGATAGAACTTCATTTTTTTAGCAACTAACATTATGAAAGCTGTTGCTCCAAATACTATTGCTGCTGCTATTACAACATTCGAGAATGTAAATGCATTGATTATTTCTTGTACGTCAGTTCCAAATCCAACTGCTGCCATAAGAATCCAGATTGTGAATTTTGAGAAGAAACTCTGCATCTTCTTTGCTCCAGCCTTAATTTCAGCCGGTACTATATTGGTCATATTAAGAATTATTACTACAATAACAAGCCAAGCAAGTCTGTGGATTTCAAAAGGCATGCTCATAGATCCCCAGATTACTGAAAGTATATTTGCAATCATAAAAATTATTCCTGTGAAGAATAAAGCTGCTGCAAACTCTTTTTGTCCAACTTTAACATCTTCCTCTTTCTCTTCAGATTCAGAACCATCCTCAGAAATCATAAGTTTTCCATTACCTGTTAAAGATGGTTTTTTAGCTCCTAACTCTTTTAGCAATGCTCCAGTCAATATTGCTATTACATTTGCAATTGTAAGAATAGATATAGCAAAGGCAAACCAGTTTTTAGGATCTCCACCAGTTTTCTGAGCCCACATCTCTGCCATCGGAATAGCTCCAGCTCCTGTTCCTCCTCCCATTATCGGAAGAACGTAGTTCATAACTATATCCATAGGTGCTTTTCCAAAAAGCAATCCAGCAAGGATTCCTCCTGACATAGCACCCGCAACTCCTATAAGGATAAGAGGGATATATCCAACTATCGATTGGATAAGAGTCTTTCTATTTACAGTAAGTATCGATCCTACTATAAGAGCCGGGATAAATATTTCTAAAAAGTTTACTGGGTTTTTGTCATAGAAAGTCTCGATAGCTTTCATTGTAGGTGCAGGTACCATTTTATAAGTTCCCATTACAGCAGAAACAAAAAATACAAGTACTGTTCCTCCCCCTATATAATCATTCCAGAAAGGTATTCTGTCTCCTATTTCTCCAAAAAGTATTCCGAATACAGCTAATATAGCCAGTACTGTTAAAAAGTTTGGCCTTAAAAATGCCGATTCTTTACCTCCAAAAGGTACATACACAGCTACTATTGTCACAAATAACATTCCTAAAAATAGTGAAAGAGTCGTTCCTCCCCATTTAAACTCTTTTGAATCAAAAAGTTCTTTGAAATTTTTTGCCATTTTTCCTCCTAATTTTTCAAATATACAGGATACTGTATACAGTATTCTAATTCAATAGAATTTTAATACATTATCCCTATTTTGTCAACTACATCTTTCAAAGAGAAAACAAAAAGAGGTTATTCACACATATAACCTCTTTTGTTATCACCTCTATATATTATTCTACATTTTTTATACTCTTTTTCAATTTTATATTTTCTTTTTTTTCAAATTTTTAAGTATGAACTTCATAGAATCTTCTAGATGCTTTTTATTTATTTCCAAAGCTCCTTGAAGATCTTTTTTTCTCAAGGCTTTTACAAGTAATTTATGCTCTTTATAGGCGATTTCTCTCCTCTTTTCATCTCCTATACTTATTTTTCTAAACCTCATAAGATAGAGATTCATATTTTTTATTAGCTCTACTACTCTTTTAAGATCAGATACAGAGTAAAAAGTGTCATTGAAATCTGCAAATTTTTGTATCATATTTTCATGATTTTCATCACTTTCTATAATATTTTCAGTATCAAGGAGAAGAGATTCCAATTTTTCTATACCTGAATGGTTATTTGTTATTATTTCTTCAATTATAACCCCTTCCAAAGCTATTCTTATTTTATATATCTCTTTTATATCCTCAGAAGTTACCTCTTTTACCAGAACTCCTCCCTTGCTGTTAACTTCTAGGAGACCTTCTAACTCTAACATTCTTATAGCTTCACGGACAGGAGTTCTGCTTACCTGAAATTTTTCTGCATATTCTATTTCTACCAATCTCTCTCCAGCTTCTATCTCACCGTTTATAATCAGATCTCTCAAAGTTTCGTAGACCTGTTCTCTTATGGATTTTCTTTTCTCTATGATCACGGATTTTCTCCTCGCTTTCTTCAGTAATTTTTTTCAAAACAATATATATTCTCTGAGATTTTACACTATTTCTATTAAAGTTACAAGAAAAAAAAAGAGGGTGACTTTTCTAAAGCCACCCTCTCTTTCCATTATTTTGTTTTTGGTAACGCATAAACATCATGAATAAGTCCATTTTTTATCGCAGCTCTAACCTTTGTTCCTCTAACTGTAGCTCCTGCCTTTTCTATGTTTCCAGGTGTATACATAGCCTTCATAACATCATCTACATTCTTCCCCATTGCATATGTAAGAAGAGCCTCGTACTGATCTTTAACAGTTTTAATTTCTGCTTTCTCATTTTTTAAATAGTCTGTTCCTTTATAAGAAAGTCCTCTGTATTTTGCAGAAGTTATTACATCTTCTTTCAGTTGAAATTCAATAGCTACATCAGGATTAAAAAAACCTCTATAAGTTCCATCCTGGTATTTTGCTCCATAAAGTGATGTGGCTCCCATAAGTATTGCTCCTACAAATAAAATCTTTTTCATCCTATCTCCACCTTTATTATATAATATTTTTTGTAATAATTTAAAGGAAATTTATTTTTTTTGGAGAATATATTTATGACGACACTGAAAGGTGCGACATAATATCCCCCTATTTAGAAAAAGGAGTTTCCCCCGACTCCTTTTTCTTTTTTATATGGAATTAAAGTTTATTATGAAGTGTTCCGCCAGTTGCACATTTACAACCCATACCAACTTCTACTGCACAAGTCTGGTCTTTATAAACTACTTCCCAACCATCATCATCATCATAACCCACTTCTCCTATGAAGCTAAGTTCCATTCCCTGTGAATTTAAAGCCTCTTCCGTTTTTCCGATTTTTGCTAAATATTGCTCTTTAGTCATCATAATTTTCTCTCCTTTTATCCAATCTGGAAATATTGTAATTCAAAATCCCTAAATTTTTTTTTTATACGCTGCATAGCATTGTCAATATTTTTCGAAGGTCTGTCTAAAATTACGGCAATCTCTATATAAGTTTTTCCTAAAACCATATGCTCAAAAACCTTATTTTCAAGAGTTGAAAAATTTTTCATCCTATAACTATTCAGTTTTTCAAGTTTTTCTTTGCAGAGAAACATCTCTTCAGGATTATAATTGTCGAAACTACTCTTCCTTCCTCCATAGTTATAACTTCCACCTTCTCCGTGAGCCGTCTGTGCTTCATTTAAAAATCTGTTTTTTCCTGCATTATGAGCTTTTATGGCGCTTACAATTTGCCTTTTTATACAAAGTGCAGCGAAAGTGCTAAAAGATGCATTTTTACTGGCATCAAAGGCTGTAATAGCTTTACTCAATCCTATCATACCCTCTTGAATCAGATCTTCCTTGTCAGCTCCACATAAAAAATAATCCCTCGTTTTAGTAAATATAAATCTCTTGTATGTACTAAAAATTTTTTCCATCGCCTCATTATTTCCAAATTGTGCTTCCTTGATTACAGTTTCGCTAATCATAGTCCTCCCCCAAAAGAATAATGATAAAACTAAAATCTCCCCCTCTACTTATAAAGAGTTTACCACATATAATTTATATTTTCAATATTACAGACTAAAATAATTTAACTTTTTTCAATATTTGTGATAGAATACAGTTAAAAACTTACGTTTTCAGTAAAATATAAATGGAGGCAACAATTATGAATATAGTACTTTTATCCCCTGAAACCCCCTACAATATAGGAAATATAGGGAGAAGTTGTGTCCTTACCAACTCAACTCTTCACCTGGTAAGACCTTTTGTAATTTCATTGGATGAGAAAGCAGTAAAAAGATCTGGATTGGATTACTGGCCACTTGTAAAACTTAAAGTTTGGGATTCCTATGATGAACTTTTAGAAAACTATCCAGAAAGTACATTTTATTATGCTACTACAAAGACGACTCAGAAATATTCTGATGTAAAATACGGTATGGATGATTTTATAGTTTTCGGACCTGAATCATGTGGTATTCCTCCACATATAAGGGATGCTAATGCTGATACTTGCATAACTATACCAATGATTAAAATGGGGCGTTCTTTAAATCTGTCCAATTCAGCTGTAATAATACTTTATGAGGCTCTTAGACAAAATGATTTTAATCTAGGAGAATAATTTTTAGAAATGTACTCCATTGTCATAATAATTTTCTCCCTGTAATGGGAAAAATATAATTGTGGTATCATTTCCATCATTTATTTTTTTTAAAATCTCTGTAAGGAATTTGGCTGCTGCATCTTTAGTAGCCTTGTCTCTTTCAAACCATAAAATTTCGGCAAAAGTATAACCTGGAACTGTTTTTCCGTCAAAAATATATTCAGTCTCAATATGCTCTAGTGTAAACCATGTTCTATCACATTTAATTATCTCTGTTAGACCATCAACTATCTCTTTACTATTTTCTAAAATTTTATTTTTTGCTATACCTCTGAACTTTATGTGTGGCATATCTTTCCTCCCTATGTTTTTTATTCACTTGAATTCTCAAGTATATGTATTTTAACATAGGGAAAAAAAAAATTCTATAACTTATTCTAATTTGGAGGTACCTATGAATATCAAAAATTTTTATCTGGGAATATACATGACAAACTGCTATCTAACATGGGATGATGCGGGAAAAGGTTATCTTTTCGATTGTGGAGGAGAGGATCTTTCTAAAATAAAAAAGTTTGTGGAAGAGAAGGGTATCAATCTTCAATATGTGGTTCTTACTCATGGACATTATGATCACATCGGAGGAATCAAAGCGGTTGAAAATTTTTTTCCAGAAGTTGAAATTTTTATCGGTGAAGAAGATAAGGATTTTTTAGAAAACTCCGACTTTAACCTCTCTCACTTTATAGACAGCAGTTACTTTTCTTACTCTGGAAAAATTAATTTTATCAAAAATGGAGAATATGTAGGAGATTTTATTGTGATAGATACTCCTGGACATACAATCGGTTCCAAATGTTTTTATCACGAAGCATCCAAAACTCTTATTTCTGGAGATACTCTTTTCAGAAGAAGCTTTGGAAGAACAGATTTTCCGACCGGAAATACCGAAATGCTTTATGATAGTCTAAAAAAAATCTGTCTTACTCTTCCAGATGATACAAAAATTTTCAGCGGACACTCTGAAACCACTACAATTGCCGAGGAAAGGGAATTTTTAAAAGGGATGGGAATTATTTAATTCCCACCCCTTTTTTATTCTGATTTCAATTTTTTTAATATAGATTTTCCTGCCAAATAACCTGTCGAAAAAGCAGCTTGAATGTTAAATCCTCCAGTATCTCCATCTATGTCCATAACCTCTCCTGCAAAGTAAAGATTTTTTAAAACCCTAGATTCCATTGTTTTAGGATTTATCTCATCCAAGCTTATCCCCCCAGAGGTAGCCATCGCAATTTCCATTCCTCCCAGCCTTGTGACTCTCATTTTGTAATCTGCTAGCTGAATCAGAAGAGTTCTATCAGCCTTAGAGATTTCTGAAAGTTTTTTCATCTCATCTATTCCCCAAAGATTCAGAAGTTTTTTTATAAATCTTTCTGGAAGAGTATACTGAAGTAAAAAATTCTTTATGCTTTGCTTTCCATTTTTATTAGCACTCTCTAAAAGCTCCTTTCCAAATTCTTCCCCACCCATTTTTAAAAAATTTATTCCCAGGGTATCATCTTTTAAAATATAACGTGAGAAATCTATTATACCAGGACCACTCAAATTGTGATGTGTGAACAGAATATCCCCTCGAGTAGATTTTAAAATTTTACCATCTCTCCAGAGATTAATTTTAACATCAGAAAAAGATATTCCCGAAAGATCAGCAAAAGGATAACTATCTACATAGACAGGGGTCAAGCATGGTTTTGGATTTATAATTTTATGCCCCAATTTTTTAGCATATATATATCCATCTCCTGTTGTTCCCGTTGCTGGATAAGATGCACCACCTGTGGCAATCAAAACATTTTCCCCAAAATATTCTTCTGATTTTGTAATCAGGGAATATCCTTCGTCCATCTCTTGAATTTTTTCTACAAATTGTTCTGTTACTATTTTGACTCCAGCTTTCTTCATCTCTTTTTGCATAAGTTCCAACACATCTAGACTTCTCATTGTTTCAGGAAAATATTTTCCCGTTTCTTTTACTAACAGGAGCTTTAATCCCTTTTCTCCAAACCAATTTACCAAATCTTTCGGTTTAAATTCGTTAAGGGCAGATTTCAAAAATCTGCCCTCATCTCCATATTTTAGAAAAAAATCTTTGAATTCACAGCTGTTTGTCAGGTTGCAACGTCCCTGGCCAGCTATAAGAAGTTTTTTTCCTATTTTTTTATTTTTTTCTATAAGTAATACTTTTTTTCCGTGTTCTGCCACTTCAATAGCTGCAAACATTCCTGCCGGACCGGCTCCTACAACTATCAAATCATATTTTTTCAATTTATCTCCTTAACTGAAATCGCTATAAGTAATTTCTTCTTTTAATTTATCTATGGCCTTTAGCTGAATCTGTCTTATTCTTTCACGAGTAAGATTTAAATTATCTCCTATCTCTCCGAGAGTAAGTACAGCCGTATTAAAAAGTCCGTATCTGCTTATAATAACACTTTTTTCATTCGGAGTCAAGATATCCAAGTATCCCATAAGTTCTTTTGTACTATTTTTTTCAAGTATATTTTCTTCAAAATTCTCATCTGCAGGAACAACTCCATGAAAATCAATATTTTCTCCATATGTTTCCTCTAAGGATGAAAAATTGTGTTCAAAAACATCTGTATATCTTCTTATATCTTTTACTTTGATTCCTAAAAATTCTGCTATTTCTTCATGGGTTGGCACACTATTATTCTGTGTTCTATAGGTTTGAATAAATTTATTGATTTTAGAAACATTATCATAAATATATGTTGGTAGTCTTATAAGTCCTCTATTTGACGAGATATGTCTCAGTATGCTTTGTCTAATCCAAAAAGTAGCATATGTGGAAAATCTTCTATCTAATGAAGGATCAAATTTTTCAGTAGCTCTTATAAGTCCTATATTCCCTTCTTGGATTAGATCCAAAATTGGTATTCCCAAATTCGAATATTTTTTAGCTATACTCACAACCAATCTAAGATTTGATATAACTAGCATATCTTTAGCTGAAACATCTCCGTTTTGAGCCTTTTTTGTATATTGTATCTCCTCATCTTTTGTAAGTAGGGGGTAGTGACTAATCTCTTTTAAGTAATCTGAAATATTCATAGATTATTAAAGCCTCCTCTGTATGAAACTTTTACTATTTTTTCATACTAATTTATACAGAGAATTATCAATTATTCCTTTTTTAAAATTTTATTTTTTTTATATTCTTCCCCTTTAGACTTGATTTTTATTTTTTTTATGTTAAACTTTAGCTACGAGGTGATATTTTGAAAGTATTAGGTATCGATCCCGGAACTGCCATAGTCGGTTTTGGTATTATAGATTATAGTAAAAGAAAATATGAAGTTTTAGAATACGGTTGTATATTTACAGACAAATCATGGGATTTAGAGGATAGGCTTCTGAAAATCTTTGATGAGCTTTCCCAAATCATAGACAAGCATCAGCCTACACATATAGCTATCGAAGAACTTTTTTTCTTCAAAAATAGTAAAACAGTTATTAGTGTTGGGCAAGCTAGAGGAATAATTGTTCTAGCAGGAATGAAAAAAGGAATAAAACCTGTAGGTTACACACCTCTTCAGGTAAAAATGGGGATTACCGGATATGGTAAAGCAGATAAAAAACAGGTTCAGAGCATGGTTCAGAGAATATTGGGACTCAAAGAAATCCCACAGCCTGATGATGCTGCAGATGCCCTGGCTATAGCAGTCACCCATATAAATGCTCTGACTTCTTCCTATGGAATGGCTCCCACTACTACACTTTCTACAAAAAAACTGACAAAAGAAAAAATGAGTGCCAAAGAATTTCGGGAACTCATTTTAAAATAAAATTATAAATTTTATACATACTCTTGGATATAGCTTGTAACATCATTTAAAATCCTCGAAAGCAGAATCTCTGTTTTCCAGGATTTTATTTTTATTTTGCCCTGTTTTTTTAATGTTTCTATTTTTACAACACCGTAGAGAAGGGAGGTAAGAGATTCTCTGTCCAATTCTAAATCAGGTTCTCCCTCATATTCTAAACTTATCTTTTCTCCATTCCACCTGTAGTAATCGATTCGCTTTTCGCAATTATCCCAAATTTTTAAATTTATTTCATCTATCTCACTTTTTTCAAAAAATACTCTTAAAGCAGATTCCATATCTATTATTTTAGTCATTATAAAAGGAATTGTTTTTATCTCCAGTTCTTTTCTGTTAGAAAAATACGTTTCCAGTTCTTGACCTTTAAAAGTATCAATTTTTAAATCCTTATAATATCCCTTAAAACTAGATATAAAGTATAATATTTTAGAAAAAGTCTCCGAACTTTTAAAGTAAAAATCTCGAATATAGATATCTCCATCTTGAGGAATATATGAAAAAGTCCCCTCAATCTCTCCCTTTGAATTTTCAATCCAATAGATATGACCTCCCTCAAAATTAAGCTCCTCAACATAGGTTGAAAATTCTTCCTGAGATTTTATAAGGGAACTTATAAATTTTGAGTTTTCTGTATTTATATAATTCAGTACATGAGTATTTTCTTTTTTCAATTCATGAATTTTTAGATTTTCATAATTTTTTCCAACAATTTTTTCCAGAGCTATTTCATATCGCTGAAGTGTATGAGTATAAGAAAATCCATAACGGAAATATATTTCTGGGTTTATAGGTGCAAGAAAAATTTCTCTTACCCCCTCCTGTCTACATCTTTCAAAAAAATTTTGGAGGAGTTCCCTTAAAATTCCTTCTCCCCTGTATTCTGGATAAGTTCCTATCGCTACTAGATAATAACTTTTTTTTATCTCTCCATAAAAATTCATAGAATAAGGATTACAATGCATTCCACCCTTTATATCTCCGTTTCTTTCTACCAGGAGGTAGTTTTCCATTTTAAATCTTTGAGAAAAATAATATTCTATATATGAAGAAGAGTCAGTAAAACACTGACTCCACAATTTATAGGCTGATTCTTTATCTCTCTCATAAGCTGCTATTCTTACCATTGTAGCCTCCCTAAGAAATTAAGCCATTACGTATTTAAAAGATGTTATTATCGTCATAAGAATCAAAAGATCCAATAAGTAGTTATCTGTCATCAATTTGCTACCTCTCTAGTCTGTCTTAGTTCATATGGACTGAGATAAGGTTTAAAATTTCCTCTCTGTCCTGAGGATTATTTATAAAATCCTTTCCATCTACATTCACCTTAAGAACTTTACACTCAGAACAGTTTTCAAAATAATTTTTATAGTGATTATTCAATTTTTCCCAATAATCTCTAGGCATTATCTGTTCAAAATCTCTTCCTCTTCTTTTTATTTTTTCTATTGCATTATCAACGTTTGTTTCTAAATATACTATAAGTTTTGGTGGTTGGATATATTTGAACATATTCTGAGAAAGTTCCAGGTAAAGATTGTACTCATCTTTAGAAAGATCTCCATCATTATGAAGTATATCAGCAAATATTTTATCACAGTAGATAGCTCTGTCGAAAACCCCGCCTCCATTTTTTATGGCATTTTTTATCATCTCTAATCTCTTATTAAGAAGCAATACTTGAAGAGAAAAAGAATATCTTTTTTTATTATAATAAAATTTATCGAGAATAGGATTCTCATAAACAGGTTCCTGATAAAGCTCCTTATTAAAATGTTCAGATATAATTTTTGAAAGAGTAGTTTTTCCAACACCTACAACACCATCTACATAAATCATTCTCCAACTCCTTTTGAATTTTTCTAGAATATTATACCATATTTCAGAAGAAAAATCAAAATATTGTTTTACAATTAGGAGACAGCACTACATCTAGTACCAAGTTGCTATTTTATTCTCCTTTTATATATGAATAAAGAGTTTTTACTCCAACTCCTGTTGCTCCTTTTTTATAATAGAAACCTGGAGAATCAAAGAAAGCTGTTCCTGCAATATCCAGATGCATCCATGGTAAACCCTCACAAAATTCTTCTAGGAATGAGGCTGCACCGCATGCTCCTCCCCATCTTCCACCACTATTTTTAAGAGAAGCTATTTCTGATCTGATTGATTTTTTATACTCTGGAAGCAGAGGGAGTTCCCAGTAGATCTCCTCCCATTTTTCAGAGGCTTTATCCAATTTTTGGAACATCTCTTTTTTATTAGTAAATACACCTGTCGCTGCATTTCCAAGTGCTACAACTACAGCTCCTGTTAGAGTAGCTACATCCACAATTTCAGAAACCTTTTCTTTTTTTGCAATGTATGTCATTGCGTCTGCTAGAGTCAATCTTCCTTCTGCATCAGTATTTATTATTTCAATATATTTTCCAGCCATTGTAGGTACGATATCTCCAGGTCTATAAGCATTTCCGCCCATAGCATTTTCACAGGCTGCAACTACAGCTACTACATTTTTCTTTAATTTATTTTTTGCAATAGCACACATAGCTCCTATAACTGTTGCAGAACCACCCATGTCATCTTTCATATTAATCATTGAATCTGTAGGTTTTAGAGATAGTCCTCCTGTATCATAAGTTAATCCCTTTCCTACTAATCCGTAAGTATATTTATTTTCTTTGTCTCCAAAATATCTCATAACAATGACATAGGGTCTATTTACAGAAGCTCTTCCAACCATTAAGAAAGCTTCCATGCCTAGATTCTTAGCTTCTTTTTCATCTAAAATTTCTACCTGGAAACCAAATTTTTCTCCATACTCTTCAGCTAGCTCTCCAAGTTTTTTAGGAGTCATTATCTCTGCTTGCTCATTTACCAAATCTTTCGCTATATCTGTGGCTTTCATCAGATTTTCAATTTCAGATAAAGATATTTTTTTTCCATCTAAAAGTAGAAGATCCACTTTTAGAGCCTCATCTGTCTCTTTTTTATCCTGTTTTTTTTCTTTATATTTATTGAAATCATAATTTATATGTGCAACTACCTCGGCTAAAAGTTCTGCATCTGCCAACTCTCCGGATGGAGAATAAAAAGATACATCCCCTTTTATATCTTTCAGAAGATTGTAGAGAGTTTTTCTGTATTCTCCTCTATCAAATTCATCTTTTTTTCCTGCTCCTGCAAAAATAACTTCGGTTAACTCTCCATCTTGAAGATAAGTTACCGGAAGAATCTGATCTTTTTTACATTTGAAATCATTTTTTTCCTTTAACTTTTGGATTAGATCTTTTCCGCTTTGAGAAGTGTGTTCACATACTTCAAGCTCTCCTTCAAAAAACATTGAGACATACTTTGAATATTGTTTGTTCATTTTATTTACAACTTTAAATTTCATTTGTTCCTCCAAATTTTTATTTTTATTGTACTGATATAATACCATTATTCTAATAATAATTCAAGAAGAGTTTCCATTAAAAATTAAGCCACCAATTATATTTTTTATAAATGAATATTGATTAAAACATATTTCTGGGTTATACTTTATAAAAATATTTTTTTCTTAAAAACATTCAATCTTGGTCTTATATATAACTTTTTTTCATAAAATAAAATACTTTGCCGGATTAATTTCTAGGCAGAAAAAGGAGGAGATTATGTCAGAAAGTAGAGGTAAATGGGGATCTAGTCTGGGATTCATACTAGCTTCAGCAGGATCAGCAGTGGGATTAGGTAATCTTTGGAAATTTCCATACCTAGCAGGTAAAAATGGAGGGGGAGCTTTTGTTTTAGTTTATCTTTCTCTTATTATCATCTTAGGATTTACTCTTATTTTGGGAGAAATGGCTATTGGAAGAAAAGGTAAATCTGATGCGTACGGTTCTTATAAAAACATTAAAAAAAATTGGGGATTTGCTGGAATTTTGGCTATCATCACCTGTTTTATAATTCTTTCCTACTACAGCGTGATTGGTGGATGGGTAATAAAATATATAGGTGACTTTATTATAGGTGGAGTTAAAGGTGATGTGGGAGCTCATTTTGGAGGTTTTATCTCTTCCACTGCATCTCCTATCATTTATGCTTTAGTATTCCTTATTTTAACAGCAGTTATTGTTCTTAAGGGTATTGCTGGCGGAATAGAAAAAGCCAGTAAGATAATGATGCCTACACTTCTTGTTTTCATGATTATCATAGCCTTAAGATCTCTTACTCTTCCAGGTGCCATGGCAGGTGTAGAATTTTTTCTAAAACCTGATTTTTCTCAGATTACAGGTAAAGTTATTCTTGCAGCCCTCGGTCAGGTTTTTTTCTCTCTTTCACTGGGTATGGGAGCTATTATAACTTATGGAAGTTACCTTCCTGATGACTCTAAAATGGTAAGAAATGCTTTTATAATTCCTGCACTGGATACAATAGTTGCTCTTCTTGCGGGACTGGCTATTTTGCCTGCGGTTTTCGCCTTCGGAATGGAGCCTACTGCTGGACCGAGTTTAATATTTGTTACGATTCCTAAAATTTTCGAATCTATGGCTGGCGGAGCTTTCTTTGGTATAATTTTCTTTGTACTTGTATTCTTTGCAGCTCTTACTTCAGCAATTTCTCTCCTTGAAGTTACTGTTGCCTTTGTAGTAGACCAGTTTAAAATCGACAGAAAAATAACTGTTTTCCTTATGACAGCATTGCTTTTCGCCTTTGCAGTACCTAATTCATTATCTTTCGGGGTTTGGGAAAAATCCACAGCATTTTTCGGAATGAATTTTTTTGATTTTATGTGTTATCTAAGTGACAATCTGTTCCTACCTATGGGAGGATTGCTCCTATGTCTATTTATAGGTTATGTTTGGGGAGAAAAAGAAGCTCTTCACGAAGTTACAAATCAAAATACAGAAGCTTTTCCCTTGGGAAAAATCTGGATGTTTGCAATTAAGTATGTTGGTCCTGTTGTTATCGGTGTAATACTTCTTCAAGCTTTAGGAATTTTAAAACTTTAGACTTTGGGTAAAACAAAAAAAGATTGAGTCCTAAAATTTAAGGATTCAATCTTTTTTTATTCATTTGTATTTATATTTTATTTTTTTCAAAGAAGAAAACTCCAACTCCTAAGAGAGAAAAAATCATAAAGAACAGATATATAGATACAACTCCAAATCTATCTATTATATTTCCTGATATAAGCTGTGTCATCGTTCCACCCAAAGTTCCCGCAGCCATATAGGTTGTCATTGCAGTAGAAATTGTTTTTGGATCCACTATTTTTTTTATATGAATAGCTGCTACTGCAAAAAATACACCTATTGAAGCCCCCTGTAAAAAAAAGCTTAGTGCTACTATTTTAGGCGATGGAATAAAATAATACATCCCCCATTCTTAGGGCTAAAAGACACCCTGAAACCAATAAAATTTTCTTGGTTCCAAATTTATCGACCCATCTGGAAGCGACTCCCATAAAAGGAACTTCACTCATAGTTATAAGAAAAACAACCGTTCCAAAAAAACCTGCCCCTCCTCCTATTTTATTGAAATATAGTGAGAAAAAAGTATTGTGAGAATTCATTGTTCCTAAAACCAGTATGGTGAAAAGGATAAAAATAATATAGTTTTTGTTTTTAACAAGATTTAAGATATCTGAAAAATGTGCTCGTTCACCCTCTTTTCCAGATTTGTTTTCCAAGGTTAAGAGTGCCAGGGCTGTTATTATCGCCACACCAGAGATAAGAAAAAGAAATCCACCTTGTCCTGTCATCTCAATAATTTTTCCCGATACGAAAGATCCTACTGAAAATCCTATTGAACCCCACAATCTTATACGTCCGAAAGAATAACCCGTATTCACGGTTATACTATCTATTAGTGGCATAAACCCCCAGATTGTTAGTGAATATATTGAAAATCCTAAAAAAGCAACTCCAGGCAGAGGGTTCAACCCTAAAATTAGCAAAATAGCTGCCATCGTTCCCATAAGAGCAATTAATATCTCTTTTGTTTTTTTACTTCTATCAGAAATATATCCTAAAAGGGGCTGCCATATCATAGCTATCATGGATCCCATTGAAAATATTACCCCAGACATTTTCCCACTTATACCTATACTGTTAAAAAAACTAGAAAAATATAGAAGGCTACCACCTAAACAAAAATAAAATAAAAAATAAAGTGCACTCAGTTTAAACATAAAATCTCCTTTTTGATTTCAATTTAAACATTATACACTTCTTCTTTCTTCAATGCTAGATTATTAAAAAAGTTCTTCTATTTTTTCTTTTATCCAATCAGCTATAGGTTTGTCCTCTATTGTCAACTCTCCTGTATTTATATCTGCCCAAATTCTGAAAAAATTAATTATTAATCTCTTTTCCTCTCTATCCAAAGTATACAAATCAATACTTCCAGGAACAAAAGCAACTTCTATTAATTCTGCACTAAACTGGGGAAGCTTTTCTGCTACAGAATCCAAATTTAATTTTTTCAGAGGTGAAAGCATCATCTCCATTATTCCCATATCTTCTAGCATCCACATATTATTATTCCAAAATCTCATCTCGGGTTTTAATCCGTGATAAGGTTCTCTGTTTGAAATTGCACTTAGACATTTTCTAACTGAATCCCCGTTAAACTCCTCAGTATAAATTTTTTTCATAAGAGAATGCTCTGCCACTGTTACTAAAAAATTTTCCCCTACTTTTTCCCTTTCTTTGGTTGCAGTCCAAAAGTAATTCATACTCTCTACGACTTCCAAATTAACTTTAATATTCCTTATCATAAGCCCCCACCCTAAATATTTTTTTGTCTACCGACTAAAGATAGATTACTACAGATTCCTTTAAATTTCAATAAAAAAGAGAGAAAACTAAATTATAGTTTTCTCTCTTTATATTTTACGATGGATTGATTACATAATTTGTAAGTTCATTTACAAATTCCATAGTTTTTCCATTTTTATCATTTACAGGATTATACTCAACAATATCCACTGAAGTTACAAAATAATTTTTGAATATAAACTTAAATGTTGCAAACATCTCTTCTGGAGTAAATCCATTTCTCACTGGAGTACTTACTCCTGGTGCAAATTCTGGATCTATAGAGTCCACATCAAAACTGATATGTACATCTTCCACTTGAAGGTACTCTTTTATCTCTTCTAAAACAGTATCCAGTCCTTTGTGAATTACTTCGTCATAAGAGATATGTTTTACCCCTAATTCCTCCATAAATTCACGTTCTTTATGATCTAAATCTCTAGCTCCCAGTACTACTACATTTTTGCTTTCGATTTTTGCTCCTTCATAGAAACAGTTAACAAGATCTCTATCTCCATATCCCTGAAGAAGTGCCAATGGCATTCCATGGATATTTCCTGACATAGTTATTTCATCTGTATTCATATCTCCGTGAGCATCTATCCAGATAACTCCAACTTCTTTTTCAAGAGCAACTCCAGAAATAGATCCCAAAGCTATAGAGTGGTCTCCTCCTATGGTGATAGGTCTATATCCATCTCTTACAGCGGCATTTACCTGAGTAGCAAGTTTTTCACATGTATGAAGTATTGTATTTTTGTATTTAAGATTCCAGTCATTGAAGTTTTCTTTCTGCTTTTCAACATCTATAACAGTCAATTCATCAAAAGTATCAGGGTAATTTTCCTGAAGTACATCTATTGAGAATTCTATTCCAGCTTTATTTGCTCCAAGATTCATAGGAACTCCGAACATCACGCTCTTCATTTTCTCTGTATAGATATATACTGCATCTTCCTCTTCGATTACCTTTATATGGATAAGTTCTGGATCTTCCATTCCCTGAATATGCAGTTTTGCATCTCTAAGGTCATGAATATATTCTATAGTTTCTCTAGTTATTCTTTCTCCTGGAACAATAATAGGAATTCCAGGTGGATAAGCCATTACAAGCTCTCCAGAAATCTTACCTTCTGATTCTTCAAAAAGAACTCTGTTCTTCTCAGAGTAGAAAGCCTCTCTTGGAATAAGAACAAGCTCCGGAGTAGCAGGAGTTCTAAGTAGTTCTCTATCCAATTTCTTTCCTTTATCATAGAATCTTAGGCTGATATCTTTAAGAGCAGTCAAAAGTTTTTCTATACTGTCTTCTGTATCTCCCAGAGTTATAAGTCCCAGCACGTTATAGAAATCTGAAAGCTCTACTTGGATATTATAGTCATCTACAAGAAGAGTCTCAAGCTCAAATCCTGTAATTCCCATCTGCTTAGCTGAAACTGTAAGTTTTGTAGGATCAAAAGCATAAATTCCTTCGCCTTCCAAAATCTCTTTACCAAAAGAGTACATTCCAGGTATTCTATTTATCTCTGTTCTTGCATAGTTAGCAAGTTTTATAGCTTTATCTAGAAGCTCTCTTCCTTCTGTGGCTATCTGTCTTCTTGCACAGTCAAGAGATGCCATTAGAGGATATGATGGAGATGTAGTATGCAGGATACTTAATATTTCCTGAACTCTATTCACATCTATTCTGTCTGAATTTACATGAAGAAGAGACATCTGAGTCATAGCTCCTATTATTTTGTGAGTACTCTGAGCACACATGTCTGCTCCAACATCTACAGCTGACGCAGGTAATTCATCATGGAAATGAAGGTGAGGTCCATGTGCTTCGTCCACTATAAGAGGAAGGTCATAAGAATGAACTATATCAGCAATTTTCTTAAGATCTGTTGCCACTCCATAGTATGTTGGATTTATAATTAATACGGCTTTAGCATCTGGATGCTGTTTAAGCATAGTTTCCACAGTCTGAGGTTTAACACCATGAGCTATACCAAGAGTCTCATCTATCTCAGGATTCATATATACTGGCTCTGCTCCACTCATAATGATTCCGGCAGAAACTGATTTATGAACATTTCTTGGAACTAATATCTTTTCTCCAGATTTTACTACAGTCATAATCATTGCCTGTATAGCTCCTGAAGTTC
>JBOFEZ010000010.1:0-1557 GCA_051648365.1 Fusobacteriaceae bacterium
GATCTACAACTCTTATCACAATAATACCTCCTAAAAGTTTTTGGATTAAACCTATTACAAGTATAGCAGAAAAAAGAGCTGGACAATAGAAAAAATTTTTATAAAAATATCCTTGAAAACATTAAATTCTTACCTTTTGGTAAGTAGGGAACTAAAAGGTACATACTTTACAATGTTGCTGAATGGATATATAATAGGGTATATCAAAATTCAGGAGGAAGCAATGTACCCAAGAAACTTTTCACATATTGGAATATCAGTTCCAAATATAGAAGCAGCAGTAAAATTTTATAGTGAGGTAATGAACTGGTATGTAATTATGGAACCTACCCTTGTTCAGGAAGAGAAAGAAACAGCAATCGGAATCATGTGTATCGATGTTTTCGGAGAGGGATGGAAAGAATTTAAAATAGCTCATCTTTCAACAGGAGACGGAATAGGAATTGAACTTTTCCAGTTCCCGCAAAATGATAAGCCTAAACATGAATTCAATCCTTACCCTACAGGCGTATTCCATTTTTCAGTAAAAGACCCTAACATCGAGGAGCTTACAGCTAAAATAGTTGCAGCAGGTGGAAAACAGAGAATGCCAATCAGAGAGTATTATCCAGGAGAAAAGCCTTACAGAATGGTTTACTGTGAGGATCCATTCGGAAATATTATAGAAATTTATACGCACTCATATGAGATGCACTATGGAGCAGGGGCTTATCAGCACCAGTTATAGGAAGAGGGAGAATTTCTCCCTTTTTTTTTTATAGAAGAAAATCCTGAAAATATGCTAAAATTAAGGAAGAAAAATATACCTGGAGGTAAAGATGGAAAAAAGTAGAAAAGATAAATACCTATGTTCCATAGAATACACACTTTCTTTCATGGGAGGAAAGTGGAAACCTATAATTTTGTGGCACTTGGGAGTTGATGGAACTCATCGGTATGGAGAACTGAAAAAACGTATGCCAGGAATAAATCACAAAATGCTTACCCAGCAGTTAAAAGAACTCCTGGATGACGGACTGGTAGACAGAAAAGAGTATCCTCAGATTCCTCCCAAGGTGGAATATTCCATTACACCTAAGGGAGAAACTCTGATGGAAATTTTAACAATGATGCACCAATGGGGAGTGAAAAATTAAAACTCATAATAAAATTTATACATTGTCATTATATAAAGTCTCTACAAGTAGGGCTGAAATATTATTTCCCCAAAAAGTTCCGTCCAGGGTATAGGAATAAGTTGAGTTAATAGAATCTATAACTATATATTTTTTATCCTCCAACTGAAGTAAAATCTCAAAAATTTTATCATAGCTTTTTCCACAGATCTCTTTTAGAGATTTAAGGCTTACAGTGTGATATTGAGTAGCACCGCTCAGAAGCTGGAGCTTTCTCTTTAAAGGGCTATCTTTGGCATAAAAAGTCACGAATTTATTCAAGTTATATATCTCTAAATTTCCAATTCTTCCTCCGGCTCCAATTCCAATAGGAATGAGATCCTTCAGTTGATGGACATTCTTTATATAGTTGTAAGAATCTCTTCCTGAAGTAATTTTAGTA
>JBOFEZ010000011.1:0-3826 GCA_051648365.1 Fusobacteriaceae bacterium
CTTCAATCATTTCCAAAGTCATCTCAGGAATATTTATCCTTCTCCAACTTTGTAACACATGTGTTACAAAACTTTCTTCTCACTACCCATTAGACTGCTTTAAAGCCTCGATTATCAAGGCTTTTTTGATTGAATTGAAAATCATTTTATGATGACCAAGGTTTGGAGAGGACCCTACTTTTTCCACATAAATTTCCTCAGCTTTTTTTTCATATGTCTCTTTTATTTCTTCTGGGAACTGTAAAAAAGCATTGTAAAGAATATTGTCAAAATTTTCTTGAGATTCAGATTTACTCTCATCTTCTCTCTCTTCTTTCCGTTCAATATCAACAGGTTCTTTATCCTCTATTTTTTCAGATTTTTTCACCGCTTTAACTTCAATTACAGAAATAGGAGATTCAATTTTTTTGATTTTCGGCACGTCATTCGGAAGATTTTTTAGAATTCCATTTATATACTGAACAAGAGTAGTATCTATCTCTTTTTTCAGATTTTCATATAAGGCATTTAGCACCTTTACGGCGTAATCTTCGCCTTCCAGCTGTATTATTTTTTTGATTTTATTGTCTGTGTGCTTATTCCAAGACTTAGAAACATAGATATTTCTTTTCGATTTCCCGATTGCCGACTCTATTTTTTTCATGTCAACTTCTTGATACATCTCTTCCGCTTCAACTATTTTTAGTTCTGTTGGCTGAACTTTTGAAACCTGTTTTGGATAAAATTTCAGTGTTTCCCATCCTCTTTTTTCAGGAAAAAATTTAAAATCACTCTTGATTCCTGAGATATGGTAAACCTCTTTTAAGGCTGGTTCTAGAAAATATTTTACCAAAAGACTTTTATTTTTGTATGATTTTGGGAGCTGGAAAAAATTGAACAGCTCCTCTTTCAGAATCTCTACCTCTCCCCTTTTGATGTGGTCTTTAAGTAGTCCGTAAAGTCTGAAAGTATATATTCCGCTTATCTTATTGACTACGACTCCCTCAAGAGGTACATAAACTTTGGGCAGAAGAAGCAAATCCAGTATCTCCAGAGGTATCTGGTACTGTAACCAAGTTTGAGATTTCTCTTTTGTAAATCTCACTGAAGCTATCAAAGATGAGGTTATATCTATATCCAGCTTTTTTTTGTTGATATAATTAAAACTAAGAGTTATTTCTGCTGCTTTTTTCAGATCTCTTTTCAGCTCGCTTTGATTGGAACCTATGGATTTGTTCAGAGCTGTAAGGTCTATTTTCTTAAAATCTGAATATGAATGGGTAACAATATCTTTGCAGTATTCCTTTAGCTCAGAGAAAAAATCATTGATCTCTTCTCTGCTAAATTTTTGTATCTCCTTATTTTGAGAGCTATATCCAAGTTTTAAAGTCTTATCTTTTTCAAGGTTGGTAAGAAGAATTTTTCTCTCTCTCTCATCTCCTGTCATCTGATAAATGTCTTTTTTTCTATATTCATAGATTTCTTTGGTAATCTCATGTATCTTGGAATAATCCATTTCTACTTCTGAAAAATCAAAATCTTTTCCAGAATAGACAAATTCAATATAGTCTTCTATATCTCCTTGTTTGATTACAGTCTCTATTTTTTCCTTGATCTTTTCCCTGTATCTGGGTCTCATCTCATTCTGTGCTTTAAGCAATAGTGCAAAGATAGCCTTTTCAACTCCAACATTGAAATATTTATTATCTTTGGAGAAAAAAGTAGTCAGTGCTGTATGCTGATTTAACGTATTTTCTTTTGTATCTTTCATAATATTATAATACCACCTCTGTTTGTAGGTTTAAAGGTTTAAAGGTTTAATAAGGTTTAGACCATGTTTTGCCCAGTATTTCCAAGGGCATTTTGCATGCTTATGCAAGTTTTACTCACGCTTATGCAAGTTTTACTCGGCTTTATGCAAGTTTTACTCGGCTTTATGCAAGTTTTACTCGGCCTTATAAAAGTTTTACTCACGTTTTTTTTTGAATGCAAGTTTTACTCACGCCTTAAGCAAGTTTGACTAATTGTATTTTAATAGTATATGATATTTTCGTTCCAATTGCAATATTTTATAAATATTTTTAAAAATTTAAAAAAAGCACAAAAAAAATCAAGAAAAATTCGGAAAATGTAGTAAAATCAGATGTTATCGTGAGTCAAACTTGCTTAGCAGTGTAATAAATTGGGATTTCCCCTTTTTATCCTTGAATAAAAAGGGATTTTAAGTTATTATAATTATTGAAATTGATAGTATGAGGGGAGAGAGATGGATAAGGGAAAAGTATTTACCATAAAAGTAAATAAGGGCGGAATCGGAAAAACATTTATAACTGTTCAGATTGGATCTGGGCTAGCTCTAAGCGGGAAACGTGTACTTTTACTCACGTCTGATTCTCAGAATAATATATTTGACTATACGATTCCTTATGGAGAAATCCCTGAATTTAAGCACGGACTTAAAAAATTTGTGGCAGGAAGTGAGGGTTCTAAGTTCACTCTTAGAGAGAATTTGGATTTTATTCCCCTGGAAAGCTCCAAGTTCAGCAATGACTTTATAAAAAAAGTTCCGGTTTTTATAGATAAAATGAAAAAAGAATATGACTATATAATCATCGACAGTATCCCCACAATGCAGTTGGATTCTGCTTTTGTCCATTGTAGTGACCATATAATAGTTCCATGCTATTGTGACAGGGTAACTGTAGACGGTGTTTTCAACGTTATAAACGAAACAGGAGCTGATAAGGTTCATTCTATCATAGTGAACAGATTCAGAAACACAGCAACACAGATAGAGTTTCTAGATGCTCTGATAAATGTGATAAAAGATACAGATATTTTATTTCCAGATCCAATCAGTGAGCAAGCACAGCTGGAAGTTCTTCTGGGAAAAGGGAAAACAATATGGGAATCGAGAAGTAAAGGGATGGAGTCCGTTCAAAATAGTATTTTAGAGATAATAGCGGACATAAACGTGTAACGGGGGTTGCATGAACAGGGGGATAATTTGTGGCAAAGAATTTAAAAACTAAGGATATGTTCATGAATAAATTGAACAATATAACTGAGAGTAGAAAAAAGGTGGAAGTAGTCGAGATTCCAATGATAAACAGTTCTCTTATAAAAAAAGTAGATTTTACTCAAAATTTGGAGCTAAATAATTTTTTATTTGAAAAAAGTTTGGAGCTCATGAATGTTCAGGCAAAATCTTCCATAGCACTTGGGAAAATATTTAAAGAGGTTCAGGAAAAAATAGAAACGAGAACCTTTGGGAAATGGCTTGAGGCAAACGGTTATGATCGTATGGCAGCAAGTAGACATAAGAGACGTTATGAACTTTATGACAGGGTTCATGAGTCGAAAAAAGCTTTTGTTGTTTTTCTTTCTGTGAGAGAGATAGACTATATCTACAAGGGAGATTTACAAAATTATGTGGATCTGATAAACGTAACAGAGACAATTGAAGAGCTGAAGGGAACTTTGCACGGAGAGATGCATCCCCAAATTATAGCTATTCATCCTGAGAGAGAAGAGAAACTTGATCTTGGAGAGATATTTTATAAGTTTAGTAAAATAAAATTTGAAGATGTAGACAGTAGAAAAAAAATAAAGTTGGAAAAATATTTGAAAAAAATAGAAGATATTTTGAACCAGTAAAATTTTTGAATACGGTGGCAAAAGCTATCGTATTTTTTATTTTTTTATCTAGAAGTGAGAAACACATCCAAAAACAAGATGTATAATATCGTTTAAAATCATTTTAATGGGTCATTTACCCATGTCTGATAAAAATTTTGATAGAATATACGGGTGAGGTGTCTTGAAATCGTTTTAAAGGCTCTGAAAG
>JBOFEZ010000012.1:0-30204 GCA_051648365.1 Fusobacteriaceae bacterium
TACGGGGGTACACCTGGTCACATTTCGAACCCAGAAGTTAAGCCCGTAAACGCTGAAGGTACTTGGTGGGAAGCTGCCCGGGAGAATAGGAATTTGCCAAGTTATATGAAAAGAGGAGCATTTGCTCCTCTTTTTTTGTTACTGAAATTTCAATATTTTTAAAAATAGATAATAAAAAAAGAGGTCTAAACCCCTTAAATTTTAATCATTTTATAGAATCTATCTGGATAATCTCATTGTTTTCAAAAACACCAGCAACAATAGGAGCTCCATTTTCAGAATATGCTACAAAAATACCGTTACGAATTCCGTTTTTAAAATTCATTTTGATAAGAAGACTACCTTTTTCATCAAAATATCTCCATTCGCCTTCTTGTTTTCCATTTATAATAATTCCAGAAGAGGTTATTTTTCCTAATTCATTAAAAACTTTTAATCCTAGATAGGAATCTCCATTTATATAAGAATGCTCCTCGGCTATATTTCCATTTTCATGATAAAAATTCCAAATACCTATTTTCTTCCCGGCTAAAACTGTTCCTTTGGATTCTAATTTTCCATTGTCATAGTAATTAGTATATTCTTGAATACTAGAATTCAAGGAAGTACTTAAAGTTGTAGAACTAAAAAAGATAAAGGATATAAAAACTAAAAAACTTTTAAATTTCATAAGAGTACACCTACTTTTCAAAAATAAGATAATTTTAAAACTCATATATAGTATACCATATTTTTTTGAGATTTACATCACAGAAAAATAATTGATTTTTTTTAATAAAACAGGTATAATTTTATTTATTAGGATTCTTTATAAATCAGGATAATAGGAGGAAAGTATGGATAGAATAAAAGGAAAGATAGCTCTTGTAACAGGTGGTTCAAGAGGAATTGGAAGAGCTATTGTGGACAAGCTTGCAGCAGAAGGAGCTGAGATGGTAATATCATGTGGTCAGGGTCCAGCTGTTTTTGAACAGGAAAACGTAAGACATATAATACTTAATGTTACAGATAGAACAGCAGTGTCAGAAGCTGTAAAATCTCTTAAAACTGAATTTGGAAGAGTTGATATTCTTGTAAATAATGCAGGAATAACAAAAGACTCTCTTTTAGCTAGAATGAGTGAAGACCAATGGGATGATGTAATAAATGTAAATCTTAAAGGAGTTTTTAATCTTACTCAAGCAATAGCTCCTCTTATGACTAAAAACAAGTATGGATCTATAATAAATATTACTTCTGTAGTAGGGCTATTTGGTAATTTGGGTCAGACAAACTATTCTGCTGCAAAAGCTGGAGTGATAGGAATGACTAAAACTTGGGCAAAAGAACTGGCAAGAAAAGGAGCAAATATAAGAGCTAACTGCATAGCTCCTGGATTTATAGAGACTGATATGACTGCTACTCTTCCAGAAAAGACCATAGAAGCTATGTTACAGTCGACAACTCTTGGAAGACTTGGAAAGCCAGAAGATGTAGCTAATGCAGTACTGTTCTTAGCAAGTGATGAGTCATCATTTATGACGGGAGAAACTTTAAATATAAGCGGTGGAATAATTATGTAGTATGAGGGCTGAGTGAATCAGCCCTCTTTTTTAATTCTTTAAAACCCTATTCTATGAAATAATAATTCAAAAAATCTTGTTTTATTTGCATCAAAATGTTATACTTCGAGTGAGAAAAAAATTAAATTTTGGAGGAGAGATATGAGTATTGATTTAAAAACACTTGTTACTGAAACAAGAAATGAAAATAGCATGAACATAGACACGCTTTCAACTATGGAAATGGCTAAAATTATGAATGATGAAGACAAAAAAGTAGCTCTGGCTATAGAAAAAGAGTTACCTTCCATAGTAGAGGCTATTGATAGAATATCTAAAGCTTTTTTAGATGGAGGAAGATTGATATATATAGGAGCAGGGACAAGTGGAAGACTGGGAATATTAGATGCCAGTGAGTGCCCTCCAACTTATGGAACAGATCCAACTATGGTTGTAGGTCTTATAGCAGGAGGGGAATATGCCATAAGAAATGCAGTAGAAGGTGCTGAGGATAACAAAGAATTAGGAATGGAAGACTTAAAAGCTTTAAAATTTAGCAGTAAAGATGTATTGGTAGGGATAGCAGCCAGTGGAAGAACTCCTTATGTGCTTGGAGCGATGGATTATGCAAAATCCTTGGGAGCTACAGTTGTGGGGCTGAGCTGTAATCCAGGGTCACCAATAGCCGAAAATGCTCATATAGCAATCTCACCGGTTCCAGGTCCAGAAGTTGTGACAGGTTCTACAAGATTGAAATCTGGAACAACTCAGAAACTGGTTTTGAATATGCTGACAACTCTTTCTATGGTGAAAATAGGAAAAGTCTATGGAAATCTCATGGTAGATGTTCAGGCCACAAATGAAAAGTTAGTTGAGAGACAGAAAAGAATAGTTATGGAGGCAACAGGAGTTTCAAAAGAGGAAGCCACAGAGGCTCTCTATAAGTGTAACAACAGCTGTAAAAGTGCAATATTTATGATTCTTTCAGGTCTAACTGCAGAAGAGGCTATGAAAAAACTAGGAGAACATAGAGGTTTTATAAGAGAGGCAGAAAAATCTTTAAAAAAATAATTACAAAAAAAGGAAGCGATGAACCTGCTTCCTTTTTTTGTAAAAATAGATATTATTACCAACTTTCAACAAATATTTTGTCCTGAGGAATCTCTTGAGCTTTTAAATTTTCTACAATTGAACTACAGAATTCTTTTGTTCCACAGATATAAAAAGCATCAAAATTTTTATCTGAGAAATCTAAATGTTGAGCTTCGATTCTTCCGCTGAAATATTTTTGGCTCTGTTCTCTAGTTACAAATGTCTGGAAGGGAGCCTGAATATCATAAGTATATTGAGATTCTATGATTGCTTCCTCCTCTTTTCTGAAAGATGAGAGTAAAAGAGAATTAGGGTTTTTATTAGCTTTAAGAAGATTGATGAGAGGAGAAACTCCTACACCGCCACCTATACAGCAAATTTTTGCTTCTGGAGCCATAAGATTTTTTCCGAAAGTAGAGCTATAAATAAGCTGACACTGTACGGAATCACCAACCTTAAGGTCATAAAGCTGTCCCGAAGTTACTCCGACTTTTTTTATGAAAAAAAGAATTTTATATGCAGAGATTCGAAGTCCGATAGAGTAAGGTCTCTTATGTTTTCCGTCAACAGACAGAATAGCGACTTTACCATCTATATCTACGCCTTTCAGTTCTTCAGATTCCAAGACAATTTTAATAATATCATCCCCATAATAGGCTACTTCCATTACTTTAAGTTCCATATATATCTCCTTTATGAAAAATTTAATGTTATGTTTAAATAAAAACTATCTTTATATTATATTAAACTTTACCAGTTAAGTAAAGAATTTTTTGTAATTCTTCGAAAGAAAAATTATATTAGAAAAAAAAAAGAAAATATGAGATAATAGTTGTTGATATAAAAAGTTAAGAATGGGGGATTATAATGAAAAAAATATCGGTAATAATAGACTGTGATCCAGGATGTGATGACGCAGTAGCACTTCTTATGGGGTATAGAGAAGAAAAATTGGATATTAAAGGAATAACAGTGTCTGCAGGAAATGTGTCCATAGAAAATACGTCACAAAATGCTCTGAGGCTTACAGCACTTTTTTCAGCTGATATTCCTGTAATTAAGGGTTTGGATAAGCCATTGATGAGAGAAATTGTGACTGCTCCAGAAGTGCATGGCGAAAGTGGAATAGGAGGAGTGACTCTTCCTAAAACAGATAAAAAATTTCATAACCTTTCAGTAGTGGAGTTTATAAGTAAAACGCTTAGAGAAAGTGATGAAAAAATAGTGATAGTGATAACAGGTCCTATGACGAATATAGGGGCATTTCTTCTGAGTCATCCTGAGCTAAAGGAGAAAATAGAATATTTTAGTATAATGGGAGGTTCTTCCATAGGAGGGAATATAACTCCAGCAGCAGAATTCAATATCTATGTAGACCCTGAAGCTGCAAAAATAGTTTTTGAAAGCGGAGTTCCTATTATTATGTCGGGATTGGATGTGACTCTCAAAGCTCTTGCATATGGAGAGGATATTGATGGATTGAGAGAACTTGGAAACCATGCGGGAGAGATTGCCGCTGAAGTTATAGAGCATGCCTTCGGTTTCCATAAAGACTCAGGGAAAACAGGAGTTCCTCTTCATGACCCATGTGCTCTTGCCTATGTGACACATCCTGAACTTTTCAAAGGAGAAGAGGTATATGTAACTGTAGAAACAAAGGGAGAATACACTTTGGGTGAAACAATTGTAGATAGAAGTGGAAAACTGAAACGTAAAAAGAATACTTTAGTTTTAAATTGGGTGGATAGAGAAAAATTTATAGAGTTGATAACCAGAAATATTTCTAAACTGGTATAAGGAGTGTCATGAATATTTTTCAAGGATACAGATTAAAAAATTTATATATAAAAAATAGAATAGTTTTACCACCTCTTGTGAGATTTTCCAAGGTAGGAACAGATGGTTATGTAACACCAGATCTTGTAGAGTGGTATAGGGATGTAGCTGAGGGAGAGGCGGGAATGATAATAGTAGAGGCATCCTGTGTAGATCCCAAGGGAAAACTGAGAAATAATCAGATAGGTATATGGGATGACAGTTTTATTCCTGGATTGAAAGAGATAGCTGACATATGCCATAAGTCTAATACTCCCACTATAATTCAGATTCATCATGCAGGTTTCGGAGAAAAAATCTCGGAAGTTTCTACAGAAAAACTGGATGAGATATTAGACATGTTTCTTAAGGCTTTCAAAAGGGCTAAAGAAGCAGGTTTTGACGGAATAGAGATGCACGGAGCTCATACCTATCTTCTTTCTCAGCTTAACTCTAGAGTGTGGAATAAAAGAAATGACAAATATGCAATAACTCCTGAAAATAGAGTTCCTATGTCTCGTGAAATCATCGAGGAAACAAAAGAAATCTTCGATGAAAATTTTATACTCTGCTACCGTATGGGAGGAAATGAACCTCATATAGAAGATGGAATAGAAATTGCTCGAACTTTGGAAAAATTAGGAGTAGATATACTGCATGTTTCCAACGGAGTGCCAGATCCAGAATTAAAGCAGGAAGTAAAAATAGATGTTCCAGAAGACTTTCCATTGGATTGGGTTATTTATATGGGAGTCGTAATAAAAAAACACGTGAATATTCCTGTAATCGGAGTGAGGAAAATCAAAGAAGAGAAAGATGCCAGCTGGCTTGTAGAAAATAATCTTTTAGATTTTGTCGCCGTGGGAAGGGGAATGATAGCCAGACCTGATTGGGTAAAATGGGCTAAATCTCAGTATGAGAAAAGAACAGGGAAAAGCTGGAAGGAAGAGCTATGAGAGGGATGGATATTTTCTGTCAGGTCATAGATAACTTTGGAGATGTGGGCGTGGTCTACAGACTGGCAAATCAGTTGAAAAAAAAATACAGGGTAAGAGTTTATATAGATTCTTTAAAGGAACTAGCTCTTCTGAATCCTGGTGTGGATGAAAAGCAGGAGATTCAAAATGTAGAGGGAATAGAATTTTTAACCTATGAATATCTATCAGAAAATTGGAAAAATCTGACTCCAAGAGAAATTGTAATAGAAGCTTTTGGTTGTAAAATTCATGAGGATTATTATAGTAAAGCTAAAGAAGAATCAAAACTTCTAATCAACTTAGAATATCTTTCTTCTGAAAAATGGACTTTGGATTTCCATGGAGTAGAATCACTTATCGGAGCTAAAACTTTAAAAAAATTTTTCTATATTCCGGGACTTTTAGCAGGAAGCGGAGGTGTACTTTTTGAGAGAGAAAAGATAGAAAGAATAAAAAAAATTTCCCCAGAGGAAAAGCAAATTCAACTAGATAAATATTTGAAAAGTTTTTCTAGAAAATTCAGAGAGGGTAAAAAAATAGGAACTTTGTTTTCCTATGAAAAAAACTTTGAGAAATTGTTAGAAACTTTAAATTCTCAAGAGGAAGAAACAATACTTCTTCTTATGGGAGAGAAAACACATTCCAGTATAGGAGAAATACTGGAAAATTTGGGAGAAAATAATGGATTAAAAGAAAATATTGTTCGTTATGGGAAGGTATACATGGAATATTATCCCTTTATACCTCAAGAACAATACGATGAACTTATCCAACTCACAGATTTTAATTTTGTAAGAGGTGAAGATTCCTTTGTGAGAGCTATTCTTTCGGGAGTTCCTTTTCTGTGGCATATATATTTTCAAGAAGAGGGAGTACATATGGATAAGCTCAGAGGTTTTCTTCTAGCATTGGATGAATATTTTGAAAAATATTCCCAGGGAGAGTATGAGGAAGTTTTGAAAAAATATAAAAAAATCATGTGTGACTATAATGAGAGAACTGGAAATAATCTAGAAATAACTTCAGAAAATTATAAAGATTTTTTTCAAAATTTAGAACAACTCAAAAAGATGACGGAACAATATTCAGATTATATTGTAAAAAATCATGATTTAGTTGAGAAACTGGATAGATTTATTAATAAAAAGATGATATAATAACCATGTTAACTTTATATTAAAAAACAGGAGGAACTATTATGAAAATAGCTCAAGAATTAAGAGCTGGAAGCACAATTAAGATTGGAAACGATCCATTTGTGGTTCTTAAAGCTGAATACAACAAGTCAGGAAGAAACGCCGCTGTTGTAAAATTCAAAATGAAAAACCTAATCAACGGAAATATCTCGGATGCTGTTTATAAAGCAGATGAGAAAATGGATGATATCAGACTAGAGAAAGTAAAAGCTACTTACTCTTACAATGATGGAGACTTCTATGTATTTACAGATCCAGAGTGGAACCAAATCGAACTTAAAGAGGAAGATCTTGGAGATGCTATTAACTATCTAGAGGAAGGAATGGAACTAGATGTAGTATACTATGAGTCTACACCAGTTGCTGTTGAACTTCCTACTTTCGTAGAGAGAGAGGTTACTTACACTGAACCAGGACTAAGAGGAGATACTTCAGGAAAAGTTCTGAAGCCAGCTCAAATCAACACTGGATATGAAATTCAGGTTCCTATATTCGTTGAGCAGAACGAGTGGATCAAAATCGATACAAGAACAAACGAGTACGTAGAGAGAATTAAAAAGTAATAAATTTATGAGGGGATAATACCCCTCATTTTTATAATGAATTTAGGGAGATGCTATGTCAAGAATAAATGTGGGAGGACAGGCTGTGATAGAAGGGGTTATGATGAGAGGTCCCCAATGTCTAGCGACAGCTGTAAGAAAAAAAACTGGAGAAATTGTTTATAAGAAAACACAGATCTCTTCAAACAAAAATAGATTACTGAAAATACCCATGCTCCGTGGGGGTGTAATGCTTTTTGATTCTTTGGTACTTGGAGTAAAGGAGCTGACATTTTCAGCCAATCACTCTGAAGAGAGCCAGGAGGAGCAGCTGAGTGACAGGGAAGCGGTGCTCACGGCTATATTTTCTATAGGATTGGGAATACTTCTTTTTGTCGCTCTGCCTTCGCTTTTAAGCAATTTGATTTTTAGTAATAATAGGGTATATTCAAATCTTCTAGAGGGTGGATTGAGACTTGTATTTTTTCTATTATATATATGGCTTATATCTTTTTCTAAAGATATAAAAAGAGTTTTTCAGTACCATGGAGCTGAGCATAAAGCTATCTATAATTATGAGGATGGAGGAGAAATCACTGTCGAGAATAGTCAAAAATACACTACTCTTCACCCCAGATGTGGAACAAGCTTTCTTCTCATTGTTATGCTTACATCGATTCTGTTTTTTGCAGGACTAGATTTTGTTCTTCCTGTACCAGGAACTCTACTGGAAAAAATTATTATGAGGGTCGGATTAAGGATTTTATTTATGCCACTTATAGCTGGGATTTCCTATGAAGTTCAGAGATATTCTAGTAGACATTTGGATAATCCGATAGTTAAAATTCTTGCTGCACCAGGACTTTCATTGCAGAAGATTACTACACAGGAACCGGATGATGGTCAAGTCGAGGTTGCTATTGTAGCTTTAAAAGCAGCTATAGGAGAAGAAATCACCAATGCCAGAGAAGTTAATGAATAAAAGATATAATTTAGGAGGAAAGGGATGAATAACTACAAATTTTTTAATAATAGTAAGTGTGAATTTTTTCCATGTCATGAAACAGCAAAACCTGAGGAATTTAATTGTCTTTTCTGTTACTGTCCCCTATATATGATGGAAGAGAGATGTGGAGGTAACTTTAAATACACGCCTCACGGTATAAAAGACTGTTCAAACTGTATTCTTCCCCACGTTAAAGATGTAGGTTATGATCATGTGCAGAAAAAAATGATGGATGTAATAGAACTGGTTCAGAATTCATATCTTAACAAAAAAAATCAATAACAGAATATACAAAAAATATAAAATCACTTAAAATTATTCATTAAATTTAAGTGATTTTTTTTATTAAAAAGGGTATAATATACTTTAGCACAAAACAAGAAATAGGAGAGAGAGATGGAATTTAAAGGGTATCTATATGCAGGTGTGACAGGTCTTCTTTGGGGACTTTTGGGGTTTTATGGGATAAATTTAAATAAATATGGGTATTCTGGGAACGAAATTGCCTTCACAAGAATGTTTTTCGGATTTCTAGCAGGTTTCGTATATATGCTCTCTGATAAAAAAAGAAGGAAAGCCTTGAAGGTTCATCCCTCGAATATGAAATATATTTTAGCTATTGGAATAATACCTCAGGCTCTAATGAATCTTTTTTATTATACCTCAATATTGAGAGTAGGAACTGTCACTGCAAATATGCTTGTGTGCTCTGGCCCGATATTCACAGTGATACTTTCTGCAATCTTTTTTAAAGAAAAACTTACTTTGGAAAAACAGCTGGCGCTTTCAATATCGATGTTAGGATCTGTTCTTATGGTAACTCAGGGGAAAATAATAGGCCTCAAGCTAGATGGCTTGGGAGTGGGGATAGGAATAGCTGCAGGAGTATGTTACGGTCTTTATCCTATTTTAGGGAAAAAAGCAGAAGAAATATTGAATCCCTTATCTATAACAGTGTATGGTTTTTTGACGGCTGCAATTTTTCTTTCGTTTTTTGTGGATTTAAAAAAAATATTTTTAAGTTACATGGATATTAAGATTATTATACTTATAATATCCTTTGGAATAATCCCTTCGCTTATTCCTTATCTTTCGTTTTTGAAAGCTCTTACTTTTATTCCCCCTTCTAAAGCTAGTATAATAGGTATGCTAGAGGTACCTACAACCGCTGTGATAGGATTTCTTATTCTTAAAGAGGAATTTAACGGATATAAGCTTGTGGGATTGATACTTATAATGTTAGGAATATCTATAACAAGAATCGATTTTTCGCAATTGATGTTGAAAATTAAAGGTGGGAAAAAATTCAGAAAAAAATATAAAGAGATATAAACAAAAAAACTCCCTGAATACTCAAGGGAGTTTTTTTGTTTATTTTTTTCCTTCTATCTGTTCTTTGCTAAATTCGAAAGCTCTAAGAATATTTCTAACCTCTCCATTTACAGAGTAAGCATGGAATGTTGAACCAGCTAAAATATCCATAGGAGAATCATTTAAAGTTTTTCCAGTGAAAGTATCTCTGTATTTTCTCTCTTTTAGCTCAGGGTGTTTAGCATTAGCTTCTGGTAAATTGATATCGATAATTTTTCCAGTAGGATCAAGAGCCACTAAGAGAGCCTCATGTTTGTTATATGCTTTCACATGGGTAAGACCGATATAACCGATAATTTTTCCATCTTTAATAAGTTCTGCAAAGTTATAAAGACCCATAGATGGTGAATCAAAAACTTTCCCCAAAGAATCAAAATTGACATTTAATTCTTTAATCTGAGCTTCGTAAGTTGGGATCTGATATTTTCCAGTATCCAGACTTTCTGGTTTAATCTTGTAAGCTAGAGCTGAAGTAGTTATAGCTAAAGCTCCTAAAAATAATAATATTTTTTTCATAAAAACTCTCCCCTAAAATTTTTTTATCTTATTTGTATCAAATAAGTTTTATTGCAATTTGAAGTGCTTTATCGTAGTCAGGTTCAGTTGTGACTTCTTTTGTGTATTCGACATGTTTTACAATTCCATTTTTATCAATAACTACAATACCTCTAGCATCTAGAGCCAGTTCCTCTATAAAAAAACCATATTTATGAGCAAACTCTCTGTTTTTATAGTCAGAAAGAGTTAGAGCATTTGCTACATCTTTATTGGCACAGAATCTTTCTAGGGCAAAAGGAAGGTCCATAGAAATTGTAAGGATATGGAGTTCTGGATATTTTTTTGCTTCCTGATTAAATCTAATAGTCTGAAGTTCACAGATGCCTGTGTCCACAGAGGGCATAGAAGAAATTATGATAACCTTTCCCTTAAGTTCAGAGAGTCTTACAGGAGAAAGGTCATTTTTTGTAGCAATAAAATCAGGGGCTACATCTCCTACTTTAATCTCATCTCCTAAGAGAGTTAGAGGATTTCCTTTAAATGTTATTATATCAGTTCTTTTCACGATATTACCTCCAATATTAAAATGAATAAATCTAATATTAGTTTACCTCGAAAAAACTGAAAGTCAAGTTAACTATTTCTTTTTTGTATATTTCATAGTATCAAGAGCGACTGCCATGATGATGATGAGCCCTTTAATTATATACTGCCAGTAAGGATTGACACCGATATATGTAAGACCATAATTTATTATAGTGAATATAATAACTCCGGTAACAACGCCTGGAACTGTTCCTACTCCTCCACTAAAAGAAACACCTCCCACCACACAGGCTGCTATTGCATCTAGTTCATACATATTACCTAGGTTATTTGTAGCACTCCCTATTCTTCCCGCTTCTAAGAATCCTGCGAAAGAATAAAATATTCCAGAAAGTCCATAGACAGCAAAGAGATTCTTTTTAACATTTACACCTGAAACTTTTGCTGCTTCTGGATTTCCACCAATGGCGAAAATGTTTTTACCGAAGGTAGTTTTATTCCAAATAACCCAGACGATAACGACAGCAACTAAAGCATAAATGATGAGAAATGGAAGTCTGAATCCTCCAAGATCAAAGAATCCTTGGGCGAAATTAGTATACCTTGGGTCAAAACCTGCAATTGGTGAAGCTCCTACACTGTCAAAATATAGAGAATTGACTCCGTAAACTATAATCATAGTACCTAAAGTAGCGATAAAAGGTGTAACTTTAAACTGTGCAACAAGAAGAGCATTAAAAAGTCCAATAAGAGCTCCAATAAGAGCGCCTATAAGAATTACTACAATAATAGGGACCTCTCCCAAACTAGGGAATACCTTATTCACGTTATTTACATGTTGCAGTAAAGTGGCAGAGATAACCGCAATAAGTCCCACCTGTCTTCCTGCAGAAAGGTCAGTACCTTGAGTGACAATAAGACCTGCGACTCCGAGGGCCATTATTAATCTTACAGAAGATTGGGTAAGTATATTTCTAAAATTCCTAATACTGAGGAAAGATGGTTCTTTAGCGATGATAACTATAAGCAGAAGAGCCAGAACTATGTACAGTCCTCCGGATTGAATCCATTCTTTAACATTTTTTTTTGCGTTTTCCAAAATAATCACTCCTATTCTAAGAATATCTTTTATAGTTATAAATACATGGAAGAAAGTCTCAATATCTCTTCCTGGGTTGTTTCTTTTGTGTTAACTATTCCTGCGAGTTTTCCATTGCTCATAACTAAAATTCTATCAGTTATTCCAAGGAGTTCTGGCATCTCAGAAGAAATCATGATAACTCCCTTATCTTTGTTTGCGAGGTCCAACATCAATTGGTAAATTTCGAATTTTGCTCCTACATCGATACCTCTTGTAGGTTCGTCCATCATAAGTATTTCGGGCTGTGTAAGAAGCCATCTTCCGATTATAACTTTCTGCTGATTTCCCCCGGAGAGAGATCCGATAGGAGTTTTATGGCTTGGAGTCTTTACTCTCATGGAGTCAATAACCCATTGGGTATCCTCTTTCATTTTACCATTTTGAAGAAGTTTTTGATTGTTTTCGTAGCTTTTCATATTAGAAATAAGAGAGTTGAAAGTTATATCTAGATTGGAAAATATTCCTGTTGCTCTTCTCTCTTCTGTAATCAATGCAAATCCATTTTTTATTGCATCTATTGAATCTCTGTTGTTTATGGATTTGTCATGAAGTACTATCTCCCCGGAAGATTTTTCACGGAGTCCGAAAATAGTTTCTACAATATCTGTCCGCTTAGATCCCATAAGCCCTGCAACTCCCAAAATTTCTCCCTTTCTCAGCTGGAAAGATATGTTACTTATGGAAGGTTGACTTGCAGCGGTAAGGCTCTTAATATCCAAAATAATTTCGCCGGGTGTATTAGTTTTATGTGGGAATCTTTGAGTAAGTTCTCTACCTACCATCATAGCAATTATTTCATCAGTAGTAATTCCTTTTAACGAACAGGTATTTATCCATTGTCCATCTCTTAAAATCGTTATTTCGTCGCAAATTTGAGAGATTTCTTCCATTTTATGAGAAATATAAACGATTCCACATCCTTTTTCTTTAAGTTTATTAATTATTTTGAAGAGATGTCCAACCTCTTTCTCGGTAAGGGAGGATGTTGGCTCGTCCATTACTATTATTTTTGCATTATAGGAAAAAGCCTTTGCTATTTCAATCATCTGCATTTGTGAGACTGAAAGAGTTGCAACTTTAGCCTGGGGATCGATGTCCATTTCTAACTCTTTAAAAATTTGAAGGGTGTCTAGGTACATTTTTTTCTGGTCTACAAATATCCCTTTTTTAGGGTATCTTCCTAGCCACATATTGTCCATGACAGTTCGTTGGGTCACGAGATTTAGCTCTTGATGAACCATAGATACTCCGTTATCCAGAGCATCTTTGGAAGAACTGAAATTAACATTGTTACCCATAAACATTATATTTCCTTCGTCTTTAGAATATATTCCGAAAAGACATTTCATAAGAGTAGATTTTCCTGCTCCGTTTTCTCCCATGAGGGCATGGACAGAGTGAGGTCTTACACTTAGGTTAACTTTATCTAGAGCCTTGACTCCAGGGAATTCTTTGGAAACTCCCTTCATCTCTAGAAGAAAATCAAAATTTTTATTGTCCATCTGTTACTCCTATATAAAAATTGATAGAAACTGTAAAAATCTGTTGAAAAATATTTTAAAAGAAAAAGAGGGGTATGACTCCCTCTCTATCTTAAGATTTTATTTTTTGAAATCTTTTAGGTTGTCTTTGTCTACACCAACATATGGAACTCTTACGATTTTATCAACTATATTCCATTGAGTTCCTTCGCCAGCGGCTTTTCCATTAGCTAGGTTATTAGCTAAATCAAAAGTGGCTTGAGCCTGGTTAGGTCCGTCGTTTAAAACTGTACCAGCCATTGCCCCGCTGTCAACAAGAGCAAGAGCTTCAGAAAGAGCATCAATACCGAATACAGGTATGCTAGATTTATTATTAGCTTTTAGAGCTTCAATAGCTCCCATAGCCATGGCGTCATTGTTTGCTATAACGACTTCGATTTTTTCTCCATTAGGTCCAGAAAGCCAAGCTTCTGTTTTATCTTTAGCCTGAGCGGTATCCCACATAGCAGTATCCATATGAAGTTCTTGAGTAGAAATTCCTTTGTCGTTCAGAGTTTTTACAGAGTATGTAGTACGAGCTTCAGCATCTGGATGTCCAGGTTCACCTTTAAGAAGTACATATTGAATTTTACCATCTTTGTTTAAATCCCATGCAGGATTGTTTTTCCAGTGTTTAGCCATAAGCTCTCCCTGGATAACTCCAGATTCTTTAGAGTCAGTTCCAACATAGTAAGCCTTATCGTAGCTTGTTAAATCAGCTTTTGACGGCTCTTTATTATAAAAAACTACAGGAATATTTTCAGCTTTAGCTTTTTGGATAACAGTGGCAGCAGCAGCAGGATCTACAAGGTTAATAGCTAGACCGTCCACACCTTTTGCTAACATAACATCAATTTGGTCATTTTGCTTAGATTGATCGTTCTGAGAGTCGTTCATCATAAGCTCAACATTTTTATCTTTCTTAGCTGAACTTTCGATAGCTTGTCTTACAGTAGCCATGAAGTTGTCATCATACTTATAAACTGTGAATCCTAATTTAGTTTTAGCTTGAGCTTCGGTAGATATTGTAGATACTCCACCAATCACAGTAAGGGCCATAAGAAACATTGATAATTTTTTCATATTAATCCTCCTAAAATATTTTTTAGTTTAAATTACTTCAATAAAATAATACCATAAAAAAAGCATAAGTCAATAAAAAATAAAGACAAATTGATTTGAAATGGTTTTTAAAATATGTTTAGAGTGCATAAGTGTATAAAAAAAGAGATGAAAACATCTCTTTTTGTTTTTAGAATTAATCTAAATAATATCCGATATTGAATTGTATAAGAGTATCTTTTGCTGACTGACTCGCAGTAGAAAGGAAAACTGAAAGAGGACCGATAGGTGAATCATAAGAAAAACCTAGCTGTACTCCATGGACAAAATTTCTCCACAATCTATTTTTTTCTTCGTCCTCTTCGAAATCACTCTCTTTAAAAGTTCCTATATTATACTCACCCTGAAAGAAAAATTTTGGCCTAAGTTCGTATTGGAAACCTAATTTTCCTATAAGAGCATGCTCAGTAAGTTTACTTTGGTGATGGTAACCAGCAAAGGAAAATTCTGAACGCTTAAGGTTATCTCTAATTCCACCAACTTTTATGAATTTGTCCAATAGGATAGAATCGCCATCTATAAACCCTCCATTTAGACCGAAAAAGATTGTAGATTTTTTACTTAAGGGATGATGTTGGTCGAAATTATAGAGCAGGGCAGTATAGTTGATCTCATCTGCATCATCTAAAAAAGTTCCTCCCCATGTATATGAAAGATTCCCCTTCGAGCCTTTGTGAGGAAAATAACGATTATCAAGTGTGTCGTAATTTATATTGAAAAAAGCATCTCCGAATTGTCTCAGGTATTGGAACTCTTCGAAAATCCCACTACCTGTGTCTAACTCCATTCTAGATGAGTTTACAGAAACTCCGTAGGCGAGAAAAGCTCTATTTTTCAACTGTGAAGAAAGACCTAGCTTTATATTGGAATTTTCTATAATATACTTGGTTCTCTTCTCATTTTTATTATAAAGTAAGAGTGGAGATTCATCATAAGCTATCGATGAAAAAAGTCCTATTTTATTAGTAATCCCATAGTAATAGAGATTGGAAAGTTCAACTCCTACGTAATCGCCAAATTTAATTCCCAAATTAGTAAGTGAACCTCTTTTACCCGATTTTAAGATATTGGTACTAAGAGAGAAAGTTGTACCGTAATCAGAACGATAATTCCCTCCGATAATCAAGGTGTTGGAGGGGTTAACTCCTATATCTAAAAGAATTTCACCGAGATGAAAATCCAGGGTGTAATAGAGGTTTTCTACTATATCCAGAGAGTTTAATTTACGGAATATCTCTTCTATTTCTCTTTTAGTTAGATATGAATTTTCAAACTCTGAAAAAGATTCAAGAAGAAGTTCCCTATTGTTTTCTGAAAGAAATTCAGGGTTTTTAAAAATAATTTTTTTAAAAAAGAATTTTTTTTCTTTTTTTTCAGAAGAAAATATATTTGAATTCCGATCTGTAGAAATTGTATTTTTAGGAGTAATAGTTAGGATATCTGACATAATTTTATCGGTTGCTACTTCTCCTGCAGTTACAAGTTTTTCTATTTCTGTAAAATCTACTGGAGAAAAATCAGAAACATCGGGAGAAATCACGAAAGTTGCCATTTTCTTCTGTTCCGGGGTAGAGTTAGTACTATAGAAAGCCAATAATTGGTTGAAAATTGAGATGATGTTATGCTCTTTATTTTTTGAAAGTTCTATACCTACATCACTACCTATTATTATATCGGCTCCCATATCCATAACATCTTGTACTGGAAAGTTTCTTGCAATCATTCCGTCTACATATTGTTTTTCTCCAATTCTAGCAGGAGTCATTAATGTGGGGATAGCTACACTGGCAGTAAGTGCTAGAGCTAGATCTCCTTCTTTGAACGCAACTCCGTTACCTGTATCCAGGTCTGTTGCAATTATCCGAAGGGGAATTGGTAATTTATCGAAATCTTGAATACCTTCAACCTTCCAAAGAAGATTTTTGAGTTTTAGATAGGTTATGGTACTGTTGTTGAGCCCTTTTGGCAGAGAAAAATTCAGCTTATTGTCATATTTGACCGAAAACAGCTGAGAGGAAATTCCTAATTTTTGCTCTAGTGGAAGTTCATTTCGATCTTGTTTAGCATTGATAATCCCTTCAATATCTAAAGTGTAGACAAGTTTTTCAATCTCATCTGGAGAATACCCTACCGAATAAAGAGTAGCAATTATAGCTCCCATGCTTGTTCCTGCAATATAATCTATCTTAATTCCATTTTTTTCTAATTCTCTCAGAACTCCGATATGGGCAAATCCTTTAGCTCCACCACCGCTTAAAACAACTCCCACTTTTTTCTTTTGGAGAGTATTTAAAAATCTTTCTTTCTTTTTTAATTGAAGTTCGTATACCTTTAACTGTAGCTCTTTTATTTGATTCTGTATGTTTTGTATTTCAGAATCCTCGGGGAAAGATAAAATTTTCTCTCCTGAAGACATCACATTTAGGATAAAAAATATGAAAAAAAAGTGAAATTTAAAAAATCTATATTTTAAATGCATGAATCCTCCTTATAGTCTTTCTATTATGGAGAAAAAATCTGGAAATGTCTTGCTTACGCAATTAGGATCTTTTATGACAATATTTTCTATTCTCATTCCAGCTAAGGCAAAACTCATAGCCATTCTATGATCATCGTAAGTTTCGATTGAGGCACCGTAATATTTTTTTTGAGGAATGACAGTAAAACCATCCTGATATTCGATAAATTTTCCTCCGATTTTTTCAATTTCATTTTTTAGAGCGCTAATACGATCAGTTTCTTTTATTCTCATATTTTCTACATTTCTTACTGTCGTAGGAGTATCTGCGAAAAGTGCAGTTACTGCAAGAGTTTGAGCAATATCAGGAGCATTGTTAAGGTCTATATCTATTCCTGGATAGTTCGGAGCGCCTTTAACTGTAATCCAGGTTTCACCCTGAGCTAGGATAGTTCCACCCAGTTGAAGAAAAATATCTAAAAATAATTTATCGCCCTGTATGCTTTCTTGGAAATAATTTTTAATAGTGATAGTAGAGTCTGTGATGAGTGCCATAGCTATAAAATATGAGGCAGAGGACATGTCTCCCTCTATCAGATAGGAGTCTAGATTATAATTTCCTGGAACAACCTTAAAAATTTTATTTTCTGAAGTTTCAAAAATTTCTCCTCCGAAATCTCTTATCATCTTTATACTCATATCCACGTAGGGTCTTGAAACAATTTTATTTTTAATTTTTATGTTCAGTCCATCTTTGAAATAGGGAGCAGAAAGCATTAAAGATGAAAGATACTGACTACTCTTATCACAGTCAACAACAACTTCATTCATTGGAATTCCTGAGGTTATTAGGTCTAAAGGTGGGTATCCTGATTCTTCCAGATATTTTATTTCTGCTCCTAACTCCTGCAAAGAATCGGCCAAATCTTTAATGGGTCTTTGATTCATACGTGGATTCCCTCTCAAGATTATCCTAGATTTTTTAGTAAGAAAAAAAGAAGCGATAAAACGCATGACAGTTCCGGCGTTCCCTGTATAGATTTCAATATTTTCAAAAGTTTCCATTTTAGTTGGAAGTAATGTGATATTCTTCTTGTTTTCGCTAAAAAAAACCTGATATCCTAATTTTTCTAGTGCTTCTATCATGAAAATTGTATCGTCGCTGAGAAGAAAATTTTCAAGTGTTATTTTTCTGTTGGAGAGAGCTCCCAAAATTAGAGCTCGGTTACTGATGGATTTTGAACCTGGAATCTCAACTGTGGCAGAGAATTTTTTTTTAATATTCATAGTATTCTTATAATCTCCCTTATTTATGATTATTTTTAATATTATATCAAAAAAAACAGGGTATAGCAAAAATTATAATGAAAACTATTTAATTTTGATTTTTAGTGAAAAACATGGTATAATGCTAAAGATAAAGAGGTGCCGAAAAAGTAGTAAGAGATAAGAAAATATAGGATATTTTTTGATCCCTTATTATTTTTATTGGCACTCTGAAAATTAAGATTATTCAGGAGGGGTTTATGCTATTTAATGAAAAAAAACTTTCTATCGATTTAGGTGGAAGAGAGCTTACTGTATCCACAGGTAAAATTGCAAGACAGTCAAATGGGGCTATAATGGCAACATACGGGGAAACAATGCTACTTACAACAGTGAATAGAAGTAGAAATCCAAAAGTTGGAATAGATTTCTTCCCACTTACAGTGGAGTATGTAGAGAAGTTCTATGCAGCAGGAAAATTTCCTGGAGGATTCAACAAGAGAGAAAGCAGACCAGGAACTGATGCTATACTTACAGCAAGACTTATCGACAGACCAATAAGACCTATGTTCCCAGAAGGGTTCAAAAATGATGTTCAAATAGTAAATACAGCTCTTTCTTTTGACGGAAAAAACACAGCTAATCATATAGGGATAACACTATCATCGCTAGCATTAATGATATCTGATCTTCCGTTTATGGGGCCGGTTGCTGGAGTTGTAGTAGGGTATAAAGATGGAGAGTTTATCCTTAATCCTACACCTGAGCAGTTAGTAGAGAGTGAACTGGACCTTACAGTAGCGGGAACAGAAGATGCAATAAATATGGTTGAAGCGGGAGCTAAAGAACTTTCTGAAGAAATCATGTTAAAAGCTATGATGTTCGCTCATGAAAATATAAAAAAACTATGTCAATTCCAAAGAGAATTTGCAGAACTTGCAGGAAAAGAGAAAATGGAGTTCGTTTCACCTGAGCCACTAGCTCTAGTTAAAGACTTTATAGATGCAAAAGGAAAAGAAAAACTGATGGCAGCTGTTCTTACTGTTGGAAAGCATGAGAGAGAAGAAGCTATTGACAGTTTAGAAGAAGTTTTATTTTTAGAATTTAAAGCTGAAAACTATCCTGGAGAGGACGAAGAGGTTCCAAGTGAAATAGGTGGAGAATTTGCTCATTATTATCATGAACTTATGAAGAAACTAGTAAGAGAAGCTATACTTTATCACAAGCATAGAGTTGACGGAAGAGCCACAACTGAAATCAGAGAACTTTATGCAGAAACTGGAATACTTCCAATTCCTCACGGTTCATCTATGTTTACAAGAGGAGAGACACAGGCAATAGTTGTTGCGACTCTAGGAACAAAAGAGGATGAGCAATTAGTGGATTCACTAGAGAAAGAATATTACAAAAAATTCTACTTACATTATAATTTCCCTCCATACTCAGTTGGAGAAACTGGAAGAATGGGAGCACCAGGAAGAAGAGAGCTTGGACATGGAAGTCTTGCAGAGAGAGCATTAAGCTATGTTCTACCTACTGTGGAGGATTTCCCTTATACAATCAGACTGGTTTCAGAAATAACTGAATCTAACGGTTCTTCATCTCAAGCATCAGTTTGTGGAGGATCACTGGCTCTTATGCATGCGGGAGTACCTATCAGAGAGCATGTTGCTGGAATAGCTATGGGACTTATAAAAGAGGGAGATGATTATGTCGTTCTTACTGATATAATGGGACTAGAAGATCATCTTGGAGATATGGATTTTAAAGTAGCTGGAACTAAAAAAGGTATTACTGCACTTCAGATGGATATGAAAATAACTGGAATCAATGAAGAAGTTCTAAAAATAGCCCTAGATCAGGCTCTTACTGCTAGAATGGAAATATTAGTGGTTATGAATAATGCAATTCCTGCTCCTAAAGAGATGAAAGAGAATGTTCCTAGAATTCACCAAATGGTTATTCCTAAAGACAAGATAGCCGTTCTTATCGGACCAGGAGGAAAGAACATCAAAGGAATTATAGAAGCAACTGGAGCTACAGTTGATATTGATGATACAGGAAAAGTTATGGTATTCGCTCTAGGACTTGAAACTCTAGAAAAGACTGTACAGTTAATCAATAACTATGTAAAAGATGTAGAAGTTGGAGAGATATACAGTGGAAAAGTAGTTGGAATCCAGAGTTTTGGAGCTTTTATGGAGATACTTCCAGGTAAAGAGGGGCTGCTTCATGTTTCTGAAATTTCTAACGAGAGAGTTGCTAATGTAGAAGATGTACTTAAGGTTGGGGATGTATTTGATGTTAAAGTTATCTCAACAGAAAAAGGAAAAATCAGTTTAAGTAAGAAAAAGATTTAATAAAGTATAAAAGCATAAAAGGAGCAAAGATGAAATTAGCCATTGTGAGCTTAGGGTGTAGTAAAAACCTTGTAGATACTGAAAATTATATAGGGATGTTAGTAAATAGAAAAGGTCTAGAATTAACAAATGATGTAGAGGATGCAGATATAGCTCTTATAAACACATGTGGATTTATAGGGGATGCTAAGGAGGAATCTATTCAAAATATTTTAGAAATTTCTCAATATAAGGAAACAGGAAATCTAAAAAAGATAATAGTGGCGGGTTGTCTGGCTCAGCGTTATGCTGAAGAGATACTTCAGGAAATGCCTGAAGTAGATGCTGTAATTGGAACTGGAGAGGTAGATAAAATAGAAGAAGTACTGGACGAAATCTTAGCTGGTAATAAAGTTATAAGAACAGAGTCTTTTGATTTTCTTATGTCAGCCGCTACAGAAAGAATTCTAACTACAAAACCACACACAGCTTATGTTAAAATAGCAGAAGGATGTAATAGAAGATGTACCTATTGTATAATTCCGTATCTGCGTGGAAATCTTAGAAGTAGATCTATCGAGGATATAGTAGAAGAAGTCAAAAATCTTGCTGCTGCAGGAGTAAAAGAGATAAATCTTCTAGCTCAAGAGACTACAGAATATGGATTGGACAGATACAACAAAAAAGCTTTGCCTGATCTTTTAAGAGAACTTGTAAAAATAGAGGGGATAGATTGGATTAGATGTTACTATATGTTCCCTAACTCTTTAACAGAAGAGATGATTGAAGTTATGAAAAATGAACCTAAAATCTGTAAATATTTTGACGTCCCTATTCAGCATATTTCTGCTAATATTTTGAGAAATATGGGAAGAGCGAAATCGGGAGAGCAAATCAGAGGTGTACTGTCGACAATCAGAAAAGAGATTCCAGATGCAACTATAAGAACTACAGTTATAGTTGGATTTCCAGGAGAGACAGAAGAAGATTTTCAGGAACTAAAGGATTTCATAACTGAGTTTAAATTTGACTATGCTGGAGTATTTAAATATTCACGTGAAGAGGGAACTGTGGCCCATGAAATGGAAAATCAGGTGAATGAAGATATAAAAATGGAGAGATGGGTAGAACTTACAAATCTCCAGTCAAGGATAGCAGAAGAGAAAAACAGAGCTCTTATAGGTAAAACTGTAAAGGTTATGATAGATGGAATCTCTTCAGAAAGTGAATATATGCTTGAAGGAAGAACACAGGGACAGGCTCTAGAAATAGACGGAAAAGTTCTTACCAATGATGGCACAGCACAGGCGGGAGATATAGTTGAAGTTGTTATAGAACAAAACTTTGATTATGATTTAATAGGACCAATTGTGGAAAAAAATTAGGGAGGACAAACGGATGAATTTGCCAAACAAGCTTACTACTGCGAGAATACTGCTGGCTATTCCTTTTATATTTTTTCTGGAAAATGCCGATAATAATGATATTTACAGATATTTAGCTTTTGGATTCTTTGTAGTTGCTGCTTTGACAGACTGGTTGGATGGATATATTGCAAGAAAACATAACCTTATAACAGATTTTGGGAAGCTTATGGATCCCTTAGCGGATAAGATACTTGTTATTTCTGCGATGGTGATATTTGTATATCTGAGATGGCTTCCTTCATGGATGTCCATAGTGGTAATAGCTCGTGAATTTCTCATAAGTGGAATCAGGACTCTAGCTGCTGCTCAGGGAGAAGTTATCCCAGCCGGAAATTTAGGGAAATATAAAACGACAACTCAGATGATAGTTATAATAGTTATGCTTTTCTTTGGAGAAACAGAGATGAAGTTTCTAGGTTATCCAGCATATGAAGCCCTTATGCTCGTACCAGTTATATTGACTATATGGTCCGGATGGGATTATAGCGTAAAAGCTAAACACTATTTTTTGAATCAGAATTAATAAAAAATCAATTACGGAGAGAATAAAATATGTATGCGATATTGAATTTGTTTAATAAAGCTGTGGAAATATATATATGGATAATTTTTATAAGAGTTATACTCTCGTGGATTTCTCCATATTCAAGAAATGATTTCACAGATTTGGTATATAGAATTACAGAACCTTTTCTAAGCAGATGTAAAATAGTTATTCCCATAGGAAGAAGTTATATGGATCTTTCTCCTGTAGTGGCATATTTTGTTCTAAATTTATTTAGGCGTTTGGTAAATTATATATTTGTATATCTATTTTTTTAAAAATGGGAGGGGAACTAAATTTTTAGTTCCCTGTTAATATTTATAAATAAAGTTAAAAAAGGAGAAAAGATGGAAGAGATATTTGATGAATATCATATACCGGTCCTATATTATGAGACATTGGATAATTTAGTTGTAAATCCAGATGGAGTATATGTAGATTGTACTCTAGGAGGAGGAGGACATTCAGAGGGAATATTAAAAAGATTGTCTCCTAAAGGAGTTCTTATTTCTATAGATCAGGATGACCAGGCTATAGAACATGCAAAAAAAAGATTGGGAGGATACCCTAACTGGAAAGTTTTCAAAAGCAATTTTGAAAGTATGGAGACAGTTATATATATGGCGGGGTATGATAAAGTAGATGGTATTCTTATGGATATCGGAGTAAGTTCTACACAACTAGATGACCCTGAAAGAGGTTTCTCTTATAGATTTGACACAAGATTGGATATGAGAATGAATAGCTCGGCAAAGATATCAGCATATGAAGTTGTAAATGAATATTCAGAGGGAGAGCTTTCTAGAATAATATATGAATATGGAGAAGATCGTTTTGCCAGAAAGATAGCACGTTATATTGTAGCAAGTAGATCTGAAAAGCCTATCGAAACAACAGGAGACTTAGTTGCCATAATAAAGAGAGCTTATCCTGCAAGAGCTGAAAAGCATCCTGCAAAAAAAACTTTCCAAGCTATAAGGATAGAAGTGAACAGAGAACTAGAAGTTTTAGAAACTGCTATAAACAAAGGACTTAGTTGTTTGAAACCTGAAGGAAGACTTGCTATAATAACATTCCACTCTTTAGAGGACAGAATGGTAAAAACAATGTTTAAAGAATTTTGTACAGGATGCATCTGTCCCCCGAGACTTCCTATTTGTATGTGTAATAACAAACCAAAAGCTAAGCCAATAACGAGAAAACCTATAATACCTTCTCAAGATGAATTGAAATATAATAAGAGAGCTCACTCTTCAAAATTAAGGGTAATAGAGAAGGTGTAGGCATGAAAAATATGAGTTATGTTATAACAGGAGTTTTGGTTATAGCTCTTTGGACATCTAATATATTTTTGTTAAATACAATATCAGAAAAAGAAAAAGAATATGCCAAGAAAAAAAAGATAAATCAGGAAATTCACAAAGAATATGAGAAAATTGTTTTGGAATATGATGAAATAGTAGATCTTGAAAAAATTAGAGCAGAAATGTTAGCAAAAGGTTTTAAACAAACTAGAGATATAGTCTATTTTCAAGTGGAAAATAAAAATATTCCTGAAAAACATGGGCAGTAGGAGGAAAAATTGAAACTTAATAAAGGTGATAGAGTAGAGATAACCATAGATAAATTGGTTTATGGAGGAGAGGGGCTGGGTTACCTGGAAGGATTTGCTCTTTTTGTTCCTATGTCTGTTCCGGGAGACCAAGTTGAAGTGGAGATAATCTCTCTTAAGAAACGTTATGGTAGAGCTCTGATAAAAAAGATAATAAAACCTGGAATTGAAAGAGTAGTTTCTGATAAAATGACTTTTGAAGATTTTCATGGTTGTGATTTCGCTATGCTGAACTATGAGGCGCAGTTGAAATATAAGCGTGAGATGGTAGAGGATGTAATCAGAAAAATAGGGAAGAGTGAAATAGAAGTACCTGAAGTTGTAGGTGCAGATGATGGAGCTAGACTTTATTATAGAAATAAAATTATAGAGCCTTTTTCTTTTCAAGATGGAAAAATAATCACTGGGTTTTTTAAAAGAAAGTCCCATGATATATTTCAGGTAGAAGAAAATTCTCTAAACTCTAAACTAGGAAACAAGATTATAGATAGACTGAAAGAAATGTTAAATAATCTGGATAGAAAGATAAGTGTATATGATGAAGTGGCACATAAGGGAGTTCTTCGTCATATAATGGTAAGAACGAACAGTAAAGGTGAAGCTATGGTTGTGCTTATCGCCAATGCCGAAGGGAATAATCCTCTTCTGACTAATCTCTTGAGAAAGTTATCTGATGAGATTGAGGAGATAAAATCTACATATATTTCTGTAAATCGTGAGAAAACGAATTTTGCACTAGGAAGAGAAAATGTGCATGTGAGTGGAAATCCTACTCTAAAAGAAAATCTTTTTGGAATAGAATTTAATATATCTCCAACATCTTTCTTCCAGATAAATCTTGAGCAGACAAAAAAACTTTACCAGTTGGCTATGGATTTTTCCAGTGGTATAGAGAGTAAAAATGTTGTAGATGCTTATTCTGGTACTGGAACAATAGCTATGATATTATCTAAAAAAGCAAAAGAAGTTTTTGCCATAGAGATAGTAAAGTCTGCCACAGAAGATGGAGTAAAAACTGCCAAAGAAAATGGGATAAAAAATATCCAGTTTATAAATGGTGGGGTCGAAGTGAAGCTTGGAGAACTCCTAAAGAAAAATATAAAAATTGATTCAATATTTTTGGATCCTCCTAGAAAAGGCGTGGATGAGGAATCACTTATCCATATAGCTAAGACAGCGATAGAAGAGATAGTGTATATCTCATGTAATCCTTCAACTTTAGCAAGAGATGCAGAGATACTTGAGAGAGAGGGATATGTGTTGGAAAAAATACAACCTGTGGATCTCTTTCCGCAGACTAGTCACATTGAGTGTGTGGCAAAATTTAAATTGAAAAAATAAAATGTATTTATATCGGAGTGCTCAGTATATAACTGAGCACTCTTTTTTTTTTAAAGGAAAAAAAAAAATCATATTGTATTAATCTTTAACGGCACAAATTACATATAAAATTTTTAATAAATTTTTAGTTGGGGTGAAAAACTATGACAAAGAAAAAAAGAATCACTCTGGGAGTTGCAGCCATATTATTGGCATTTACGCTTAATTCTCAGACTTACTCTCAAGATTATGCTGAAAACACCTCATCCTTGATCTCCTTTGAGGAGCTCAAGGATGAGATAACAATTTATCCGGGTAGAGTTTCTCTGAACAATGGAACAGGGACAATCTATTCCATAGCAGATGTAGGAGCTTATCAATTGAAGCTAAATTTGATAGCCAAAGAAGAGGTAATCCTTGAGGAGGGAAAAGATCTTTTTCTAGAATTTTATCCGGTTACTAACTATTCAGGATTTATTAAAAATTGGTCGGTAGAAATTTATGATGCCAGAGATAGAAGAAAGCTTAATCCTCTTCAAGTTATAAATGGAGATGAAACATTGGATATGAATATTCCGATATCTACAAAGATAGCTGGAGGAATGTTGGATAGTCTTAATCCAGTAACTGATCTTATGTATATAATGAAAGTTTATGATGAAAAGGGAAAGATGGATGAAACAGAATTAGGGTTTGTTCACATCGATAGAAATGAAAAAGAGGAGTTTGAAGCTAACAAATTTATGAAAGAACAGGATTCTTTTAAAGATAAATTGGCAAATGCTCGGGATAATAGAAGAGTAAAAAATATAGTTCTTCTAGGGGCTAATGTAAAAATACTTGGTTCGGGTCTTGGAAATTATAAAAAAGTTGCGATTAACGGAGTGGAGAGGGAGATAGATTTAGAGGAGACTTTCAGCTATGATAATTATCTTGGAGCTGGAGATACGATAATTCCTGTGGAACTTATTGATCAAGATGGGAAAAAATTTCTTCATAATATAGAGGTGAGTATCCCTACAAGATATGATTTTTTAATAGGATTGGCTGATATAACAGTAGGTAAGAATAATACTTCTGGAAATCAAGATATACTAAACCCTAATAGTCTGTACAGAGAAAATTTCTTCAAAACAGGGAGACTGGCATTCTATTATAGAGGTTTGGTGGATAAATATAGGATTACAGCCCATGCAGATACATATGAGCAGGAACTTGAAAATATGTTTAAAGATTTTACTCGAAGAGATCCGAGTTACTATTATAGAAAACTCGAGTATGATCCGATAGAGTTTAACTATGGAGATGATTCGGTACTATATAGTGATGTGGATACCCAGGGAAAAATGTATCTTCGTGTGGATTGGGATAAAAATACGGTCCTATGGGGAAATTATAATACAGGATTCACAGGAACAAAATATGGAGAATATAATCGTACACTGTATGGGGCAAGAGCAGAGTTTAATACTCTTGAAAATAATAAGTTTGGAGAATCGAAGCATCACTTAAGTTTGTTCGGAGCTAATCCAGATTCGGTCTATGCTCATGATGAACTTCTTGGAACAGGGGGAAGCTTCTACTATATGAGTTATAGAGATATTGTAGTTGGAAGTGCTAAACTCAGCGTTCAAGTGAAGGATCCAACAACAGGAAGGATTCTAGGAAGAGTTGAACTTCAAGAAGGAACGGATTACTCTATAAACGAGACTCAGGGACTTATTAGACTGACAAGACCACTGAGTATAATAATACCTGAGAGAGTAGGAAAAGATATTGTCTCTGAACAGCCATTGAGTGGGTACCTAAATTTCCTGGTAGTAGACTATGAATACTATTCCAGAAAGATAGATATGGACAGTAATATAGGAGGAATCAGAGGGAAATCATGGATACATGATAATGTAGCACTAGGTGGAACAGTTGTAGATACGAATTCGGGAGAGCATCAATATACTCTTACGGCTGGAGATTTAACTCTGAAAAAATCTGAGGGAACTTTCCTAAGAGGAGAGGTTGCCCAGAGTAAGGGAGATGCAGTATATGAAAATTCTATCTCTATAAATGGAGGATTAGATTTCTTCGACAGAGAGGTGGGTTATGATAGAGGGAAAAAAGGAGATGCTTATCTAGTAGAAGGAAGTTTAGCTCTTATGGATATCTCAGAAAGATTTACCCCGCGAGATGTATTTACATTTTGGTACGATAGAAAAAATCGTGGATTCTCTTCTGCCAACGATAGAGCTTCTTTGGAAAGAGAAAACTATGGAATAACAGGAGAACATCAGGTTACAGATAGATTATTCTTGACTATTGAACATGAAAACTATAAAGAGAATGAAATAAATACAACTACTGAAACAGAGCAGACAACGGCAGGAGCGGAATATGTGCTCAATGAAAAAGTAACTTTGGGTGGAGAAATTCTACAGATTGAATCTTCAGGAAAGTTACTAGATGATTCAGGAATCAATAGAGAGGCAGACAACGGTAAGGCTACGATAGTCGGGGCTAAAGCTGAATATAAGATAACGCCGGATAAAAAAGTATATACTAAGGGACAGATAACTGCTGATAAATCAGGTGGATATAAAACTAATAACTCGGTATCTGTGGGAACTGCTATGTCGGTTTCAGAAAAACTTAGATTGGATGGCGAGCTAACAACAGGAACTCGTGGAAACGGTGCAGATGTTGGAGTGGCATACTCGGTAAATGATAAACATGAGCTTTACTCAAAATATTCAGTGCTTAATGATAATGGTGGAAATGACGGAGTGTTTACAGTAGGACAAAGTGCTATGATGACAGACCGTACAAGAATCTACCATGAAAATCAGTTCTTGAGAGGATATGGAGGAAAAGGATTTACTGGTGGATATGGAGTTGACTACCAGAAAAATGAACATCTTTGGTTAGGAGCGTTATATCAAGGTGGAGAGCTCAATGTGGATAGAGGGACTATAAAAAAAGATAGCATGACTCTGGAAGCTAAATTTGAAAAAAAAGGATTTAATATGCGGAATACTCTAGAATACTCTAGAACTAGAGGAGAAGGAGATGAAACTGATATTGATTCTTGGGGAACTGCCAACAGATTCAAAAAAGTTATCAACGATGAATACACATTATTCGGTGTCGGGAATTTCTTGGATGGTAAAAATAAAAGTACAGGAGAAACGGAAGCTCGTAATGCAGAACTAGGATTGGGGACGGCTTACAGACCTATATGGAACGATAAACTTAATTTCATAGGAAAATATAGCTATATTTATGATCTTGGAAGTTTGGGGCAATTGAATACTAATTTTGGGGAGAAAGCTCATGTTCTTTCTCTAAATACAATCTATGAAATCAGTGAGAAATGGGATATAGGATTCAAATATGCCTACAGACAGGAAAAAGTGAGAGTGGACAGAGATTCGGGACCATGGTTTGCATCTTCACTGGATCTTTTTGCAGTAAGACTTAATTATGAACTAATCCGTAAGTGGGATCTTTTTGGAGAATACCACTGGCTGAGAAATATAACTGACGATCAGATTAAACATGGAGCTATGGTCGGGGTTTACAGAGAGCTTAATGATAACCTACAACTTGGAGTTGGATACAACTTTACACAGTTTGATGATGATTTGACAAGACTGGATTACAAATCTAAGGGATGGTTTATTAATCTTATAGGTAAATTCTAATGGGAAAAAATTTAAAGGGGTGGCTTGATGAGCACAAGTTATAGAAATTGGTTGAAAAATATGATTTTAATAGTATCCCTCTTCCTTATGGGAACTGTCAGTATTGCACAGGAAATCAATAAAAGCTTTATAAGGGACTCGGTAGATGGGAATTTGTTTATAATGCAACTGAGTGATAAAGAAGACTTAAAATTAGCTTATGATTATGATAAGCAGGAAATCTATGGTCTTAAAGATAACTACCTAGTAAGAATGAAAATAGGTAGTGAGTATGGAAAATATGCGTTTGAAGTAGGGGAGACTCCTATAAAAAATCTTCCTGTAATTAAAAATCCACAAATTACATTTGATAGTGATGATATGTGGGTCAAATCTCCAGACGGAAAGGTGTATAAAGTAGATACAGATTCAAATAATCTAACTGGAGAGGCTGAACTTATAAAAGGAACTGCTGAAAAAGATAGTGGAGCTTGGGGATATTCTCAAAATATTAAAACTGGGGAAGAGAAAGTTTATTACCTTAGAGATAATAAGGTAAAATACCAGGTTATAAATAATGATGTTCTATCTAACTCAAAACAACTGTTTAAGCTAGATCAAGATTTTGAAAATGTAAATTCACTTTTTGTAAAAAATGGTCATCTTTTCTTTAAGGTAGAAAAAGGTGGAATAATTTATAAGGTGGGACTTCTTTCTGAAGAACAGTCGTCAATTCCATTAAAGATAGAAATGGGAGATAAATCTATATTTGAGCTGAGAAAAGAGTTGGGTTTAACTGAAGATTATATAGAAACTCAAGATGAAATAGATGGTGGAGAAACTTCAACTGAAGCTGGAACAAATTTATCTGATAACTATCCAGGCGTATCTAATTTTCTATATTATACAAATAGTAGTAATAGAGAAATTCGTTCTTTTACAGAAGCAGATTTGAAAAAAGGTTTTTTAATACAGGATAACTTAAACGGAAGTATAAATATAATAGATTATGACCTTGAAAATGTAAATGTTAATCCAGCAGTGACATTAAGTTTAATAAATAGTACAGATACGTATAATGCTTTTGGTATGAATCCTAAAGATAATTTGATTTATGGAATAAGAACAGCTACTAATGGAAACAATAGAAAAAGTTATTTAGTGGTTATAGGAAGGAATGGTTTTGGCGGATATACT
>JBOFEZ010000013.1:0-2305 GCA_051648365.1 Fusobacteriaceae bacterium
TGTAGTAGGCTCTATCCCTGTATGTTTCCAAAGAGGTTATTATAGATACCTTGGCTTCTTCCAAATCCATTTTCTCACGAAAATTCCAGAAACCTACCCCTATTCCGGAGAGAAGAACGGAAATTATCCCTAGGACCACCATAACTTCAAGAAGAGTATAACCCCTTTTTAAATTTCGCATGGTGGTCCATCCACAAGAGGTTTTTTGATAAGAGTGAGAACCCTAAACCAGGATTTTTCAGCTTTCCCCTTCGTCAAGGCCAACATGAGCTCTCTGGACCTATAAGCTCCGTTTTTGATTCCTACATCTAGTTTAACTATTTGAAAATATGGGTTTTCTACCTCTATAAGGTAGGAGGATATATCCCTGCATTCGCCAGCAAGAGTGGTCAACGAGAGAAAAAATACCCCATAAAAAAAAGAATGGAAAAATAGAGATTTCATAATATCACCTCATTATATTTTTCCATTCTTACAAACTAAAATGTTTATTTCCTTTTATTTTTACATGTTTTTTTATTTTTTTGAAATTTCTAATTATTTATCTTGTAATTTTTTTAGTGATTGTACTTCTGCTAGAGTTAATCCTATTTTTTCTGCAATTGTTTCATCCGGTATCAAGCCTAAAAGATTTTTAGCATTTGATAGTTTTTCTTTCTTCGCACCCTGTTCTATTCCTTGCTTTATTCCTTGCTTTATTCCCTGTTCTATTCCTCGTTGTATACCTTTTACTATTCCCTTGTCTTCTGCTTCAAGGAGTGCATTCATTCTCTCGTTCATTGCATTTTGACGCATTCTATATCTCTCTGCCTCATTTGGATCATTTATAAAAGCTGTCCACATACTCAATACATCTTTTATATCTATATCTTTTAACTTTGGTAGTTCTATAAAATGAATCTCCATGGTGTCTGTAAGTATATTTTCTGTTTTCTCATTTTTCAGCAGATACTTATTATGGTAATTTTTTTCTAATAACAGTTCAAAATCCAATATATTTATGCAGATTGTTCTCGGCAACTCACTGTATCTGCTCTTTCCTGTATACTCTCCTGAAAAGGCTTTTGACCAATAATAAAGACTACGTTTTACCATATTCTTTTCATCTGCTCTCTGCATCTCTATATTTATTATCTCTCCCTTATCTGTTTTTGCTAAAACGTCCAACCTTGAGAAACTATCTTCTATGTATTCTTTTGTTACCTCTGTATTTTTAAGATGTACTTCTACTATTGGACTCTCTGACTTTATACATGCATTTAAAAAAGATATCAGTATCTTTGGATGTTTCTCACTTCCAAATAGATTTTTAAATATATAATCCACTTTAGGTTCAAATAATTTTGTACACATTTCTTCCACTCTCCCTTTTCCTTTTATTTCTCTCTTTTATTATATCAAAATTATGTAAAAAAAAACAGGGCAAGTATTTTCCCCTGTTTTCCACCTATTAAACCTTTATCTCTTCCATATATCTATCTATTCCATCCTGCCAGCTAGGAATCTTCATACCTATCACTGCTTCTATCTTAGACGAATCCAATTTAGAATATGGTGCACGTTTTGCTGGTAAGGGGAAGTCTGAGGTCTTTCCTCTAGATAGCTCTCCCTTCCATCCTGTCCCATCCAGAAGATATTTCGCCTGGTCATACTTGGAAGCAACTCCGTTGTTAGCCAGATGGTAGAGTCCATATTTTTTACTCTTAATAAGCTCCCACGAATAGAAAGCCAGATCTCTTGAGTAAGTTGGAGCCGATACCTGGTCATCCACTATGGACAACTTGTCACGAGTAGAAGCCCATCCCAGTACCTGCTTGTTAAAATTGTTGTTTGCCACTCCAAACACCCATGAAGTACGAACTACAAAACTCCGATTATAAGCTTCAAGAGTAAGTCTCTCCCCTTCACGCTTAGCCTGAGAATATACTGATAGTGGATTTGGTGCATCCTCTTCAGTATATGGAACATTCTTTCCGTCTATTCTTTTCTCTCCGTCAAAGACAAAGTCTGTAGAGTATGTGATATACTCTGCTCCGTACTTTTTGGCAAGAAGTGCCAGATCTCTTGGTGCGTAGGCATTGAGCTTTCGGCACATCTCCCGTTCCTCTTCTGCACGATCCACGTTGTTGTAGGCTGCACAGTTAATTATCAGCTCTAACTGTTCACCTTTCACCCGTATATTATTGAGTATATAGGTATCAACTGCCGAGATATCAGTAATATCCAGAGTGTCATAATCTGTAGCCAGATATTTTTTTCCTAAGCTGTCGAATAATTTCTGAAAGTCATATCCCAGCTGACCCTT
>JBOFEZ010000014.1:0-4108 GCA_051648365.1 Fusobacteriaceae bacterium
TTAAAAATGGAGAAAAAAGAGTGATACAAGCATTAGGAAACTCTTTTGGAAATTTTGAAAATTTCCCTTATGTAGTTTTAGATAAAGATGACAGAACCGGAGAAAATACAGATGGAGAAAATCTTTTTATCAATGGATCTAAGCTCAGAGAAATAAAAAAAATTCTTATTTATACTTTTATTTATGAAGGAACAGCTCGTTGGGAAGGGTTAAACGGAGTTGTTACGATAAAGAGAAAAGATGAGCAAGATATTATAATTAATCTAGACGGAAATCCTGGAAATCAAAATGATTATATGTGTGGACTTTTATTGTTAGAAAATAAAAATAATGAAACTTTTGAAATTCAAAAATTAGTTAAATATTTTGTAGGACATGAAAATCTAGACAAAGCTTATAACTGGAATTTTAAATGGAAAACTGGATCTAAAGACTAAAAAAAATTATTAAAGAAAATGTAATAAGATGAACTGTAAAAAGTATAAACAAAAAGGATTTATTTTTAATGACAATTGAGTCCTTACATTGTGGGATTAAATAGATGTAGAGAAAGCTGGCAGAATTGAAAAGGGATAACGTCATCAATGATGTTATCCCTTGATTTTGTTTATTATAATTGATGTTGATAAGCCCCTGCACAATAATACATTTCATATGAATGAGTTGGAACTCTAGTTATTTTAGATAAAATAGACAGGTATACAAAAGAGGGGAATGATATGTTTTTTAAGGATAAAGATGAGAATAGAAAAGGAAAAATCTATGAAGATACGGTCTACAGATATATTAGAGATTATTTTATAGAAAATGACGTAATAGGATTCAGATCGTATGATATCTTTCATAAAAATTTTTCAGGAAAGAGAGAGGTAGATATACTTCTTTTGCATAGAAAATATGGAGTAATAGTAATTGAAGTAAAAGGTCTGCATATAAAAAATATAAGAGAGATAACTGGAAATGATTGGATATACCATGATTTTTATCAGGAAAGTGGAAATCCCTATAAACAGGGAGAAAAACAGATAAGGTTATTGATGGAAAAGTTGGAAAAGACCGATTCAGATTTGGCTAAAAAATTGGGGCAGAGGGTAATTGTAGCTCTTCCCTTGATAACCAATGAGGAATGGGAGAGACATGAATTTCATAATAGACCAAATAGTCCTCCTATTATTTTCAAGGATGACCTTCTTTCTTCTACTGGAAAAAGGACAATAGAAAAATCCAAGATAGTAGGACAAAAAGAGCCCTTAAATGATGAGGATTGGAAAAAAATCCAAGAAATTTTTGGGATATCGGTCAGTGAAAAACCAGACGTGCTTTTTGACGTAAAAAAGGAAGAGAAAAAGAGCGAAATGAGCCTCCCGTGCAGGTATTCCGGACTTTATTATTTTTCCGATAAAAAAGAGTTCCAGGAATACTTGGATGAAATTAGATTTATTTTAAGTGAAGGGAAAAAAGTATTTCTATTCTCTAATTTTAAGATTGAAGAAGGTACATTTTTTAAGGAAGGCAGCTCCAGAACGGATGAAAAACTTCTAAGAGAACTATTCCAGCTTCAAATTTTTTCAGATGAAACATTGGAAAAGAGGAGAAAAATAGTAGCCTATGATGGAGAGCTGAATGGAGAGGAAATAGAAAATCTAAAAACCGAAAAACTCTCTAAATTCAACTGGGAGCAGTTCCAGGTTGTTCATGCTCCAATAGACAGTAATCTCATGATAAAAGCTGGAGCTGGAACAGGAAAAACCCATGTCATGATGGATAGAATCATGTACCTGATTGAAAAAGGGGAAGTGAAGCTATCAGATATAATCATGATAACATTCACTAATGAATCCACAGAAGAGATGAAAGAGAGATTAAAAAACAAATTTCTTGGACTTTTCCAGGCTACCAAAAATATAAAATATTTGGACTATGCAGAGGATACAGGTAAAATGCAAATTAGTACTATCCATAGTTTTTTCAAAAGGATACTATCTGCACTTTCGCACCATTTGGGATACGGTCAAGATTTGAAACTAAAAACCTTTAAATATGAGAAGGATATGGTTATCCGTGAGTGTCTGGATCAACATTTTCAAAATAAAAAAGAAGACGTACTGGAATTTCAAAAACTTGGAATACCCGATTATGAGTTTGAGAAAATTCTGAGTAATTTTTGGGGTGAGATTGAAAAAAAAGCACTCCTGAAAGAGGAACTCCCGGAGATGGACTGGGGAAAAGTAAATAATCAAGAGTACAAAGTTTTAAACGATATAATAGAAAAAATCTTCATAGAGAGTGAGAATAAGCTGGATACACTGAAAAAAGCTGAGAATGCCTATACGGTGGACGATCTTATCAGAAAGATTTCCAATTTTTTGCATGATGATAGTTTGCTTCAGGATTTGGATATGAGAGGGAAGATAATTTTTATAGATGAATTTCAGGATACGGACAATACTCAGATAAAAATGATGGCAAAGTTGGAGGCCGTGTTAGAAAACCAACTTTTTGTGGTTGGAGATATAAAGCAGTCAATATACAGATTCCGTGGTGCTGATTACACATCCTTTGAAAAATTGGAGGAATATCTTGTTAAAAAAAATAAAAGAAAAAATATTTTGGAATTTTCACTCCAAAAAAACTATAGAACCTGCGATAATATACTAAAAAAAATAGATCCAATTTTTAAAAAATGGAACGAAATAGGGCATTTACCATTCAAGGAAAGCGACAGACTTCTACCTATGAAAAAAACAGAATCTTATAGCAAGTTTCACGTAAAAGATATCTTTAAAATGCAAGAGTTAGAGGAAAATCTTATTAAATATATAAAAGAGTTTCAAAAGGATGTTGGGAACTGCGATAAGGGGGATAATAAGCGGATTGCAGTCATTGTAAGGCGTAATAGTGATGCAAAAAAGGCTAAAAATTCTCTGGATAAAGCAGGAATTCCTTCAATTTTAAATCTTGATGGAACTTTTTACGGAAGCCAGGTAGTGAAGGATTTATTGTTCCTGGTAAATCTTCTAATCTATCCCAATGAGGCAGATTATCTTATCAATGGACTCCAGACTCCATATTTTGGATATAGAATCTCGGAAAAAGATCTAATCGTTTTTGACGGAAATTCCCAAAAGATAGTGGATGCAATATATTCACAGATAAGAAAAGAGGACGTTTATAAATATGTTGACCTCCTTAAAACCATGCCTTTCCTTGGAGTAATTCAGAAAATAATATCAGAAAATGATTTGAGGGGAAATTTAGGGGGAGAAAAGATTGAAAAAGCAAGATATGCCAGAAATCTTTCTCATCTTCTCAATATCATCATCGGAAACTTTTCATCTCTCAATACGGATATCTACGGTCTGAAAAAATGGCTGGAGCTGAAGATTTCCACAGATAGAACGGAAAATGAGCCTCTTCTTGAAAAAGTCAATGACTCCCTGATAGACATAACAACCGTCCACAGGTCAAAGGGCTTGGAATATAACAGTGTGATTATCCCTTATACTGGAAATAATTTTAATTTTGAACGTAACAGTTTTTATATAGATGTCACTGAGGGTAAGCAGAAAAAAATCGGATGGTTCATAAAGAGAGAAAATCAAGTGGGATTTGAAAGTAGTAATTTTCAGAATCTTTTAGAAAAAGAAGATAAAGAGGTTATTTCAGAGGAAGCCAGACTACTCTATGTTGCTATGACACGTCCCATACAGAATCTGGTGATTTTAAAATCTCAGGACAAGTGGATTGGTAATAACAAAAAAATTAATAGCTGGAAAGATTTTCTGAAAGGAGTTGAGGTATAGTATGCATGGAAGACCTAACATGTGTGAGCTGGAGTTAATCAATATATGTCCGATGAGGTATAGTATGGATGGAAAATCTCAGGTATATACCTATACAAATCCTCAAAAATGGGAAAAGAATCCCTATTTTGAGAAAATTAAGAATGGAATTCACATATGTGCTTCAAAAAATATGGTTGATGGAATTAAGGAAAGATATCAAAAAAAAGATGAATTTCCAATTATTTTCTCCATGGCAGAGGCTATAGGTGCTCTTTTTCCTAATTTTGAATCTTCTGAAAGGAAATTGGAAAGATACCTGTCCC
>JBOFEZ010000015.1:0-10275 GCA_051648365.1 Fusobacteriaceae bacterium
ACACTGCTTCTACGATAGAAAATAACAGCTCTAACAGAATAGCTCCAAGGATATTTCGCTTCTTCATTTTAGTACCTCCAAAGTTGTAGGGAGAAGCTTCTTCCAGTCTAGCCGACCTATACTTATATACAGGATATAGTCTGTATTTCCTTTTTGGAAAAGGTATTTTTTTATGAATTTTTTGTAGAAATTTTTTTGTAGAAATTTTGAAAATTAAAAAAATTTTATACCTGAAATTACCCCTTATTTTTTTAAAAAAAATCATTTAAAAAAAATCTCTTCTCCTTTTTTCTATTTTTATCTATTTTTACTATTTTTCCGACCCTTTTTGCCCAGTGTTTCCAAGGGTAAAATGAGGGCAATTCAAACTTTTTGCAAGAACATTCAAACTTTTTGCAAGAACATTCCAACTTTTTGAAAGATGAAAAGGCTCAATTCCAACTTTTTGAAAGATGAAAAGGCTCAATTCCAACTTTTTGAAAGATGGTTTTTTTATGATGTGTTTATGTTCAAAAATAAAATATTTTTTTGAATTTCAGATCATTTTGAGGCAGGATAAATTACACTAAATTTTAAAGGGGGAAAGAATGAAACTTTATTGCCATTCTGTTTTAACAAACAATAAATCTCAAGACAACAAGCTTATTAAAAATGCCTGTGAAAAAATTGTGCTGAATATTTTTTTGAAGGCTCAAATTGAAATGAAAAAAGAGGTTGAAAAACTTCTTATTAATCAGTACGGTGGAAAGGAATTGGAGGATATTTCAAGAGCACTTTTTTCAGGAAGGGTTGAGAATTTCAGCTTTAATTTAGAGGTTTTAAAAGAAAATCTGAGAGAAAAGGCTGTGGAAAAATATTCAGAGATTCAGGAACTTAATCTTACAAAATTGGCAAAGGAAAACAGTATTAATATTACAAGAATCAGGGAGGAATTGCAGAATCTAGGGGGGAAATGGTTCGTCTTCAATTTCATCAACAGAAAAAAAATTCCCAAGGAACTTCGGAGCCGGGTAGTGAAAGAGGTGAATTTTGTCCAAACAGAGAGAGGATTGTTTTTCCGTTATCAAATTCCTGTACCCGTGTTGAACTTTCTAGTTTTTCCTGACCAATATTCCGCAATAGATATGGAGATAATAAAAAATCTCAAATTCAAATACTCTATAAAATTCTATCTGCTAGTCCTAGACCATAAAAAGCGGGGAATTCTTCAATTAACAAAACAGGAGTTGCTAGAATCTTTCTCTCTTCCTACAAGCTACTCTAAGGATCGGAATCTTTTTCTCAATAAGTTTTTGCTTCCAACTTTGAAAGAATTGAAAAAGGTAGCAAAGTTAAAACTGACCTATGATTTCAAACAGGATTATTCTTTTTATGAGCTGGAATTGAGAATCGAAAGAAACCACAATGTTTTTTCAAAAAAAATTTTGGATAAGATAGAGTTCGCCCAAAGAAATATCTACATAAAAAAATCCTGGGACAAAAAAGCTCATGATTTCCTTCTGGATCTTTATAACGATAGAGGAGAGGAAATGGTAAGGAAACTTCTTCAGAATGCTTATGAGAAGCTCAATAGCCCTATAAAAACCACTCTAGCAAACTATTTTTTATTAATTTCTAAAAAAATTGAGGTAGAGATGCAGAAAGTGAAGATTGAGACTCCTCTGCCACCTGAAATTTTGTTTTCAGAAGATAAAAAAATATCAGGCTGGGAATATTACAAAAGCCTCACCTCTTCAGATCAGAAAATTTATGAAAATCTTGCTCGGATGCTCTTTGAAGAAAAGCTAGGTACAAAAAAATATCCAGAGGAGTGTTTCCGGGCAGCTTTTCGTTCCATGATAAACGAACTTATAGAGATGGAATGAAAGGTCTTATAATAAAAAAAATGTAAAATGTGAGAAAAATGGATTAAAAAAGCCTGGAACATAAGGGGGTGTCCAGGCTTTTGCGGGGGGATAATTAAGATGTCGAATCTAACTTAATTTACTAAAAAAATATTAAAGTTCCTTTAAAAAATCAGGAAAAATTTTATACGATTTTGTGTTATTTTCAGATCTGAGCTTTTATTATGAAGATTTTTTTAGTTCTTATTTTTCATCATCTCCACAGTCATTCTCCATGTTCATTTGATAATTCCATGAGGAATTTATATTAAAATATAATAGCAGTTCCTCAAAGGTATTGAAGAGCCCTAAAAGAGATGTCATTTCAGTCTTGACAACTTTAAATTCTGCATCGTGTTCTGTGATCCTTGTGTGTTGTTCTCCTCTAAAACTATGTTTACGTGGACAAGAAGAGGAATCCATTTTCACAGTAACAATATTCACACGTTTTTCAAGGGTAAGACTGTTACCTTCACTATTAAATCCAATATGTTCTGATGGAGAAATAAGTTGGAGATTACCTTTAAAATATTCGGCAGAATTAACACTGTTAAATATCATCGTCCCAAAATCAATTTCTTCCATAAAATCTTCCAGAAGACCGTTTATTATGGAATTTTCTGTGGCATCAATCCTTTCGGCATAATTTTGAAGTGCATAATTTAGATTTTCAGGTATCTTAAACTGCTTTCTTTGGAGCTCTCTGCTGTCTGCAAGTACTAATTTTCTTTTCATCGTTTCTCCTCGTGTGTCTTTTGGTACTTCATTTTAACACACAAAAAAACTATAAACAAGCGAAAGAGAATAAAAAATAGAATTTTAATTTGCTCTTTCTGTACTAGGCTCGTTTCCTCTCTCTAACTCATTAAGGCCTAGCATCGTTTTTTTGTCCTTTTGCACTAATCGACCATTTTTCCCAATAAAAAAAGGGATATCCGTTTGGGTATCTCTTTTTTTATTTATATGATAGTCTGTTTAGTGTTTAGTGTAAAAAACTAGTTGCAAAACACATAAATCATGAATAATGTCCTATCAACCCTTTAAAATGTCCTATAAAAACACTGCTTTTGTCCTGTTAAATGTCTTGTTTTTTGTCTGTTCAGAGATTATAATAAAATCAAGATAAAACAGATACGAAACGGGAGGATAACAATGAAACTAAATATCACTTTAAATCAAGAGCAGAGGAGATCAATTGGAGAAAAAATTAAGGAGGCTAGATTAAAGCATCCAGCATTATTCAAACAAGAAATTTTAGCTGCTGAAATCAATTGTAATGTAAAAACTATTAGCCGTGCTGAAAATGGTGGAGATATATCTGTAGAAACATTATTTGAAATTTCTCAAAAGCTGGAGCTAGTATTACCTGAATTTCTAATGGGAAAAAAACTTGTAAATGAGATCTCAAAATTTGAATTATTGTTGGATGAAGAAATTTCTTCAAATACCCATGATATACTTTGTGATTCTCTTGAATTAGAAGACTACGAACTTATAGAGGAGCTTGTTGAATTTTTAGAAAATAGAAATAAAGAATCAAAATTAAGTTTAACAGAAAAAATCAAACAAGAGAAAAAAATCAAAAAATTATGTGACTCTTTAAAAGAGAATGATATTAAAATATTTATTGAAACAATTAAAGATTCTATTTGTTATATTACAAAAAAAATGATGAATATTGAAACTGACTGGTTCCTCACAGAAGAAGAAATAAAAAATAGGATAGAAGAAGAATTTGAAGATGTTGAAAAAAAACCAGTATATGGTGGTAAATTCCATAATTTAATGGATAAAAAAATTCTTCATTTCTATAAAGCTAATTCTAATAAAATAAATCAATTAAATGAATCTAACTATATACTTGTAAAAAACAAAGATTACTCGAAATTAATTGAAAGCTATGGAATTGCAATTGAAACAGCCGAAGGAAATATGGAAATTATAAAAAGGTTTATGGACAATCTCAAATTGGAATCTGAGCTATTTGAAATTACGGATTCGAAACTGGAAGCTATAAGAACTTGGTTAAAATCAGATAAAAAGGGATACCCTTATGCTACTTGTGAAGTATTGAATTTGATAGAAAAATGTGGTGGCTATTTAGATTCAACAAAAGAGTATTAGAAAATTTAAAAATAAGGAGGCTATTATTGTGGAATTAAGAGTATTTAAAAGTGGTGATAAAGTTCAAGAATTTGTAAACTATGCTTTAGCAATCAAAAAAGAAATTAGTTCTTATAAATTTAAGGAATTCTTAGATATAAATTGGTGGTGGCTAACAGTTGCTACAATGCCTAATCAAGTAAAGAGAAATATTATAAGAGGTATTTATGATGTGGAAGAAATAATAGATACACAATACAGATTCTAGGAATCAAGCTCCGGTTTGTTCCCAAAATCGTATCATTGGAAAAATAGAAATCAAGGGATAACATCAATTCATTTTGACGTTATCCCTTTTCTTTTCCTAATTTCCTTCCCTATATCTTCAAAAACTCCCCTCTTATCTCCTCAGAAAGTTTCTTGTGCTTACGACTGAAACTTGCCTTAGAGGTTCCTAGAAGTTCTGCTAGTTTTGCATCTGAGATTCTCCCAACAACTAGTAGAAAACAAACTAAAAAGAGGTCACAAGTGTGACCTCCTTCTTTTACTTCAATTTCTCTAAGTATCCGGCATCTAAAGAAACTCCCATTCCGCAACTTCCAGAATCCTCTACAGTGCAAAGATCTGTGAAATTCTGAAAATAAAGCATATCATGAATAAACTTTAAACTGCCTACGATTTCATTATCAAGGGATTTTATAAAATAATTTTCATTGAAAAAACCTAGACTGTTACCTTTGTTATCGACTAAAGATAATTTTTCATTTTTATATACGACTGTTCCTTCAAAGGTCCCAATATTACCCGAATTATTGACATTTGAAATTTCAATTTCATATATATCAGAATTCGTTTCAGATTTAGATATGATTATTGTTAAATTATTAGGGTCAATTTTCTCCCATTTTCCAACTACTTTTTGCAAAATAGAAGAAGAACTTTCTTGAGAATAAGTACCTACTGAAAAAATCATCATAAAAGTAATAAAAAGTTTTTTCATAAACACCTCCATAATCTTAAAAAATATCTACTTATTTTTTCTTCTAAATTCCCAAGGAGCCATTGGATTTGAATTCTGCCATAATCCAATTTTTTTCTCAGGAGCATCTATTCCGTAGAAACGGACTCTTACAGATTTCCCATTGGTTAGGACAGTGATAGTATCTCCGTCTGCTACCTTGGTAACTTTTCCAGTAAATGTAAAGATAAAATTACAGACAATAAAAAATAATAAGGTGATTCTTTTCATTTCTTCCTCAAGTGCAGTGAGTATCCCAGTTTTAGTGTAAATTTAAAAAACAAAATAAATATTTTGCCTTCTTGGCTGCTAAGGGTGTAATCCATTAACAACTAAGGAGGCTTTTTATATTTAAAAATTACCATCTGAATCAGGAATTTTACTTTTAGAAAATCCTTTTTCACTTTCTCTCAATTCTCGAAATTCCTCCTTGCTACTGTAATCTTTATAATCATCAGATTTTGAATATGTTTTCTCTTTTTCGTGTTCTTTATCATAAAAATCAAAATTATTTTTAAATTCTAGACGATATGCTGCTTTACGTTCGTATTCTTCAAATTCTGATAATTTTTCCCCATTTTTTAGTTTTTTGTTGATAAATTCAAATCTTTCATCCCCCAAATGTTTTCTTAAAGATTCATCTAGTCCAAATTGTTTAGAATATTCTTCTATTCTTTTAAAATTTTCAACTTTTTCAGCATATTTTTGAATATCTTCATGAATAGAAGTAAATATATTTTTTAATATCCAGTTCATCTGTTTCCTCCACTTTTAAAATTTTCTTTTCATCCAATAGAGCTAGGTTTAATAGCTTATACTTTTAGAAACATCTTCTAAAATCTTGTTATACGTCTCTTTTTCGCTGATTGGATATTTCATGAGAAATACTAAAAAATAAGGTTCAGGATCAGGAATTAGACGGACTTTATGGTAGAATATTTCTTCATTCATGATACCAGAAATCACATACCAGCCCTTCTCTTCATTTAATCTTTGATAGGTTATTTTTGCACCAAAATAATCTTTGGATAGATTGTAATAATAGTTGAATCTGACTAATTTTTCAGCATTAGGGTCTGTTGAAGTAAAATCAGTAGAAGGAGATAAAAAATAGCTACCATAAACTCTCATTTCAGCTTCCTGTTCTTCAGAAAGAAATGTTCGTCCATCTCCATTTCCAGGAGGAGGTTGCATAAATAATATTTCAGGAGGATATTCTAGAGTAAATCCAAACCTTTCATTGAAATAGTTTCTATACAATACACCATTAACTTCCCTTAGAGCATAAGAAAATATAGACATCAAGAAAAATACAGCCAGAATTATTCTTTTCATCTTTTAACCTCCAATAAAATTTTTAATCTTTATGACACAATCTCCAGGATTATTCCTAAAAAATATCTATTTATTTTTTCTTCTGAATTCCCAAGGAGCCATTGGCTCTGAATTCTGCCATAATCCAATTTTTTTCTCACGAGCTTTCTCTTCAGCTGTTTTTAAATCCATATCTTTTTTGGCATACTGCTTGTACCACCAAGCATTACCCTCTGCCACCTGTTTTAGGTTGATATTTTCTCCATTCAAAAATACAACTCCAACAACTCTTCCATACTGATCCTTGTCTTTCTCTTCAATCTCCACAGTTTTACCATCTAAGAGCTTTTTCAGAACATCCAGAGATTTAATCCCATAGTCCTGCTTTTTCTCAGGAGCATCTATTCCGTAGAAACGGATTCTCACAGATTTTCCATCAGTTAGGACAGTGATTGTATCTCCGTCTGCTACCTTGGTAACTTTTCCAGTAAATGCAAAAATTAAATTACAGATAATAAAAAATAATAGGGCGATTCTTTTCATTTTTTCCTCCAATAAATTTAGAATATACTCAATTATAACCTAAATTTGGGAAATATATGCTATAATTGAATGAATTTATAAAATATATGAGGGAAATATCAAAAATAAGTATTTATATTTTGAGGGGAGAGGTAGATGGCAATTCTAATTTTTTTAATATGTTGTTATATATGCAAAAAAACAATATATGATAAGCACGTGTATAATAAAGAAGGATTTAATAGAGAAGGATATGACAAAAAGGGGTTTAATAAAGATAGAATTTCTAAGGAAACAGGGAGATTATATAATAAAGCAGGATATAATAAAGCGGGCTACGATAAAACTGGCTTTAATAAAAATAATATCTCAATAGAAACAGGGACATTATATAATAAAGAGGGATATAATAAAGAGGGATATGATAAAACTGGCTTTAATAAAAATAATATCTCAATAGAAACAGGGACATTATATAATAAAGAGGGATATGATAAAACTGGCTTTAATAAAAATAGTATCTCAATAGAAACAGGGACAATATATAATAAAGCGGGCTACGATAAAGATGGATATGACAACTATGGTTACAATAGTTTTGGTTATAGTAAATTTGGCTATGATATAGATGGTTTTGATAAATTTGGTTATGATATGGCTGGTTACGATAAGAATTATTATGATAAAAATGGATATGATACATATGGTTATGATAAATCTGGCTATGATAGAAAAGGATGTCATAGAAAAAAATATGATATTGAATATTGTGATGAAGTTTCAAAAGACTTGTTCATAATTCCTTCTATTAATTTACCTAAAACTAATAAAAACGATAACATGTTTTCAAAAAAAGGATTTAGTTATAATTATATTGTTGATTATTTTCCTAAAAGATTTTCTGTTGACATGGAAGATAATTCTAACAGATATTTAGTTTATGATTTTAAAGATGGTAAACAAAATCATAAATTTATATCTATGCTCTCAAAATTTATTCTAGAAAATTATTCATTTTCTAGCGACACAATACTTCTTCCTATCCCAGCATCAAAAAAAGATAAAAATCATAATAGATATTATAATTTATTAAACGGAATTTCAAGAGAAATTGGTATAAAAGATGGATTTGATTGTATAAGTGTAGAATTTGATAGAGAAGCTAAACATTTATCAACAGATTTCAATAAACAAGGTAAGAATTATAAGATAGACCACAGTAGAGTAAAAGGAAAACATATAATTCTTTTAGATGATATAATAACCACAGGTAGTGGATTTGTAGATTTAGGAAATGAATTATTAGCTTTAGGAGCAAAAGATGTGGTGGGATTATTCTTAGGAGAAACAAAATCTCAAATTAATTGGAATACTAAATATGGATCTGGGATTGATCAAATTTAGTGTGACCTCATCCTTGATTATTAAGTTTTAAAAAAGTTAACTAATCATAAAGGATATTGATAAAAATAAATTTAGAAATTGCAGGAGAAGTGATAATGATTTATTCTAATGAAGAAATGATACTATTTTCATTAATATACTCAGATGTAGAAGAAGGTAGGTTTGCAAAGCCACATTTAAGCCATAAAGCATTATATGCTATTTTTTGGCAATCAATATCTGAAGAAGTAAATATTTTTGAAATAGATAATATACGAAAATTAAAGGAACTTTTTTCAAATGCTATAAAGAGACTGAAAGAGAAGGGGCAGATAAGAGAGGAGGAAAAATATTTAGCAGAATTGAACTCATATTTTATTGAAAATAAAGCTAGACTCTTATCTTTGAAAGAAAAAATAGATGAACAAATAAAATTATGTAAAATTCATGATATAAAATATAAAACTTATTTTTCGGACGGTTATCCAATTAGTCTTAAAGAATTAAAAGATCCTCCTTTTGTAATCTATTATAAAGGTTATCTTCCAAAAAACTCTGAATTAGAAAAATCTCTAGCTATTATTGGAACTAGAAATCCTGATGAAAAATATGGAAGAGAAGTGGCAAAAAGAACGGGAGAGATGCTGACTAATAGCGGTTGGTGGAATATTAGTGGACTTGCCATCGGATGTGATGAGTATGGACATATAGGATCGTTAAATGCAGGTGGAGCAACAGGTGCAATTTTGGCTCACGGATTAGCTCAACCAATATTTCCAAAGGAAAATAGCAGTTTAGCAGAAGATATATTGGCCAAAGATGGATTCTTACTTTCTGAAATTCCTCCATCTATAAAATTATTTTCAATCTTTTTAGTGTTAAGAGATAGACTTCAAAGCGGTATGACTAAAGGAATATTTGTAGTTGAAACTTCTGAAAAGAGTGGCACCTTGCATACAGTTAAATATTCACTTGAGCAAAATCGATTTACATTAGTTTGGGATCCTTCGAATATAAAAGATTTGTATAATTCTAAGGAGATAAATGGTAATTTGATTCTTTTAGAAAAGAAAAAAGGAACACTTTCACCCAATGTTCCAAAGAAATTATTTTCTAATATCATAGGAGTCGAAAATTCCAGATTTTTAGGAGATAAGCTTGAGGAAATTGAAGAAAAAAAATTTGAAATTACTTCAGGAAGTGAAAGGAAAATCCTTGAGAAGGAACCTAATTTTGAACAAGTTAATTTATTTAAAAATATAAAATGATTGGAAATGTAGGGGAGTAAAATGTCAAAAAAAAGACTAGCTATTTATGATTTAGATAATACTCTTATTGATACAGATAAATTAAAAAAATTGAGAGAATTAAGAAATTGGAAAGAAGTATATGTGAATTTTGATAAAACTATTTTAAATCAAAAAATACGGAATTATATTGAAAATTTGAATTCTGAAATTTTTGATTATTACATAGTAGTTACATCCTCTCCTAAAGTTTATGCTGAAAAACTTTTAAAATATCACAATTTCCTTGAAGGAGTAAAAATTATCGGATATCATGATACCCAAAGAAGAAAACCATTTGCTGATCCTTACTTAAAAGCTCTTGAAAATTTCCAGGATTATGACGAAATTTATATTTTTGGGGATGATGAGAAGGACTTTATAGCTGCCGAAGAGCTAGAAAAATTAATAAATAAGAAAGTTTATAAAGTGGGATGTAGTTGGTACGTTAAATGTGATTTTCTAAATTTGGACAGAGAGTTAAGATTAGAGGAAATTTGATGACCTAGCATCGTTTTTTTTGTATTTTTGCACCAATCAACGATTTTCTTCAATAAAATCAAGGGATAACATCAATTCATTTTGACGTTATCCCTTTTCTTTTTCCACTATATCTTCAAAAACTCCCCCCTTATCTCCTCAGAAAGCTTCTTGTGTTTACGGCTGAAACTAGCCTTGGAGGTTCCTAGAAGTTCTGCTAGTTTTGCATCTGAGATTCTGGGATTTTCTGAAAAAGCTTCTACCAGAACACCGGCAATCTCCCAAC
>JBOFEZ010000016.1:0-2055 GCA_051648365.1 Fusobacteriaceae bacterium
TGGGAAGAGTCTGACTCCTGCATCTATTATATTCTCATTTTCATCTACTATTCCCCAACCTACTGATGCTATTCCAATATCAAGACCTAATCTAAATTTTTTTTCTAATTTTTTCATACCCCACCTGCCAGTATCTGTATTTTTTAATGACATTTTCAACTATATATTATCATCTTTTTGTTTAAATATGAAGGAATAAATAAAAAAAGAGCTTCCATCTCTGGAAACTCCTATGTTGTGGATACTTTATAAATTTTTATCTTTATTTAATAACTATAGAATTCTTTTAAAAGATCTTTTAGAGAGATAATATCCTCAGTTCCTGCTGTCTCTTTTACAGAGTGCATAGAAAGCATCGGTATTCCCAAATCTATAGAGTTTATATCTAGGTGTCCGGCAGAAACTGGTCCTAGAGTACTTCCACCTCTCTCATCTGAATGGTTTACAAATTCCTGATATTTTATACCTTTTTCTTGGCAAATTCTTTTTATAACTGCTGCTGAGTGAGCATCAGTAGTATATGCATGGTTGGCTGCATGCTTTATTACAAATCCTTCATTTAATTTCGGTCTATTTGTAAGGTCTGTTTTCCCTCCCTTTGCCGGGTGTACAGCATGAGCTCCGTCTACAGAGATCATAAATGACTTGTATACTCCCTGATAAAACTCCTCTTCTGTTTTTCCAAGGGCAAGAGATATTCTTTTAAGTCCGTTCAGTAGAAGGTTCGAGTCTGCTCCCTGCTTACTACGAGATCCAACCTCTTCATTGTCGAAACAAGCCAGAACATTTATCCCGTCCCCTGAATTTGCTTCCAGTAATCCATGAAGTCCTGCAAAAGTTGAAGCCAGGTTATCTATCTTACTAGCTAGGAGTAGATTGTTTTCAGCTCCGAAAACTCCCCCTGGATTTCTGTCATACAGGAAAAGTTCCATATCTAGTATCTCTTCTCTCTCTATTCCGCATTCCTGAGCTATTAGATTCATAAGATAGTTTTCCTTACTAAAATCATCATTTAGCAGAGTAACTACAGGAAGCATATCAAACTGTCTTGAAAGTTTTATCCCTTCATTTACTTCACGGTTCTGATGTATGGCAATATTTGGAATAACCATAAGGTTACGGTCTATATCTATAAGCTCTACTTCAGGATGGAAAACAGATTCACCTTTTTTCAGAACTCTTCCTGCAAGGGATAGAGGTCTGTCTAACCATGTATTTAGTATAGGTCCTCCATAAACTTCTGTATTAAATCTTACATAACTTCCCTCAGAGATAGTTTCAGGAGTAGGCTTTACCTTAAACCCAGGTGTATCTGTGTGATTACACGAAAGTTTGAAGAAAAAATTCTTCATGTTCTCAGGTATCGTAAAAGCGATAAGTGTAGAATCATTTCTTTTATAGAAATATTTCCCTCCTAGTTTAATATCCCATCTCTCTTGAAGTTTAAGTTCAGAGAACTTTTTCTCCAAAAGAATTTTTTCTATTTCACTCACAGAGTGAAATACAGATTTGCTTTTTTCTGTGAAGCTAATAAATTCTTTTATAAATTTTTTTTTCATAATTCCTCCTGATATTTTTTTTATAATTTTAATTGTTTAGCATAATTTTTAGATAAGTTAGAAAGTGAAAATCCTACCAACCTTATATTTTGAAAATCTTCCAGTTCAGAGATAAGTCTGTCCAAATTTTCTTTTATTATCCTATAGGAGTTCGTATACTCTCCAAGGGATATGGAACGGGTTATAGTCCGAAAGTCACTGTAACGAATTTTTATATTGGCAGTTCGGCAGAAAAGTTTTTCTTCCATCAATCTGTCATATACCCTTTTAAAGAGCTGATCAAATTCTAGAACTATTCTTTCTTCACCCTGCAAGGGATCTCTATAGGTATTTTCATTCCCTATGGAGTGAGTTTTCCTTATATACTCTACAGCAGAATCATCTATTCCCCTACTGTAATAATATAGCATATCTGCTCTTGAATTTCCATATTTTCTATTTAATTCAAGATATGAAATTCCTCTCACATCTTCTACATTCGTTATTCCTTCAGAAA
>JBOFEZ010000017.1:0-6242 GCA_051648365.1 Fusobacteriaceae bacterium
AGATATACCCAAAAGTAGTGCCTTTGATATAGTTCAAACTCTTATTTATACAGATATGATAAATGTTATAGAAGGGGTCCAAAATCGTTACGTGATAGGTCTTGAAACCTTTAGAATAGGACTTTCGTATGAAAAAGACATGCTTAAGATTGCACAAAAATATCTTAAGCAATTGTCAGAAAAGCTTAATAAAACAGTGTTTTTAGGTATATTGAAAGATGGAGAGGTAATATACCTAGATAAGAGAGAACCAAGCAGTCCTATAGTTACTACAGCTACATTGGGGTCGAGAAATCCTGTGCATTGTACCGCACTAGGGAAAGTCATGCTCTTTGGACTTTCAGAAGAAAAAATAAAGAAAATTTTGAAGGAGAAAGGAATGGCGTCTAAAACAGAGAGGACAATTACAGATCCTGACAAATTCCTTGATCATCTCCGGTTATGGAGAAAAAAGGGATATGCTTTGGATGACCGTGAAATAGAGGACAATCAACTTTGTATGTCAGCGCCCATTTACGATGCTAGTGGAAAAATAGTAGCTGCTATCAGTGCATCAGGGTTTTATAATCCAAATGAAAATTTAGAAAAATCAAGTGAAATTTTGAAAGAAATAACACAGAAAATATCCAAAGAATTGGGATATAGTACAATTTTATAAATAAAAAATAAAAAAATATTGACAAATAAAAAAATAAAGAGTATAAATTATCTGTAAACTAAAAACCGGACCGGTTCCGCATATGCGGAAAGTCTCGGAAATGGGAGCTGATTTTATGAAAAAATTTGAAACATTAAGAAGAATTGCAGAGACTGGAGTGGTTGCAGTTGTAAGGGCTGAGAATGTTGAAGAAGCATTGAGAATTTCTAAGGCCTGCGTTGCTGGAGGACTTCCTGCTATCGAGGTTACGTATACAGTCCCGGGAGCTACTGAAGTTATTAAAGCTCTTAAAGCTGAAATTCCTTCTGAGCAACTTATAATTGGTGCCGGAACAGTTCTAGATACAGAAACAGCTAGAATTGCTATCCTCGCAGGAGCTGAATATATAGTTTCTCCATGCTTTAATGATGAAACTGCAAAACTTTGCAACAGATATGCAATACCATATATGCCAGGATGTATGACGATTACAGAGATGGTAAGAGCTATGGAAGCAGGAGCAGATATAGTGAAGTTATTCCCAGGATCAGCTTTTGGACCTGATTTTATAAAAGCTGTAAAGGCACCTTTGCCACAGGTAAATATTATGCCTACAGGTGGAGTGAGTATTGAAAACGTTGATCAATGGATCAAGAATGGAGTTATCGCAGTTGGAGCAGGAGGGAAACTTGCAACTGGACCATCTGAAGAGATTACAGCGACAGCAAAAGCTTTTGTTGCAAAAGTTAAAGAAGCAAGATTAGCATTAAAAAAATAAATAAAAACAAAAAATAAAATAAATTAAATATTCAGGGGGATAAAAAATGAAAAAAGTAATAACAATGGGAGAAATAATGTTAAGACTCACTTCTCCAGGGTTTAAAAGATTTTCACAAGCAGATGAGTTTGATGTGGTATATGGAGGAGGAGAAGCGAATGTTGCTATCTCCTTAGCTAATTACGGATATAACACTCATTATGTGACAAGACTTCCGAAAAATGAGATAGCCCAGTGTGCTATTCAGTCTTTAAATAAATATGGAGTAAAAACTGATTATATAGCTAGAGGCGGAGACAGAATGGGAATATATTTCCTAGAAACAGGAGCATCTATGAGAGCTTCTAAAGTTGTTTATGATAGAGCAAATACTGCAATATCTACAGCAAGAGCAGAGCACTTTGATTTCGATGCTATCTTTAAAGATGCAGAGTGGTTCCACTTTACAGGAATAACTCCGGCTCTCTCTGAAGAGGCTGCTATCCTAACAGAAGAAGCTTTAAAATCTGCTAAAAAACATGGTGTGACAGTATCTGTTGACCTTAACTACAGAAAGAAGTTATGGACTCCAGCAAGAGCTAAAGAAGTTATGACAGGGCTTATGAAATATGTTGATGTTTGTATTGGAAACGAAGAAGATGCAGAGCTAGTTCTTGGATTTAAACCTGGAAATACAGATGTTACTTCTGGAGATTTAGAGTTAGATGGATACAAAGATATCTTTAAGCAGATGAAGGATGCTTTTGGATTTAAATATGTTGTAACAACATTGAGAGAATCACACTCAGCTTCTGACAACGGATGGTCAGCACTGATATATAACGGAAAAGATTTCTACCATTCTAAGAAATATGATGTAAGAATAGTTGACAGAGTTGGAGGCGGAGACTCTTTTGCTGGTGGACTAATCTGTGGATTATTAGATGGAAAACCTCAAGAAGCTGCTCTTGAATTCGCGGTTGCCGCATCAGCTCTTAAGCATACAATACCAGGAGATGCAAATCTTGTTACACGTGAGGAAGTTGAAACTCTTGCAGGTGGAGATGCTTCTGGAAGGGTACAGAGATAATTATGATATTTGACAAAGTAAAAAACATTCATAATTATAAAGGGATAAATAAAAATTTAGATTTTGCTATTGAGGAAATTATAAAAGAGAATTATAAGAAATCAGAAGTTGGCAAGCATGAAGTAGATGGGAAAAATGTTTTCTATAATACTCAGACTTACACAACGAAAGATTTGGAAAACTGTTTCTTTGAAACCCATAAAGATTATATAGATATCCAGCTTCTAGTAAAAGGAGAAGAGAATATGGCGGTATCAGGAGTGGATAAACTTGAGGTTACTCAAGAATACAATCCTGAAAAAGATGTTGAGAAACAATCTGGAGAATGTGAAACAGTAATTAAAGTAACTGAAGATAGTTTTGTGATGTTTTTTCCAGGAGAACCACATATGCCTGGCATGAAAGTTTTAGAAAAATCAGAAGTGAAGAAAGTTGTATTTAAAGCCAAAAACTAGTATACTAGTTCAGATAAAATTTGGAGCAGGAATTCAAAAAAAAATATTTTGTTCGACTCCCAAGTAAATCAAAATGCTAAAATAGTTCCTGTTTAAAAGGAGTAAACTTGAAAAAGTTTGCTCCTTTTATCAATATATGGAGGATGAGATTATGAAAGAATGTTTTAAATTCAAGGATAAGAAATATGGAGTAGTGAGCTTTGGAGAGATTATGATGAGATTATCCTCACCTATAAATGAGATGATTTTTCAAGGGAATAGTTTTGAAAAGCAGATAGGAGGTTCTGAATTAAATGTTGTGGCTGGGCTAGAGAGTTTAGGTATTCGGGGAGGGATTGTCAGTAAAATTCCAGATAATGAGTTGGGAAGGTTTGTAAAAAAAATGGTTCGTGCCTATGGAGTCAGCGATGATTTTCTTATTTATGATAACTCAAAAGAGAAAAGATTGGGTCTTTATTACTACGAATATGGAGCTTATCCGAGAAAACCCTCGGTTATCTATGATAGAGCTCATTCATCTTTCGCAAACATAAAAGTGAGCGACATTCCAGAAGGGGTTTTTAAAACTGCAGAAATATTTCATTTGAGTGGAATAACATTAGGGCTCACAGATGATGTGAGAAAGGTATCTGTAGAGCTGGTAAAAAAATTTAAAGAGGCAGGAGCATATATATCTTTTGATGTAAACTTCAGAGCTACTCTGTGGAGTGAGGAAGAGGCTAAGGAAATCATCGAGAGTATACTCCCCTACCTGGATATACTTTTTATCTCTGAAGAAAGTTTAAGGAAGATGTTTGGAAGAGAGGGAGAGTTAAAAGATATATTGAGGAGCTTTGCAGTGGACTTTGATGTGAAAGTAATAGCTACAACTAAAAGAAGTGTAAAATCCCCTAAAAAACATGATTTTACTTCTGTAATCTATGAGAGAGATGGAGATGAATTCTATGAAGAAAATCCGTATGTGGATATAGATGTTGTGGATAGAATAGGGAGCGGAGATGCATATCTTTCGGGGGTGCTTTTCGGAATTTTAAAATATAATAATCTTCAAAAAGCTTTACAATTTGGGAATGCTATGTCAGTTTTGAAAAATACTGTGGTAGGTGATTTGAGCTGTGTAGATTTTCTTTTGGTGGAGAGAACCATAAAAGATCACCTAGCTGGAGGAAGTGTATCGGAGTTAAATAGATAAAAAATGTATTCAAGAACTAGACTATTGTGGCATTGTTTTAGTGATAAAAATTTATTTTTTAATGGAAAAAGCCTTTTAATCAGATGCTAAGCATCGGTTAAAAGGCTTTTTTTTAAAAAATTATGATGTCTGTTGAACTTCAAATAAAAAATTATAGCTACTAAAAACATCACTAAAATATTACTGATTAGCATGGCAAACCATATGGAGTATGCTTCTAAACTAAAAAAATTTTTTAAAAAAATAAGAACCGGTATTCTAAACGCCCAAACTCTTCCTAAATTTATATAGAAGTTTAATTTTGTGAGTCCTACTCCTAAAAAATATCCTGAATAGATTTGGTATACTCCCCATGCTAAATTACAATATACAAAAATATGTAAATAATTTTTAGAATGTCTAAATATTTCGGGATCCTGTGTGAAGATTGCTATCATAGGTTCTGTTAGAAAATACAGCAGAAAAGAACCCAAAAAAGCTATAGAAATTGAAGTTTTCATAGATACTTTAAAAATCTCTTTCATTCTTTTTTTATTTTTAGCTCCTAGATTTTGGGAAATCATGATGCTGACTCCAGTGAGAAGACCATTAGCAGGAGTATAGAAGATGTTGTTAATTCTATTTCCTATTCCGAAGGCAGCGAGAGCCTCTGATCCAAAATCAACCACATATCTATTCATAACAACAAATCCCAAAGAAGCAGTGGAACTGGAAAGTGCCACTGGAATCCCCATGGAAAGGATATATAAAATTAGGGTTGGATCTGGTTTTAAATATTTTAATGAAATATCATTGTTCTTGAAAAGTTCAAAAATGCAGTAGCTAGTCAGCAATAAGCTTGAAATAAGAGTTGCTAAAGCAATTCCTGAGATTCCTGTATTGAATTTCACAGCTAAAGAGTTGAGTATAATATTTAGTCCAGTTGAAACGGCTACTAAAAAAAGTGGTTTTTTTGTATTGCCTTTGGAATTTTCTATAGCACTATAACTATTAATAATTAATAGAGATGGAATAGAGAGGAAAAGAATTTTCATATATTTGCTGCTAAGTTCAGTAAGGGGGCCTGTAGCACCTGAAAAATGGAGTATATCCTCAGTGAAAATATAAGCTACCAGAGTAAGGATAGAACCCAAAAGAAGATTAACTATCAGAAGTTGAGATTTTGATTTTAGATTATCCTCGAATTTTCCTGCGCCTATATTTTTGGAGAAAATTATCATTCCACCTGTAGCAAGTCCGGCCCCAAGACTTACCAAGACTTGAAATATAGGGGAAGTAAAAGCAGAGGCAGCTAGAGCCTCGCTTCCTAAAAGTCCCATGAAATAGGAGTCACTAATATTATAAAATGTTTGAAGGAGTTGATTCAACATGATAGGTAGAGAAATTTTTAAAAGTGTAGTAAGAATATTGCCTTCTAAAATTGTATTGGAGTTACTCTGTACAGAGACCATATATGCCACTTCCTACTTGAAAAATTTAGGATATTTTTTATAAAGTTTTTCCAATTGAGCATGAAAGCTACTCACGTGGTTTTTTATGACTTTGTCTACATTTGTAACATCTTTATTCTTAATTAGGTTAAATATTTCTTCATGCTGAAGAAGAGTAAGTTTGAGACTTTCACGTTCTACAGCATCCAAAAGACGGATACGGTTGAGGTGAGAACTTATAATTTTTATCTGTTCCCAAACATTTGATTTATTGCATCCTTTAAAAATAATTTCGTGAAAACTATTGTCTAAATTAAAAAATTCAAAGGCAGATGGAGAAAACTCAGCTATTCTTCTCTGGGAGTTTAGATTTTTTTCTAGAGCTACTAGGGAATCTTCAGGAAAAGATAATGTAGCCAATTTGATAACCTCTTGCTCTAAAACTGTTCTCATGAATTCAGCTTCCTCAATAAGGGTAAAATCTAAAAGAGAGACAAAAGTCCCTTTTTGTGGATAAACATCGATAAGAGCCTCATTTTTAAGATGAACCAATGCCTCTCTGATAGGTGTTCTGCTTATTTCTAAAATTTTAGACATTTCCGTTTCACTTATAGCTTCCCCAGGTCTGAGGACTAAGCTCAAAATATTTTCCTTAAGAACTCTATATGTAAATTGGGGGTT
>JBOFEZ010000018.1:0-5076 GCA_051648365.1 Fusobacteriaceae bacterium
ACTACCTATTTTTCAGAGTTCCATAAACTTTAGTTTATGAGAAAAGGGATAACATCATTCAATTTGACATTATCCCTTGAAATCATTGGATAAAAAAGGTGTTTGACCCGTTTTCCCCAAAAAAACACAGCTACCCCTTATAAAATAAAAACAGGTAGTTTTTAAACTTAAAAAACATACCTGTTTAATATATACACAAAATCCTACTTTAATAGACTGTGTTAAAAAATTATAATATATTTATTTTAATTTTTATAAATCAGAAAAACTTGCTTTATTGTCCATATTTTTTCAAAGTAGCAAAAACTTTTTTGTGATTCAAATCTTCTCTGAAAAGATAATTCATATAATCATCTGCTGACTTTTCAATTTCAGAAGATGAAAGTTTAGGAGCATTGTATAAGGCAAAAGCCGGAAGATAATCCATCTGAAGAAACTGAGCTGTTCCCTGCATAGGTCTTAAAAATTCTGTTAGGGTAAAATTGTTGTACCCACCTCCGCAAAAAGAATATTCAGGAGCTCCTAAAGATATAGCACACATAAATTCTTTTTCTTTTAGAGCTTCTCCTCCTGGACCGTAGCACCATCCGAACTCCAATACTCTATCCATATATTCCCTCATCAGAGAGGGCATATTATACCAATAAAAAGGGTATTGAAATACAATTCTGTCAGCTTCCACTAGAAATTTTTGCTCTTTTTTTATATCGATATCATTATAAGTTTTATAGACTTCATCTAAAAATCTAAGGGTAATATTTTTATTTTTTTTTAATTTTTCAAGCCAAGCTCTATTTATTTTTGACTGAGTTATATCGGGATGAGTAGCTATAACTAAAATTTTCATCAATTTTTGACCTTAATATTCCCTAAGAGAATAGCATTTTTAATTTCTTCAATCTTAGCAAGATTTTCTTTTCCTATAATATCTTTTGTATATTTAAATTGAGTAGTTCCAACACCGTTTTCTTTTATCCCGTAGTGGTGAACACCTCCTTTAAAGTTTCCTTTTACTGATTCAGAAATTATATCATAAACTGCATTGTCTACATTTTTCATCATTGAAGTCAGAATTTTTCCAGGAACCATATAGTCTTGGTCACTGTCGACACCTATTCCATATGCTTTATTAATTTTTATAGCTTCCATAACTCCGTTTCCAGTGTTTCCAGCTGCATGATATATCACGTCTACTCCTTGATTAATCATAGAAAGAGACTGTTCTTTCCCTTTGAGAGGATCACTGAAAGGAGAATCGCCGCCGATATATGATGCATAAAACTTCGTATTAGGATTTATATATTTTGCACCAGCTTCATACCCTTTTCTAAAATTATTTATAAGGGGAATATCTAAACCACCTATAAAACCTACTTTTTCATTTTGGCTCATCATTGCAGCTACTGCTCCAACAAGAAAAGAACCCTCTTCTTCATTAAAAACAAGGGAAGCTATGTTATTTCCAGAAGCTTCAGTATCTATAATAGCAAATTTGGTGTTAGGATTTTTTTTTGCAATTTCCTCCATAGCTTCCTGTGCAGTATAGGATGTTGCAATGATGAGATCAAACTCATTATCCACAAATTCATTGATAAAAGAAGCATCATCAGCCCATGAATTTGGTTCTACATACTTTGTTTTAATAGAGAAATCTTTTTCAGCCTTTTGGAGACCTGCATAAGCCGAATCGTTGAAGGATTTGTCACCTAGACCTCCCATGGCGAGAATAAGTCCAACTTTCAAGTCCTTAGAAAAAGTAGATGAGAAAATTAATAAAAATAAAGAAAATACAGAAATAATTTTTTTCATTTGTAAACTCCTTTTGAAATTATTGTTCTTTTTAAAAACTTTACAATCTTTTAAAAAATAAAATGAAAAGCTATCTGTTATTCGGAGTCTTTAGATAATTTCCTTTTTTTTATTTGGAAAATAAACCTCTTTCGCCACTAAATAGTCATACAATCCTTTTTCTACCTCATGCTGGAGCTCTAAGATACATTTGACTAGTTTTTCACCTTTGCTGTTTTTAATTTCTTCAGCACTCACAACCTTCCTAATTTTTCCCAGATAGTAAAAATTCTCACTATTTGTTTTCTTTAAAAACAGATGCAAAGTGTATAGATTGTCTGCTATATCCCCTTCCCCCGTATTTATTCCATCTCTTTTTAATACTCTGTTACTTTTTGAAAACCATGTTATATTTTTTTGATCTAAAAACTGATTATCATAGCTTGTAGAAGAGCTTGTAGAGTCAAGTGTAATAAATGCCGTTACCTCTTTGGACTCTTTAAAAAAATTATATCCGCTTACTTGAAGTCCGTTATTGTAATCCAGATTCAGATATCTGTGTGCTTCTTCTTTGGTATAATGCTTATACTGGATAATGTTTTTTTCATCATTCTGAGAAAAATTCTTTTGGCAGTATGCAATGTTATAGTCTATCAGATCATTTACCAAGAAATTAAAATACCTGTTATTTTTATAAGATGCCATCAGAGATTCCGAGATTGTCACCCTGTTATCTTTTGTCTCTCCAAGGGGAAGATACTCTTTAGTTACAGAAAAACTCCTGTATATTCTCTTGGAGAGATGTTTTACTGCATTTTCTGTGTTGAACAGCTGGTTTTTTATATTTAATTCATCTTCTATTTTTCTGTTTACCTCACCTATCTCCACCTTTCCCTCTGAAAGAAGTTCCTTCAGTATGAAGAAATCGTGGATTCTTTTAGCTGGAGTAAAAAATTGTGAAAGAAATTTCAGATAATTTTTCTCCTCTTTAGTCAGTTTATGAGCCTCAGTCAATGAATTTTTATCTATTGCCTCCAATATCTCGTTATAGTCCTTTCTATATTTAAGTATCACACTTGGGTCAATCATATTTCTCCTGAAAAAATCCAAGAGATAAGGGGTTCTTCCCAACTGTTTTTTTAGCAGATTATAGTCGTGCTCAATATTCTTTTTAGTTGAGAAATTGGTTTTATTTATATTTTTGAATATCTCATCTTTTACAATTTCTTCAAAAACAAGGGAACTTTCCCCGGGAATCAGATCTGTTCCCCTAGAGATAAACCGTTTCATAAAATCTTTGTCATAGGAATTATTCTGGGAGATTGCTGTGGGGATAAGAAAATTCTTTTCATAGTTTCCGATAAAATCCAAAATAACCACAAACTCCTTTTTGTGATCCTTTCTAAGCCCTCTTCCCAATTGCTGAATATATACAATGGCTGACTCAGTGGGTCTTAAAAGTACCACCTGATTCACACACGGAATATCGATTCCCTCATTAAAAATATCCACAGTTATGAGATATTGAAGTCTCCCCTCGGTTAAGTCCTGAATGGCCTTCTCCCTAACGGCTTCACTGTCTTCTCCTGTGAGAGCTTTTGTTAGAAGCCCCTTCTCATTTAAAAGAATACTCAACTCTCTGGCTTCCTTCACATTTGAAACAAATATCAGTCCATGGAGCTTTGGGCCACTGTAGCCATAATATTCTGTCTGCTCTAAAATATTTTTTATTCTAGTATCTGAGGTTAAATCTTTAATGTTGGATTTTTGAGAGATGGACTCTCCATTCTGTGTAATATCCCGAATTCCAAAATAATGAAAGGGACAGAGAAGTTTTTCTTTCAGGGCATCATGCAACCGAATCTCATAGGCAATTGTGTTGTTAAAAAGTCTGTATATATCAAAATCATCTGATCTTTCAGGGGTCGCAGTCATCCCCAAGAGAAATTTAGGTTTGAAATACTGAATTACCTTCTGATAGGTGTCAGCTCCACTGTGGTGTACCTCATCCACTATGATATAGTCAAAATAGTCCTGAGGAATTTTTTTTAGATGTTCATCTCTGCTTAGAGTTTGAATCATGGCAAAAATAAAATCCCCTTCATTGGATTTTCCTGGATCAAAAATCTCCATTCTTCTATCTGGAATCAGATTTTTAAAACTTTTTTTGGATTTTGTAAGGATATTTTTTCTATGGGCAATAAAGAGCAGTTTTTTAGGTCTGTATTCTGCCACATCAAAGGCCGAAAGATATGTTTTTCCTGTTCCTGTTGCACTTATCAGCAGAGCTTTTTCATGATTTTCCTCTCGGAGTTTTTTAAGAGACTGAAGAGCTTCCCTCTGCATAAGGTTGGGGACAGGTTTTTTGTTGTATTCAATCTCTCTATTAAAGTTGTCATAATTCAATCTTTTTTTAGTTTCAAGATACAGTTTCTCATAGTCAAGAAGCTCCTTTTCGCTTAAAATATCAAGATTATTATATATCTCCAGAAAAGAGCCCAATATCTCTTTAGCTATCTTTCCATTTTCAAGTGAGCTTATCTTTATATTCCACTCTAGATTTGTTGTAAGAGCTGCTCCTGTAAGGTTACTGCTTCCTACAATCATATTCCACATATCTCCCTTTCTAAAAAAGAAGCCCTTAGCATGGAGATTCTCGCCTTTTACCATTTTCAGCTCTATATTTTCAAAGGACAGAAGCTTCTTCAATGCCTTTGGCTGGGTAAAATTCAGATAATCTCCTGTTATTATTTTTCCTTTTGTTTTTTTGTTTTGGAGTTTTTTCAGCTGTTGGAGAATAAGGGCTATCCCTCCTTCAGTGATAAATGCAACAGAGATAAGAAACTCATCACATTCTTCTAGCTCATTTCTCAGTGTTGTAATAATTTTTTCATTTCTATTGCTCAACAATCTATGCTGATAGGAGAAGTTAGATAGAACAGAGTCACATATTAAACTTGTTATAGCTCCCTCCATCAATTGTGATTCATTTTTTGAAAACATAATTACCTCTTTTTTAATTTTTTAACAGTGTTAGGGCGAGAATTCCCTCACCTCTACAGGTGGCGGGATGAATCGCCTACTTTTTTGTTTGTTGTTGATACTTTTTCTTGAATATGCTACCATATAATAATCAGTTAAATAATGAAAAAGGATTGAAAGTAAATGAAATTAGAGAATAATGCTCATTCAGTATTCAGCATAAATTATCATATGATATTTTGCATAAAATATAGGCGAGAAGTTATTGATGATGAAGTTTCTCTGAGGTTGAAAGAGATTTTTCTT
>JBOFEZ010000019.1:0-54833 GCA_051648365.1 Fusobacteriaceae bacterium
ATGTGCAATCTGATGTATATTTTTTTGAACATATCCCATCTCTCTTTTATAGAGAAATGTATATATTAGTGACAACCCCATTCCAGCTAAACTTGTTATAAATGCCAAACTCATGCTTGGGATAACTTCTGAAATTGCTGATAGCATATTTCCAGTAGCTGCAGTATTGGCAGCTACATCTATTACATCATTTACTTTTGTGGTATCTTCTATTAATTTATTTACCATTCCTATTTTGTAAAGACCAGTTATTAATCCAAAAAACGTCCCTATTATCCCAATTCCTATTAATGTTGGACCAACTTGATTCAATCCTTGTATATTAAAGTTTCTATCTAATATATTTTCTTCATTAAAATATTGTGATGGCTCTACTGAGTCTAGTCCTCTATTTCTAAGAGACATCGTATAGTCATCTATATTTTCATTTAAAAATTTCCATTTATGAGAATTTTCTAGTTCCTCTTCATATTCTAGATAAATTTTATTTTTAATTTTTTCTTCCCTATCTTTTCTACTTTTAAAATCTTTTTCTAAATTCAACTCTTTCTCTGAATACATAGATTTTTTTAATCTCTCAGTAAAATTTTTCAATTTACTTGTTTCACTCTTTAAACTTCTCATTTTTAAAATATGTCTTAGTTGCCAACAAAAAAGACCTATTGTTGCCATTAAAAAAATCAATGTGTCTTTTCCTAAAATATTGATCTGATCTATCATCTTTATCTCCTATGTTCTTTCTCTTCTCTCTACTATTTTATTTCTCCAAAAATTGTACTCTTTGTCAAAGTCATCTTCTGTTACTCCTTCTATAACTTTAGAATAGAATTTTTTTCTTGCATCAGTTATCTCGTTATCCTCTCCTAAAATATCATTCAGAAATTCTCTTAGCAGATTTAAATCTATATATTCTGGAAGATTTTTGAATCCATACTTTAAGTATTGCTCTCTCTCTTCCTGAGTAAATTTATTTTTATTCCACCCTTTCTTTACCGTGCTGTCCCCATCTATCCACTGAAGATATTCTTGTACTAATTTTAGCATCTCTATAAACTGCTTGTCATCTATACTTTGAAGAACTCCTACGTCTTTATGTGAATCCTCCATAAAATGTAATCTAATATGTTTATCTTTATTTGATTCAAAAATATTTTCTTCTCCCATATTATCTAGGAATATATCTGAATTTACACTGTCAAACTCCTGCCTATCAATTTTTATTTCAGCTGGAATAATATGATTCAATGAATCTGGAACTGAATATCCTTTGTTTGTTCCTATTATTATATTTTCTTTTGATAATATATCTTCATTTACCATTGTAAATATTTTTATATATCTATTGTTTCCTGGAAAAAGAGTTTTGAAAAGCTCATTTAAGATTACACTAAGAGTTAATGCTACTTTGTCAGGTTCTTTTATTTCTCCTCTTTTTTTAAATATTTTTACACTTAGCACTCTTCCGTTCTCATATTCCCTTTTAAATTGATGACCATAATTTTCTAAAGATTTGTATGAGTACTCCTCATTATTTAAATTTATGCCACCTTTAAACTCATAGTATCCAAGAGTTTCTATTGAGTAATCTGCCATTTGCAATGTCAAATCTAAATCGTATCCAAGTTTTTTTGAAGAACTCAGATTTTGTCTTGATTTTTTTTCTCCAAATTCATTTTCATTTCTATATTTTTTTATAGTTATTGCCTCTTTGTTTCTGTATTGGAATTTTTCTGTTCCACTAGTTGGCGTAATATCTATTTTTTTATTGACTAAATCTATTTTCTTTATATTGAATGAATGTCCATTGAAAGAGTGATATTGATTCGGGAGATAATTTTGATACACATGATCAAGGGGGATTACTCCGTATATAAAATCCTTGTTACTCATAATTTGAAAATTTTCAAACCATTTAAAGTAATTACTGTCTTTTATTATTGAACTCAAGCTATAAAATTTCTTCTCTACAAATTTCCCAATCTCGTCATCATATATATTCTGTGTTTCTACACTCATATATTTTTCTTTCAGTATATCTACATTGTACACCTGTTTGAAAAGTTCAATTAGTTCACTCTCGGTGTTTTCAATACTCTGATTCTGAAGTGAAATCTCTGCATTTTTATAACTAGCTATCTCAATTTTTATATCCTCATCTGATACTTTTAAACTTGAATTTGTAAGAATTTCTTTCAAATAGGATACAGATTTAAACTTATCATTTTCAATTTTTGGAGTGTATCCCTCAATTGGTGAGATATAAAAATATTCAATATTATCAATAAAATAATCCCTTAATAGATAATTTGGAGATATCACATTTACGAAATTATTTTTTTCTCCTAAACTTCCATATTTTCTGAGTGCTACAGGAGCATTGTAATTTTTATCCTCTACAAAAATAAGATTAGATTCTTTTTTCCTTAAAAGAGATGGTATTGAATTATTTTTTATGACTTCATTATATACACTTTTAATTTCCGCTCCATTTATTGGCATCCCTCTTAATTGATTTTTACTGGCTTTTATATTTCCTTCATAAACAATATATGGCAGCTCATCATTTTCTACAAAATTTATATCTTGAATTCCCATCTCCCACGGAAGATAAGATAAGGTATTTGAAACTCCTATTTCTCCTTTGGGTACTCCCTCTATAATTTCTGTGTAATATTTTTTATATGAATCTTCTCTCCATATGATATTATAATTATTTTCAGGAATTGATTTTTGGATGTGGTGTTCCACGGTAGAAATTTTCAGATTTTTATCTATTGAAGCTTTTAACCCTTCTGAACTATTTGATAAAATTACGTATTGTACTCCTTCATCTCCCTTTTGTAACTCTATTCTAAAATGAGTATTTAATATATTTGTTAATATACTCAGTGTTTGAATGTTTTCTGCAATCTCTTCTGCTTTTTCATTCAGGACAACTATTATTATATCTTTTAGTTCATTCTGTTCTTTTTGAAGTTTTTTTATAAAATCTTCCTGTGTTTTTATTATCTCATTTTGAGTTGCAATGACTATATCCCATTCATTTTGATTTTTCCATTCTTCAAAAGTTACTATATTTCTTATAGATTTTTTATATAATTTTCTAAACCATCCCTTATACCAGTTTTGCAGCTCTTCTCTCTTAGAATCATTATTATATATACTATTTTCAGCTAAAATAAGTATTTTTTTTCCTTTTATTATACTTTTTTCAAAATATGAAAAAAGTATCGGAGCAAACTCTTCGTGGTTTGAATCACTTATGATAATATCTTTTTTCTCAAAAAGTTCTTTTAGAATATAGGTATAATCTGAATTAAGATCATATTCTTTATTTAAATAGCTGTATACTTCACTAGCTTCTTTATTATCCTTTAAAGCTTTCGGTATTTTTTGTTTTTCTTCCTTCTCTCTCTCTTTTCCTTGTATTAGAGAATCAGCAAGAATATTTTCAGACCATATATCTTTAAATCTTCTATATAAAGATTCGTATTCTCTTCTCTCCATCTCTTTTTTTTCTACTTTTTCTAATTCCTTTTCTTTTTCTTCAGCTGTATATTCGTTTCCATCCAGATAATAGTATAGCTCCGTTATAAAAATCAAAGTTAAAATTACAAAAAGTGATACTTTGTAGTTCCCAAAAATAGTTGGATGAACTAAATTTTTAACAATTTCTGTAATTCCGTTTATTGTTGCATTATCAGTTTGAGGAGAAACTTCATTTCTAAACATATTTTCAATTAGTCCATAGATAGTTCCAAAAACAGTTATGTATATAAAGTATCTCAGTATACCCATTGTTTCCCTCATAAGTATCCAATGTTCTTTTATAAAAGCTTTTTCCTCTTTTTTTTCATACGGACTGCTTATGAAAGGAATATAATTTTCTAAAGTATCTTTTTTAATAAATTTACAAATCGATAATTTTAAAATAAAAAATAAAATAAGAAATATAAAATTTATCGAAAGAATCATTATAGATAGCATTTTTGTTCCTATTTCTGACGGCAATTTCATAAAAAATATAATATTTTTCCATACACTAATTTGATAATAGATTTCCACTAATAAATTTAGACCTATTATTCCTATAAGTCCCTTTATCACATCTGCTTGTTTAAATCTGTATTCTTTCTTTGTGTTTATAGAAGCTAATCCACACACAAAAATCATAAATACTAGAAAGCATATGACTGTTAATATCTCTTTAAGATATAGTGAACTGGAAATTTTTTCCACGAGATTTTTTATCATCTCCATTAGTTGTTCCCTCCTTGCCCAAATATTTCATCCTCTTTTAAATTTATGGAATTACACCCAAATATTCCAGAAGGTCTAAACCAGTTCTCTTGATAATTCACACTAACTTTGAATTCTGTATATTGAGGTATCTCTATATATTTTTCTGGAAGAAAAACACCATTTTCAAAAGGTGCTTTTTTACAATTCAGGTCACCTGTTTTCCCCGAAAAATTCTCATTACTGTAAGATTCTTCATCTACTTTTCCTTTAGAAATATTTTTTATTATCTGAAGAATATTACTGGCAGATTCCTCTTGTTTTGTTAACTCATTTATATAAAATCTAACACACTGTAACTGCTCAAAAATTTTACCTTGTTCTTTTTTTGCTAAAATATAATTTTTCTCCGCCACTCTACATTCCATCTGGGTATCTATATATTTTTTCTTGTTCTCATATTTTTCCCCTAAATCCGATATGTATGAATTCCTTATCTCTTTTGCTAACTCTAATATACTTTTTATTTGACAATTATTTTTCCAAATAAAATATATCAATATTAAACCTGTTATTCCAACTAATACTCCTGTTCTAATTGAAAGGATTAATGGGGTAAAACCACCAAAATAATATCCGTAAGAGATTGGCTCCAATATTCCTGGAACTGCTAATATGGCCACAATATCCTCTACTCTCGGTCTTTTATTCAAATGTTTCCTAAGTAGCACCACATCTCTATTTTCTTTCATTTTTTGCATAAATTCATTTGTTATGTCTGTATCAATTTTTTGTGAAGCTTTTTCCAATTCTTTTCTCTTTTTTTCTAACTCTCTCTCCCTATCTGTTACCTCATCTTCTATTGTTTTATCTATTGTTGCCAGTTCTTTTACCCCAAAAATATTTTTTCTTATCTGGTAGTCATTTAATGCTTCTTCAGCTTTTTCTATATAATTATTTATACTTTTAGATATCTCTTTTAGCCATTCTTTGGTAAATTTTTCAATATCATTGGATTTAAAAAATATTCCAAATTTAGGGGTATCTATATTCGTAACATCCAAATTTGCATAATCTCTATAATCTCCCTCTTTTACTGTAAAATAACTTATTTTAGCACTAGATTTCATAGTTTTCTGTTGCAATTCCATATTACTTTTTTCAGAATTTAGCCTAGAGACATATTTATGAAAAAGTAATTCCATATAGTTAACTTTAAAATCTATATTCTCAAAATAATAATAGTTTCTATTTCCTAGATAAGATAATCCTTGTTCCGTATACTCTAACAAGAAAAGAATAAAATAGATTAACTTCAAAAGATATTCATTGTTTTTCGAGTTATCTCTCTTAAAAGGCACTCTAAAAAAATTTCCATTGTGATGCTTTATCTTTTCTAAACTATATCTTCTCTTTAAAAGTGAAGTTAAAGCAACTTTAGGTGAATACATATTTTTATCTTGAAGAGTTTTATCCCTAATCACTTTGTCTAGATAACCCAAAAGGAACTCTTTCCTGAAGTTTTCCTCAACCCATTTCAAATTATATCTATCTCCATATAAGCTTTTTTCATCATCTGGAATTTCCCTATTTTCTCTTTTCAATCTCTCTCTAAACTTTGAAGCCTCTCTTTTTCTTTTGAAAATCTCATCAATAGCTTTCTCAACTTTATCTCTTCTTATTTTTAATTTCTCTACTACTTCATGACTTAAGTTAAAGTGTTGCTCTCCATCCATAGATATTTTTTCTTTTTCCCATGCTTCATCCAAAATATTTATGTCATTTTCTGTAAAAAGATATTCAAAATAATATCCATTTCTCTCTAGTATCGTAATAAATTTTTCTCTAAAGTCTATCTTTTTAAAATTATCATCAATCCTTCTAAACTCACTTTTTAAATTATCTGAAAGATATTTATTTATCATCTTATAAATTGAAATATGTTTTTTTATTGAAGAATCATCTATTTTTCCAAGATCACTATTTTCTATGACCTCTATTTTTTCTTTAACCATTTCATCAACTATATTTATAACTTCTTTTAAAGGTTCTAAGAGTTCTCTCTCTTCAAATGTCATCATCTCTGGATTAGTTCTAGAGAACTGAATATCTTTTATTTTTGACATTCTTTTTTCCCATATTTGTGAGATCTTTTCAATTTCATCATATGAAAAACTCGGTATTTTAGTATAGCCATATTTGTCTAACTCTTCTCCTACTGCCGGATTTATCTCCCTAGCTATATGCTTAAAATCTCTCTCTAATTTATCTATATTTATAAAATTTATTTTTTCTGGGCTAATTTTCTCTTCAGACAATTTTTCTAAAAGATTTTTTTCAATTCCTATATATCTATTAGTTATATTACCGCCAAACTCTGCCGTATTCTCTTCAAAGAGCGACTGAATAAAAATAATTTGGAACTCTCTGATGTGATTATTATGGACATGAAATTTTATCTCATTGAAAAGATTTTTTTTCACCACTTTACTTTCTTCACCTTGTTTTTCTGATTCTTTATCAATTACGTTGATAATTTTTATTTTTTTCTCCTGAAAATATTTATAAAAATATAGACTTGTCATCCCTAAAAAATCTATCTCTTTTTCATAATTTATTACAAATGTAAACATTTTCTCCTCCGAGCAAATTATTTTTAAAAAAATGGAAGAAACTATTAACAGTTTCCTCCATTTCAAAGTTTTATCTTCTTTCCGATATAATCTTTAGAAGTTCTTTATACTTAGTTGTACTTATATCTGTCCATTTATATTCTGACTCATATTTCTCTAAAAGATTTATAACCGCCTGTTCTGCCTTTTCCTTCATTTCTCTTATAAACATTATTTTTTCATCAGCTTCAGCTAATTTTTGAGATTCGTTTAGAATTGTCGCTAAATATGCTCCTGCAATTTTTGAAGCGACTATTCCTCTTGAAGTACCATAATATTCTAAGATATTTTCAATATTTTCTTTATTGAAAATATCTATCAATTTTCTAACAATTTCAACAGTTTCTTCTTTTTTAGACGGTTCAGCTTGATTAATATATTCTATTAAAACATCATAAAGATTTACGTTATTCGGAGAGGCTAATCCTAAGAATTTATATTCTTCTAAATTAAACTGCTTATCTTGAGCATTTTTTCTCTCTTCAGATATTCTTTCATTTATATCATCTACTATATTTGGATTATACTTTAATGCTGTCATCAATGCAGGATAAAGAGACCTTACATCTTTATTACCACTTTTTATTATTTTCGAACTTCCATTTCTATCTTTGAAAGTCCAAATTGACCGTCCATTCATATCTATATTCGAATTTATATATTGATATAAAATTCCATTTATAAAACCTCTCATTATTCCGATTTCATCTTGCTTTGCTTGATTGTCATTTATATCAGGCATATAAGCTGGAAGGTGCCATCTTTTATCCAAATGTGGAGTCACTGAAACTTCATGTCTATTAAGTTTTTCTATAACCTCTTTATATGCTGAAAAATATTCCCCTGGATTTGTACCAGTTTTTTTATTTCCAGATGAAAATTTTTCAAAATCTTGAGCTTTTAACCCATGAATAGAGACATATCTTATTATTTCATATTTTGAGAATCCTTCACTTTTCACTATTTTATTAACGTCTTTAAATATATTCTCTTTTTCCTCTTCGGTAAGTTCTTCTAGTATTTTACTGTTAATTCCCCATAACGGAAGAGTATTGACCCCTTGTTTTTGCATAAAAGGTTTTGCACGATTTTCTATATCTTTTACAAGATCGATAACATGTTCTGTTTGATCATTATATGATTTATTCATAATTTCAGCTTGTTTTCTTATAGCTGAAATTATTCCCATATCTAGAGTTCCTCTATTTTTTATCTGGCTTCTGTATGCATCTAAGAATTTCTCTTGATATACCTCTTTCACGCTCTTCTCATTTAATATTTTCTCATTTTTTCTTCTCGATATAAATTTATTATATTTCTCTTTGAATATTTCAGCATAGCTTCCATTTAAAACATTTTCTACATCCACATTTTTTCCAAGCTCATCATATAACTTTTCTTTCATCTCTGTTGTTGATAGAACATATACTTTACTTACATCTGTTCTATCTTCGTGTATTTTTGCTAAATTTTGAGATTTTATTCTGAAGTCAGCTATAATCTCTTTCAACGCTCTAAAGAAACTTTCTTCGTTATTCTCTATCATATCATTTACAGATTTTATTAGGTCTTCATACACTCCAAGTGTAATTTTTTTCTGAAGATACTCTCCTATTTTCTTCATCTGACTTTCAGCTTTTTCTTCATATTCGTTGGCAAAATTTTTATGTCCTCTGCTAAATATAGAAAATAATCCCTTACTTTTTTCAGCCACTGATGAAGCTACTTCTCTCGCCCCTCTATCATCTCCGAAGTCTCTAGAATATCTCTCAGTTAACTCATATAGATTTCTAGTATCTTCTCCCAAAATTCTTGTTTTTTCTTCTACTATGTTTTTTATCTCATAAAGAAAATATCTTGTAGCTATTGGATTCATAGCATCACCATCATTTTCTCCAAGCATCCAATAACCTAATTGGTACTTGAATTTTGCCATATCTCTTTCTTCCATAAGATGTATTGGAAGTATGTTAGTTGATAACATATTTTTCTTATCTTCCACAGAATTTATTGCCACTTTTTTATATTTTCCTAAGTGAGCTTCAAAGTTTGAAACTTCATTTTTCATTTCTTCAGCTTTCCCATATAAATTTTCCTGATGCGGAGCTATATAAGTTCTAAATTCTTTATACTCTTTTGCTTCTTCTATCTCATTTTTAATTCTTTCTTCTAAAGCATTTATAAATTCAACTGTTTTTTTGGGACCTAATTCATTTTCTTTGTTTATAACATGAAGAGTTCTATTTAAATTTTTAAAGAAAACATCTCCATTTTTGACCTCGTTGTCAAAAATATCATTTGCTCTAATATTTTTTTTTGGAGCTTCTCTGTATATACCTTGTTTCTTCAAGTTGTCATACTCTTCCATCTCGTGTTCAAACACTCTATCTATCTTTAACCATTTATCCCCTATGCTTTCAGAAGCTAGTCTATAAGCACTATAATCTACTATGTTTTCATATGGGTAAACTAAGGTAGATACTCCTGCTGCTGCATATCTTGCTCTTCCTTTTGTTTCTGTCAGGTGTGGCAACATATTTATTTCATCTGAAGCTGCTACTCCTGCTATATCACTGAACAACTGCAAGTATATTGTTTTTTCTAATTGAGAAATGTAATGCTCATATCCTCCCAAATGTTTTCCATCTAAATTTTCATAGTCATATAAATAAGAAAAGTCATACGGTAACTTCATCACTTTTTCATCCGCCATATCAGGTTTATATGCCAATTGAATGTTTACACCGTGTTCCTCTGCATTACCCATAGTTGATCTTATTATTGCATCTAACTCTTTAAGGCAGGCATACCCATTGGCTCTTGTATTTCTAATATGAGTTCCACTTATAATTCTATTTTTTATAAGTATATCTGGTAGCATAAAACTTCCTCTTATAGTTACATATTTTCCTTTGCTTTCAAAGTAGTCTCTTAAATAAAGAGCTGTTTGAAGAAATATTCCTGAACCTGTTCCGCCAGCTAGTGAACTTACTATCATAACTCTTACATCATTACTATAGTCAGAACCATCCATTTGAGAAAATTTTTGAAGTTTTGATTCGAGAGTATTTAATTTTCCACTGCCAATGGAATCCATATATGCCAATCTTGATATAGCTCTTACCTGTCCAGCTCCATCTGTAAATTTAGTCGTCAGTATCGATTGGTGATCTGTTGGAAACCACTCCTCTACATGACTTCTCCTGATATTGTCTTTCATCAAACATTTTTGTACAGTCAGTTCTGAACTTGTTAAAGTTATATCACCCTGTTTTAGCCCTAATTTTCTAGCTTCATTTTCATCAGTATCAAATATATGTACCACAACATTTTTTCTTAATTCTTCTGGTATTTCTTTATAAACATTCGAAGCTATTTTACTTCCTATTCCTCCAAGCCCTATTAGCAGTACTGCTTTGTTTGCCATAATTCCCCCTATCTCCTATATTTCTACATTTTATTTTGCATGATATATGTATTTTTTTGAATTTCCATTTTCATAATAAATTTCTATTTTTCCCTCATTAAATAATTTATAATTCTCTTTTTTAGCTATTTCATTTTTATCCAACAACTCTCCATTGATAATTATTTTTTTTACTATTACTCTATTGAACATTGAAGAAAGTTGCTTCCCTTTCATTTCAATCATTTTACCTTTTGCTGTAAATTCAATTCCACCAGCTATTTTTCTCTCTTTAATGTATGGAATCCACCTATTTATCAACGAGGCTTTCATTTCAATATTTTTAGGATGAAATGCATGATCCTCACTAAATTCTTGAATTATCATTTTAGCTTTAGGTGTGAAACGTTCTTTTATGATATAGCCTACAATTACTATAAAGAATATTGCTATAGATAAAATTGTCCAAAACCAAGCTCCTATTTTATCAAATAATGAAAGTTTCTCCACTTCAATTAAAAATTCTTTTTTTGTTGATATTGATACATTTAAAAATTCAGTCTTACTCTCTTCCAATTCCTCTTTAATTACTGATAAGTTCAAATCTGCTTTTAATTTATATGTTCCTTCAGCATTTTTATGATTTGAATACCCGCTGTAATGATAAGGTGTGAATATCCATCCCATAACTTCTTTATTTTCATGCCTTACTCTCCCTGATATTAGTTTTCCAGGTAGCTTTGTATCCAGTTCTATTTTTATTTTTTTAAATTCATTTTCTGAAAGAGGTTCTCCATTTTGCTCGGGAACAAATAACATAATAAAATTTTTCAGTTCCTCTTGAGACAAGTTTATCTTATCACTATCTTGGATTTTAGGAACTGTATACAAATGATATGTTCTTGGCTTTTTCAATTCTATAGGAATTATTTCTTTTATTGAATTATCATTTTTTGTATCACCTACTATTATTTTAGGCTCAGGTTCTGTTCCTTCAATGAGGTATATATCAGATTGAAAATTAAAATATCCTGGAAACTCTGCTGTAGCATCAATATTTTTTCTTCCTTCTACTACCGTTAATTCTCCTTTATAGGTTTTATCTTGTTTGTCATACTTTAAATCTATTTTCTGTCCTCCATAGTCTACAGTCAGTTTTGTACCTGAAATATACTCTAGTAGAGAATTCTTTGTTTCTAATTTTCCTACAACTTTTAAATTTTTATTTGATGATTTTTCAAAAAATTTCTCTTTTATCTCTTCTCCGTCTTCATCCAAAATAGCTAATTTAAATTTTGCATCTACCTCTGGAAGTATTTTTATTCCATCTTTTATATCTCTATCATAAACTATCATTATTGATCCAAGGTTTTTTCCATTTCCATCAATATGCAGTATATTTGCATTGATATTTTTCTTGTTTCTAGACAAAATATTTGGTTTATACAATGAGTTCATCTCTGCCTTCTCATCATTTATTAAAACTTCTTTTATCTCATTTGTTTTACCATTATTATCTTGTTGTTCCATTACTATTATTTTTTTTAAAGGAAATTTAGGATTAAAAATAAGTCTCTTTCCTGAAACATCATACATCTCTTCAATGGATTTTGAAGATTTTTCTGTAAGTAGCTCTGCAATTTCTTCCATTTTTTCTATAATCTCTCTCTTATTTATAGCTTTAAATACTTTTGGAAAATTTCCTTCTCCATAAACTTCTTTCCAGATTTGAACCCCTTCTTGAATCTCATACCTGTCTAGTTCCTCTTTTTGAGAACCAATAAACAAAAATACTGGTTTTACATTTGTTTCTGCTATCAATTCAGGTAATTCTTTTCTAAATTCTTCAATATTAGGAATGGATTTTCCGTCTTCAAACTCCCCATCTGATATTATAATTAACCAGTTTACGATTTCGTTATCCTTATCTATGCCTCTTCTTTTCATATCACGCACTGCGCTCGTCACTGCTTGATATGGAGTTATATTTGATTTTGCAATTAATTTTTTTTCTATATTACTCAGCTCTTTTGAAATACTTTTCAGATCAAGTACTGTTTTATCTTTGAAATCATTCTTGCTATCACTCATTTTTGTTAAAATTAAAGTGTCGTCACTATTGAGTAAAGATACCAAAGTTTGCAAAGCATAATTTGCATAAATATCTCTCTCATCTTTTTTCATAGATTTTGAATCATCATAAACAATATAAATATTTCTTCCGTAAATATTTAATGCTATTAATAAAAAAAACAATATTTTCATAATTTTTTTTCTCATAAACCCTCCAACATCTCCTTTGTTTTCAACGTAAATTGTACTGTTTTTTTCTTTTTTTGTCAATAAAAAATACATTAAATATGCTTTTTAAATTTTTATCATATTTTTTTATTTGAATTTAAAATGAAAATGTTGTATGATATACAAAACTTTATAAGAGGTGATTTTTATAAAACGTAGAATATATTTTATATTTTCAATATCATTTTTTATTCTAATCTTTTTTTCTGGTTGCTCCACTATTTCAAAATATATTGGGGAAAATAGAATAGATCAGAGTATTAAAAATTATAATAAAAGTGGAGTCTCCTACAAATCTTTGGAAACGTTAATATCAGGATTAGATTATTTCCCAGAATCTTCAACGGGAATTGAAAGCCTCAAAAAACAATATGGAGATTTTAGGCACAGTATAAATCTCTTGTCTAATTCTACATTTTTTTCTCTAGAAGACATAAAGGAGCTGGAGTCTCACCTTATAATAGTGGGACAAATTAATAATTTATCCAAAAAATTACCAAGTTTAAATTTGATTCTTCCTGATATCCCTAAAGAAAAAAATAAATTTTCAAATGCCTTAAATATTTATCTGAAAAACACTCCTATTTCCAACAGTAGAAAAGAGAATATTTTTTTACTTGTAAATTATAAAAACTTTTTAAAGTTTTCTGACTCTCCGACCTTGAAAAATAGAATTGCCGCTCTTAATTTTGCTGTTACTATAAAATATGCTTCTACTCTTAAAGTGCAATCGAATCAAACTAGATATGATTTACATTATCTATTCAAAAAAATTTCTCACGAAAATTCTCACTCTCATACAAAAGACTATATTCAATTTTTAGGAAATTTGGAAAGTTTAAATAATATTTCTAAAGATATTCAAGTTGTACAGATCGAGATTTCATCTATTCATATAAGCTCTGAAAAGGGTTCTGAATTATCAATTAAATCGGATAAAAGCTCTCAAATTTTCAAACAAAACAAAACTCTGCTAATCAGAGGTACTTATAAACTTTTTAATTCTCAATCAAGATTTCCTCTTTTTGGAACTGAGTTAAACATTTTTGAATTCAAAAAAGACTTCTCACTTGAAATTGAAAAAAGTGGAAATAGTATAAAAAAAATAGACGAAAAAAAAGTTATGGAAAAGCTTTTTGAAGAATTTTTTTATGAGATTTTAGAATATGAAATACCCTATGAACTTAACAATTATTTCAAATAAAAAAGTCTGAATATCTTGTTTCCATAGACAAAAAAAACCTTCTCAAAACCTTTTTTAGCGATTTTGAGAGGGTATTTTTTATCTGTCCAATATTTTTTTCGCTTCTAGAAATCTTTGAACTGCCGTTATAAGTATCATAAGGGTAAAAATCAGCGTCAATATCTTTAGATGAGCTGTAAAAATCATCATGAGAGAAAACATTATAAATCCCTCTGTCCGCTCTGCCAGTCCCGCCTGATAATAGAAAGACTTTTCACTAGCCCTATCTGCCATTGTTCCTGTAGTAAGGAATATTGTCATGGTAATTATTATGGAACAAGCCAAAAATAGGAAGTAAATCTCATTTCCCGGGTATTTGAGTGCCAGTCCTATTATTATAGCAATTTCCACCAATCTGTCAAAAGTTATATCCATAACTGTCCCAAAACCTGTGGAACCCTGTATTCTCGCTATTGTACCATCCACGGCATCTAGATACCCTGAAATCCAGAGAGATCCTAGTGCTAGAAGGGGATACCCAAAATAACTCAAAATTCCAGATGTTATTCCTAAAAAAAGTGCAATCATAGTTACATTATTGGCACTGAGCCCCAGTTTTATAAAAAATTTACCGCCCAGAGCTATAAAGGGCTGAACATATTTTCTCGCTCCTGTATCAAGCATTTTCTTCTCCTTCAATAAAAATAATATCTTTCTCTCTAAATTTTATCCAGACTTTGTCTCCCAGTTGGAGCGGAAAATCTATTCTATTCTGTTTTATCTTTATCTTACGATTGCCAGATTTCACAATTATATTATAGAATCCCGTTTTAAATACTATCTCTTGGACTTCTCCCTGGATATTTCCATCTTCCAAAACAACTCTCAAATCTTCGCTGGGAAGGGCTAAAATTTTCCCCTCATATTTTTTCCCATCTGTGATTTGGGAGAGCTCCTGTCCCGTAAAAATATTTTCTATTCCTAAAAATTTAGCCACATAGATATTTACTGGATTGTTATAGAGTTTTCCAGGTGTGTCCAGCTGGACAATCTGTCCTCTATTCATAAGAGCTATTCTATCTGAAAGATAAAATGCTTCGTCTCTATCATGGGTTACAAATATAACTGTGAGCTCCATCTCTTTCTGAAGTTCTTTCATCATTTTCTGGAGTTTTTCTCGTAGTTTTGTGTCCAGGGCTGAGAAAGGTTCGTCCATAAGCAGAAGAGAGGGTCTCATTACAAGTGCTCTACCTATCGATACTCTCTGTCTTTGTCCACCGCTGAGCTGACTGGGGAATCTCTTCTCCAGATCTTTAAGTTCTAGACGGCCGATTACCTCCCGGACTCTTCTATCTATCTCATCTTTGGAAATTTTTCTTATTTTCAGCCCAAAAGCTATATTTTCATAGACATTAAGATGGGGCAGAAGGAGAGAATCCTGAAAGACCATTGAAAGCTTTCCATTTTTTATGGCTGACTGAAGAGGTTCACCGTGTATTTTTATCTCACCCTCATACTCCCTGTCTGAACCAGAGATAAGATTAAGAAGTGTAGATTTCCCAGATCCCGACTGACCTAAAACAGATAAAAATTCTCCCTGCTCCACATGAAGATTGAGGTTTCTTATCTGAAATTTTTCATAAATTTTATTTAAATTCCTAATCTCTATCACTTTTCTCTCCCGGTTTTTTATTTGAATACAGTGTCAAAACACCCTTTTCCAATAACAGTATTAGTATTATATTTATAAAAATGTATATGATACTGTAAACAGCTCCCACTCTTATGTCGCCCCCTGATATAAAGGGAAACATCAGGATAGGAAGAGTTATAATCTCTCCACCACCTATTATCAGAGTAACTAGATACTGGGCAAAGGAAACAATTACCACCAACGAAACTCCTGCCAGAAAAGCTGGTAACAACATAGGAAAATTAATTTTAAAAAATATTTCCAGAGAACTAGCTCCCATCAATCTTCCCATCTTTTCATAATCACTGCTTATTGTTGAATAACCTGCTTTTAGGGCTCTTATATAATAGGGAAAAGTTACCAGAGAGTGTACTATTCCCACTCCGAGGAGAGTCTCAATCAGTTCCAGTTTTATAAACAGAAACTGTATTCCCATCGTAGTTACAAATCCAGGAATTATGAGGGGAAGAAATACCAGAGACTCCAAAATTTTTTTCCCACTAAAACTTTCCCGGGCTAACAGGGATGCCACAGGAGTTCCCAATATTATATTTAGAAAGAGAGCTATTAAGGCTATAAATGCAGTATTCTGTATAGCTCCGTAAGTTCTCCAACTGCTGAGAATCCCTGTCCAGTTTTTTAGCAACAGAGATTCTGTCAAAATTCCTGCAAAAGGCAGGAGTATAAGGATCAAAACCATTATTAAAATAGCTTTCAATAAAATATTTTTCATTATCCCCACCCCTTCTCATCGAGTTTTGAAAAAATTTTCAGAAGTCCTGCCACGACCCCTCCGATAATCAGTGTAAATATAGATATGGATATATTCATAGCCATGACATAACCTCTGTCCTCCAAACTTCCTCTTGAGTAGATATCATAGATATATACTGCAAGGGATTTAGGGTGAGTAACTCCCAGTAGATAGGGGGTCTCAAAAGCTATGAAAAAATAGGATAAAATTATAAAGAAACTTATGACCAGAGTGGGCGCTATAAGTGGAAGAACTATCTTTCTGAAAAATCCAAAACTTCCCAAATTATATACTCTAGCAAGAGGATCCCAACAGTCTGAAATTCTCTTCACTATGGGCATACTCATCATAACTATAAAGGGAATTGTTTTCCATACATAGGTTATAATTATCCCCACTCCGTTTCTATCATTAGTCAGTATAGGAAACTCCTGATAGTTCTCTATCCATCCCAGTTTCTGAAAAAATGTGCTCAAAATCCCATTTTGCATAAATACAATTAAAACTGCATAGGCTCCTATCAGATAAGGAACTAAAAGAGGTGATTCCACAAGTTTTTGAAATAAATTTGGTGAAATAAGTTTTTTCTTTATATTTAGATAGAGAAAATAGATTATCACTATGGAGAAAATTAGAGATATTATTGCCGAAATAAAAGATATTTTAGCCGTAAAAACCAATGTAGAGTATAGTGCTCTATTCTCTAGAATTTTTTTATAAAATTCCAGGGTAAAAAATGATTCTCCTACTATCCTGTAGTATCCAAAGGAATTTAGTATTCCGTAAAAAAGCCCATAGAGGTAAAATACACCTATAAAAATGAGAAAAGGAAAGGCATATAGATATTTCCTACATCTGTCCAATGTTTTCAATCCACCCTTGATCTATTATTTTTGCTTTTTCTGGAGAAAGTTCACGAACTCTCATTTTCAGGAGTTCATCCATAGTTGGAACTCTGTCGCTTTTTAAGACTCCGTTAAATTCCTCCTGTGCTTTTTCATTTAGTTTTTCCAAATCTAAAACTGTAAGATCTCCCCAGTTTTTAGGATCTTGTTTCATCAGCTGTGCTTCAGGAGATATGAGATAGTTAACTATTTTCCCTGCTCCCTCAATATTTTTGCTATTGCTAGGTATTGCCAAATAATGGTTATTGAAAAGTGTTCCATTTTTCATTAAAAAACTTTTAGAAGTTTCAGGATATTGTCCCGCTGTCACTTTAGAATCTACCTTGCTTATGGTATAACCCATTGTGAAGTCTATCTCTCCGTTGGAATATAGAGTGTCCAGTTTACCCTCTGATTCAGGATAAGTCTCTCCACCTCTCCAAAGGTTAGGTTTCAATTCTCTGAAATAGTTCCAAACTTCTTCCAAAGAAGTTTTCAATTGTTCTTCATTCATACCCTCTATGTTTTCTAGCCCCAGTATATCTATGGCTATATTTCTAACAAAGGCACTTCCTGTAAAGTTAGTTGTCTCAGGGTAAGTTACCCTTCCTGGATTTTTTCTGACATATTCTGCCAGTGTCTCATAGTCTTGGAAAGGCTGTCCGCCTTTTTTACTATCATATATAAAATTGAACTGAGCTTCTCCCCATGGAGTTTCCATCCCTTCCACAGCTACACCAAAATCTTTTTCAAGTGTAGATTCTTTTAGCAGATGTAAATTTTTAAAATTTTTATTTGAATCCGCTATCAGAAGTCCGGCTTCTTTTAGGGTTTTGAAATTTTCTCCGTTCACCCAAAGTATATCTACACTTCCATTTTTTTTCCCAGCTTGCTTTTCCACAATCATCTTATTCACTGTATCTTTGACATCCGTGATTGGAACTCTATTTATTTTCACTCCTGTTTTTTCCAGCGCCTTTGGAGTTATTGTCTCGTCTATAAATTTATTTACCTCCTGAGAACCTCCCCACATATAAAGGTTGACACCTGTTTCTTTTTTCTTATCGGAGCCACATCCAAAAAGAAAAAGTGCAGCCAGAGAAGCCAAAATAAATTTTTTCATGTTTTTCCTCCGTATTTTATTTTCATAGTAAAAAATATACTATATCCATTATATCAAAAATCAAAAAAAAAATCAAAAATTTACCGTAAAAAAAGGCCACAGAAGTTCTCTGTGGCCTTTAAATTTTTAGGCTTTTTTAGATTTTTTAGCTATCAGCTTCGTTACAAGTGTAAGAGCAAAGAAAATCAGAGAAGCTATTATTGAATATTTTATAGCTGTCTTAGTATCTCCTGAAGCTACTGCACCGGCAAGTATTACAAATACCGATGTCCCTGGAAGGATAAACAGTGTAGAAAGAAGAGAGTACTGAAGGAAACTTATCGGAGTCAGTCCATATACATAGTTCTGGATTCCAAATGGGAACACAGGAAGAAGTCTTGTTGTAGCAAGAATAAACCATCCCTCATTTTTAACACCTTCGTTTATTTTTTTGAAAGCATCGCTGTTTCCAAATTTTTCCTCTATAGGCTTTCTAGCCACATATCTAGCGATAAGGAAAGCTAGAGACAGTCCAATCGATGCTCCTATAGCTGTATATATTGTTCCCATTATAGGCCCAAATACAATTCCTCCAACAAGTGTAACTGGTAATACTGACAGACAAGTTATCGTTATAAGGGCATACATACCAATATATGCTACTGGTCCCCAAACTCCTAAACTTTGAATCAGAGTCTCAAGTTTTTGTCTATCTTTCATATACTCAATAGCTCCTGTTTTTACAAGAAGTGTTCCCAGTCCTGCAAGAACCAGAAGAGCTATTATTATTTTTACAATCTTATTCATTTTCTCTCCTCAATAAATCTATTATTTTCCAGACTCTACTGGAGCGTTGTTTTTAGCTACTTCACGTGACCACTCAATCCAAGAACCGTCATAATTCTTAACTTTCGGGTATCCTAGAAGTTCTCTTAATACAAATGTAGTGTGAGCCGAACGTACAGCTGACTGACAGTAAGCAAGTATCTCTTTATCAGGAGTAACTCCAGCTTTTGTAAATAGTGCTACTAGTTCATCATATGATTTCATATCTTTGTTTTTATCTAAAGCTTCTGTCCATTCAACCCAAACAGCTCCAGGTATTCTTCCTTTCCCTACTGCTCCAGTCTTAGTTTCCTCTCCTGTGAACTCTTTCTCAGATCTTGTATCTAATACAAGAGTATCTTTATCATTCAATTTAGCCTTTACCTCTGGGAATTCTACAAGAGTATCCTTGTCAGCACCCTCTGGGAATTTAAAAGTTCCAGCTTTTGGAGCAGGTTCAGATCCAAATCCTGTAGAAACTCCAGTTGATTTAAGAGCATTGAATCCTCCGTCTACAATCTTCATATTTTTTGCTCCATATAGATCCATTATCCACCAAAGTCTGTACTCATCCAAATTATCTCCTATAAGTATAAGAGTTGTATCCCCATTAACACCCATAGCGTTCATCTCTTTTTCAAGCTCTTCACGAGAAGCTCTCATTCCTCCGATATCCCCGTATCTTCCGTCTTTTGGCTCCATATCTGGTCTCCACATGTTGTAAGATCCCTTTACGTTTCCTGCAAAGAATTTAGCATTCTGTCTAACGTCTACAACTACAACGTTCCCCTTTTTTTCGATAAGCTCTTTAGCTGTTGTTGGACTGATAAGAGTATCACTCTTATACTGTGAATAATCCTTTGAGAAAGCTAGTGTTGATAACCCCAACAATGCCATTACTAATAATTTTTTCATAATCCTCCCCCTATTTGAATTTTATTTTTTATAGTTTTATTTTCTTTTTTTAAGTTCCATTTTAGACTTGAATCTAGTAGCCCACTGCTTTACAGGTCCAGCGTTTCTCTTTTTAGCTTTATCTTTTGTATATTTTTCTCCGAACACAAGATCCAGGATATGCTGAGCGTCTGCTCCACCTTTTTCCATAGATTCACGACATGCTGCACAGTAAGTAATCATATGCCCTGTTGTTGTTTCTGCTGCTCTTCTATCCATAACTCTTTTAGCCACATCTGGAACTGCTGGAACTATCATTCCTCCGAATCCACAACATCTTGTTTTCTCTCTTGAGTTTTCAAGCTCTTCAACATTGTATCCTAGCTCGTTAACTATCCATCTGATTCCGTCATGGATTCCTGTCATTTTTCTAATTGAACATGAATCGTGGATATTAAACGTAACGTCCGATCCTTTTCCTACTCCGATTTGAGATTCTGGAAGTCCAATCTCCGGAAGAAGTTCCCATAGAGATATTACGTTCTGCTTTGCATACGTATTGAAAATTCCGTAACATGACTGGCAAGCAACGATAACTGTCTCTGCTCCAACTTTATCCAGCTCCTCTTGAACAGATTTAAATCTCTCTTTAAACAGATCATCCTGCCCTAAAGCTTTAGGTGGTTTTCCGCAACATTTAAGCAGTGATCCAACCTCTCCGTTTAGTTTTTTCTGTAGGTGATCAAGTACATTTCCTACTGCTTCTGAGTTGTATGAAGGCAGTGAACATCCTGGGAAGAACACATATTTAGTTTTCTTTCCAGCTGGTGCTGCGTTAGTAGTGTTAAACATCTTAGAATACCCAAGATACTGGTGCACCTCTATTGCAGTATGCCCTTTCATAGGTGATTTTCCTGCATTATCTTTAACATACTCTGTTCTAATTCCAGCAAAGTTAGATTTAATATCAAAGTCCTTCGGACATTTTATAGTACACTGGTCACACATGTTACATGAGTAAGCTATCTTAGCATCTACTGCATCATAACCTTTCTCTAAATATTCAGTGAAAAGAGTTTTTGGACAATCTGTGTAATCGTTCAGCATGATACACTCTTTCATACAAAGTTTACACTCACACTGAAGACATCTGTTAGCTTCCTTCTCGGCTTCAGCTTTTGTAAATACATTTTCAACTTCATTGAAGCTTCCTATTCTTTCAGCTTTAGCAATAACTGAGTTAGCCATTCTCTCAACTTTTTCAGCAGCGTCCCATCCTTCAGGCAGGTACTCAACTGGAAGTTGAAGTTTAGTTCTGTATCCACCCTCGTTCTCTATAGTTCTTCCTTCAGCTATATCTTTTCCATTTAAGAATAGGTCTATAGACTTTGCAGCTCTACGTCCTTCTGCCATAGCTTCTACAACTATAAATGCACTTGTACAATCTCCTGCAACGAAAACTTTTTTATCAGATGAAGATTGCATTGTAAGCTTATCTGCATCAAAAGTTCCATTTCCTCTTTTAGCTAGAGTTTCTCCACTATCAAAAGAGCTGTCTACTCCCTGTCCTATCGCGAATACAAGAGTATCTATCGCAAGAACTTCTAATTGATTCATATCAAATTTAGGAGAGAATCTTCCCTCGGCATCAAATAAAGAAAGACATTTCTTGAGCTCGATTCCTGAAACTCTTCCGTTTTCATCCTTCATTATTCTATTAATTCCGTATCCAAGTTTGAAGATTACATCCTCTTCCACAGCTCCGTGAATCTCATGGTTTGAAGATGGCATTCCATCAAAAGTAGCCTCCAGAGGTATAGATATTACTCTCTCCACTCCTGGAACTCTCTTAGATGAACGAGCACAATCCATTGCAACGTCTCCTCCACCGATTACAGCTACAACTTTTCCTGCTCCTTTAAAGTCACGAGTCAGTGATATCTCTTTCAGATACTCAGCAGCATGGAATATTCCCTCTGCGTCATGGTTCTCCAATGAACGATCGATTCTTCCAGCTTGTCTTCCAACTGCAACTACAACTGCATCGTGGTTTTTCTTAAGCTCGTCGAAAGATATATCTTTACCAATCTCTACTCCTAATTTGATTTCTACTCCAAGTTTTTGTAGCAGAGAATATTCTGTATCTATTATATGTCTTGGAAGTCTATACTCAGGAATACCTACTCTCATCATTCCACCAAGTACTGGAAGTTTTTCAAATATTGTAACAGCATATCCTTTTTTGATAAGGTCAAGAGCTGCCTGTGCTCCTGCTGGTCCAGCTCCTATAACTGCAACTTTCTTTCCGTTCGATGCTGCTTTTGCAAGGTCCCAGTTTTCTGCTTTATCGAAGTTATCTGCTGCATATCTTTTTAGGTAAGCTATCGAGATAGAGTGATCTTCCTCTCCTCTTCTACAGTTTTGCTCACATGGATGAGCACAAATTCTTCCAAGAGTTCCAGGTATAAAAAGTTTTTCTCTTATAACATTCAGAGATTCTTCTCCTCTTCCCTCACCTATAAGTCTAACATACTGCTTAACATCAGTATTCATAGGACATGCTGATACACATGCAGCTGTCGAATCTCCCATACAGTTGTCTACAATGTGTTTCATTTTGTCTAATACTTCAGTTTTTAATACTCCCATTTCAACACTTCCTTTATTTTTAATTATCTTTTAGATTACCCTGCTACTTTTGAACGACAATTCAAGTATGCTTGTGTATATATATATCTATTAAACTATATCTTTTAGTAAAAATTATGAGTGAATGTTCAATCCACTCATACAACGAATATATTTTACAATAAATTAGGTTTAAAGTCAACTATTTTTTTGAGTAATATTTAAACTTTTTTGTGTGTTTTTTTAACATTTATTTTAATTTAAGTTCGAAAACTCTTTCATTACACTATCCAGAACCTCATTTTTTTTTCCTTTTTGGAATTTAATTACCACAGAATTTTTGCTGCCACCACCCTTTAATTCTATTTTTTTTTGAATGTTTTTAAAAAGTGTCTGCATATCCTTGTCAACTGAAGCTATAATCATCATTTCTTCATCAACTCCGACAAAAATTCTATTTTCTAGTTTTTTTTCTAAAAATATTTTTTTAACCGTTTCACATAGGTCACTTTCTGCTTCTAATAGAGTTACTTTTTCAGAATTGTTTAAGATTTTTTGAAGGAGAAGCTCCCCGTATTTTTGAGTAAGAACTCTCATTTTTTTCTCCAGTTCTTTTTTATCTTCGCTCTGTTTATTTATTAGGGTCAAAAGTTCCCCTGTTTGAGAACTAAATTTTCCATTCAACTCTTTTACTATCTCATGCTTTTCACTGTAATCCCTAAAACATCTGTCACCAGATATAAAATAGAACCTCATGCATGAAGATTTCACTTTTTCCCACGAAAGAATCTTAAACATCTTAATATCCTTTGTATTTTTTACATGGAGACCTGCACAGGCATTGAAGTCCTCTGGGAATGTGGAAACCATTCTGATATCTCCCGTTATTTTTGCTGCTACATCTTTTCTCTCCCCCATAAGAGAATTGGCTTTCTCTATATTACATATCTCCTCTCTGAGATTATGCCCCTCACAAATTTTTGTGTTTACATCCCCCTCAAGTTGGGCTATCATCTCCGGCGTCATATCGTTTCTGTCAAAATCTAGAGTACAGTATTTTTCGGACATTTTGAACCCCACTGTTCTCCAACCATATTTTAGAAAAGCAAGGGCCGAAAAAAGATGTTCTCCCGAGTGATTTTCCTCCGCATCTCTTCTTCTTTCTCCATCTATTTCGTAGCAATATTCTCCTGGAATCAGTTCTCTGTCTAAAACAAGGTTTTTCTCCTGAGAAACTAATATTTTAGCTTCTCCAACTTTTCCAAGATCCCCTATCTGTCCACCCTTTCCATCTGGATAAAATCTCTCACTCCCCTCCGTATACTCAATTTCCACACTGTATTTTCCATTCTCTATTTTTTCACAGTTTAAAACTCTCAACTTCATCCTTAACCTCCTAATTTTTTTCTCCAGATCTTTTTATCTTCAGTTCTTCTCTACCTACGTACGGATTGAGATATCTTCCACTTTTCAGGCTCTTTTTTCCATATTGAATAGCAGAAACTGGACAAATATTGATACATCCCATGCAGTCCTGACATTTCCCATTCCAAACTGGTTTCCCATCTTTCATCTCTATATTACTGCTAGGGCAGATATCACGACAAAGATTACATGTCGTACAGGTTTCTTCAACTCTAAATTTTTTGTCAGCTCTTTTGAGATTTCCCAGCCAGAGCATATATATCATTTTAAAAATCGGATTGATGAGAAATTTGATGTAACTATTTTTCTTGCCCTCTCTTATTTCCTCGATTTTACTGTTTATTCTACTATCTGCTAAATCCACCATAATTATGGTATCTTTTTTACTTTTCATCTTGAAAAGTTTCAGATAGTTGTCCGGCACCTGAAGATATGATGAATAGTCTACTTTGAGAGGCTGTTCTCCCTTCTCTCTTTTATCTTTTAAAATAGAATCAATAAGTGAAAAAGGTATTCCGTATCCACTTCCACCACATGTTGCTACGGTAAAAATATATGGATTTCCCTCTATTTTCAGTTTGGTCAAAAATTTTCCTACCATCTGCGGTATTCCCATAGCATATACTGGAAATACTATCCCCAAGGTATCTCCTGAAAATTCTAAATTTTCATTTTCAATGATTTCGGCAATATTGACTAACTCCATCTCTAACTCTTGAGCTATTTTTTTAGCTATATGATAGGAGTTCCCTGTTCCTGTAAAATAATATATTTTTTTCATATTCCTCCCCTAATTTCCTATTGTTAGGAATTATTCTGACTATAATATACTCTAAAACACTCTACAAGTTCAAGAATTTTAATTTTTTTTATTTTTGCCCTTGACACTTCTTGATTTTTGATGTATTATTTCCCTGTAAGCCTGGGTGGCGGAATGGTAGACGCGACGGACTCAAAATCCGTTTCCCCTAAAGGAGTAAGGGTTCAAGTCCCTTCCTAGGCACCAAATTTTGATTTTAAAGTTCTCTACTGATGAGAGCTTTTTTTATTATAAAAAAGAACCTTTTCTAATAGTAGAAAAGGTTCTTTTTATTTTTAATAATTATTATAAATTTCTTCAAATTCTTTATTGTGTTTCAGAAAAATTTCAACTATTTCTGGATCAAAGAAAACTTCAGAATCTGAAGTTATTATCTGGACAGCTTCTTCATGAGTATATGGTTCTTTATATGATCTCTTTTGACGGAGTGCATCATAGACATCTGCTAGAGCAACTATTCTTGCTTCAATTGGAATTTTAACCCCTTTAAGTCCTACAGGATAACCTTTTCCATCCCATCTTTCATGATGAAATCTCACAAGATTTTCAGCGGTTTTTCCCAGTCCTGAATTTTTAACCAATTTATAACCAATATTTGAATGTTCTCTCATAGTTACTATCTCTTCCGGTGTTAACTTTCCTGGTTTTCTTAAAATAGAGTCAGGTATCCCAATTTTCCCTATATCATGAAGAGATGCATATTGAGCAATGTCTTTCACCATGGAAGAAGATAGATTTAATCGCTTTCCTAGGAGTTCAGCATATTTCGCTACTCTCACTATATGTTGTCCGGTACCGTCATCATTATACGAGCTGGCTATTTCTAAACTTGTAATCATAGCTTTATTGAGTTTTTCAGCTTTGTTTTTATGAATGATATTACTTTTAAGAAATATTGTCATAGACCCTATTGTTATTAAAAAAAACATAATCAACCAAGCTAAATAATGATAGTTGAACCTAATAATTTTTGGAGAAACCAAGATTTTTCGTAGCCCTTCAAATTCTAAAATATTCTTAGGAAGAAGTTGCAAAAAAAGAGAATGAAGTATTTTATCTTCTTTTTTAAATGTGAAAAACAGAGTGGAGTTCAAGTTTTTTAAAAAACCTACAAATTTAATTCCATCTGTTAAAAACATATTTTCAATTTTTGAATCTAAAAATATAAAATCTCCAATCAGATAATCTATTTCACCTGTTTTCAAGGCTTTTAAAGCTGATTCTAAATCTTTGAAAACAGATGGCGACAAATTCGTTTTAGGTGAACTATATTCAATGTGTTCAGGGAGAACTATCCCTATATTTTCTCCTCTTAAATCATCTGACTCCTTAATATATCTAGCTCCTCGTCTCCCTACAACAGCCACATCTGAATTATAGAAAGGAATTTTTAGAATCCTATTCTGATCTAAGTCCATGGCATGAATATGTTTTTTTTCTGGAGAGCTATACGGAACTAGTTCAATAGGGATTCCTATAGATGAACTGATACTATCAAATGCAGTAGGAAAATAGCCTCGATATTGACCGTTTTTCGAATAATATAGAGGAAGAAAATCATTACCGTCAGGAACCTCTATTACAATTTTATTATATTTTTTTTTAACTTCTGCTAGCAACAAGCTTCCTTCGAGCTTTTGAGTAGAATAAAGAGCTCTATGTTTTAAGTAGATTTCTGAAAACTGGTTGTTTTCAAAAATTTCAAGTGTCTTTTGCATTATACTTGAAAGTTCAGGATAATCCTTCCTTATGGCAAAGTTATACCGGTACTCTGAAAGTTTTTCCACAAGAGACATCTCAGTTTCTGAATAAAGAATCTCTCTAGATTTTGTGAGAATTAAATCGATTTCTTCATTTTTTAAACTTTCTATCATCTCTTCATAGTTAGAAAACAAAATTCTCCTATATTCTGGAGATGAATATTTATAAAAAAATTCGGAAGTTTCAGTTGTATTCCTTACCATTCCTATTTTTTTTTGTTTTATTTCTTTCAATGGAGTATCCCTGCCAACTTTTTCAACTAAAATTATTGAGCTTTTAGCTTTTAAATTCTGGAAATTATAATCCTCTTTTCTTTTATAAGTTTCTGAAACATTATACCCAATTAAAACCTCTTTAGAGTTAACCTGTTCAGTGAAAATTTTATTTGGAAGTTCGGTAAAATCAAATTTTAATCCATACTCTTTTTCCAACCAGTCAATATATTCCTTATAAACCCCTTCAACTTCTCCTTTTGGATTTTTGTATAGATAAACAGAACTATTTTGAGAAATATTTATAGGAATGGTTTTCCATCTATTGTTCTCAATCCAATTTTTTTCAGCTACGGTCAAAACCGCTCTAGTGTCTTTTTTTGAATTTTTTTTAAAAATAAAAACTCCCACAATCATTAGTAAAAATACCATCCATAAAATCACCATATTTTTCTTTCTAAATATAATTCTCATCTCCCTTTTCCATAACCTTTCGTATTCTTTCATAATCTTTCACAATACTTCATAACACTTCATAACACTTCATAATCTTCTATCCATTATATCACAAAAAAATTATTTTAGAATTTTTTTTGTATGATATAATGATGAAATTGAATTGAAATAAAACGGCAGTGGAGGAGATATGAAAAAAATAATTTTAACTATCTTAACTTTAGGAGCACTTATTTTTACTGGGTGTGCTGAAAAAAAAGTTAAGAAAGATAATGTAAAAAAAATAGCAAGAGAGGAGCTGGTAATTGCCCAGGAAGGGGAACCTAAAACTTTAGATGTTCACATGGGAAATGACGGATTTTCACTTAGAATAAACAGGCAGATTTACTCTAGGCTTGTGGAATCTGACTATCAGATGAAAATATATCCAGGGCTTGCACAATCTTGGGAAATTCTTGATGATAAAACTGTTCAGTTCAAACTCAGAAAAGGAGTGAAATTTCATAACGGTCAGGAAATGAAAGCTGAAGATGTCCAGTTTTCTTTCGAAAGAATGAACAAATCACCAAGAATTAGTTTTGTGCTTCCTCCTATTGAACGGATTGATATAGTGGATGACTATACGATAAATATGATTACAAAAGAACCTTTTGGACCTCTGATGAGTCATCTTGCTCATCCTGCACTGGGAATTGTAAGTAAAAAAGCTGTCACTGAAAATAATGGAAATCTCCAGGAACACCCCATTGGAACAGGACCCTACAAATTTTCTGAGTGGAAAGCAGGTGACAGTGTTAGACTGGAAAGAAATGACGAGTATTTTCTAAAACCTCCTAAATTCAAAACCATAGTTTTTAGAAATATTCCCGAAGCCAACAGCAGAACTATTGCTTTGGAAACTGGAGAAGTCGATATAGCCCTGGGAATAAGTTCTGTGGATGAGGACAATATCCAGAATAATCCCGGACTGGAGCTCCTAAGAAAACCCTCCATCTCCCTCACTTATCTGGGATTCAATATGAAAAAAGCTCCCTTTAACAACGAAAAAGTGAGAAAAGCTATAAATTATGTCGTGGATAAACAGAGTATAATAGATGCTGTTTTGGCAGGAGGGGGAAGTATCGCCACCTCACCCATAGCCCCAGAAGTTTTCGGTTTTACAGATAATACAAAAGCCTATGAATACAACCTAGAAAAGGCACGTGAACTGCTGAAGGAAGCTGGATTGGAGAAAGGGTTCAAAACTTCCATTAATATTATGTCAGGAGAAGCAGAAAGACAAACAGCCCAAATAATTCAGTCAGATCTTAAAAAAATAGGTATCGATGCTGAAATTTTAGTTACGGAGAGTGGTGCTTACTGGAATCTTACATCCAAGGGAGAACACGATATGTTCCTAGGAGGTTGGGGTAGTGTAACTGGGGATGCCGACTACGGACTTTATCCCATGTACCATTCCAATGCTATGGGAGCTCCCGGAAACCGAAGCTTTTATAGCAATGAAAGGGTAGACCAACTTCTAGACAAAGCTAGAAAGACCCTGGATCAGGAAAAAAGAAAAAAACTTTATGAAGAGATTCAAATTGCTATTGTGGAAGATGCTCCCAACGTGATGCTTCATTACAGAATTTTAGCTGTAGGAACTCAGAAAGATATAGGAGGATTAAACCTTTATCCTATCCCACTCCATGATTTTTACCCTGTATACATAAAACAGTGATTTTAAATAACAATATAAACAAAGAGAGTCTGACCTCTTGGGAACAGACTCTCTTTCTTCTCTATTTTGAAAATTCCTCTCTTATTTTTTCCATTCTTTTTCTATTCACTCCAAAGTCTGACCAACCTGTTTCAGCTTCTGATCTCACCATAATCATATTTTTTTCAGTTTGAATCACAAATTGAGTTATATCTTTAAATCTGAATACCTTACTGGAAAACTGAGCTTTCACATAATCCTCTTCCTCTTCCATAATCTTTCCGCCAAGCTTTTCAATAGTTTCCAACAGTTTTTCTTTTACTTCCCTAGATGTTTCCTCCTTAAAAAATATAGGTTCAATATAGTGGGAATCTTCCCTTAGCTCTTCTAGAGAAACCACACAGTTGGGACTATCTGGACATTTTTCTAAAACCTTTTTTATTTTCATACCTTCTCCTCCGTATAGGATTCCTACTGAGAAAAGAATAAAGACTACAAGATAGCTAAATAGTTTTTTCACAACCCTCACCCTTCCTTTTCTCTAATTCTGGCTAAGTATAACTTATTTTTTTGCCAAGAGCAAGGAGCTTTTTAATCCTGAATTTTTTTTATAGTGCTGGACAACTCCTTTAGTTCATCTTCCTCTTTCCCCAAAACAATATCACCATATTTACTGCAGCACAGATAGTTACAGAATAAGGCTATTGCTAAAACAATCAGAGGGTTATTCTTTATTACATATTTTTAAATGAGTCTAAAATTAAAATAAGGATTTTTTTCTGCTGGTCAGTATATATAACTGAGTAGAAATATTTTATTTTAGCTTTATTTTTAGGAGGTATTTTATGAAAAAAATATTGTTTGTAGTTACATCTCACGGTGATTTAGGAAATACTGGAAAAAAAACAGGTCTATGGATTTCTGAGTTTGCAGAACCCTATTTCACTTTCCGGAACAGAGGAATAGAAATTACTGTAGCCTCTCCTAAAGGAGGGAAGATTCCTTTGGATCCAGGTAGTTTAGAGGATTCTCATAATAATCCCATGGTAAAAATATTCCTAGAAGATGGTATGGACATACTTGAAAAAACTATCAGTCTAGATAAAGTTGATTTCCATCAATATGATGCCATCTTCTATCCCGGTGGGCACGGACCTATGTGGGATCTGGCTCAGAGCAAAGAAAATGCCAAACTTCTTTCAGATTTCTTCAACCATGGAAAAATAGTTGCAGCAGTTTGCCACGGGCCCGCTGCTCTCTTGGGAGGAATTAACGATGAAACAGGAGAGGCTCTGATTAAAAACAGAAGGCTAACTGGATTTTCTGACGCTGAGGAAAAGGCTGTCGGTCTTCAAGAGGTAGTGCCATTTCTTTTGGAGAATAAAATCCGTGAGCTGGGAGGAAAATATTCTAAAGCTGATGGAGATTTTCAGCCTCACGTGGTTGCCGACGTCCCTCTCTTCACAGGACAGAATCCCGCTTCATCTATACTTCTTGCTGAAAGAGTTATAGATGAGCTTTATTCTAAATAATCAGAGGAGGAACATGGAAAGAACACTGCTTATAATAAAACCTGACGGGGTAGAACGTAAACTGATTGGAGAGATTATCTCTCGAATTGAGAAAAAAGGGCTAGTAATTCAAGCTCTGAAAATGGAAAAAATCACCTTAGAACGAGCTGGAAAACATTATGAAGTGCATAAGGAAAAGGGATTCTATAGTGGACTTCTAGAGTTCATAACATCTGGACCTATTGTTCTTCTGGTTCTGGAAGGGGAAAACTGCATAAAAATCGTGAGAAATATGGCAGGAAATACTTCCCCACTGGATTCAATTCCGGGAACTATTCGAGGAGATTACTCTCTGGACACCCTAAGAAATATCGTCCACACCTCAGATTGTCCGGAGTCCAGCGAAAAAGAGATTGCCAACTTCTTCGGCTAATAAAAGAAATACCTCCATCCTAAGGGAATGGAGGTTTTTTTAGAATGTTATTAAATTGTTTTCTGCATTCCCTGTAGTATAGAAGCTGAAAAGATTATTTAAAGCAGATTGGACCATATCTGAAACTGCTTGATCAGTATAAAATGCTTGATGGGAGGTTACCATTACATTTTTCATAGAGATTAATTCCTTTAGAGCTTCATGATGGAAGTTACCATCCCTGTAATCTTTATGAAAAATACCTACTTCTCCTTCTATAGTATCAAGAGCAGCAGCACCTATTTTTCCATTTTTCAAATATTTTAAAAGTGCCCCATTATTTATCAATTCGCCTCTTGCTGTATTTATTATGATAACGCCCTCTTTCATTTTATCCAAGGTTGTTTCATCAATAATATATCTGTTTTCCGCAGTCAGTGGAGTATGAAGAGATATGATATCACTATTTTTTAAGAGCTCGTCTAATGATACATAATTAAAATTTTCTTCATTTTGAAACAGATCATAGACTAATACTTCCGCTCCTAAACACTTAAATGCATTGATAACAATTTTCCCTATTTTCCCAGCTCCTATAATGCCTACCTTTTTATTTCTAATTTCTCCCCCTCTCAACCCTTTTAAAGAAAAATTATATTCCTTAACATTAAAAAAAGTCTCTGGGATTCTTCTTAATAGGAGTAAAGCTGTCATTATTGTAAATTCAGCAACAGAATAAGGAGAATAAGTTGAATTACTCACTTTCATTCCTAATTCTTTAGCTTTTTTTAAATCAATATTATTATAACCTGTACTTCTACTAGCTATATATTTTATTCCAAAGGATTTCAAAGCTGTTAAAACCTCACAGTTAACAGTACAGTTTCCTAAAAAAGTTACCATATCATAACCCTTAGCCATAACTACAGATTTCGGGTTAAGATTTCCTTCATGAAAATTTACTTCTATATTTAATTCCTTACTATATTTTTCAAAAAATTTTTTTTCATCTTCTCTTGCTGCAAATGCTATCACTTTCATATTTTTTATCCCACATCCATTTCATCAATGTCTATTCCATCTAAAATTTCTTTTAGGGCTTTCAGTTCTTCTTTGGAAAGTGTAATCCCTTTTCCCATCTTCTCATGGTGTTCATCCCAGTCGCGAATATCAATTTTCCCTTTTCTATTATTCCAAGAGACAACATTTACCTCTCTAGTCCAACCCTTGGAACTTTCTCCAATAACTCCAAGTTTTTCCAGTATATCAAATTTTATTTCCGCCATAAAATTTACCTCCTCATCAGTTAATATGGTATTCTTCATCTTTAAATTCTTATATATCTTTTCTAAAGTCATTTAGAAGTTTCCCTTCATAAGTTTTCCATTCCGTCCAACCATTTGCACTTCTTCCTAAAACAAATTTTGCCGCAGCACTAGGAGATGAAAAACAATGATTTTGAACAAATATATATATGTCTCCCTCTTCTTCTATTATTCCTTCCTTCAAAAGTTTCTGCTGAATTTTTATATTAGATTTTTCAACTGAAGACATCTGATTTTTGCTGGCAAAACTTCCTTTTAATACAATAAACTCTTTACCTTTAAGCTCACCACTTCCAGAAGCTCTTGGTCCCTTTGTAAAAAATGTTATACCTTCATTTTCTTTCTCTTCCTCTATACTCGGTCTGTTCCAAATTTTCACTATATCTTCAAATAACATTTCAAATCGCTCTTCCATTTTTAGTATATTCCATTTTTCTTGTTGACCTAGCCACTTATTAAGATAAAGCTTGCTATTCTTATAGCCGTGTTGGTTTGCATCTCTTTTTTCTGAAAAACTTTTATTCCCTAAATTTTGATTGCTACCGGTCAAAGTTAAATTAGAAATTGTATCTTTAAGGGATAACATCTGCTCAAATTCCTCTTTTTTCAATTCTGCTTTCCAATCCTTATTAGGTTTTTGAGGAAAAACATGTTCGATTGAAATTTTGAAATTTGCAAAATCTATTAATTCATTGTGATAATAATTCTCCATTTTTTCAAAAACATAATTGATTTTTTCTCTATCTTTATAAACTGGCTTTATTTTCAATTCATATTTTAATTCCTCATTTGTAGGGAAATTTTGTTTTATTATAATTTCTGTAAAGGAATCATAATAATTTTCTTTTTTTATTTTGGAATAAAGACTCATAAATATTTTATTTAAGGAATTAGAAGGTTCTCCAACTATATACCTCCTCCAAAGATAACTTTCAAGAAGATTAAAAATATTTATCAAGCTATCTTTCTCTAATTTTTTATCTCGGTAGTCTTGTATAATTCCCATCAAAAATGGATTTACTACACTTTGGTCAAGGGCTTTTATATATTTTAATCTCTCATTTATATCAGTATCTTTTTCTTCCTCTGGCTTAAGTATTACCGAATATACTTTGGAGTATTTTTTTATTTCTTCTAAAGTTTCAATGTTTTGTAAATAAAATTCCTTAAATTCTTCAAAAACCTTATTTTTATTTGTAATTTTATTATTTTTTAAAGTCAAATAATCTCTTATAAAATCTGAAATGTAAGAATAGATTTTTGAACCATCTGAGACTTTACAATTATCCTCTATAGGTATCCATATTTCTTTATAAATTTTATTTTGTTTTTCTCTCTCTAAATCCATTAAAATAAAATTTCTTATTAGGTCACTTTGTGTAAGATCTAATCCAGTCGAATTTAAGCTCTCAAAAATTTTTTGTGGGTCATCTTTTCCTTTTTCAAGTGCTATATCTACATAGATTAATTTTTCCATTCCTAACAATAGTTTCTCTAAGCTATCTTCCGAATATTCATCTAAGATTTCTAAAAATAATTTATAATTCTTCACTATATTTCTATCGTGGAAATTTTCTAATTCTTCGATTTTTTCCCCAGCTATTTTTCCCAATAAATCATGATTTTCTTCAGGAAGTATTAATTTAAATTTACATTCGCTATCCATATATTCATCAACAATATATCTATTAAAAGTTTTATTATACATTCTTAGATTTTCGAGTTTATTAAAAGTATGAGATATTGCTAAAAAAAGCAAGGTCAAAGTGGTCATTCTTTGCTGTCCATCGATTATATTAAATTCTTTTACTCCCGTACTATACACTCCATCATAAATATATACTATGCTACCAACGAAATGTGAACTTCTACTTCCATCTTCAATCAACTTTATAATATCATCTAAAAGTAATCTACATTGTTTTTCCTGCCAATTATATCCTCTCTGGTAAACAGGTATTTTAAATTGTGTATTTGCTTGAGAAAACAATTCAATTATTTTCTTTTGTTTAGCCTCCATTTATTCCCCCAAAAATAATCAATTTTATTACTAACTATTCCTTATCACTCTAATAATACCACTTAAAAGGTTAAAAAAAAAGGGGTATACCTCTAATTTTTACACTAAACACCCCTCTTTCACCATCATTTTTCACTTTTTTGAACCCCCATATTCCTTGGCTTTCCAGACACCTCTTTTTCCTAATTCTTCCTTTTCACCACACACCTTCAAAAAACATTGAAAACACTCGATTTTTTTAGGCGTTTTTAGTGGTCTCTTTTTTCTTGCCCTTGTGTTTGTCTATATGAAAAATACCCCCTCTTAAAATTGATTATACGGGGTTTAAAGCGATATAATTACACCTGTCTTTATTTTTCTTTAAATTTCTTTTATTCTCCTTTTTACTATTATCAAAAATTAACCATTTTCTTCTTTTAATTTGAACAAAAAATTGGTATAATTAAGGATGTTAAATTATGAATTTATTATCTTTTGTAATTTTTCAAACATTATTAAGGGGTTGATAATATGGTTAATTTTTTATTGGCAGTTGTTGCAGCTTATCTTCTAGGATCTATTCCAACCGGTGTCTGGATAGGTAAAATCGCAAAGGGTATCAATATTCGTGAACATGGAAGCAGAAATTCAGGTGCTACAAATGCATACAGAGTTCTGGGACCTAAGTACGGAATAGGGGTTCTTCTTGCTGATGCTTTCAAGGGATATCTTCCGCTTCTTCTTGCCAAGGATATATTCCAGATATCAGGAACATCTCTTATACTAGTGGGATTAATAGCAATAGTGGGGCATTCACTCTCTATCTTTCTTAATTTTAAGGGTGGAAAAGGAGTTGCTACCAGTTTGGGAGTTTTTTTATACCTATTTCCTAACGGAATCCTAATTGTATTTGCGGCTTTTGTACTTATAGTAGCTTTTACAAAATATATATCACTGGCTTCCATAGTAGGTGCGGGACTTCTCCCTCTACTTGCACTGTTCTTGCCTCTCAATGAGGGAATTCCTAGATTTTCTCTTTTTATAGTTTCGCTACTTGTGGCAGTATTTGTAATTTACCGTCACAGAGCCAACATAGATAGGCTTGTAAAAGGAACAGAGAACAAATTTAATCTTAAATCTAAAAAATAATAGACCGGGAGGTATATATGAAAAATATTGCTGTTATAGGAGCCGGAAGCTGGGGAACAGCCCTAGGACTTACTCTTGCAAAAAATGGACACAAAGTAACCATGTGGGAATATAACATGGAGCAGTGCAAAAAAATGAAAGAGGAAGGAGAAAACAGAAAGTTTCTTCCAGGTCATCTTTTTCCTAAGAACCTCACAGTTACAAATGTGAGTGAAAATCTTCTTGGAGGTATGGATGTTGTTATCTTTTCAGTTCCTTCTCAAGTTTTGAGAGGTGTCATATCGAAATTTTCAGAACAGATAAATGAAAATATAATAATTGTGAATACTGCTAAAGGTATTGAAATCTCTTCTGGACTGAGACTTTCAGAGGTGATTAAGGAAGAAATTTTAGGGAAATATCACAAGAATATAGTTGTTCTTTCTGGTCCTACTCATGCTGAAGAAGTAGCCAATGCTGTTCCTACAACTATTGTAGCTGCTGGTGATTCTGAAAACGCAAAAAAAATTCAGGAAATTTTTAACAATCCAAATTTCAGAGTATATGCAGGAACTGACCTTATAGGGGTTGAAATCGGTGGTGCAGTGAAGAACTGTTTGGCTATCGGAGCAGGAATTGCTGACGGAATGGGATTTGGAGATAATACTAAAGCCGCTCTTATGACTAGAGGTTTGGCTGAAATGACAAAATACGGTGTTGCACTGGGAGCTCAGGAAAAAACTTTTTCTGGTCTTACAGGTATAGGGGATCTTATTGTTACCTGTGCCAGCAAACATAGCCGTAACAGATATGTAGGAGAGAAGCTCGGACAGGGAGAGAGCATGGAAAATATTTTAGCCGGTATGGTGATGGTAGCTGAGGGAGTTCCCACTGTAAAAGCTGTTTTCCAAAAATCTCAGGAATTAGGAATAGATATGCCCATTGTAAAAGGAATCTATGATGTTATATACAACGGAGCAGATGCAAAAAATATTGTCTACGGACTTATGAATAGAGAACTTAAGTTCGAGTTTTAAAAATATAAATAATTAAAGCGGGGTTTGATGTTTATGTTGGAGAAGGATTTAATTTCACTTTATTTGGATGATATCAGAAAATACGATATTCTGACTAAAGACGAGGAAGTTTTACTTTTAAAAAAAGCACAGGCTGGAGATTTAGAAGCTAAAAACAAGCTTATACTTTCCAATTTGAGGCTGGTTGTAAGTATTGCAAAAGCATATTCTGTAAAGGGTATGAATCTTATCGATTTGATAAGTGAGGGAAATATAGGACTTATAAATTCCATAGAGAAATTTAACATCTCTTTGGGCAACAGATTTTCCACTTATGCTGTATGGTGGATAAAACAATCTATTAACAAAGCTATTATCACAAAGGGAAGAGAAATTAGAATTCCCTCTTACAAATATGAAATTATCGGAAGATTAAATAAGTTTGCCGTTAAACACCTTATGGAGAATGGAACATATCCAAGCAACGAACTAATTGCGGATAATCTTGATCTATCTCCTCAAAAGGTACAAAAACTTCTCTTGGAGTTTCAGGATATTGTCTCTTTAAATTCAAATATCGGAGATGATATTTTTCTTGGAGATACTATTAAAGATAATGAAAATTATACATTTGAAGATGCTCTTATTGCAAAAATTGATAAGAATGAAATTTTACAGATGGTCAGCTCTCTCTCTGAAAGAGAACAAAATATTCTTACTATGAGATACGGACTGGATGGATATGAGTCCCGTACCCTAGAAGAGGTAGGAAAGGCATTTTCTATAACAAGAGAGAGAGTTCGACAAATTGAAAAAAGAACCTTGGAAAAACTCAAGGTAAAATATGAAGCATCTGTTTAGGAGGAAATGTGGAAGTTAGAGTTAACAGAATTGAATTTATTAAAAAACTTAAGATAGTTGAAAAAGCTATTTTTGAAAATAAGATAAAACCCATTATTTCATGTGCTCTTATAGAGACAACAGGAGATGAAAACAAACTTAAATTTTATGGAACAAATTTAGAGATAACAATTATCACACATATGGAGTGCGAGGTTAAATCCCACGGAAAAATAGTTTTTCAACCTCAAATAGTTGAAGAGTACCTAAAGGAACTTTCAGATGAAACTGTTCTCCTGAAGGTAGAGGATTCCATCCTTTATGTCGAGGGTGCTGAATCTGTTTCTGAATTTTCCCTTATGGATGCCGAGGAGTTTCCTATAAACTATCTTCACGTGGAAGCTAAAGAAGAAAGTCTAGGTTTTGATACTGATTCTTCGGCTTTGGTAAACTGCTTTGAAAAAACTAAATTTGCAGCTTCTCAGAGTTCTGACGATATGAGAATCAACTGCATCCGTATGGTCTCAGACGGAAAATCTCTGAAGTTTGTGGCTACAGATAATTTCAGAATGATCTATCTGGAAGAGGCTATTAAAACTGATCTGGATTTCAAAATCAGTATACCTCTTAACACAATAGATGCTGGGATAAAACTATTTAAAACCTTAACTATGGAAACTGTCCATGTTTCTATCGGAACTAAAAATGTTAAATTCAAGGTAGGGGATACTCTAGTTATCAGTCGTATAATAGATCTGCCTTTCCCTGATTATGAGGGAACTTTGAAAAATCTTAAATACAGCAATAAACTTTTTATTTCAGCTCATGATTTTCTTGCTATGCTGAAAAGAGTTATAATCTTTGTTAGGAATAATCAAGAATCAAAGTTTGGAGCTATTTTTACTCTGGAAGAAAACAAGATTGCCATTGAGGGTATCAACGATTTTGCAAAAATTAATGAAGAACTTCACCTCCATTATGACGGTGAGCCTATCAAAATTTCACTTAACACAAAGTTTCTTATTGATTTTATACAAAATTTGGATATAGAGAAAGAGCTTCTACTAGAATCTACTACCTCTTCAGGAGCTGTAAAAATAACACAGAACAACTGTCCAAACTATCTTTATATTGTTATGCCTCTGACTTTTAGAGGCTAGGGGGAACCGTGAACAGAAATAAAATTTTCCTTATCTCCTGCCTTTTAGTTTCTACTCTGACACTGGCTGGAGAGAACGATGATATTAAATTTTTAGACCAGGTATATAAAGAACAAAATTATGACCTGGCAATAAATGAATCTAAAAGATTTTTAGTTAGATATCCAAATTCTAAAAATCTAAGAAAAGTTGAAGAGCGTATGGCTAAAACCTTCTATTTTAGAAAAAAATATTCCACTGCTATTGAACATTTCAATAATGTACTTGGAAATTATCCTCTTACAGTAAATGAAAGAAATGAGATTTTATATTATATTGCTAAGTCTTACCTTCTTCTAGAAGATGAAGCTATGGCAGATCAGTATATTGCCCAGATGGACAAGTCTAACATCTATTACGAGAGAGTTTTTTATGATAGAGGAGTTATCTATCTTGACAGGGATGAATACGAGAAAGCCTTTAAGACCTTCCAAAGCCTGGCTCAAAGTGGAAAAGAACTTCAAAATAGTGCTGTATTCAATATGGCTCTTACAGCTTACAATGATGGGCAGTATCCCCTCGTTATAGATATACTGAATCGTTATGTTCCTCTTAAGGATAAAAACCGTGACGAAAGTGCTATTAACTATCTCTACGGTACTTCATATTATAAATTGGATCTGATCACAAATGCTATCAGTCATTTTGAGCTTCTTTCAGATAAATATCCAGATACTCCTTACGGAAAAAAAGCCCGGGTTACTCTTATAGAAATCTATGCTAACCGAAAGGATTTGGCTCAGGTAAATAAATATTCATCTCTCGTAAAAGGGACTCCTGAGGAAACAGAAGCTTTTTCGCTTCTTGGAGATTTTTATGTTGCGAACGGTCAGTACGATAAAGCAAAGGAATATTATAAACTTGCCAATATAGACCTCAATCCAAGAGCTCTTTATGGTTATGCCTATGCTCTTTTCCGTCAAGATAAGATAAAGGAAGCTCTTCCATATTTTGTGAGACTGGAAAAAACAAGCTATTACAACCAAGCTATCTACTACAAGTTTGCATGTTACTACAAACTGAAGGATTATAAAAGAATTCTAGCAGAGCGTGAGACAGCAAAAAAAATAGTTGTTACCCAGCAAGACAATGACAACATCAATATCATCATTGCTAACTCTGCATATGAGCTGGAAAACTACCCTCTAGCAAGGGATTATTATACTAAACTTAATCTTCATACTCCAAGCAAGGATAATCTTTTCCGTGTTATCACGATGAGTGGAAAACTTAATCGTGCCAATGATGTAGAAACTAGAATAGCTGATTACCATAGACTTTATCCAGGTGACAAAGAATACAAAAAAAGAATTTATATTGCTGGTGCTGAATCTCTTTATAACAACGATAAAGCTCTTCAAGCTGAGAATCTTTACCGTATTTACTTGAAAGATGATAATGATCCGGATATTTTAAATGCCCTAACATCTCTTCTTATCAATGAAAAGAAATATAAAGATGCAGAACAGTTCCTCCAAAAGCAATCACCTAGTAATGAAAATGACTATCTTCGTGCTGTTGCATTTACAGGACTGGGATCTTATTCCGATGCCCAAACTCTTTATTCTAAAGTTTTAGCTGGAATAAACAAAGAAAAAGAAAGCAATCTATATATGAAAACAAAACTGAATCAGATTAAAAACTACTTTTTAGCCGGAGATTATACTTCAGCTATAAGAGAGGGAGAGCTTTACCTTCAGTTGAACGATGCCCTTGAGCGTGAGGATATTATGGAAAAAATCGGAATAAGTTATTTCCGTATAAACGAATTCCAGAAGAGTCGTGAGTATTTTTCTAAACTTATGGATAATCCTGCCAAATTTGAAGGAGCTAATTTCCAGATAGGTGATACCTACATGTCTGAAAAAAATTATGAGGGTGCCAGATCTATATATCAGAATATCTACAATACTAGTACCGACGAAAAAAATCGTGAAATAGCTCTTTATTCACTAGGAAAAGTTGCTCTTGCCATGAATAACCCTGCCCAATACAAAAAAATCAGCAGTGAGTTTCTAAAAAATTATCCTAACAGTGAGTTCAAGGAAAATTTTATATCCAATTTCTCTAAGGTTGCTGAAAATATAAAAAACGATACTGATATAGCAAAAACCTATAAGGTTATCTATGAGAACTCAGGCGAGGATCATGTGAAACAAAATGCCTTGGAAAAAATGGTAGAATCTTATATTCAAACCAAAAATTATCGTGAGGCTGAAAAACTTGCTCCATCCATAAAAGACGGAATAAAAAAAGCATATTTCCTTTCTCAAATCTATGAAAAAACTAACAGAATGGACAGTGCTGCTGCACAGTATGTAAAACTGGTAAAAAGTCCTGATTTCAAAGAGTATTCTGCGGCTAATCTAGCAAAATATCATTTTGGAAAAAAAAGTTATACCAAGGCTAGAGAATACTATGTTATCGTGGCTGGTATAAGAAACAGCAATTATAGAGATCTTGCACTATTCCAAATTGCAACAATAGATGAAGGAGCGAAAAAGACAGACTCAGCTCTTAAATACTATAAGCAACTTTACACAGAATATAAGAAAAGTCCTTTTACCGAGGATGCCAAACTGAAAGCTGCTCAGCTTCAGGAAGTAAAAAATATCAACGAGTCTGTTAAACTTTACATAGATTTGGCTAAAAACAGTAAAAATAACAGATATAAAGTTTTTGCTTTAGAAAAACTTATATTCCTAAATCTTAAAAGTAAACAGATTAAAACAGCTAAACAATACCATACTCAGCTCAAAAAAATTGATGCTACCACAGCGGCAAAGTATGACGACTATCTAAAGGAGGGAAATTAAAAAATGTCTCTGAAAAAATTATTTTTTATATTTATTATTTTTTCTCTTACAGTTTTCTCAAATCCCTCTTCTCCTACAATAGACCAGCAGGTTACAGGGGTAAACCTTCAGCAACTGGAGTACCGTGCTATAACTAACAGTAATGAACTTCTGAAAAATCAGAAAATCGAATCAACCAATATGGAGATTGTAGGCGACAGTTTGAAAAAACAACGTCAGAGAATTAAGGTTGTCCAGTCTGATTCTGTACAGCTACAAGGTGAAATTATAGAAGGAAGAAAGAAAGGTTTCTTTGGAACACTTTTCGGTCTTTAGTTTTAATTTAAAAAAGGAGTGAATTTATGTATTGGATCAAAACTGGCGGACCACTAATGATTGTAATTTTTATCATGTCAATTATAGGATTGACAGTTATTATAGAGAGAACGCTCTATTTTAAGCTTAATGAGAAAGGAAATATGGCTAAAATAAAAACAGCCATAAAACAGCACGTTGAAAGAGGCGAAATCAAAGAGGCTATAATGCTACTTAACTCTAACAAATCATCTACTGCTAAAGTTATTAAAGAGGTTCTTACTTTTTGGTATCGTACTAACACGTCTAATCTGACTTCTCTGGAGGAAAAAGCAAAAGAAGCTATGCTTGTTCAGCTTCCTTTACTTGAGAAAAGAATGTGGCTACTTTCGGTAGTTGCCCATGTAACTCCTCTTTTAGGACTACTGGGAACAGTTACAGGAATGATTCAAGCCTTTCAGGCAGTTGCAGTTCATGGAACAGGGGATCCTGCTGTACTTGCAGGAGGAATTTCTGAAGCTTTATTCACTACTGCTGGAGGACTTTTTGTAGCTATCCCAGCTCTTATCTGTTATAACTATCTGGATAAAAAAATAGATTCTACTATTGGTGAAATGGAAAAATATTCCACTGAATTTATAAATTTCTTTAGAAAGTAGAGGTGGAAAAATGAAATTAGAAAGATCTAAAAGAAGAAAAAGTGGTGAGCTCATTCTCGAGCTTACTCCACTTATAGACGTGGTTTTTCTCCTACTTATTTTCTTCCTTGTGGCTACAAGCTTTGAAGATACAAAAAGCGGAGTAAAAATCGATGTCCCAGCTTCTTCCATGAAGGAGCTTATCGAAGTAAAGGATCTCCAAGTTACAATCACAAGCAAAAAAGAAATTAGTCTGATCTTCCAAGAGGGTGGAAGTAGTAAAACTCAGGCTACAGATGCAAAGGGGCTCAGAGCACTTCTGATCTCCAAACTTCAAAACAATGAGAAAAAAAATGTTCTTATAAGTGCTGATAAATCTCTGGACTACGGATATATCATGAACATTATGACCCTTGTAAAAGAATCTGGTGCTTCTTCACTCGATCTTGACACAACATCCCTTTCAGGGAAAAAGTAGGTGATAGTATGAAAAAAGTTGATACCTTCTCCTTTTCTGTAGCCCTCATTATAAATCTTTTAATCCTACTCCTGATTCCAGGAATAAAAACTCCGGAAGTTGTAGGAAAAATCAAGGTCGGATTAGTTTCCACAGGACCTAGTAAAAATGTAGCCTATGAAGGAAAAAAAGAGATTGAAAGCAAGGAACCTCCTAAACCGAAGGAACCTAAACCTCCAGTTGAAAATCCTCAAAATATTCAGGTCAGTGAACCTGTAAAAGAGCTCAGTCTGGATAATCTTTCAATTACAGCTCCTACCATGGATAATGCCCTGGGAAAAAAGAGTGTAAAAGCTAAAAAAGTAACAACATCTTCCCAGTCAGAGAAGGTTCGTGAGGCTCTGGATGCACCTATTAAAACCATAGGAAATGTTGCAGGTGTACCCAGTGGTTATAAACTTGGAGCTACTGACGGGGATATTGATGCCAAGTGGGATCCGAAAAATCGAAATCCGGAATATCCCATCTCTGCCCAACAGAAAGGTATCAACGGTAGTGTTACTCTCCATCTGAACATTGATGCAGGAGGAAATATCCGTAGCGTGACTTTCAGAAAACGTAGCGGTTATCCTGATATCGACAATGCCATCGAACTCGTGGCTAGAAGTTGGAAAATTCATTTAAGTAAAAACGGTAAAACAGTTCAGGGCGATGTATTCTTAGATTACAACTTCAAACTGATAGGAAATTAAGGGGGATATCATTTGAATATTTTAGGATTCAGAATTGATTCAAATATAAAAGCTGCATTGGAAAATAATATCGATTACAATATTTCTTTAGTAACTAGCACATTGGATATACTTGATTGCATTAAAAGTAAAAAATTTGATGCTATACTCCTTGACGATATGCAGATTCGTGAAGATGCACTTATAAGTCTTATAAAAAAAGTTGCAGAACTTCAGAAAAAATCCATAATCATCGTATTGGGAGAGAATTCCAACCTCAATGTGGTTGCAGGAAGTCTTAAAGCGGGGGCTTATGACTATATCCTAAAACCTATCTCTGCTAAAGATGTTATAGTTATTTTGGAAAAATCTTTAAAAGATGTTAAAACCTCAATAGAGCGTATAGATAAAAACAAAAGTACAGGAGATAAACTTATCGGTCAGTCCAAAGAGATACTAGAAGTCTATAAGACAATCGGAAAAGTTTCCAAAAACCTTGTTCCTGTCCTTATTGTGGGTGAAAGAGGAACCGGGAAAAGCAGTGTGGCAAAATCTGTACACCAATTTAGTGATAATAAAGATAATCCTTTTATCACTATCAACTGTCTTTCTCTAGGAAATGAACTTATCGAGAGAAAACTTTTCGGTTATGAGAAAGGAGCATTCCAAGGAGCACTCTTCTCTCAAGCTGGAGATTTGGAAAAAATCAACAATGGAACTTTATACCTTGGAAACATTGAGGCTCTAAACTTGGAGCTTCAGTCTAAGCTTCTTTACTATCTTCAGCAGGGCGAGTATTTCCCAATAGGAAGTGCCATTCCTGTTAAAAGTAGTGCCAGAATACTTGCTTCTACGAGTGATAATCTAGATTCACTTATTATACAGGGTAAATTTATTCAGGAACTTTATTCTAAACTTAGAGTTTTAGAGGTCATTATCCCTCCTCTGCGTGAGAGAAAAAATGATATACCTTTTATCATAGATCACTATATATCTCAAGTTAACTTAGAACTGGGAACTTCCATCAAAGGTGTTACTAAACCTGCTATAAAAAAACTACTGAGATATGACTGGCCAGGAAACGTAAACGAACTTAAATCTTCTATCAAGTCTGCGGTTGCTATCTCGAGAGGTCCAAGCGTTCTTTTGGAAGACCTGCCGAGCAATATTTTGGGTACTGCACATACTAAAAGCAGAACTGATGACCAGAGTGTAATACTTAAAGACTGGATAAAAACTGAGTTGTACAACCTCAAAAAAGAATCTAATCAAGATTATTATAATAGAGTTATCTCTAAAATCGAAAAAGAACTTATATGCCAAGTTCTTGAAATTACAAATGGTAAAAAAGTTGATGCTGCAGAGCTTCTTGGTATTACAAGAAATACTTTGAGAACAAAGATGTCAATTTTTGAAATTGAATAAATCTTTAAGAAAGGAGTATTATGCATATTACACTTTATAGAAAATATCGTTCTCAAGATTTTGATGAAATTGCAGGACAGGAATCCATTGTTCAGACTATAAAAACATCACTGAAAAATGATAGACTGGCCCATGCATATCTTTTTACAGGTCCTCGTGGAGTCGGAAAAACGACGATTGCCCGTCTTATTGCCAAGGGTGTTAATTGTTTAACTGGTGGACCTACTGATCATCCATGCAACATCTGTGATAACTGTATTGGGATAAATAATGGTAACTTTATGGATATGATTGAGATTGATGCGGCATCTAATAGAGGTATTGATGAAATCAGAGATCTCAAAGATAAAATAAATTACAAACCCACGAAGGGAAGAAAAAAAATCTATATTATAGATGAAGTTCACATGCTTACAAAGGAGGCTTTCAATGCACTCTTAAAAACTTTGGAAGAACCTCCTGAGCATGCACTTTTTGTTCTTGCCACTACTGAACCGGACAAAGTACTTCCTACTATTATCTCAAGATGTCAACGTTATGATTTTAAAACTCTTTCTCAAGAAGCTATGTCTAACCGTCTGAGATATATCTCTGATCAAGAAAATATCTCCATAGATGATAAGGCTTTGGAGACAATTTTCCAGGCCTCTGGAGGAAGTATGAGAGACTCTATCTCTATTCTTGAGAGAGTTTCCATAAACTATCTGGGAGAAAAAATCGATAGGGAAAAAACTGAAAAAGTTTTAGGAATTACTCCTAAGGGTAAACTAGAGAACTTTCTTCAGACTTTAAGGAACGGCGATAAAAAGTCTGCCCTAGAAGAGCTTAACAGCCTCTGGAGTGATTCTCTTGATATTGAAATTTTCTTTAAAGATTTGGCTAAACTCTGCCGTTTACTCCTAGAAAAAGATGAACTCCCTCTCGAGCTAGGATTAAATATTATATCTGCTATTTTTACAGCTCTCTCTAAATTCCGTTTTGAAGAAGATAAGAGACTGGTCGGATATCTTATAATCAATGAACTGCTTAATACTAGAGTAGAAACAATTTCTTCTTCTATAGCTGAAGTTACTCAAAGAGTAACAGAAAATCAGGTCATCCCTGATAAAAAATCTTTCAATTCAGAAAATGTTCCAGGAGTCAGCCTGGATGATATTAAGAAAAATTGGGAACTTATTCTCAAAAATACTAAAAAAGAGAGAATTTCCATTGCTGCTTTTACCATCGGAGCTATTCCCTCTAAATTAGAGGATAATATTTTAACGATTACCTTTCCTTTTGATAATAGTTTTGGAAAAAATCAGATGGAAAATGTTGTCAACAGTGGAATTTTAAAAAAGAATATTGATGAACTTCTTCTCTGCAACCTTTCTTTAACCTTCCAGGTTGATAGAAAAAAAGGTGGAGGTAGCGGTAAAAATACCTCTGATGATTTCGCAGAAAAGGTTTTAAGCTTTTTTGGAGGAGAGATAGAGGAGTTTTAATATTTTAGGAGGTATTATGATATTTTTAACAGGGATAATAACTGGGGTTTTGTTTCTTCTTCTCCAGATTTTCCCGCCTTTGGGAGTTCTACTTCCTATATACAAAATTAAAAAACTTAGCACTTTAGGAATCAAGGATCATCTTATTGTAAATGTGGTTGCTCTTATTCTGGTTACCTTTGTAGATTTTAATTTCTCGATGGTTTATTTGGCTTTTCTGCTTCCTGAATTGGGTTACTATTTTATAGTCTCTCGGGCTCAGAAATTAGCTGTTTTTGACAGAATAATTTTGGTCGTATTCCTTACTTCAACTGTGTTTTTTGCAATCTATTATCTGATTTTCACAAATTCAGCTATCTCTTTTGAGACATTGAGAGAACTTTATAAAGCCAATTCTCAGATTAGTGGTCAAGACATGGAAGCGGCTTTTACTTTTATAAAAGATTATTCTTTTTATCTAGCTTTCCTGTATTCATTTTTCATGGTTTTCTTTGTCTGCTTTTTTTTCAAGCGTGAGAGCTTTATCTATTGGGAAATTAGCTACTTATGGATAACTCCATACATACTCCTTTTTTTCTTGAAATATTTCGGGATCCTGGAAGGACTAATTGTGGAGAATGCTTTAAAAATTCTTCAGGTAATTTTCATTCCTTACGGATTAAAATCTCTTTACATGACACTGCTTTCTTTTTCTAAAAGCAGTTTTCTAAGCAGAATCGCTATTATTTTAATATTTATCTACAACCCTCAGATTCTTTTTATCTATGGAGTTATTTTTTCTGGGGGAAATAAAAAATTTTTAAACTAGGAGGATTATTATGTCTAAATTACAAGTTATACTTACTCAAGATGTTGCAGGTCAGGGGAGAAAAGGTGAAATCGTAAATGTTTCTGAAGGTTATGCCCGTAACTTTCTTCTAAAAGGGAATAAAGCTATAATAGCTACGCCTGATGAACTGAAAAAAATAGAAAACAAAAAGAAAAAAGAACTTCAAAAGCTTCAAGATGAGAAAAATAAAGCTGTGGAGCTTAAAGAATTTTTAGAATCTAAGGTTCTTAAAATAATTGGAAAAGTTGGAGAAAATGGAAAGCTTTTTGGAGCTATTACCAATAAAGAGATCTCTTCTGAGATAGAAAAAAATCTTAATCTGGATATCGATAGAAAAAAAATCGACTGTAATATAAAATCAACTGGTGAGCACACGGTTACTATCAAGCTCCACAGTGAAGTTAAAGCTGATCTTAAAGTTTTAGTATCAGCTAAATAATTCTAACCCTAGAAAGGAGGGCAGATGCAAACCTTCGAAAATTTAAGAAAAATTCCCAGCAGTATTGAATCTGAAAAAGCTGTTTTGGGAGGATTATTTATAAAACCTGATTCTTTTTCTGAGGTTGCCGAAATCATAAAACCTGAAGATTTCTACCGTAGCTCTTATAAACTTATCTTTGAGGCTATGAGAGATCTTCAAAATAGTGATCAGAGTATTGACGTACTACTTGTTATGGAACGTCTGAAAAAAATGGCCAAATTTGAAGAGGTCGGAGGAGAAAAAATAATTCTAGAAATTATTGAAGATACTCCCACTGCGGCAAATATTCTAAGCTATGCCACTATAATAAGAGAAAAATCCACTCTCCGTAGATTGGGAGATATCGGTACTTCTATTGTAGAGATGGCCTATGAGGGGTATGAAGAAGTAAATACTATACTCGATAAGGCCGAGAGTCTTATCTTTAAAATTTCTGAAAATAAGCAATCTAAAGATATAATTGCCCTAAAGGATATTATCGGGGATGAGTTTCTTAGACTTCAAGAAGTCTACGACAATAAGGGAACCCTTACTGGAATCTCTTCAGGTTTTAAAAATTATGATCAACACACTGGGGGATTCAATCCCTCAGATCTTATTATACTAGCTGCAAGACCTGCCATGGGAAAAACGGCTTTTGCCCTAAACCTAGCACTTAATGCTGCCATGAAATCAAAAAAATCTATTTTACTTTTCAGTTTGGAGATGGGAAAATCCCAGTTGCTTCAAAGACTACTCGCTGTGGAAGCAGGAGTTCCTCTTCAGAAAATCAGAACAGGATTTTTACAGGATGAAGAGTGGGGAAGACTGGGAATTGCCAGTGCAAAACTTGCCAACTCTGAAATTCGTATTGCAGATGTTCCAAATATAAATGTTCTTGAGATTCGTTCCATGGGAAGAAAACTGAAAGCTGCTGGTAAACTTGATATGATCGTAATTGACTATCTTCAGCTTATAAGCGGAAGTAGTAGTAAAAATGAAGGAAATAGACAGCAAGAAATCTCTGAAATTTCTAGAGCTCTTAAGGGAATCGCAAGAGAGCTGGATATTCCTATTATAGCTCTTTCTCAGCTTTCACGTGCCGTGGAATCCCGTGCTGATCGTAGGCCTATGCTTTCTGATCTCCGTGAATCTGGAGCCATCGAACAAGATGCGGATATAGTTCTTTTTCTCTATAGAGACGACTACTATAATCCTGATAGTGAAGATAAGGGTGTTACTGAAGTAATCATAGGTAAGCAAAGAAACGGACCTGTTGGAACTGCTAAGTTGAGATTCTTTGCAGAACTTACAAAATTTGCCGATTATACAGATAAAGTTCAATAAGGAAGGGGAAATATGAAAAAAATAGAGATTCTTGCCCCTGCAGGAAATATAAATAAGTTAAAAGTGGCTCTGGATTCTGGAGCCGATGCTGTTTTTGTAGGAGGGCGTATGCTTCATCTCCGTGCAGGAACAGAAAATTTTACTGATGAAAATCTAAAAGAAGCAGTTCAGCTGGTTAAATCTAAAAATAAAAAAATATATCTTAATCTTAATGCAGTTCCTCATAATGAGGATTTAGAAAAACTTCCAGAATATCTGCAATTTCTTCAGACTTTGAATCTAGATGGAGTTATTATTTCTGACCTAGGAGTTTTCCAGTGTGTAAGAGAGTTTTCAACTATCCCTGTCACTGTTCAAACTCACTCTAGCAATACTAACTATAAGGCTGTAGAGATGTGGAAAAAACTTGGAGCTAGCAAAATCGTTCTAGATAGGGATATATCTCTGGATAATATTGCTGAGATTTGTGCCCGAGTTTCAGGTATAGAGATTGAACTTTTTGTTCAAGGTCCTGTAAACCTTGCAATCTCTGGACGTTCTATTTTGACAAACTATATGAAAATTAAGGATGGTTCACAGGAAAATATTGGAGGAAAAAAATTCATTCTGAAAGAAGAAACTAGACCTGAGGAAAATATGGAGATATACGAAGATGTTTATGGTACATATATCTTCAGCTCAAAAGATCTCTGTGCAATTGAATATCTGGATAAAATTTTAGACTTAGGAATTAGCACTCTTAAAATAGAGGGAGGTATGAGAGATGAGCTCTATCTTTCTACTGCAGTCTCTGTTTATAGAGAAGCTGTAAATCTTTATTCTGAAGGAAAGTACGAATACAATCCTCTTTGGAAAGAACGTATGGAAAAAACTAGCAATATACCTTTTTTTAACTGGTTTTTTAGAAACTAGAAAGGAGTTTATGTGAAAAAAGTAGAATTATTAGCCCCTGCTGGGAATATGGAGAAACTGGAAATGGCTTTCCATTATGGAGCTGACGCTGTTTTTCTTGGAGGATCCATGTTCAATCTGAGAGCCGGTTCCCATAACTTCTCTGATGAACAGCTGAAGGTGGCCGTAAAATATGCCCATGATTTAGGAAAAAGAGTCTATGTGGCTCTCAATGTTATCCCCCATGGAGGAGAATTTGATCTTCTTCCTAGGTATGTAAAATTTTTAGAAGAAATAGGAGTAAACGGTGTTATCGTGGCTGATCTAGGAGTTTTCCAAATTGTTCAGGAAAACTCTTCTCTTCCCATCAGTATCAGTACCCAGGCAAGCAATACAAACTGGCGTTCAGTACAGATGTGGAAAGAGATGGGAGCTAAACGTGTGGTTCTTGCCCGTGAAATCTCACTGGAGAACATAGCCCTGATTAGAGCTAAGGTTCCTGACATTGAGATAGAGGTATTTATCCACGGTGCTATGTGTATGGCTATTTCTGGAAGATGTATTCTGAGTAACAATATGACAGGAAGAGATGCCAACCGTGGTGACTGTGCTCAGTCATGCAGATGGAACTACAGTGTAGATGAGGAGAATATGGAAGGGGACAACCTCCCATCAGATACTTCTTCTGAGGGATATTCTTTCCTTTTCAATTCAAAGGATCTTTGCACTATAAAAATAATCGATAAACTATTAGATCTAGGAATCGACTCTCTTAAAATAGAGGGAAGAATGAAAGGTATTTACTATGTTGCCAATGTAGTGAAAGTATATAAAGATGCTCTAAACTCTTACTACTCTCCTAAGGGATTCCAGTATAATCCTCAGTGGTTAGAGGAGCTGGAATCTACTTCTCACAGATCTTATTCAACTGGTTTTCTTCAAAATAAACCAACTGAGGAAGCTATGAACTACCGTGATCGAAACTCATATAGCCAGACTCACCAATTAGTGGCAAAGGTTATAGAAAAAATTTCTGACACTGAATTCAAGCTTGCCATCAGAAACCGTCTTCAGACGGGGGAGGTTCTGGAAGTTATCAATCCTACTTTTGGAATAAAAACCATAACTCTTCCAGAAATGAGACTACTGAATAAAAAAGACGAAGAGATTGTCACTTTTGCCAATCCAAACTCTACTGTAATCATATCTCTTCCAGATACTAAATTGGAAGTTTTTGATATGATCAGAAAGTGTATGAACTAAATAATTTCAAGAAAAAACCTCTCTGAATTTTTTTCAGAGAGGTTTTTTCTTGAAATATATAGCTTTATGGTATACAATTTAAATACTGCAAAAATTTTACTGATAATTTCATAATTTCTAAGGGGGCAGTTTGTGGTATGTAACTTAAAAAATTTAATAGATAAGCTTTATAACGAATCTTATCTCCATTATGAAGAGATGCTTTTTCTTCTGGATAATTTGGATGAAGATATGAAAAAATACCTTTTCCAAAAAGCTTATTCCAGGCGAGATGAAAACTATGGAAATACTGTTTTTTTGCGGGGCTTAATTGAAATTTCTAGTTATTGCAAAAGAGATTGTAATTATTGTGGAATAAGGCAGAGCAATAAAGAGGCTCAGAGATATCGGTTATCTCCAGAGGAAATTTTACAATGTTGCCAAAAGGGATATCTTTTAGGATTCCGAACTTTTGTACTCCAAGGTGGAGAAGATTATTGGTTTACAGATAACAGACTTGTAGAAATTATAAAAAATATAAAAGAGAATTGTCCTGATGCAGCTATTACCCTTTCCCTAGGCGAACGGAGTAAGGAATCCTACGTTCAACTTTACCAAGCTGGAGCTGACCGTTATCTTTTACGACATGAAACAGCCCAAGAGGAACTTTATCATTCCTTACATCCTCATATGAGCTTTTCCAATCGAAGGGATTGCTTGAAAAATCTTAAAGATATAGGTTTTCAAACAGGAGCAGGATTTTTAATCGGTGTTCCTGGGTCAAATAACAAGACTTATGTAAAAGATCTCCTTTTTCTAAAAGAATTAAATCCCCAGATGGTAGGATTGGGACCTTTTATTCCACAAAAAAATACCCCTTTAAAGGATGCAATAGGTGGAGATGTAGAAACTACCTTGGTTTTTCTTGCCATTGTAAGACTTCTTCTTCCTCATGTTCTACTTCCTGCAACAACAGCCTTGGGAACCATCGATCCTCAAGGAAGAGAAAAGGCCTTTCGTGTTGGTGCCAATGTAATTATGCCTAACCTTTCACCCTTTGAAAACCGTGCTAAATATGCTCTTTATGATGGAAAAAAATTCCAAAATGATGAAGCTGCTGAAGAGTTAAAAGTAATAAAAGAAAATATTGTGGCTACAGGTTTTCTTGCAGTTATGGAAAGAGGAGATAACATATTATGGAAAAGAAAATAACATTATTAAACTCTGATTTTAAAAATGTAGATTTTATAAACCACAACTATATCAATTCCCTACTAGATAATTTTAATAAAATAGAAGATAAGGAAATTCTAGAAGTCTTGGATAAAGCAAGAAAAAGAGAAAAAATAACTCCTGAAGATATGTTAGTTCTTCTAGCTACGAAAAAAAAAGAGCATCTTCCAAGTTATTGTACAGCTTGTTACCGTTCTGGAAGAACATCTGCCAGCCCAATGCCCTTATGATATGCAATGGATTATGGAGACAGTGAACTAAAGGAAAAAGTATTCAAAATTATAGAAAAAGAGATTTTGAAAATAGAAAGAGAAGATATAAGAAATTATACAGATAAAAGTATCCAAAAAATTAAAAATGGTGAGGTAATTATGCAAAATACACCCAATTCAAATAGAAAACATATAGGGATTTTCGGAAAAACAAACAGTGGAAAATCTTCACTTCTCAATTGTATAATAGAGCAGGATCTGGCTATAGTTTCAGACACGAAGGGGACTACAACCGATTCTGTAGTTAAAGCCATGGAACTACTTCCATACGGTCCTGTACTTTTTATTGATACAGCAGGACTGGACGACTCTGGAATTTTGGGAGATATGAGAGTTCAAAAGGCTCTTTCTGAAATAAAAAGATGTGACTTAGCTCTTTTTCTTGTTTCAGGAGAGGATTTAGATTTCAATTTCTACCATAATCAAGTGGAAATTTTTAAAAAATATAATCTTTCTCACATGCTTATAATCAGCAAAGATGAGTTTCTTTCCCATGAAAAGAAAAAAGAAATAAAATCTTTTTATCCCCATGCTCATTTTGTCTCTGCAAATAGATGGGAATCAACAATCCATTTAAAAGAAGAAATAATAAAATCTCTCGAAAAAGTGGAGGAAGACCCTTCACTTCTTGGGGATATTCTTCCCTATGGAAGTACAGTTGTCATGGTAGTTCCCATAGATTCTGAGGCGCCTAAGGGAAGACTTATACTTCCGCAAGTCCAATTACTGAGAGACTGTTTAGATAACGGAATAAAAAGCTATGTCGTTCGGGACACTGAGCTGGAAACTGCCCTTTTAGATTTAAAAAATATAGATCTTATAATAACAGATTCTCAGGCTTTCCAGGAAGTAGACACCATAACCAATGGAAGATTCCCTCTCACAAGTTTTTCAATACTTTTTGCCAGACAAAAGGGAGAACTTTGCAGCCTGGTTCATGGAGCCAAAACTATTGATTCCCTTCTTGATGGAGCCAATATCTTAATTGCCGAAACCTGCACTCACAATACTTCACATGAAGACATTGGAAGAGTTAAAATTCCGAATCTATTAAGAAAAAAAACAGGAAAAAACTTTAATTTTCATTTTAAAATGGGTAATTCTTTTCCTGAAAATTTAAATCAGTATGACCTTATTGTCCATTGCGGTGCTTGTATGATAAACCGAAAAAATATGCAAAATCGTATAGATTTTGCACTGGAAAAAAATATTCCTATAACCAATTATGGACTACTTATAGCCCAACTCAATGGAATTTTAGATAAATCTATAGAAATTTTCAAAAAATAATATTTAACACAGAAGGAGATAATGATGTTTTCACTTTTTTTAAAGGGAATTGGAATAGGGGTAGCAAATATTATGCCCGGAGTTTCTGGTGGAACTTTGGCAGTTGTATTCAATATTTATGACAAACTTGTAGAATCAGTAGGGGGATTTTTAGGTGCTGATAAACAAAAGAGAATGGAATACCTTAAATTTCTTTTCCCTATATTTTCAGGTGCTACCCTGGGAATACTACTTTTTGCAAAGATTCTCCAGTATCTTTATATTAACTTTCCTAAAATGACAGGATTCGGTTTTCTTCTTCTTATTATCCCTTCTATTCCACTTATAGTAAAGGGTGAAAAATGGAATAGGAAAAATAGCTTTTCCCTACTTGGAGGATTTATTTTTACTCTTATATTTATAATTTTAGGTATAAAATTTGGAGTTAAAGGTGAAAATTTAGGTATTGAAAAGATTTTTACAATTCAGTACGGGATAAAAATATTCCTCGCTGGATCTATTGCCGCAGGAGCCATGATAATTCCAGGAATTTCAGGTTCTTTACTCCTTATAATGCTTGGAGAATACTATAATATACTTTTTACAATAAACGGTACATTAAAAAATATCTTGATGTTTTTGAAGAACTTTTCCTTTTCAGGAATTTTACCTCTTCTTTCAGGCGATAATTTTCTTATACTTTATACTTTTAGTATAGGTGTATTCTTAGGAATAATCTGTTTTTCCAAATTTATAGATTATCTCCTAAAAAAAGAAAGGGGACTCACTCTTTTCTTTATAGACGGAGTAGTTACCGCTTCGGTAATACAAATACTCTTAAATATATTTTACAAATAAAAAGTCCCGGTCGGGACTTTTTTTATAAAGAGTGTATTCTATAAAAAACAAAAAAGACTATAACAAACAAAAAAGAGGAGCAGAGCTCCTCTTTTCATATAACTTGGCAAATTCCTATTCTCCCGGGCAGCTTCCCACCAAGTACCTTCAGCGTTTACGGGCTTAACTTCTGGGTTCGAAATGTGACCAGGTGTACCCCCGTA
>JBOFEZ010000020.1:0-13138 GCA_051648365.1 Fusobacteriaceae bacterium
TTTTCTTTTCTCTTCGAATACAGCTTCTTTTTTAGCGGTTCTAAGAGCCGACTCTTCATTTTTAAAACCTTTAACTCTGTTATCATAATAATTTTTTTCCAGTTCAGACATCTCTATATCTTCAAGAAGATCAAAAGCAGTTTTGATTTCAAGAATATTTTCTAAATCGCTAGGAAGAGTTGTCATAATAGCTGCATCTCTCATAAAATATGTCCATCTATCAAGAGCTGTGATAGAATTTCTATTTGTATCATATTTTTCAAATTCTATAAAATGTATTTCAGACTGATCATTTAATTCTTTACCAGTTTCTTTATTTATAAGTTTATAGACATTATGGTAATTTTTTTCAGGAACCACATTGAAATTTAAAAAGTTTATTGAAATTGTCTTTTCAAGGGATTCAAAATCCAAATCTATAGTAGACTGAGAATCATAGATTTTAGCCCAATGGTAGAGAGCACGTTTGTCATAGTTTTCGTGTCTCATAATCTGAAGTTCAATGTTATACCATTCTTCGCTTACTTTGCTTTTACCTCTCACGTCAATCTGAGGAAGATTGTTAGATAAAAAATCTTCTTCCTTATAGGGATTTTTCAGAATAAGATCAGATATTTTACTTTTTTCATCCACAACAGAATTAATAAGGCTTACAAGTAACTCTTTATTGCTCTCTTGTGAAAAAAGTTTTTTAAAAATGATATCGATTCTAGGATTTTTTTTTGGCATCAGTATCTCCTTTTTTTGTAATATAATGTTCTTTACACATCTATATTTAGGAGAAAAATTAAAATTTCCTTTAATTTAACAATTTTCTTAAATTATTTTTTTAATTTTTTTATGTCAAGAATTGAGTTCCCTAGAATTTGTGAGTAAATAATAACTCCGTTATTGTCGATAGAGATATCTTCGATACTCAAGTTCTGTATATTAGTATTTAAAATAATATTTTTTTCCAGTTCTAAGATTTTTACTTTTTCAGATAGAGCCTTTTGAAGAAGAGGAACATCTTTCTCTATATTGAAAGAGAGATAGTTTTCTAAAATCATCTTCTCAATTTTCTTATGGAAAAATTTGTCTGCTATCTTTAGGATAAAACTGTCGCTATCTATTTTGAAACTGAAATTTTCCAGTGACAAAACTTTCTTATCTTCAAAAAGTTGGGGAGTTCCGTATAAAGTTACTCCAGCTTCTAAATTTAGTAGAGAGAAGAGACTTAAAATAAAATTACTTTTCAGATTGAGAGTTCTTCCATCTCCCTGAAGATCTATTTTTTTAAGAGTGAGCTCTCCTCCTCGGAAAAGTTTAAAGACTTTGTTCAAAAAATTTTCTTCCAAAGTTTTTTTGATGGCATTGTATTTTAAAATAACAGGTAGATTCAGAGTGAACATATTTTCTTTTTCCTGAGAATAAATTTTTGGAAGAACTCCTAAATCATGAATAGTCTCGGGTTTTCCCACAGAGAGGAAAAGTTCTGCTTCAGTTCCTGTAACTATAGAGAAAGTGTCTGCTTTCTCATGAATGCCCCCGTAATAGGCTTTTTTAGGTCTAGCCACAAGCCATACATCATAAGTTTTATTTATTTGTAAAGGATCTTTTAAATTTTTCCACTGTTTATCAATAAATTCTTTTAAATTAAATTGAGCTATTTCTGTATCTAAATCTCGAGCTGTTTTTTGGAGTATGGGATTTATTCTCTTTTCCAGCTCACTCCGCATACTTATTTTTTCATCTATTTTCAGACCCGCAATCTCCAGTTGAAGGGGAAGCATAGAGTTCGAAAGATTCAGAAGTGGAGATGTTTTAGTAAAAAGTTGCCACTCCTCTGTGATATTGAAAGAAGTAGAAACTCCCAAATTACCATTGAAGTCAGCTTCTACATTTTTGGAAGAATTTTCGAGAATACCGTTAGCCTTTCCAGAAAAATCTGTGGAAGCTGAAATATTATTTCCTTTAGCCGAAAGAAATATTGCTCCTCTATCCAGACTGTATTTCCAGAAAGCTCTTGTCGGAATATCTGTTTTAAAATTTTTCAGAAGGGAGAGACCTAATCCCAGGAGCTGACTTTTGCTCCCCCCCTGAGAAGCAACCTCATAAATTCCATCTCCAGAAAAATTTCTTGGAATCTCGTTCTCTAGAATTTCATTGATAGCAGATTTTTTGACAGATATTTCCAGATTTATTTGAGAATTTTTTTCTGCTGAATAGCTCCCGTTTCCTGCAAATAGAAGGAGAGAGAGAAAAATTATTTTTTTTTGGTAACTCATGATACACCTCATTAACTTTTAGATTTGATTGCACTCTGGGCAGCAGCCAGAAGAGCTGCAGGAACCCTGTATGGAGAGCAACTTACATAGTCCAGCCCAAGTTCCTGGCAGAAAGCGATACTTCTTTCTTCTCCACCGTGTTCACCGCAGATACCTATGGATATATTCGGATTAGATTTTTTTCCGAGATTGATGGCTAACTGCATAAGTTTTCCCACTCCATTTCTGTCCAAAACTTCGAAAGGGCTGGTATCAAAAATGTGATTATCTCGATACTGTTCAATAAATTTACCTGAGTCATCACGGGAGAGTCCGTAGGATGTCTGGGTAAGGTCATTGGTTCCAAAGGAGAAAAATTCGGCTTCCTGTGCCAGCTCATCTGCTACTACACAAGCTCTAGGTAATTCTATCATAGTTCCTATGGAATATCTAAACTTTTTATTCCTAGTTTTCTCCTCTATAGTTTTTATAATCCTAGATTTCACAAACTTTAATTCCTTAAGTTCTGAAACTAAAGGTATCATAATCTCAATATGGGGGTCAATTCCCTCTTCGAGACATCTCAGAGCGGCATTGGATATAGCCTGAACTTGAGTTTCGTAAATTTCCGGATAGGTAACAGCTAGTCTGCAACCTCTATGTCCAAGCATAGGATTATGTTCTTCGAGAGATTTAATTCGCAATTCAGCCTCTTCAACTGTGCTTTTCATAATACTGGCCATAAATTTAATATCTTTTTTTTCGGTAGGAAGAAATTCGTGTAACGGAGGGTCAAGAAGACGTATATTTATAGATTTTCCATCCATAAGTTTCATCATCTGATAGAAATCCTCCTCTTGATAAGGGAGTATTTTTTCTAAAGCTCGTTTCCTCTCTTCAGTTGTTTTAGAAAGTATCATCTCACGGACAGCCCAGATCCTATCCTCTTTAAAGAACATATGCTCTGTACGGCAGAGTCCTATACCCTCACCGTGAAACTTCAATCCTACAGCACAGTCTTCAGGAGTATCTGAATTCATTCGGACTCCCATCTGCTTATATTTTAGGGCTAAAGAAAGAACTCTTTCGAAGTTGCTGTCTACGTTACCCTTATCGATTTCGATTTCTCCTAAATAGATGCTTCCTGTATAGCCATCTATAGAAATTATATCTCCCTGTGAAACTTTCCTACCTCCTAGAAAAAATTCTTTTTTCTCAAAATTTATAATCATATCTGAGCATCCGGCAACACAGCACTTACCCATACCTCTAGCCACAACTGCTCCATGGGAAGTGAGACCACCCTTAGCTGTAAGTATACCTGAAGCTATGCTCATCCCCCTCAGATCTTCAGGAGAGGTTTCATTTCTGACAAGGATGCAGTCAGGTCCTGTTATCTCTTCAGATGTGAGAATAACTTTTCCTGTGGCAACTCCTGCTGAACCAGCTAATCCTTTTCCAAGATACTCAGCCTTCTCCAGACTCTCTTTTTTGAAGTTTCCTTTCAGAAGTTTGGAGATGTCTTTTCCATCGATTCTCAGAAGAGCTGTTTTTTCATCGATAATTCCTTCATCTATGAGATCTAGTGCTATCTTTACTCCTGCAAAGGGAGCACGTTTTCCATTTCTTGTTTGAAGTATAAAAAGTTTCCCGTCTTCTACGGTGAACTCTATATCCTGCATATCTCTGTAATGAAGCTCAAGATCTTTAGCGATTTTAAGGAACTGTTTATGGATTCCGGGCATCTCCCTTGACAGATCTTCTAGTTCTAGAGGAGTTCTGATTCCTGCAACTATATCTTCACCTTGAGCCATAGGAAGATATTCTCCGAAGATTTCATTTTCGCCGTTGGCAGGATTTCTGCTGAAAGCTACTCCGGTGGCAGATTTTATATTTAGATTTCCGAAGACCATTCGCTGTATGTTCACGGCCGTCCCCATATTTTCGTTTATATTGTTGAGTTCACGGTATACTTTGGCACGGTTATTGTTCCACGAGAGAAAAATTGCTTCAACAGCCATGAGTAACTGTTGTTTTACATCTTGAGGAAAATTCTCGTTAAAATTTTTAAGATAGATTTCTTTATAAAGAAGAAGCCGTTTTTCAGAAAACTCGAGACTTTCTTTTGAAAATTGTTTTTCCAGTTCTAAATCTATTTGATTAAAGTTTTCTCTGGAAATTTTTTTTACAATATCTGAAAACATCTCTATAAATCTGCTGTAACTGTCCAAAGCGAACTTTCTATTTTTAAAATGTTGTGCCACTGCTTCTAAAGTAGCATCATTGAATCCCAGATTTAGGAGAGTATCCATCATTCCAGGCATGGATACAGGAGCTCCCGATCTTACTGAGAGAAGGAGAGGATTTTTTCCGCCGAAAATTTTGTCACATTTTTTTTCTAGGTTTGCTAAAGCCAAGTCAATAGAATTTAACAGTTCGGAAGAGAGAACGTTTCCTTTTTCCGTATACTCTCTACAAGATTCGGTAGTGATAATAAATCCTTCAGGAACTGGAAGACCCAAGTTAGTCATTTCACATAGATTGGCTCCTTTACCTCCCAAAAGATTTTTCATACTCTTATCCCCTTCGTTGAACATATAAATTCTTTTTTCTATTTTTTCCATAATAAACACCTCCGATACAGAAGTTTACCTCGTAAAAATCTTAAAGTCAAAGAGCATAAATGGAGATATGTAGAAGGGAAAAGGGGAAGTTTTTAGTATATATAGGGGTGAGGTGAATATATGAGAAACAAAATAGAAAAAATTATAAATTATAAAAAACGAGGAGACAGAAGATTTGTCCATATAATTGCAGGTATAGAGGGAGCTCATAGTAACTACGTGAGATCCAATTCTGGTGTGTGGGTGTCTTCTCTCTGCTATTTTTCTGTACTTTCTCTAATTCCTATACTGGCGATAGCTTTCAGTTTTGGAAGATTTATGGGGATAGAAAGTTTTCTTGCAACACAGCTCTATAAAAATTCTCCTCTGGATGAAGAATCACTAAAAACACTTTTGGATGTGGCTCAGAATCTTCTGGAAAATACGCGGAGTGGAATTTTAGCAGGAGTAGGATTTATATTTCTGGGATGGGTTGTAATCAGTATGTTTTCTCTGATTGAAAACTCTATGAATGCCATATGGCGGGTGGAAAAATCTCGTACATTCTTCAGAAAGTGTACAGATTATTTAACTATAGTGATGCTGTTTCCAATTACGTTGCTCTCTCTAAGTATACTGACATCACCAAATTCAGCTATCGCAAACCTAATTCCGGCTCCTGTTTTTATATTGGCACCATATATATCCGTTTGGATATTTTTTACAGTTTTTTATAGCATTATGCCAAATTGTAAAATCCATTTTTTGCCTGCAGTTATATCGGGTTTTTTTGTATCTGTAGTGTTCAATCAAAGTAATCAGATATTCATAAAACTCCAGATACTGATAAATGAATACAATAAAATATATGGAAGTTTTTCAATAATTCTGATGTTTCTTATATGGTTAAAAATTGTATGGTTTCTTATTTTGGTAGGAGTCCATCTTACATATATAGTTCAAAATAGCCAGTCACTCAGCAATATAGAGGGCATCTCCAGACTCAATTTTAGATGCAGGTATAGAATGGCTCTGGCAGTGACCCTTGTACTTGCAAAAAATTATGTAGAAAACGGACCTCCTCTCACATCTAAAGAAATTTCAAAAATAAGCAATATTCCCTTGGAGATGATAAATGATATTTTAAAAATTTTGAAAGAGACAGAAATAGTTTTTGAAAGTGTACAGTATGATGATTTTGAAAAATATTATAAACTCTCATATAATTACCAGGAACTGAAAGTCTCAACGATATATGAGGTTATGGAAAATTATGGAGATATATTTACTGGAGATAAATTTTTCCCTACTGGAGAAAATTTGGAAGAAAAAATTATCAATTTAATTGACAGAGAAGAAAGTTTGAGTTAGACTTGATTACAGAAAATAAATTAGGAGGATTTTATGAGATATTTGTGCACTATCTGTTCATATGTATATGACCCAAAAATCGGAGATAGAGAAAATGGAGTAAAACCAGAAACAGATTTTAAAGAAATTTCAGAACAATGGGTTTGCCCTATCTGTGGTGCAAACAAAGAAAATTTTGAAGCTATAAACGAATAAAAAAAGGCAACCTTTAAAAATTTGAAGGTTGCCTTTTTCTTAGATATATTTTTTTAATTGAATACGGATTTTTCCTTTTTTGTTTTCGCCCAATTCTTTGAAAAAAAGAAATTTACCCTTTTTTCTTATAGTAATAACACTGAGCGGAGGAATAGATTTGCTTGTTTTTTTCTCTATCTGATAATCCACAGAAACATCTCCGGACTCTATAAAAGAATCAGCAATATTTCTGGAACAACCCAAAGCAGAGGCGACTAAGGAATCTAACCTGAGAGATGCCACAGTGTCGTTTATCTCCAAAAATTTAGGTTGAGGGACCGAAGATTCATCTGCACTATTTATTTTTACAGGGATAGTTGCGACACTGGTAATTTCATCTGAAATCATCTGAAAAAAATCTTCTAAAATAATTCCGTAGCATAAGTTTTCGTGGACTACCAAATCGCCCATAATCTCTCTCTTTATTCCAAGGCTCATGAGAGTTCCCAAAAAATCTTTGTGCTGAAGTTCGCGGAATCTGTTTTCTCCATGTATTTTAAAATATTTCACTGGGAAATGAAATTCCCATTCCTGACTATTTTTTGGATAGAAAGCAAGGATTTTTCTTTCTGAGAATTCATTGAGTCCCAAAGCTTTTATTCCTATTTTGAGATGCTCTTGAAGTTTTTCTAGAGTTTTCCATATTGTAGGAGGAAGAAAGTACCCGGAATATACAATATAATCTATATCCCGACTGAGCTCCATGTCTTCATAGAGAGAGGCTACTAAAAATTCATCCTCGTGTGAGAAATTTTTTAAAAAATTTTCCTTTGTCATAAGTCACCTTCTTAAAAAAATACTTGATATTTAGACTAATTATAGCATAAAATGAAGAAGAATAAAAATTATTAAAAATTCCAAGATAAAAGCGAGGTAAAAAATGAAATCAATCATCGATTTACACACCCACACAATAGTGAGTGGTCATGCTTACAGCACACTTCAGGAAAACATCGAAGCAGCTTGCAGACATGAACTTAAATTTTTAGGAGTTTCCGACCATGCACCAGCTATGCCAGGAGGTCCACATCTTTTTTATTTTTCCAATCTGAAAGTTATTCCTAAGAGAATAAATGGAGTTAGGATTTTAAAGGGTTGCGAAGTAAATATAATAAATTTTAATGGTGAGATAGATCTTCCGGAAAGAGAGTTATCTGCGATTGATTATGCAATAGCCAGCCTCCATCCACCTTGTATTGATTGTGGTGATATCCATGAAAATACAAGAGCAGTAATAAATAGCATGGATATACCTCAGGTAAAGATTATCGGCCATCCTGATGATTCGAGATATCCTTTGGATTATAAAGAAGTTGTAAGGGCAGCTAAGGAAAAAAATGTTCTTTTAGAGATAAATAACTCATCTCTCAGCTCTGGGAGTTTCCGAGAGGGCGCTCGTGAAAATCTTACTGAGATGCTAGAAGAGTGCAGAAAGCAGGGAGCAAGGGTGATAATGGGAAGCGATGCCCACGCAAGTTTTGATATAGGGAATTTTCGTAATTCAGAAAAGCTCTTGAAAGAACTTAATTTTCCTATTGAATTGGTGATAAATTATAATGAGGAAGAGATAAAGGATTTTTTCAATATAGGTTAAAAAAAGAGGTTATTCCATCAGGAATAGCCTCTTTTTCATACTTTTAAATTTTGTTTTTTAGTAGAGCTTTTCCAGGAATACCTGGTCTTGTCATCTCGTAAGGATCCAGTATTACTTGCAGTTCGTCCATACTGAGAAGTCCTCTATCTAGAATGATTTTAGCAATAGGAATCCCTGTTTTTATAGATTCTTTAGCTATATCAGATGAATTTTTATAACCTATATGTGGAACAAGGGCAGTGACTATTCCCACAGAGTTGTCCACAAGATTTTTACAGTGTTCTTTATCAGCTGTAATTCCAACGAGACAGTTATCAATAAAAGTATTAATTACATTGGTAAGAATTTCAATAGATTGAAACAGGTTGAAGAAAAGTACCGGTTCGAAAACATTCAGTTCTAGCTGACCAGCTTCAGCAGCTTTTGTAATAGTAAGGTCATTTCCGAATATTTGGAAAGATACCTGATTCACAACTTCAGGGATAACAGGATTTACTTTTCCAGGCATAATAGAAGATCCTGGTTGCTGTTGAGGAAGATTAATTTCTCCAAGTCCAGTTTTTGGTCCAGAAGCCATAAGTCTTAAATCGTTGGCAGTTTTAGAAAGATTTACAGCACAAGTTTTAAGTGCTGAAGATAGCCATACAAAAGAATCTAAATTTCTAGTTCCATCTACAAGATTTGGAGACTGTTTAAAATCTATTTCTGTTATTCGGGCCAAAACTTTAGTTACATTGTGTACATAATCCACATCGGCATTGATTCCAGTTCCTACTGCAGTAGCTCCCATATTGATATATTTAAGATCCTCAAGAGCTCCTTTGATTCTAGAAATATCTCGATTTACAGGTTCAGCGAAAGCTCTGAACTCTTGACCTAATCTGATAGGCACAGCATCCTGGAGATGAGTTCTTCCCATTTTTATAATATCGTCAAACTCTCTTCCTTTAATCTGTAGAGTGCTGAAAAGTCTTTCTAGTGCAACTAGAAGATCGTTACACATCATGTGAATGGCAAGTTTCCCAGAGGTAGGAATTACATCATTAGTGGATTGACCATAATTGGCATGGTCATTGGGATGAACTTTATCGTAAACTCCAAGTTCTCCTCCTAAAATTTCTCCTGCTCTATTGGCGATTATCTCGTTGATATTCATATTCATAGATGTTCCTGCTCCGCCTTGAATAACATCACAAATAAATTGATCGTGAAATCTTCCACCGATTATTTCATCACAGGCAGTGACCATAGCATCCTGAATTTCTTTACTGATAACTCCTGCATGAAAGTTAGAAAGCGAAGTAGCTTTTTTAATATAGGCCATGGCAATAATAAATTGAGGATTAAGTTTGTAGCCAGTAATGTGAAAATTGTTTTTTCCTCTTAGGGACTGAATTCCATAATAAGCTTCCTTAGGGACTTTCAGAGAACCAATAGAGTCTGTTTCTAATCTGAATTCTTTCATAATTTATCTCCTTAAAATTAAAATGTTTTTTTAAAGTTCATCCTATAAATTAATAGTACAACATGTTTTGAAAAAAATCAAAACATTTTAAAATAAAATCTATATAAAAAATGTATGAAAAAAAATACACCATATACAAAGTATATGGTGTTGAAGATATATTACTACAATTTTTCAGTAAATATAGAGAAAGCAACTTTCTCCCAGTTAATTTTTTTAGATGCTTTTAGAACTATCTCTATAGTTGATGAGTCCTTTATAATAGCCTTAACTGTGTGGTTGAAACTCAGATGTATATCATCATTGAGATTTTCTAGATTCTTTATGGATTTTTTGCAGTGGTTGGTTCTGTTAACAGCTTCAGATTCATGTTCTCCCATAAGAGCTATGGAAACAATAACATTCTCTTCGGGAATCATATCAGCAGAAACATTTTTAACTCTTACAACTGATTTAAGTATATCTTGTTTATCAATATTTTCAGGAACTTTAACCGAAAATGAGAAAGAATCTCCCAGTTCTTTGTTGCTAGTAAATTCCCAGTCATACTGATTAACAGTCTGTTCTCCGGCCATATCGATCTGCATAGCTTTTTTTATTTCAGCCTGAGAAAGATTTTTGCCTAGAAGGTACATAAGTTTTGTAATAGCAGCCTCTGGAGTAAGGTCACCACCACTGATAACTCCTGCATCTACCATTTTTGCACTCGCTTCATAGAGACCCATCTTTACAAATCCCTTAGTACACTGAGTTATATCGACAACTACAATACCTTTGCTGTTGATGTACTCGATAACGTCCAAAAACTCTTTTTTAGTAGGAGCATTTCCGTTTCCAAAAGTTTTAAGGACTATTCCCTTAAGTTCAGGATTGGCATCTATCATATTTTTAATATATTTCGGCTGAAGTCCAGGGAAAATTTCGATAACCATAACATTTTTATCGAAGTATGGATCAATATAAAAATCTTTATTGGATTTTTTAAGTATTCTGTCTTTTACAATGCTAACATCTCCACCTACATCTGCTAAAGGCGAAAAATTAGGAGATGAGAATCCGAAATAATTAGAAGCATCTAATTTTCTAGCACGGTTTCCACGAAGTAGAGTGTCTCTAAAGAATATTGAAACTTCAGGTATAAGTTTTATACCGTAGTACTCATTTCCGGCTATCATGATTGAAGTGATAAGATTTTGAAGAGCATCACTTCTAGGAGTCTGAAGAGGTACCTGAGAACCCGTGAATATAACAGGTTTAGACATGTTTTTACAGATGAATGACAGGGCAGATGCCGAGTAAGCCATAGTATCAGTTCCATGAAGGACAACAAAACCTAGATAATTGTCGTAATTTTTTTCAATTATTTGTGCAATCTCTATCCAGGCCTCTGGAGAGAAATCAGATGAATCTATAAGCTCTGGTAGTTGACAGTAATCTGTATCGAAACGTTGTAGAAGAGGATGATCTTCAGCAACTTCAATCCAAGTTTCAGCCGGTCTCAGAGGAGAATAAGGATTTCCTCTTTCAGAGTGGACCATTCCGATGGTTCCACCAGTGTTAATAATTAAAACTTTATTTTGCATATTACCTCCCAAAAATCATATATGTTTATTTTAATTTATAGCTCCATAATAGGAAAATATTAGGTATATTATACAACTTTTTAAAAAAAAATCCAAGATGAATCTTTATTCTGTAAAAATTTATGATATAATTATGGGAAGAGGTGAAAGGATGAAAGAAAACATTGCACTTATAGGGTTTATGGGAAGTGGAAAAACTACTGTAGGAAGGCAGTTAGCGAAAGCTCTAGAGATGAAATTTATTGATATAGATAAAATGGTATCTATGAGGGAAAAAAAAACCATTCCGGAAATTTTTGCTGAAAAAGGTGAGAGATATTTTAGGGATATGGAGAGAAAGATCATAGAAGAGGAATCCCATGAAAACAATATAGTGATCTCTACAGGGGGAGGATCCATAGTGGATAATGAGAATATAAAAAATCTTAAAAAAACCTCTTTTGTAATCTATCTAGATACAAGTTTGGAATGCATTTTTCATAGGGTGAAAAATGGAAGAAATAGACCCCTACTTAATGATGTAGAGAACCTGTATAAAACAATAGAAGAACTCCATGGGAAGAGGGAGTGGCTCTATAAAATTTCAGCAGATTATTCTGTGAAAATAAATATTAATTCTCAGATTCATGATACTGTTGAAGAAATAAAACGAGCATATATAGGGAGTTAAAAAACTTGAAATAATTAAATATTTAGGGAGGTTATGTATGAATAATTTAAGGGGTAAATTAGTAATGATAACAGGAGCCAGTAACGGAATAGGTAAAGCAACTGCTATTCAGTATGCTGAAATGGAGGCAAATCTTATTCTTATGGGAAGAAATGAGAAAGCTCTTACTGAGCTGAAAGAGTATATCATGAAAAGAAGTTCAGTGGAAGTTTATACAATTGCGGCAGATGTGAGAGATTTTCGATCTCTTAGGGAAAAAATAGAAAATCTTCCTGCTGATTTGAAAAAAATAGATATTCTTGTAAACAATGCGGGACTTGCCATTGGAATGGACAAGGTATATTTAAACGAAGCTGAAGATATGGCCAATGTTGTGGATACAAATATAAAAGGAGTTCTTCATATGATCCAGCTTGTAGTTCCTCTTATGCTAGAACACGGAAGAGGACATATTGTAAACATGGGATCTGTTGCAGGAAATGCAGCATATGCCGGGGGAGCTGTCTATTGTGGAACTAAAGCTGCAGTAAAAACTATCAGTGATGGATTAAGAATAGATTTAGTAGATAAGCCTGTAAAAGTGACAACAATACTTCCAGGTATGGTAGAAACAGAATTTTCTATAGTTAGATTCAAGGGAGATACGGAAAGGGCAGCTAATGTATATAAGGGCATAGAAGCTCTTACTCCTGAAGATGTTGCTGGAACAATAATCTATGTAACAAATCTCCCGAAAAATGTGCAGATAACTGATTTAACATTAACTCCTCTATACCAGGCAGATGGAAGGACAGTTCATAAGATAATTCAGTAGAGGAAGGTGAAAAGTGGAGATTAGGGGGAGATCGTACTTTAAATTTTTGATAATATATGTTGTTGCATATTTTTCATTTTATAGTTTTATGTCTAAAGATAATTTTAGTATAATAAAAACTTACATGACTTTAATAGGAAGCGGGACAGCGGTTTTAATATTTTATCTAGCTTATAAAAAAAATATATTTATGAAAAAATATTATTTTGCACTCTTTTTCACAGGTTTTTTTTACTTGATTGGAAATTTTTTATGGTTTGTTTTGAATATGACGTTGAAAAAAAATGGAGGATTTGAGGGGATTATACCTTTTTCCATAGGGATGAATATTTCTGTGGCCTTTGCTATCTATTTTCTTATGGAAAGCTCTCTGAAAAAGTGGGATGGAATAAAAATATTTTTAGATGGATTTATTCTGGGGCTGATGCTTTTCTATGTGGCATGGGCTATGATATACAATAATATTGTAACATATCTTCTTTTTGACAACTTTCAAAGTTTAGAAAAATTATATTTTCTTTTTTCTTTGGTCATTAATTTTCTTATGTTTTTCGGTCT
>JBOFEZ010000021.1:0-2568 GCA_051648365.1 Fusobacteriaceae bacterium
ACTGATTGCTTTTGTCACTGGATAAAGTCTTGTACCTGACCCTCCAGCTAGGATTATTCCTTTCATTTGGTTCCCCCTATTTTAAGTTTATTTTAACTTTCATATAGGAAGCCATCAAAGATGGCTTCGAATAAAAAAATTAAATTATTTTCCCCATACCATATAAATCGATCCAAAGGAAAGTCCACCACCAAAGGCAACTAAAGCTACTTTATCTCCAGCCTTTAAAAGTCCTTTCTTATTAGCTTCTGCTAAAGTAATAGCTACTGAAGCACCTGATGTATTTCCATATTTTTCAATTGTCGTATATGTTTTCTCCATTGGCAGCCCTAATTTCTGCATACTATTTTTTATTATATTTATATTAGCTTGATGAGAGAACACCCAATCTAAATTCTCAACTTTTTCTCCTGCCATTTCCGTAACTTTTCTTACAGATGATGGGAATACTTCAGTTGCAAAATCCCAAACAAGTTTCCCTTGCATCTCAAATTTGTGATAATTATTTTTCAGTGTTTCTTGAGAAGCTGGATAACGAGATCCTCCACCTAAGAATTGTATTACACTTGCTCCTCTTCCATCATTCATAAGGAATGTTTCTTTTATCCCGTATTCAGGAGAAACTTCTCCAAGAATTGCAGCTCCTGCTCCATCTCCAAAGTATACACAAGTTTTTCTATCTTTCCAATCTAGTATTCTCGAGTATGTTTCAGCTCCTATAACTAGAGCTTTCTTGTATCTTGGATTAGCTTTCATCATATCTGAAGCTATTGTAAGAGCATAGTTAAATCCAGCACAAACTGCCGAAATATCAAAAGCACAAGCATTTATAGCTCCAATCTTTCCTTGAACAATTGCGGCAGTTGAAGGCTGAATCATATCTGGACTTGAAGTTGCTAAAACTATTAAATCTATCTCTTCAACATTTACTTTTGAGTTTCTTAGAGCATCTTGAGAAGCATATATCGCTAAATCTGAAGTTGCTTCGTGTGGAGAAGCTATTCTTCTCTCTCTTATTCCAACTTTTTTATAAATCCATTCATCATCAGTTTCTATAAATTTACCTATTTCACTATTAGTCATTACTTTAGTCGGTAAATAATATCCTGTTCCTACAATTCCTATGCTTCTGCTCACAGTTATCTCTCCTTATATTTTAAGATTAATATTTATAAAATCCCTCTCCAGTTTTTCTTCCTAATCTATTTCCTTTCACCATTTTTCTTAAAAGAAAATGAGGCCTGTATTTATCTTCTCCATATTCTTTATGGAAAACTTCCATTATATTTAAACAGATATCTAAACCTATTAAATCTGCTAGGGATAATGGACCAATCGGATGATTGGCTCCTAATTTTATGGCTTTGTCTATTTCTTCTGCTGTAGCAACTCCCTCATCCAATATACCTATAGCTTCATTTATCATAGGAATCAATATTCTATTAACTACAAATCCCGGGACTTCTTTAACTACAACAAATTCTTTTTCTATCCTACTAATAAAATTTAAAGCTAAATCAATTGTTTCTTGATTTGTGTTTAATCCTGGAACTACCTCTACTAACTTCATCAACGGAACAGGATTGAAAAAATGCAATCCTATTACCCTCTTATTTTTTTTAGTTAAACTTGCTATTTCTGTTATTGAGAGAGATGATGTATTTGTAGCTAAAATTGTTTTCTCAGAAATGATTTCACTTAACTCTTTAAAAAGTTCTTTTTTTATCTCAATGTTTTCGCTTACAGCCTCTATTATTAAATCAACATCTCTTAAACTTTCATAAGATTTTACCACTGTTATATTTTTTACTATATTCTCTTTCTCTTTTATTGTAATTTTTTCTTTTTCAACTAGTTTTGATAAAACCACATCTAATTTAGGGAGTGCTTTATCTTCAGGATTAGTAATATACCCTTTCCATAGAACAGATATATTTTTTGAAGCGATAGCTTGGACTAATCCAGCTCCCATTGTCCCTGTTCCTATTATTCCAACTTTCAAAATATACACTCCTTTTTTGTAATTTTATTTTGTTCTTCTAAGAATTTTTTTTCTAATTCCAATAAATCTTTTTTTCTATCTTTTAATATTTTAGCTGGAATTCCTGAATATAATTTCCAATTTTCAGTACTTCTAGTCACTAAACTCATTGAACCTACTGCACTTCCTTCTTTTATATCAACACCCGGAAGAACTACCGAAGCAGCACCTACAAGTACGTGCTTTCCTATTTTTACTTTTTTAGATGTAATCTTTTTATACTTTTCTGGAATCATTGGATTAGACATTGCTTCTCCACTATAATCATCACTTTGACTATAAATTATTCCTCTTGCAGAAATACCTACAAAGTCTTGTATTTCTATTCCCGCACCTCCATAAAGAGCTGCATATGCAGCTATATGTACATAGTTCCCAATAATTATATCTCCACTCAATATACAGAAATCATCTATTCTAACATTGTTTCCTATACTTATTTTTTCTGGAGAATATATACTAGATTTATCACTTAGTAATACATTTGCTCCTAAAGATTTGAAACCAATTTTTTCTAACTCTTCCCT
>JBOFEZ010000022.1:0-3292 GCA_051648365.1 Fusobacteriaceae bacterium
TTTGTATATAACATTTATAACTAAAGGAATAGTAATGACATTATTTTATTTTACAGGACTAATAATTTTTAAAGAAGAAACTGTTTGTGGATTAATAGATATTTTAAAGCAAAAAATTAAGAAGTAATTTCTAAAACATAGGATATCTATAGTCAGGTATCCCTTGTTTTAAAAATTAATCATAAACTTAAACTAGGGGGAACAAAATGAAAGGAATAATTCTAGCTGGAGGGTCAGGTACAAGACTTTATCCAGTGACAAAAGCAATCAGTAAACAGATATCACCCATCTATGACAAACCGATGATCTACTATCCTCTTTCAGTGCTTATGCTGGCAGGAATCCGTGAGATTTTGATAATATCTACACCTCGTGATGTAGTAGTTTTTGAAGAGTTACTAGGAAACGGAGGGGATTTTGGAATGGAGATCACTTATGCAGTACAGTCTTCTCCAGATGGATTGGCTCAAGCTTTTCATATAGCTGAGGACGTTGGATTCCTTCATAATGAGCCTTGTGCTTTAGTATTGGGAGACAACATATTCTACGGTCACGGACTGACAGGAATGCTTCGTGATGCAGCAGCTCGTACTTCAGGAGCTACAATATTTGGATATCCAGTACAGGATGCTACATCTTTTGGAGTTGTAGAATTTGACAAGGATGGAAAAGCTATCTCTTTGGAAGAAAAGCCCAAAGTTCCAAAATCTAACTTTGCTATACCTGGACTATATTTCTACGATGCAACAGTTGTTAAAAAATCTCGTGAGGTAAAACCATCTCACAGAGGGGAGTTAGAAATCACAACTCTTAACGAGATGTATCTTCATGAAGAAAGTCTGAATGTAATCAACCTTGGAAGAGGAATGGCATGGCTGGATACAGGTACCCATGACGGACTATTAGATGCTGCTAACTTTGTAAGTACAGTTCAAAAACGTCAAGGTGTAATGGTGGCATGTCCAGAGGAAATAGCTTTCAACAACGGATGGATAAGTGCAGATTGTGTAAGAAAACTTGCAAAGCCACTACTTAAATCTCACTATGGAGATTACTTAATGAAATTGGTGAAAGGAAAATAATAAAGGAGCCCCTGGAATATGAAACTTAAAAATATAATTTTAAAAAACTTTCGTTGTTATGAGGAATTGTCTGTTTCTCTAGATGATAAATATACTATTCTAGTGGGATCCAACGGTTCAGGAAAAACTGCTATTTTAGAAGCTATTTCTATCGCTTTAGGTGGATATGTATCATACTTTGATAAAAATAATTACGGTATTAATAAGGATGATTCTCTTTATAAAATGTATCAATTGGGAAGTAAGATAGAGAGAGTTCATCAGTTTCCTGTGGAGATAAAAGTTGTTGGAGAAATTTCAAAAGATAAGATTGAATGGGAAAGAGCTTTGAAAAGCGAAAAAGGAAGAACTTCGAATCTCAAACTAGCAGATATTAAAAAATATACAGATGAAATTCTAAGAAGAATAAGAGAGGGAGATAAAGATATAATTCTCCCTATGGTTGCCTATTATGGAACTTCACGTTTGTGGATGCAAAAAAGAGATAAGAAAAAAAATCAAAAAGAACAAAATATATCAAGATTAAAAGGATATGTAGATTGTCTTTCCCCAATTTCTAACGAAAAACTAATGCTAAAGTGGTTTGAAGATATGACTTATCTGAAGTTACAAGAGGGAAAAAGAATTCCAGAATTAGAAACAGTGGAAAAAGCGGTAAGCCAATGTTATAAAAGTATTGATTCTGAAATAGATAGGGTGAATATATTTTTTAACTTAAAAAACAAAGATCTTGAAATCAGCAGAGAATTCAGGGATGGAAGAAGAGATACTCTTCCTTTGAGATTGTTGAGTGATGGAATTAAAAGCACTCTGAGCATGGTAGCAGATATAGCCTACAGGATGGCAATCTTAAATCCAGAACTTCTTGATAATATCAAAGAAGAAACACCGGGAATAATATTGATAGATGAAATTGATATGCACTTGCATCCTGCATGGCAAAAGAAAATAATAAAAGATCTGTGTGAGATATTTCCTAAGATTCAATTTTTATTTACAACTCATTCTCCTACTGTAATTTCTAATTCCTATGCAAAGCATTTAAGAATTCTAGGAAAATCCGAAATTTATCTTCCTCAAAACACAACTTATGGAAGAGAAATTGATGCGGTGCTAAGGGAAATAATGGATATTGACACACGCCCAGAGGATGTTATTCAATTAATAGAGGGTATATATGATGATATAGACGAAGGAAACTTAAAAGATGGAAAGAAAAAATTAAAACGGTTGGAAGAGATTATTGGAGATCGGGATAATGATTTTATAAAAGCAAAAATTTCTATTGATCTTGAAGAAAGTATGAGAGAAGAAGAATGATCAAGCTTATTTGCACAAAAATCTTGGAACTTGGTCAAAAACTGAATTAAGAAAATTGTATGAAAAATATTTAAGTAAGAAACAAGATGGGTATTATGAAGAATATCTTGGAATTATTCTTTGGTATTTAAAGAAGAGGTTATAACTTTTTATTAAATTGGTGAAAGGAAAATAATATGGGAAAATTTAACAGAATAGAAACAGGAATAGAGGGTCTGGTAGTAATCCAGCCTACAGTATTTGGAGATGAGAGAGGCTTTTTTCTAGAGAGCTACTCTCGTAAGGATTTTAAGGAGATAGGAATAGAAGAGGAGTTCGTACAGGACAATCACTCCAAATCACGTAAGGGAGTTCTTCGTGGACTTCACTTCCAGACCGAAATGGCTCAGGGTAAACTGGTAAGAGTTACATCAGGTTCTGTATATGATGTGGCAGTGGATCTTCGTAAAGGTAGCCCAACTTTTGGAAAATGGTATGGAATAGAGCTAAGTGCTAGTAACAAAACTCAGTTCTATGTTCCACCTGGGTTTGCTCACGGGTTTCTGACACTGGAAGATGACACAGAGTTTCTTTACAAGTGTACAGATTACTATGCTCCTCAGTATGATTCAGGAGTGCTTTGGAATGACCCTGAAATAGGTATAGAGTGGAATCTGGTGGAATATGGAATATGTTCAGAAGATCTGCTTCTTTCTGCTAAGGATGGAGTACAGCAGACTCTAGGAGAGTTCGTATCGAAAAATATTGAGATAAAGTGGGGGGAATAGTATGAAGAAATATCTAGTGACAGGAGCTGCGGGATTTATCGGAGCTAACTTCGTAAAATATATGCTTAAGAAATACGATGGAATAGAGATAGTTATCCTTGATGCACTGACTTATGCAGGAAA
>JBOFEZ010000023.1:0-25701 GCA_051648365.1 Fusobacteriaceae bacterium
TCTAAAAGCTTTCCTATCCTGGTAGTCATTATGCAGGAAGTATGCCAACACAACACCTCCGATACCATATCCAAGCATGGTTTTAACAATCTCATCTATCATAATATCCCCGCCTTTTCATTCTTTAAAAACTTTCCGAACACATTCTGTTAGTAGCTGTTGTTTTGAGTATTTCTACCACCCTTTGGGAACAAATCTATTATAGAACTTGCATCCTCTTTTGAGAGTTCGTCTACAGCTCTGAGTTTTAGATTTTTCAATCTGATAAAATCATTTTCTATTCTTTTTTTTAATTCGTATGTGTCAGCGTGTTGAAGATGCCCAAGTATACTATAGAGACTTTTTTTAACTTCTGCAGAGCACATTTTCCCTATTTCTAATCTTCGAAACATTCTTTTTATATTTTTTTTCTGTCTCACCCATGTACTTCTTCTTAAATTAGTTCTGTTTACAAAATGATTATAACCAACAAAATCTATCCCCTTATAAACTGGAGAGATCCTAGTTTTGTGATTTAATCTCAGCCCTAACTTAGATATTAAGAAATTTTCTATTCTGTTTAAATAAATATGTATATTTTCTTTTGATTCCTCAAGAATTATAAAATCATCCATATATCTTATATATTTTTTTATTTTTAATTCATGTTTGATAAATTTATCAAACTCATTTAAATAGACATTTGCAAATGTCTGTGATGTTAAATTTCCAATTGGAATACCAACTCCAGTTCCATTGTCTATTATTTTCTTCAATAACTCAACAGTGTTTGGACATTTTATTTTGCTATCTAAAATGTTTAATAAAATAGTGTGATTTATACTGTCAAAGTATTTTGCAACATCGCATTTTAGATAGTACATATTTTTATCTTTTGTGTTGTATATCCACTTTTTCAAAGTTTCGGAAGCTGAGTGTGCTCCTTTTCCAGGCAAACAGGCATAACTGTGTTCGTAGAACCCTTTTGAAAAAATAGGTTCGATAACACTATTTACTGCATGTTGTAGCACTCTATCTTTGAAAGGCAATGCTCTAATAGTCCGTTCTTTTGGTTCGTAAACTTTAAAAGTTCTATATTCTCCTTGTTTATATACCTTCCAAATCAATTCATTTTGCAAAGTTATTAATTCTATTTCTAGATTATCTGTATATTCTAAAACCTCTGCCCTATATCTTTTGCAACGTCTAGATAGTAAATATGCTTTATGCAAGTTGTCAAATTGATATATTTTTTCATATAAAAATCCAAATCGTTTCATTGTTCACCTTTTTTTTAGTGTGTTCTTTCATTTGTTTACTAAAACACACTTTATTTTTTTAATTTGCCTTTCGGTCGGGTCAACGACTCTTGACTCTCTGTTTATTTAAAGTCCTTGTATAAAATCCGTGAACGTTATACTTTGTTTTGACTAATAGAAGTCATGAGCACCCACGGGCACCGTTGTTCGAGTTCACATTCCAAGGCATATTATTCGAATTCACCGCCCGAGAACCACAACGCACGCCATTGTTCCAATTAGCACCCGCAAGAAGCAATAGAGCCGTTAACCCATATTTTTATAAACTTTTAATCCAACCGCCTAACATTCTTCCTATTTCTGATAATTTAACAGAAATAACTTCATATCTAGCGATGCTTATATATTTCAATTCTTTCGCCATTCTCATTTCATATCTAAGCATTTTTAACTCTGAATCCGCTTCGAATAAATGTGATTTTTTTCTATCCGAAGCCGAGGCTTTCAGTATTTTTCTGATTATTTCTCTAAGTGTGTTTTTAACTCTTGTTATCATCGCGTATTTTTCAGCACGAGGAAATTTTTCCAGTAGAGGATAAATATAGAGTTCAAAATCCATTGTTTTTTGTATTATTGATAAACTGTTCAATTTTAAACTCCTCATACACTCGCTTTCGCGAGCGTTATGCAAATATCAAGTTACAGAGAATCTGAGCACCCACGGGCACCGTTGATCGAGAACACAATCCAAGGCACAGCACCCGAATCCACCGCCCGAGAACCACAACGCACGCCACTGCCCCAACTAGCACCCGCAAGAAGCTGTGCTATACCGTTTGTGTAGTAAGAGTGAACTCCACCTTTCTTATTCTCTGTTTCGTTTTTCCACCCAAATCCAACTGGTACATCTGCAGGTCTTATAACTATATCTTGCAACCACTCCCACACGTTTCCTGCACAATCTTTTACGCCGTAAACTGAAACAGCTTTTCTCACAAAACCACACTCTTTTCTACTTGTGTTAGTTGTAGCTGACCAAGCATAATCATTAGAGCCATCTAGACCGTTAGGAGACCCATTTGCCATTGCAACCCATTCGTTATGCGTAAGCAGTCTTTTATCAGTCTTTCTCATCCTTTCTGTAAAGTCATATCCACAAAGACCTTCACTACCTGTAACTGGAACAACGCCTTTCGCACTTCTAAAAGCTCCGTTTTCAGCATCAGATGAAATATAAATATCTACCCATAAATTAGAAGAAACATAAACCATGCCTTCTGGATTTGAAACTGGTCTATGTAGCAAAGTCCAAACTGAATATTGCATTATGCCATCGTAAACATTGTCTTGCCACCCAGTACCCCAAGCGACTCCTGAAGAGTTTATAGGTTCTTTGTTTATCTCTCTTCTACAAACTCCATAGTGAAATCCACCTATTTTTCTAGAATTAGTTGCTGTGTAACCAACTGGAAATGTAGAGTTCAAAGAAATTTTATATTCTTCATCTAGTTTTTCACCTTTATCACAACAATAAATATAATAATCTTTTCCATCCTGGAATGCACCAGCATCTAAGTTTCCAGTGTTTAAAGTTATATCTCTTTCAGTTTTAAATATAGATTCTCCTACACAAATTAAAGTATTTGTGTTTATTTTTACAGCAGCATCTCCGAAACTCTCTATGTATTGTTTTTTAGTTGCTTGAACACCTTGCACAAAACTAGCTAGAACACTAGTAGTAAGTTTTGCCCTCGGATCTATTCTTGTTGGGTCGTTCACTAGGAATCTCATTAATTGTTCACCTCTTCTATCATTTTATTAATTTCTTCTTCAGTTAAACCTATTCTTTTTAGTTCTAAACAATCACCTGTTATTTCAACGAAATCTTTTCCATAATTTTCTATGAATATTTTTATAATTTTAAGTTCAGGATCTTCAGAGGTTGTTATAATTTCTACACTAGTAAAGTTTTCTAATATTTTTTCTGAGTAAGGAACTGTGATGTAGTTTTGAGTTTTTTCCAAGATTGAAAACCTATAAACTGTTGGCACTAAAAACCTATTTAATTTGTCATTCCATTCTTTTCTGTCGATCAAATTCTCCAAAGCCATCTTTTGTAAGTTTTGCACATCTTTTTTTGTAGCCACTAATTTTGGTATTCCTATCATTTTTTTCTCTCCTTTTACCCTAAATAAAATTCTCCCAAATGGTCAGCCCCGAGCGAACTTTTACCAAATGTTTCTGAAGAAACATACTGATAAATTAAATCTATTTTACCTTTTTCTTCCAAGAATTCTTTAAAAAAAACCTCGATTTTTTCCCAGTTTTCATTTTGATCTTTTACTACGTCATAGAATTCAAAACGCCCCGCTTTGTAAAGCTTTAAAAGTTCAGTATAACTAGCCATATTTCCCTCCTTTCAAAATTGAATCTTTCTCAAAAATTTCTTGATGTGTAAATTTTTGAAGATCATAATGAGTAAAAACCTCTAATTCTTTATGAGTTCTATATCTGAAAATTAATTCATAACTCAAATGTGAAGGTTTGTTAGTTTCTATAAACTCAATAAAATTTTCAAGATTAGGAGGGTTTCCAACAACCGATATAAATTTTATTGTAAAATGATACTCGCTATATTTTTCCTCAATATCAACTTCCCCATTTGTGAAAATTCTTGAGTTTTCTTTAACTCTTTCCAAAGTAAAGGTTCCGTGCCCATTTTTAGTATAAATTACTCTTTCTATCCTATCTTGTAGAGTCCACGAAGGTTGTTTTTTTAATTTGAAAAATTCTTCCCACTTCTCGATAGTTTCCAGGTTGCAACTCAAAATAAAATTTTCATTTTCTATTAACTTTGAAAGATCCTCAATTGATAGAAACTCCTTGCTGTTAGATTTTAATATATCGACTATATGGCTATTCCTTGAAGCTTTTGAAATATATGAACTAATTCTCATTTAACCCCACCACCGAAACATCCCCCAATACAACAACACTTTCGTTTCCTATATCTACATTGCTCAAAGCTCCGTTTATTTTCAAATCATCATAGTCCAAGACACCTTCAATATCTAAAATTAACCTTCCTATTTTTGCACTTGAAAAAACATTATAACTTGTAAAATTTTCATCTTGCAAAGATAACATGATGAGTTCTTTTATTTTATTCTCCAATTCTTCTTTAGTTACAGAACCGCTAACAACTCTTGCATTAAATGTGATATTAACATTAAGAGGATTAAAACTGTCAATAGTCACGTCCGCTCCCACGGGCCTGTTCTTTTCAATATAAATTTTTGTATCATTCACAAGTTCAGTAGAAGCAGGCTGCAAGTTGTAATCAGATATTAAAATTTTTACTGTCCCTGGACCATTCCATATTGGAAAAACCGAAACTTTTCCGACTCCTTCAACAGTTTTTGCCCAAAGTGTGTAGTCAAAAATGTTCCCAGAATGAGCAGGATTCCTAGCTTTCTCTTCCATTCTTTTTTTAGCTTCTCTAAAGGGTTCAATATCATAACCACTATCTATTGCATCTTCGTTGTATATTTTGTATACATCTGGAACCGATATCTCAAAAGCTTGCACATCTCCAACACCACAGTTTCCTACAGTGCCATTTTCTAGACATTGGATTTTTACTTTACATTTTCCTTCAGAAATAATTATTCCGTTCTCAAGAGTCTTATATTTAATACCTGTTCTCCCTATAACTATTAAATCTTTTGAAATTATTGCAGAAGGCTTCCCTTCTATAGTTATAAATCCTTGAGCTGGGACTGCTTCTCTCCTAGTTAATCCAAATTCAACTAGATGATATTCTAAATATTCGTCCTCGGTTACACTCCATGGGAAAAGTTGCTTTTCTAACTTTTCTAACTCTTTGTATAATATGTCAAATTCAATTGCCACTGCTGAAGCTATGTCGTAGTTGTATGAACCTTCTATTTTAGATAAAGAGTTCTCCATGTTGTTTAGAAGATTGTTTTTAATTTCATAAAATTCTTTTATTGTCATTAGTAAACATTCACCCCCTCTCTCATTTCTATAGATCCGTAAATTGTATCTACTGCAAAAATTGTTTTTAAAGTTCCTTCTCCATCCCATTCTGTAGAAAAAGTATGTACTCTTGTTATATAAGGATTAACTTTTAAACATTCTTCTATTTCACTGAAGACAATTTGGTTTTTTAGAGTTACGCTATAAACAGTTCCTAATTCGTCGTGCAATTCATTTCCATATGAATCTGAATAAGCTAAGTATTTGAATCTTTCAGTCTTTAAAGCTTTCCAAATCCAAACTTTTAAAGCGTCGTTTCCAGCAAGTGCGATAATTTCACCGTCTTTCAATAGAGGTTCGCCAGTTGTAAAATCTATAGCATATTCTCTAAATAACTCTAAGTTGTCGCCAAGCAATTCTATTTTTTCATTACCATTCAAAAAAACATCAAAGCTCATTAAGCACCTTCCTCTATAGCTTGTGCAGGCATCTTTACTATTCTGTCTACAACAACATAAAATTGACCTACAACAGCTAAAAGAATCTCATCTCCGGCTTTCAGAGTGTTTGTCCACCACATTTCCCCGTGATGTTCATAATTTCCAGTAGATTCCATTGTTCCGCTAGCAGTTGATGAAATTAATTTGTGTTTATGTGGTCCTTGACCTCCTTGTACCATATCAGAAGCAGAGTAATTAACATCTAACTCAGATATGTCTTGGTGTTGCATATCTATCACTCCTTTCAATTTAAAATCTCTCCTATAGTTAGGTAAAAGATGATTTGAACAGTAAAGTTGCCCAGAAGGAATGATTTGTTCGCCGAATTTAACAGAAAGATCAGGCGGTGGATTAACAACTGAACCTATAAGGAGATTGTTAGCAGGTAACATTCCACTAACAATTTGGGTTAAAGAATTTATTATCTTCTGTTCTGCTGTCATCACGAACCTCCATTTAAATTATTGTATTCTTCTTGGTTGAAACTTTTCATTTTTGTACTTTCAGTTTTATTTTTATCAGTTTTAGGTTTTTTCTTTTTTTTTGCTTTTTCTACAAAAGTATCGACTTCTGTTTTTTGCATAGTGTTTTCAAAACTTAAAGTAAGTTCAGCTGTATAAATTCCAGAAGTCCAAGTATGTCTGTCTTCAGATATCAAAAAAGCTCCTGCAAGTGATATATCGGGTTCATCAATAACAACCGTATATCCACTTATGAGGTCGTTGTGCCCTAAAACTTTAACAGAACTTTTTCTATCCAATCCTTTAAGCATATTTTTAGGGTTCAGCAATGCTTTGTTGTCATTCGTGTACTGGACGACTTCTTGAAACACACCATATTTTTCAATATCTGATGTCTCTTGAACTTTTTCTTTAATCTGTATTTTCTCATTATCAGTTTGATAAACAACTATTTGATTTATCATATTTTCTATAGTTTCAGAATATCTGCTCTCGATTATATTTGAAGTACTTGATAATTTTATATTTTCTATAACCGTGCCTTGTTCCACGACCTCTATAAGCCCATCGTTTGAAACTATAGAGTATATTTTTTTATCCTTCTTGTTTTGCAATGAGTAAGCCGATAAAATTATGTCATAACCATTTTTTTCTATCGCTGGATATGAAAAAGGTTGCCCATAATCTTGGGGTAAAACTCCAACAGACAAACCTATCTCTCCACAAATTTCTTTAGTTATCTCTGAAGGTTTCTTATTGTAAAAATTTTTAACAAATCTATTTTTATTTAGATATATAGCATTATCAAAAGCTGTAAATCTCATTTTTTTTGTTTTCGACTCCATTTCAACATTAAAGACCCTGCCTATAAAAAGCCTATATCCACTCATGTTGAAAAATTCAACCATATCTCCTGTTTTTACTTTCATTTCTTTTAAGTGTGTTACTTCTAAAGAACGCGAGGATCCCTCCAAAGACCCTGACCACTCTATAATTTCAAACATTTTTTCATATCGTGTTCCATTTATTGTTATAATCATGTCAACCTCTTGTACAAACCAGTTACTGTGTCAAGAATGCTTTGGTTACCTGTTTCTTCTACAAGAGTGAGCTCATAGTAAATATCTCCTGTATGGTCTTTTGTGTATTCTCTCAACACTTCTATCTTACAACTGATATACCTTCCCCACTCTGGGACTATAAACTTTAATATTGCACCATCATTTTTAAATTTTTTCAGAAGTTCAACACACACACCAGGTGGCATAGGGTTCAAAAAACTGTAAAAATTAGAATTCACATTAGGAAAAAAACCACTGAATGAAATTTTTATAGCTTTTTTTTCACCAGTAAAAACAACTTCCCCTAAATCTATAATATCAATATATTCCATGCCTATGCCGTGGTCTAGTGATAAATCTACAGGAGGCACTACAAAAACAAAAGGAACCATTTTATTTAAAAGTGTAAATGTAGGTTTTTTAAAATTGATCATCTCTCACTCCCTAAGTTTGCGACAAGCTAGCAATAGCTAGCCTATTAGCTAATGTCTCTACGTCCATCCCGTTATTGATATTTATGGGCCCTGTTATGTTTATGGAAACCGTTTTTGCTTTTTCAGTCCCGTTGGCTTTTGGCGGTCCGAACCCTTGCGGATCTCTAGGAATGAATTTTGCTTTTTCAGTCCCGTTGGCTGCATTGTTTAAAGCGTTATTAAGCAATGCAGCTTTTGATTTTCCTTTGTCAGATTTATCATATTGTTCTTGACGTTTTTTTAATATTTGCTCCAACTCTGGAATACTCTTGAGTTCTAAATTTGTTTTTTCTTTAAAACCAAGTTCCGACTCTATAGCTTGTATTTTATCTTTCTTTTCCTTACGAGTTGTAGCTGTTTGCCCTAAAGTAAGTATATCGGCGGTTCCTTGTCCTAAAAATTTACCTATATCTATAGAAGCTTGAATAGGTTTTAACATATCACCAATAAGTTCTAAAATAGGTAATAGTTCCTTAGCTATTTTCATCACTGCAGAAACAGCCTCAACCACAGAATCTTTCCAACCATTTATTTGTTGTTCGTCAAGTTCTTGAAACCAAGTTATACATTTTTTTACCCATTCGCTCACAGATTCAAAAGCTTTTTGAACAGCAGGCACAACCTCCTCGTCAATCTTCTTAGACCACCTCTCAAGAGTTCCATCAGCTTCAAGTTCACTCAATTTATCAACAACTGCACCTAGTTTGTTTTTGAACCATTCAAATGCACTCCCGGCCCTTACAGAGCCATCTTTATTCATTCCTACGAACTTAGCAAGTGCACTTTGTGACTTTCCAAGTATCGTTGACCAAAGCCCAGCAACTGTTTTAGATTGTTTCTCCATTCCACCCTTGTGTCTCTCTTCCATTAGTTTTGTAAGAGACAACATAAACTTATTGGCGTCCGTTATAGTTCCTTTAGAATCTACAAAATCTTTTAGACCTATTTTTTCTCCAAAATCTACAATATCATTTTTTTTGATTCCAAATTCTTTCATCCTTTCGAGTTCACCATTAGAAGCATCTGCAAAGGCTTCCACTGCTTGGTCAAGGGATTTACCCATTGTAGCTGCCGTGTCTCCTATTGTCTTCAAGAACACTTGAGGGTCCAATCCATAGGCATGAAGCTTAACTGTGGAATCCATTACATCTTTATTCTCAAAAGGAGTTTCATCTGAGAACTTGTTAGCCCATTCAAGAGTAGCAGAGGCTTTTTTAGGGTCCTTGAGCACAGTGTCAAGAGTATTCTTGTATTGCTCAATGCTAGAAGCTCCTTTGAATCCCATTACAGTCATAGCTGCACCTGTTGCAACTACTCCAGCTGCCAATCCTTTAAGTGCTGTCTTGGTTTTGTCAAATGCAGAACTAGCAAGATTTTTTCCGATTTTTTTAACTTTGTTATTAAAAGCATCTACATTTATCCCAGCAGAAGCAAAAGCGTTACCTAGACCTCCTACGCCAGAAGCAGCTCTTCCAGCTTCAGAACCAACTCTACGAACACCATCTCCAGCCCTTCTAACTACCGCTGAAAATTTATCTTTAAATTCTAATACTGCACTTAATATTTTATCTGCCATCATTCACCTCCTCTATAGCTTGGTACATGAACAACATGTCAAATGTTCCTAACTCTCTCAACTCTTTCAACGAATGACCGTGGTTTAGATAATGGGCGACTGTTCTAGCTCTCCAGTCGCCCTTGATTAGTTTTTTATCTCCTCTCCCACAACCCTTATGAGAGACTTGTTTCCTTTTTCTTTAAGTTCTGATTGTTCCAAAATTTCATTAGCAATCTGAAAGATAACTCCAGATGAAAGTATTTTTCCTACAACTTCATAAGGGTTACTGTTGCACCCTAAATTTTTTATTAGAACTTCATCTCTAAGATTAGGCTCTACACAAGTATTAAAAATCAACATAGAGTCTTTTCCTTCATATTCATCATCTGCTATATCTAAATATTCACGAAGAGAAAGTGGTTTAAATAACATTTCTCCTTCTAACTCCTTAACAAAAATTTTTATTTTTCTATTTTTTTTAACATCAAGTTTTTTCTTATTAGAAATTAAGTCTTGAACTGTTACTATCCCCATCTTTCTGTCTCCTTATTATTTTATGATATCCTCGTATTCAGCGTCTCCTGGAGTAAACCCAAATGTAAAAGTTTCTCCAACTTTTGAACCAGTAGAGAATTTAGCTAAATCAATTTCATTGAACCAAACGTTATCAAGAGTAACTCTCTCTATCTGTCCTCCAACTGAATCTGGGTCCTCTAATTTAAATGTTAATTTAACTCTTTTGTCTTTACCTTTAACCCAATCCTTAAGTACATCGTTTGCTCTTGTGTAAACTTTCTCTAAGGTAAAAGAACCAGTTCCTGAAAGCGATACTATCTTAGAGTCTTTAGAAATACCAATAATGACATCTTCTCTATCTGCTGTTACCTTAGCCTCGACCTCTTTAAATTCTGCCACCTTCTGGTTATCTATCCACATTTGACCATACGACCCTGTAAGGATTTCATTACCTCTTAATCTTCTTTCTTGTGCCATTGATTACCCTCCTTACATCACGATTTGACAAACAAGATTATCCATCGTGTCCGAGAATCTAACTTGCCCGTCTATATGTACTTCATCTCCCGTAGGATATTTATAAATATCAGTTTCACTCATAGTATCTGGATCCAAACCATCTAACACTATAAAGCTTTTTTGTGCTTCAAAGTCAACTGCTAGTCTATTTTCAAAGTCAGGGCTCAGTACATTAGGAGCTAATTCTTTAAAATACACCTTGTTTACATTAGATATAAAAGCTTTCTTATTATCGTAATTATTGATATACAATCCGCACCAATAGTCTCTGAAGGTATTTTGAATGTCATACTTAACAATATTCATTCCTTCGTAAACTTTTATCTTTCTAGTTGCAGGCTTCCAAGCAGAATCAAAAGTAGTTTTAGAGTTGAGAGCGTATACGATTCTAACTTTCCCATCATCATTTTTCAGAACTAATTTTCCATTTTTAGGTTCTGCTTCTTCGACTGATTCTAAGTTTTGGAGAACTGCATTTGTAAGAGATCTGTTTAAAGGACATCCAGCTACTGCTCCTGCAAGTGCCACAGTATATTCTTGAGCTGTAAAATCTCCCAGTTTATGCTTATAAATTCCCTTATTCTCAAGTTCTATAATAGCACAAGCATCTGAATTATTAGCATAAGAAGTAACATAAACAATATCTTGAACGCCTATCCTTGATTTAACCCATGCTGTTACTGTAACATCCTCAAGTGTCGTGATGTCAGGACAAGCCAAATGTGTTATTTTTTTAACTTCTAATTCTTTGAGAACTGCAGTAAGTGCCTCTCCTTCTGACTTTGTTCTTACGATGACTTTAGAAGGTGGATAATTTTCCATAGCCATCTGAATTAAGTTATAGTTTTTAATGTCCCACTTTTCAGGATCTAAATCACCCAACGTTTTTATAGAAACATATTTTTCAACCTGTTTAGTATCTGCTAGCACAATATACAGTAACCCTCTATCAGATTTCTGTATAGCAGTTCTTGCTAATGTTCTAAACAAAACTTGAATAACTGGCTCCGGATTAATTTGTCCAACTCCTATAGCTCTCGTCGATATTAAATTTGTTAAAGTCGCTTTAGCTTGTCTCATTTCAGCCACTTCAGGAGTAGTTATTACTCTTGTTGTTTTATCTGTCATTTTCCCTCCTATATTTCTAAATACAATTTTTGCATTAAACCATAATCAAGTTCTTTTTCACGCTCTATAACGTCGAAATTTACACTTATTTTTGCTATCCTTATAGAATCTTTGTCTCCGTTTATTCCGTAGTCTATATTCCATTTCATAGCTTTAAAATCAAAATCTTCTATTGTGCTTCTTACCAATTCTTTAAAATTTGAAACTTCATTTCTAAATCCAATGAACTGGTCTTTGATTCTTGATCTACAGTAATAAAAAGAGATGTTCAACTTTTTGTTTTTGTCATAGTCTTCTTCTTCTGACTCTATAACTAGATAAACAGTTTTATCTGTCACTATCAAGCTATCTAAATAATCAATTAAACCAAATTTCCACTTAGGATTTTCATTTTCAAAGATGTCTTTGAGCTCTAGCATTCTTTCTAGCATAAACCCTCCTAAAAAAATTTAGCATTACCTTTGCTTGTTCCCGCTGAATTTTTGTCATCTTCTCTTTTTATGCCCCACCTGAAAAGCTCTAGCATTTCATGGAGTGTTTCTTTTTTATCTTTGCTGACTTCTTCAAGCTCTATCTCTTCAAATAGTTTCCATTGAATGTAAAGTTCCTTGGCAGCTTGCCAATTGTCTGGATCTAAATTATCAATTTTGTTTAACAGGTAAGTTTTTATATACATCTCGGCTCTCCTGTTTAAAGAAGAGGAAGAAAGCCCGCTGACTTTCTCCACGAGTTGTTCTTTGTTTATCCTGTAAAGGTCTAAAATGTGTTCTATATAGATATCTTCAAACATTTCTATACTTATTTGAGGTATTGTTATCATTTTAATTACCCCCTATTTTCAAATCTATTTTTCTAAATGCTTTTTCTATTGCATTTGATAAAAAAAACTGTCCTTCTACATAGGGTTTACCGCCAAGCTTAGAAGCCTTTTTTCCTGTTCCAAGTCTTGTACGATGTCCAAATTCAACATGAATAGCATAATGAGTAGAATTACTAACAGTTATGCTTCTAGAAAATGAGTTTCCATTTCCAACTCTTGAAACTTGTGAAATTTCCCAAGCTTTCTTTAGTCTTCCACCTGTATAGTTACCTTTGCTTTTTCCTACTGGAGAATTAAGAGTAACATCTTCCACTATTGAAGCAGCTGTATCCACAAGTGTTTTCTCTAAAGCTTCTTTGCCCATGTTCAACAGGACTTTTTCAAGTTTTTCTATATCACCATTATCATTAAATTTAAGCATCTTTCTTCACTTTTTTAGCTCTTTTAGGAACTGGTTCCCTTAAAAGTTCGCCCTCATCTGATAAAAGGGCAACATTAGGGTGTGGTAACTATTTTAATAGCTTTAGACTCATCGTACAAGAAAGCGACATAATGCTGGTCAGTTACCACATTAGTTGTCTTTTCTAAAACTTTTCTATCTAGTTCAACTTCAACTTTTTTCTTAGTTTCGATTCTTAAAGCACCTGGTTTAACTATAAAGTTCATATTCACAGGAAGTCTTCCTGATATAACAACTTGGCATCCCATAACCATCCCAAGAGCACCTTTAAATACCATATCTGTTCCAGTTGGAATAACTTTTATTTCTTCTCTTAAATCATGTGCTTGTGCTGGCGTTACAAATAAGACTTTGTCCCCTTCTATCTCTTCACCAAATTTAACAAGTGCTAAAGAAATAGCTGTTGAATCAAATTTGTTACCTGTCGTGATAGTAGAAGTCATGTTTGCCTTTATAGTTTCTAAAACTGCGACACAGTCAGCATCAATTTTAGAAGCGATAGCCATTATTGCTTGTTCCTCAGCTTCATCAATAACATCCGTACCTGCTCCAAGTGCTTCATCAGTTATTCCGATAGCTTTAGCCACTTTTTTAACAGTAGCTGTAGTTTTAGTTTGAGTAAGAGCATCTACTGGAATTGCTTCCCCTTCTCCAACTGTTGCAGCATCCCCTACATATGCATAAACTGGCATAGATAAAGTGTCTCCAGGTTTACCTGATAGTTCTGTTGTCATTTTTGCTAGAGTAGAAAATTTTATTGCATTTGGTAATTTAGCAGATATAGAATCCTCCATAACTTCAGGTATAACAATATTTGTTTTTTTTGTTGCTGCCATATTTGTTCCTCCTATTTATTTAATTCATCATACAAATTTTTATCTTCGCCATATAAACGCATTCTCTCAACTACAGTCATTTTACTAAACTGTTCTTTTGTAACGTTTAAGTTTCCGGGATTTTTACCGGGATTTCTTCCGCCATTCTGAAACTTGCTTTCTACAGAAACATTTATAAATTCTTCTATATCTGCTTTTAGAGATTTTGCACTTTCTACCATTTCTTCTTTAGTGTTGCCCGATATTCTACTTCTAAATTTTAGAGGTATTCCAACTTCTTCAATAACAGAAGTTTTTACATTTTCTAATCTTTCGTTCTTGAGAATAGCCATTTCATCACTCATGGCTGACATTTGTTGCTCAATAGTTTTCTTTTCACCTGTGTACTTTGTTCTTATTTTGTCCTCAGCTGACTGGACATTTTTTTTATAGAACTCTGAACCTATTAACACTTCTTGAAATTTAGGATCATTAAAAATTTTGTTGTAGTCAATTTTACCAGTTTCTTTCTGTCCACCTTCTCCTCCAGAACCTGAACCTTCACCATCATCAAAACAGAATTTTGAACCAAATCTTTCTCTTAGATTGTAATAATTAAACATTTTTCCTCCTTCTGAGTTCTCCCTCTTCAGTTAGCCCTCGAAAATTATAGTGTTCCTCACTTATAGTCGTTTTGTACTATGGCTTTATAGAACAAAATTAAAAATGTTTTATAAGGTACTATTTTTTTTATTTTCACGCATAAAAAAAAGCACCTAGATTTCTCAAAGTGCTCTACTTTTTCAAGCTCCACAACATAATTATTCTACAAACATTTTATCCGCTACAGTTGTAGCAGCTGTACTATCCTCATTTGAAACATAACCCTTTCCTAACAAAGAAACCTCAAGTTCCAAACAAACATCTCTAATATGATCCGCTAAATCTTCACTTATCTCAAAAGTAGTATTAGGTTTTATTTCTTTCAAAATTTCAAACTGTTTAAACTCGTTGTGCTCATTAAAAAATTTTATATCTATTTCATCAAATTTTAATTTCAATTGATAGCCTCCTTTTCAAGTTTTTTAGCTTTACTACGAGAAATTTTATTAACACTTACTAAATTGCCAGTTTTTGGATTTATAACTACCTCACATTTTTTTCCAAAAAACCTTTGACTTTCTCCATTAGCTTCCACTTTAGTGTTACCTATTTTTAAAGGATTTTCAAGTGCATTTTTTATGTCGTCGATTTCTATTTTCCTCGTCAAAACTCTATCTGTAAAATGGGAAGATAACCCTTTTATTTCTAAATTATTAGGTGTGTTCACTCCTAAAATTTTTGTGGTTATTTCTTTTTCTGTTTTTTGCGTGATAAACTTATCTTTCCATTCTTCATAATTCATGTTTGCAGGAATTTTAATAGCGTTTCCATCTTTATCTCTAGCAAATCTAGTCGAATCATTCAAACCATCTACACTAGGGGCAGTCGTAGAACGACAGAACGGGTGAAGAGGAGGAACATTTATTCCTTGAAGCCTATCTTTGTTTCTAAATACTTTTCCATCCATTTTCTGGCAAACTTCAGAAGTTCTATTGTCCAATGTAGATATGAATATATATTTTTCTATCTCCAACTCATTATAACTCTCTTCTTTGGCTTTTTCAAGAACATAGGTTGTTTCAGTTTCTAATATTCTTCTAGCTTTATAAAATTCTCCTCCCATCTGTTTTTGTAACTGTTGAGACATTCTTTTAAACTCGTGTCCTTGCATAACTCCAGTCAAAATGGTTCTTCTTAAATTTTGCACCAACTCTTTTTTATTATCCCAGATCCTATTAGAAAAGTTCTTGGTGTTCCACGGTGTATTAATTATGCTTTCCATAGTTGTTGGGTTAATTTGATTAAAACTAGTCCCTACCCCTATTTCTTTTTGAATCTGAAATATACTTCTATTGTAGATTTCTGGCATAACATCCGTTAGATGTTCTTGAACCATCTCTTGAGTCTTTTGAGATAGTTTAAGAGCTTGATATTGCATCTGAGCTTCCAATTCATCATATCTTTGGAACCTTACCTTTCCAGACATTATATTAAACTCTTTCAGAAGCTCTTCAGCTTCTTTCGAATCTCCTAGCTCTTTTATTTTTTCAATATATTCTTTAACTGTGTATCTGAAATTTGCCGCTTCTTCTGGATTCATAATTTTTTTCATAGATTCTGCGTCTAATTGGTGTTTGGTTTGGTACTTGGAAAGCCACTCTGCTAATTCTTGTTGCAATTCTTTAGCTGACTGTCTGTATATCCTCTCCAACTCTTTATTAACTACATTTGTTTTTGTCCACACAGGAGAAGAAAGAGATGTAGTTCTTTCTTCCCAATATTCTTTGCTACTCTTTGTCATCTATATCACTTCTAGAAAAATTATAATTACCTTCAATTCCTGCATTAAGTTCTTCATCTAACTTTTGTTTTTCTTCTGTTGGATTTTCTACAAAAGTACAGAGTTTTAATCTAGTTTCTGTGCTTACTTGTCCATTAAGTTTTTGTTGTATTTCTGCTTCTTCTAAGGTATTTCTAGGAGTGTCTAGAACAAATTGGAACTCCATATCAAGGTAGTTTAATTTGGTTCCTTTTTTGCTAAGATATTGACCAAAGAAATCAAACAATGTATAAAGACCTTCTGTGAAATAATGTATTGTCTCTTTGCAGTTTGAATTAATAGGAGCCAGTTTAAAGTAAATACCAAGATTTGTTAATTGGCCCGCTCCTTTTGTATCTGCCGAATCATAACTTCTTGAGACTGTGAAAATTTTCTGTTCTAATTTTTCAATGAGTGCCAGCACTTCTGTTATTTGCATAACTTTAGTTATAAAACCTACATCACAGCCTTCAGGAACAACTATAGCTCCAGTCTGTATCATTTTAAGCACTGTTTCAGTGTCGGGCTCAGTCCCTATAAATTTAAGGTATGCCAATCTGAACTGTTCTACCTCTGAAGATAAATCTGAATAAAGCTTATCCAAATTATCTATTATATTTCTGACTCTGTAAAATTCATTTATCTCTTCTTTGTTGTTCCCTATTTTAAAAAGTGGTATCCCCTGAAAAAAATGATAACTTTCATCGACAAAAGATAAATTCTTTTCGTCTTTGCCTTTGTAAATGTATATTTTTTCTTCGTCGTAAACTTCAAAAATTCTGATTCCTTCTTCAAGTGATTCAACTTCTCTTACAACAATTTCATCATCAAAATAGCAATTGTATGGTTCGGTTTCTATAAAATCAAATTCTCCTCTTTTATCAACATAAATTAAAATACAACCATATCCAAAAAGTGCAGCTTGTTTACCTATTTCAGATAATACTCTATTAAATGCAGTGTATCTTTTAAATCTTTTTAAAATTTGTGTTATTTCTTTATTTTCATCATCAAGAATGAGTGCCACCGGAGTCCCTAAAAAATGATTGACTTTTGTATTTACAATTTGACTCACATAATCTACATTTATTTTATTGTTTATTTTCTGAGCAGTGGGCAGAACTCTATCAAATATAGGCACAGATTCAGTAGTGAATCTCTTGAACCAACTGATCATAGTATTGTTTTTTGATTTATTTTTTTCTAGAACTTTCTGTATTTTTTCTCTCAACTTTCCTCCTATAGTGCAAAAGGGTTTTCTATTGCCTTAGCTTCTTTCTTGTTGAACTGGCTAAATAAAGCGTACCTAACACTGTCAAGGACATCGTCCGAAGCTTTAACAACCTCTTCCTTGCCGCTTTTGCCACTCCAACAATAAAGAAACATTTCCTCTAAACCTCTTTTAAATTTATCTTTTATAAAGAATAATTTTTCCTGTTTTAAAAGACTCCCTACATAGTTAATCCCTTCTATTACAGATTTGTCAGCATTATATGCTTTAACCTTGTACTTTTTCATATATGATATGTAGTCAGGTCTAGCGTGATCACAATAAAATAAAAGGCCTTTATATTTTCCTTGTAACTCTAAAGCTTTATCTGTCCAAAACTCTATATACTGTTCTCTCTCTGCTATCTCTTCGATTAGATAGAACTTTCCATCAGTCATCTTAGCAAGTACTACAATTGAACCATGGTGATCAAACCCAAAGTCTATTCCACCTATATATTTTTCTACCTGTTGCCCTGTTGGAACGTTTTGTATAAGGTGAGTATCTCTTATAAAATCCTTGTAAACTACCCCTTCGGCCGCTACCCAATTCAGTTTTGTTACCACAAAGGCTCTTTATCCTTTGTTTCTTATAGTTTCCTATAAGCTCAGACTATCTCATAACCCTCATTTGTAGGGTCTCGGATTTCGTGGATTTTTCAACTTATCTTTCAAGACTTAGTTTACTTAATCTAGTCGTTAAACCTTCTAGAGAGTTTCCTCTTAAGATTGGTAATTGATTGGCTTATCATAAAATTTAAATGTGTAACCCTTTGTATGTTTGCTTATGCCTTTGCAAACTCTACCAAGATTTTTTCTATCTAAGTTCATTTTTTCTGCACATTGTTTTAAACTGTCAAATATTTCTCCTGTTTCATTGCAAACCACTTTAAAACCTCTTTTTTCTCTTGCTTTTTGCTTGGCTTCTTCCGTGTGTTTCTTGCCGTAAAAAGGATTTTTTTCACCTGACATTTTTCCTTTTTTTGAAATTGAAAGTTTTATTTTTGTTTCTTCTGAAACAACTTTATTTTTGTGGACTGCTCCAATTTTATCTTTTGTTTCCTGAGTATGTTTTTTTCCGATCCAAAATTTATTTCCTTTCATCAATGTGCTCTTTTTATCAAGAGTTTCTATTGAAGGCGTTTGAAATTTCGTCCCATCAAACCCATAAGACATATTGTAACCATTATCACAAGTATCAAGTTTTTTTATATAATAACTTTCTCTTTCAAGAACTTTTACTCTGTCATCAGTTTCAAGCGTTTCTAAAATTTCAAAAACAAAATTTTCAAAACCATATTCAATCACGGCATTGTTCAATTTTGCATTAGGATGGTTCAAAGTTTTTAACCCCCATTCGTGTATTCTTTTTCTATTTTTGAAATTTTTAGTAGCACCTATGTAACAATTGCTGTCCACCTTATTTTTTATACAATATATAATCATCATGTCCTCACACTCCTATTATATAGTATAACACATTTAAAATATAATTTCTATGACTTAGCTTTCCAATTTTAACCCGATTTTCATTATATCATTACTGATATAAGGGGCAATTGTGTTTACCCAAAATATCCCTATCATAAAACATACCCGTTGGAGTTGATTTCTCTATACTGTCTATGTAGTCACGCGGCAAGAATATGTTGTCATAAAGTTGAAAATGAAAAGCTTTTATATTCAACCTTCCATCATTAAGCTTTTGCCCTGATTTGTCAATGTAATCAGTTTTGACAAAATGCATGGGATTTTCAGGGTTAGTATCTATGAATACTCTGGCCCCTTCGTATGAACATCTCGAAATGACCTCTTTTACAAAACTGTCATGCAGTGCTGTTCCCTCATTCAAAAAAGCCCCTGCCGCTGTAAACCCTCTGACACTTTTCCAAGAATCAGAATTAGCTCCTCCAAACACATAAATCATATTACCCCAAAGTTCGAACCCTTTTTTCTTGTTGAGTTTTATTTCTCTACCTAAGATTTTTTCTAAGTCATCTACTATATTCCTTTGAATAGTAGCATCAGTTGCCCCACCAAGTATGAAGGCCACTCCTTTTCCGTTATACTTCCTCACATGTTCTAAAAATGCAAAAAGAAATATAAATGTTTTACCTGCTCTCTTCGCTCCACTAGCTACTAATATTTTAGGAGACTCCTTTATTGAACATTGAAGTAGTTCCATTTGCTTTGGAGTGAACATTTCAACTAAACTCATATTAAATCACCTATCTTATCAAAAAAACTTCCTGCTTTGTCCTCTTTATCTTCTTTCTTTTTGTCATAAAACCCAGAAATATTATTGAGCTCTTTAATTGCGTTATGTCGCCCCATGAAGTTCTTTGCTGACTTACTATCCTCCAACATCTCTAAAAGCTCTTCTTGAGCTCTCTCATAGCTCCACAAAGTTCTTTCTTTAGCTTCTTTTTTCAATTCTTCATACATAGCCGAAATATTCGGCTGTTTAGAAAGTTCGTGAGCTTTTCTTGCTATACTCGAAGGTTTCATGTTTGTAGTGTTGTAAGCTATCTTATAAGCCCCCGATGGATTTTTCCCTTCAACTTTAGCTCTCACAAAAGCCATCTGTTTTTCTGTTAACTTTGTAGGTCCTCTCACTTCTTTCAAAATCTAACCTCCCACATTCATAAAAAGTTGTTCCTCTCACTTTGTGTATTTTTGTACTATTTTTTAAAGGTACAAAAAAAGAGGTTACACACCTCTTAATAATTTCTTTTCATGCAACCATGTTTCGTGCTTTTCTATTTTTTTTCTTATGTTAACTTTAGTATTTATAACTGTTCTAGATTTTATGCCTAATTTTTTAGCTATATGTCTGGGTCTCATAGTCTTTGAGAGTAGAAATATTTCATATTCTCTCAAAGTTAATATTTTTTCAATGAAGTCGTACATCAATTCAAGCAAAATTTTACGTTCTTCCATTTTTTATCCCCCCCTAAATCTTTTACAGCCTAAATTCTTTTTTTATCTCAATGTGTGGCTTATCCACAAAACTCTTCCAATCAGCACCAAACTCTATAACAGATTCTAGCCCTAACTTAGCTCTAACTCTTCTCCAAACAGGCAAACAAGCATCATACAGAGAATGTTCCCATACATTCCCACGGCCTGGCACATAAGGGACTAAATCAACTGCATTAACAATCCCTTTACTGTTAGCTATGTGATTAGAGTTCATTGTCTTTGACACTCCTTTCTCTACATTTTTTTTCTGTTGAGCTACAGTTCTTGAAGTTTCAAAAATTGATAAATCACAAGGCATATCTTCTTTCTCAAGTGCCATAACAAATTCAACTAATCGAGGATCAACTCCCTTGGTTAAATTTATCAAGCTTTTACTCCCATATTTTACTTTCATCTAAATCATCTCCTTTTCTCAAACTTATTTCATCATCGCTTTCAAACGCTTTACCTTCCATTGTATATGAATAAACCGCCCCACAATCCAATCTAACTCCAACTTGATATTTGTATCCACTCAATATCCTAACAACTACTCCTAGCCCTCTCTTATCATCTATAACCCTATCATTTACTTTAAACATGTTAACCTCACAACTTCCACATACTCACATTCAAATTCTTGTTCATAATCTATTAGATAACTTCCTTTCGCTCTTCTTCGGTATCTCCGAATTCTTTATCACAATTATCTTTCCAGTAACAGTTTTCACATTTTTTATCCATATTTACCCCTGACCTGTTGTTTTGTTTTCTAAAAAAACACTCTCATCTATTTTTACAGTGTGGTCCAATTGATATTTATAACCATCTATTTTTTTATAATCTAAAATTTCATTTTCAGGATTAAGCATAAACATATCCAATTCTCTTTTGGTTCTAAATTTAGCAAAGTTTACCGAAAAAGAATTAGACCTAAAAATTGCAATATAGGCACAAGCTTTAGTTTCGCAATTCCCATTCCTAACCACTTGGAAACCTCTAAACCTCATTTGCTTAGGTTTGCCTAGCAACCATTGCCTATCTTGGTGTTCCATAACTTCATAGTAGTCTATTACCCAGTATTCTCTTATAGTCACCTATCTCCACTCTCCATCTATTCTTTTCAAATTATATTTCAATTTAAGTTCAAATGTTTTCTCTATTTCTTCATCTGTGTAACCTAAATCGTCAGCTATTCTACCTAGCCACATCAACATTAGATCGAAGTCTCCTTTTATAATGTTTTCTATAAGTTTTATTAATTTAGCGTTAAAATTTGGTAAACAATCAGTTTTTTCTCTTCCAGTTTTAAAATCAGAATAATCTAGAATTTCATCATACTCATTAGCTAGTTGCAATATGAAAAAGATTATATCTGCATACTCTTCCAGCTGCTCTTGTCTCGTGTGTGGTTCGCCAGTGTTCTTGTTTATGCTTTCTTTCCACGTCTTGTGTGTTGTAGGCAAAGATTCGTTAAACTCTGTCACTTCAGCTATAGCAGATGATTCTATGTCTGAAATCTCTCTGTCTCTAGAACCATTTATTTTTTTATCTAATTCTTCTTGCATGTGCTGCATTTGAAAAAAGTTAATCATTTTTTTCATCCCCCCATATTTCACATTCCAACCTTGGATTTATTTTATCTTGCCCTGCCACTTCTACAGAACATCCCACATAATGTTTTACATTGTCATTTTTGACTATCCCCATTTCCTGGAGAGCATCTTGAAGGTATTTATCGAGTACTGCGACACAGTTCATTAAATCGCTCTGAGAGTTCTTGTAGTAGAGTTTATATTTCACCCTATACTTTCCACCTGTTTTACTCGGGACGTATATTCCTAGCTCTCCAAACAGCTCACGTTTGATTATATCGTGGTATTCCTTTTTGATTTTGTTGTTTATGTGAAAATCACAGTTCCTATACCAGTTTAGTGCAACTAAAATATTTTTATTTGGTTTAGTTTTAAATTTTTGCTCATAATATAGCGGCAAAGATAATTTTGCAATCATCTTTTTCTCCCCCATCTTCGCTTTCTTTCGTTTCTTGTTTTACAAATGCTAACTAATGCAGTCCCTATGATCCACCCTGAAAATCCTATCACCATATCTCTCAACATTTTCTACCCCCTTGTTTTAATTTTCCCTGACATCTCTTGATTAATTTTTTTTAATTTTTTTATTTCGTTTTTTAAATCAATGATTTTTTCATGCAATTCTATCTCAACCGTGTTGCTGCTTGATAGTTTTGTTTGCAAGATTGATTTTTCCAATTTCAAGTCGTCATTGAGATCTCTTAGCCTTTTATTTTCTAAAAAAGCACCTAGCTTTAATTTAGTTTCAAAATTATATCTTTTGACAAGATCAGAATTTTTCTCTACTGTCAATTTGATAAGCAGCTCCTTTGACTCGTCCTTGCCCCTTAATAATTTTTCTAAATCGTATCCCAATAACCAATTTATTAATTTTTGTTTTGCACTCATTACCCCTCCCCATATTAAAAAACCACATCAAAATTCATTTTGTTTTTACCTGATCGTCTACTTGGACCTGTAAATTTAAATGGCTTACACAGTTCTAAAATTCTATCAAAGATTTTATTAGAACCATTCCAAGTTAGATGTCTGCTCAATTCTTCCCCCGACATGTTTGTTGTTATACATACAGATTTTTTATTTCTGTAGATCAGATCAAACAAATTAAATAATTTTTCTTTGTTCCATTCAGACAACAGTTCTGACCCTAGGTCATCAATAACTAAAAAATCTACTGCCTCAATTGCTTTTCTAAGCTCATATTCTTTCGTGTCGAACCCTTGACGGATTTCAGCTAAGTATCCTGGAATATTGAAACTCAAAACTGAATGTCCTAAATCATTCAAGCTGTTTGTTATGCAATTGGAATAAAAAGTTTTACCTGTTCCAGGAGATCCTGTCATCAAGATCCCTAATCCCAATTCTTTTGCTTTTTTAAAATTTCTGCAATATTTTTCAAAACTTGCTTTGTGAACAGTTTCTTCCTGAGACTTGACCACAGAATTTTCGAAAATATTTATATTTGAACTTTTGTCAAAAATCGACAACTTTTTAAATTTTGCTATTTTGAAACAACTGGAATGGTCATATCCAACAATTTCATTTTCAACCATCACAATTTTAGGCTTACCACAATGTGGACAAGTCTCAATTATGTTTTGCTCTGGTTTAGAATCCCCACTTCTCAACCGATTTTTGTCTAGCGATTTCTCTAGCTTCTTCATCTCCAATCCCATTAGTTCCCTGATGTCTTCCATGCTGTATCCCCTCTTTGTCGTTGTAGTCACCTAATTTCATTTTTTCCCAAGTGTCATATCTCAAGAACATTCTTTTTGTTAGCTTTAATCCAGTGTTTCCTTGAAGATACTGACTTTTTACGTGATTTTCCATAGGATTTAACCCCAATTGTTCACAATAACCAATGATTTTCATTTTTTCACTGTTGGTAAAGTTCAATTCTTGTTCCATGAGCTTGTTTAAAAATTTAACTACAGGATTGTCTAGTGCAGCTTCTTCTGCGAACTTCCTTCTAGGTATCGGTTCGACTTGAGTAATCTTCCTAACAGGTATCGGATTACTCTCTTGATCTTCTGACTGACTGTCTGTCAAAAAAGGGTATTCCCTTTCATGGTATTCTTTCATGGTATTCTTTGTTAACCCCTTCATGGGGTCATGGGTAACCCCTTCATGGGGTTTACCCTTAACCCCTTCATGGGTATACCCCTTAACCCCTTCAAGGGGGTAACCCCTAACCCCATCATGGGGTTTACCCTTAACCCTATCATAGGGTTTACCCTTAACCCCTTCATGGGACAATTCTTCAATTTCTTTTGCATTTTTTTTAGGCATTTCGAAGATGTTTTTTACCTCTTCTGAAAATTTAATTACAGAGTATGATCCTGGGGTGTCAAAACCACCTTCACTGCAAATTTCTTTTGTTACTCTGTGAGCTTTATTAATTATTAAACCTATAGTTTTTAACTTTTCTATTCTTTTTTTCAAACTTTTCATACTAGAAAAGATCATAGGTAAATCTTTTTGAACTTCTCCGTAGTTAATCCAATGATATACTTCAGTGTCAATAACTACAGAAACACCTTTTGATGTGAAGATAAAATCTCCTATTCTTCTAAGCAAGATTAAATCTTCTATTTCTATTCTGCTTTTACCCTTACCGTCGATATATTTTTGTTGTAATTCAACAACATTAGCTTGATTAAGGCCTAAATAAGTGTCTCTCATCTACCACTCAGCCCCTTTCTCTAATAGCTCCATATTCTTACAAACAGCGTTAAAATATTTAACAAATTCTATAGGTGTAACAAATTTTTCAATCTCTACATGCCTTTCTATAGTTGTTATCCAAGCTTTTTTTACAATGCCCCTCTCATACCTTTCAAGAGCTTTATCTAAATATCTCATAATATAATCGTGAACCTTCATATTTGTTTTTTCTTCAAAATAATCCATATATGTCATTTAATCCTCCTTTGTGGAGTAGCCTGGTAAGCTCTCCTATTTTTATAACCTGATACTTGCTCTCAACAACTTTCAGCAATCCCTAAATGGACAGCTGAAAGGCTTACCAGGGCTTCTTTGAGAGCAGATATTAAATTATAAACTTGAGGATGTAAGCAGAGTTTTGTAAAGTCTATTAAAAAGGCTTTCACCTCCAAAATTAGATTATCTCTGCTTGTAAAATGGGGGAGCCACACTTGGGAATCGAACCCAAACAACATTGGGGGAACGTTGACAACCGTGTTGTGGCATATTTTGTTTTAAATCAATAATGTTATAACTGCTGTTAAAGAAAAAATAGATATAATCAAAGCTGCAACAGATAAAAATAAATCAATTCTCATACCTTACACCCCCCCTTTTTGGCTTCTGTCTCCGTGTTGTTATAGTCCCCACGGACGAGGCTGACTTAAAATGTTTATTTTGTACTATTTGTATAGTAGTTTTGTAAAAAAATATCCATTATTTCTTTGACATCACACTTTAGAAAAGACGCAATCTTTTTAATCTCATCTTTGTCAAAACTAAGGACACCTTTGTTAAATGTTTTGCATCTGTAGTTCAGCAGTTGTTTGCTAATGTTTAGAAGAATTGCAACTTCTATAAGCTTGAACCCTTTACTTTTTATTAAGTGTTCTATTTTTTTTTCCATTTTTATCACCTAACATATTATATTATACTTATTGTACAAAGTAAAGTTTTTTCTTTACATATTTTATTAATTTTTAATTTTTTTTATCATATCTAAAACGGTGGAATAACATCAAAGACGTTATAGAACTGCTTGTAAATACTTCATTATAAAGCATCATCTAGTAATTTTACACGTAGGTATTATCTATTAATGGCTGCAATAAATTTAAATTAAATAAAAGGTGTTTTTGATAAAGCACATTTCAACTCAAATTTCAAGTATACATTTACTTTTAGTGTGTAGTGTGGTAGAAT
>JBOFEZ010000024.1:0-37579 GCA_051648365.1 Fusobacteriaceae bacterium
ACTATTTTCTGATTTTCATCAAAAATTATAGCTCTTGAACTTGTTGTTCCTTGGTCTAGTGCTATTATGTACTTCATATCTTCCTCCTGATTTTTTTTATTTTTTTATATTTCTTTTATATTTTCTATACAAAAAGTGCCACATATAGGAGTGCTCCAACAGTACCCCCAAAAATCGGTCCCACAATAGGAATTATAGCATAAGCCCAATCTGAATCTCCCTTATTTTTTAATGGCAGAATAGCATGCATGATTCTAGGTCCTAAATCCCTTGCAGGATTAATTGCATATCCTGTCGATCCTCCCAAACTTAGACCTATAGCCCAGATGAAAAATCCAGCAAGAAGTGGTCCTACTACTGCTGTATTACCATTCATTATAGTTTCTCCTGTTGCTGAAAGAATTGTCATACTCTGGTTATTCACATTCCCTATTGCCAATAACCCGAATACTAAAATAAAAGTTCCTATAAACTCTGTAACAAAATTCCATTTAAGATCCCGGATTGCAGGCCCCGTAGAAAAAGTCGCCAGTATTCCTCCCTGATCCGTTGTTTCATCGTAGTGTTTCTTGTAACTTAGATATACTAGGAGTGAACCTGTCATAGCTCCTAAAATTTGTGCCAAAATATAACCTGGAACCAATGACCATTGGAAAATTCCTGCCATTGCAAAACCAATTGTGAGAGCTGGATTTAAATGACCTCCACTTATCCATCCCACAGAATAAGCTCCTGCCATAACTGCAAATCCCCACCCCGCAGTAATAACTATCCAACCTGAATTGTTTCCCTTGGATTTGTTCAAAACTACATTTGCAACTACTCCATTTCCAAAAAGTATCAAAATCATCGTTCCAATAAATTCTGCTAAATAAACATTCATCGCCATTCTCCCTTAAAATTTTATGTTAAAACATTGTTTACTTATAATAAAAAAACTACTTAATTCAAAGAGATAGGTTTTTTAGTTTCCCATCTCTTTAGAATCAAATAGTTTTTCTTTATCTCTTACTATTTTTTCCTATATCTAGTTTAGTAGTTGATACTGCAATAGCTCCTGAATTTAAGGCAATTTCTATATCTTCGATATCAGAAATAAGACCTCCTGCTATTAGGGGAGTATTTATCTCTTCAGAAAGTTTTTTTATAATTTTAGGCATTACACCTGGAAGTATCTCTACCGCATCAAATTCACATTCATGAAGAATTTTTTTAGTATTTTCAAAAGAAAGAGAGTCTATAAGAAAACATCTTTGAATCACCATCATTCCAATACTTTTCGCATATTTTGCTATGTTTATTTTAGTTGTAATTATTCCCTCTGCAAAACTATTTTCTTTTATATAGTCAACAGCAACACTGTCTTTTCCTGAAATTCCTGCAACCATATCCATATGTACAAAAGCTATTTTCCCTGCTGATTTTATTTTTCTGGTAGTTTCTTCTAAATTACAGATATCGCCACAGAGAAGAAATATTATTTTCGAGGACTCTTGAAGTACTCTATCTAGATCTTTAAGATTTTTAACTGCATTAATAATTCTGTTTTCCCCTAAAAGTTTTTCAAATTTTTTCTCCACAGCTACCTTCTTTGAATTTCGTTTCAATATTGTTTGTTTGATTTGATTATAACACATTAACTGCACTTGTCAAGCCTGTTTTTGTGGATTAACGTATATTTAAAATTTCTTTTAATTCTTTTACTTTATTTCTACTCACCGGTATATTGAATTCCGTTTTTTCGACTTTTATAATAAAACCACCATTAAACCAAGGTTCTACCTCTATTATTCGATTTATGTTCACCATATAGGATCTATGGCATCTGAAAAACATTTTTTCTGAAAGTATCTCTTCTAACTGAGATATTTTAAGTTTGGATTTATACCTTATACCTGGAAGTACTATATCGCTTTCTTTTTCATTGGCTTCTATATAAAGTATATCTCCTGTCGAAATCACAACTATTCTATCTTCGGAATTGACCGCTATTTTTTTGCTTTCTTTTTGGGTTATTTCAGATTTTTTAGGTAGTTTTATATTCTCTACTAAATTGTCCAAAACTTCTCTGATTCTATTTTCAGAATAAGGCTTTAACAGATAATCAAAAGCTTTTATCTCGAAAGCTTCAACGGCATATTCTTTATATGCTGTTATAAAAACTAATTTTGTGTCTGAAGCAAGTTTATTAATCAATCGCCCCAAACTCATTCCATCCAATCCTGGCATATTAATATCTAAAAAAACAACCTGAACTTTTTCATTTTCTATAAATTTTAGAGCTTCTATCGGATTATCAAATTCTCTCTCCAAATAGAAATTTTTATTGTTTTTCAAAAAAAATTTCAATTCTTCCCTCGCCGGAAATTCATCTTCAACTATTATACAATTTATCATCGTTTTTCACCTCCTATAAAAAAACTTATTTTTGTTCCTTTTTCCAATTTTTGAATTCTTAATCCCTTTCCATAAATGAGTTTTAGCCTACTGTGTACATTCTTTAACCCTATATTTTTTCCTATTTCCATATCTAAATTCTCTATAACACTTTCCTCTATCCCTACCCCATCATCTTCAATACTTACCAAATGTTCTTCCCCATTTTTTTCGATAGTAATTTTGACATTTCCTTTTTCATTTCTTTTAAATATGCCGTGTTTCAAGCTGTTCTCTACCAAGGGTTGAATCGTAAGACTAGGAATTTTTATATTTTCTAAATTTTTTTCCACATTATAAAAAACGTTAAATTTATCAGGAAATCTTGATTTCTCAATATTTATATATGCCCATACCTGCTCTAGCTCCTTTTCTAAAGGAACTAATCTATCTGAATTTTCAAGATTATATCTTAAATAAGTCGAAAGATCTATTATCATCTCCCTAGCTTTTCCAGGATCAAATCTTAAAAAGGCAGCTATAGCATGGAGAGAATTAAATAAAAAATGCGGATTTATCTGGTTTTGTAAAACTTTTAATTCTGCATCTCTAGCCATGGCTTTTAAATTTTCTAATTTACTTATTTCTAACTGAGTAGAAATAAGTTGAGAAAGTCCTATTGCTAAATATTTTTTTTGTGCTGTGATACTCTCTTCATTGTTAAAATATATTTTTAGGGTTCCTGAAACTTTCTCATCTTGAAAAAGAGGAGCTATTATTCCAGATTTTGTACCTTCAACCGGACAATTATATTCACTTCGGCTTGCCCAATTATCGATTATCATTACTTCTCCATTTGCCAGTACTTTTTTTGTACTTTCACTTTGAATATTTCTGTTTTTCACTCCCAACTTTTTTGAGATAGCCCAATTAGCTAAAACCTTTTCCCTATCAGTTATTACAACTATCTCTGCCCCCAAAGAATCCATCACTATTTTACACACCTCATCTAACGATTCTCCCTTTCTAAAAAAAGGTAGTGTTTTATTCGCTATTTCTAGAGCCAGTTTAGCTTGAGCTCCAGCCTCTTTGTCTTTTTTTTCCAAAATTTCTTCTGTCAGTATTATTATTATTCCTGCTCCCACTCCATTTATTAAAACCATAGGCAGATAGATATTTTTAATTATATCTCTACTTAACTCACTTCCATTTGCAAAAATTAAAATTAGCATCATACTTAGATTCTCTACAAGTATTCCAGCTAAAAAACCCAAAAAAGATCGATTTCCACCTTTAACTTTTTTAAATAATCCTGCAGTTATAAAACCTCCGCAAAGAGTTGCTACGGCACAAGGAATTGTGGTTATAGAATTGGGATTTATAAAAAACCTATGAACACCTGCTATTATTCCAGAGATTATCGCAACTTTTGGACCTGAAAGCATTCCTCCTACAACCATTCCTAAATTCCTAGAATTTACAACAGCACCTTTATAATCAGTGCCAATATAAGTTCCCAATATCGCCAATCCTGAGAAAAAAAGTGTAAAAAGAAATACATCTTTTTTAGTCTGTTTTTCTCCACTTAGAATTTTTTCAGAACCATGAAATCTAGTGAAAAAAAAAGCCATTACAATTATATATCCAAGAGTATTAAAAAGACGACTCATTAGTTGAAACATATTTCACCTCTTATATTTTTATTTTTTATTATATCATAAAAAAAAAATTTAAAAAATACATTTAAAGACCTCATTTGACATCTTAAGTCTTTTTTTATACTATTTATTCGCAATTTAATATTTAATTTTTAAAATACTATATAATATTTCCTATACACAATAAAATATTTTTAAAAAGGAGAAAATTTCATGTTTACATTCTTAATTTCAATAGTTACACTTGTTCTAGGTTATTTTATCTACGGTAAATACGTTGAAAAGGTTTTTGGTATCGACGAAAACAAGGCTACCCCTGCAAAAAGATTGGCCGATGGAGTAGATTATGTAGAACTTGATTGGAAAAAAGCTTTTCTTATTCAGTTTCTTAATATAGCTGGTTTAGGACCTATATTTGGAGCTGTAGCTGGAGCCCTTTGGGGGCCTGTAGCTTTTCTTTGGATAGTTTTTGGATGTATATTTGCTGGAGCTACCCACGATTACCTTTCTGGAATGCTTTCTGTAAGACACGACGGAGCTAGTATAGCTGAAATTGTAGGAACTTATCTAGGTGAGAATGCGAAAAAAATTATGAGAGTTTTCTCAGTTGTTCTTCTTGTTCTTGTGGGAGTTGTTTTTGTAAATGGTCCTGCAGGTATCTTATCTAATCTTACTGGAATAAATACACTTATCTGGGTAGGAATAATTATAGCTTATTATCTTCTAGCAACTGTTCTTCCGGTTGATAAGCTTATAGGAAAAATTTATCCGATTTTTGGTGCATCCCTTATCATAATGGGATTAGGAATAGCTAGTGGACTTATTTTTAAAGGTTATAATATTCCTGAGCTTACTCTGGCTAATCTTCACCCAAAATCAACTTCAATATATCCTTATCTTTTCATAACTATAGCATGTGGAGCTATCTCTGGTTTCCATGCAACACAATCTCCACTTATGGCCAGATGTATGAAGAATGAAAAAGAGGGAAGAAAAATTTTTTATGGTTCTATGATTGCTGAAGGAATTATTGCTCTTATCTGGGCTGCTGCTGCTATGACTTTCTTCGGTGGAACTGAAGGTTTAGCTGCTGCTGGATCTGCTGGAGTTGTTGTAAATACTATCTCTAATTCAATTCTAGGAAAATTTGGAGGAGCTCTTGCTCTATTGGGAGTTGTCGCTTGTCCCATAACTTCTGGAGATACGGCTTTCAGAAGTGCTAGACTTGCTATAGCTGATGCTATAAATTATAAACAGGGTCCTATAAAAAACAGATTCATCATCGCTATTCCTCTTTTCGCAATCGGAATAGGGCTATGCTTTGTGGACTTCGCTATTATCTGGAGATACTTTGCTTGGTCAAACCAAACTCTTGCTACAATAGCTCTTTGGGCTGGAGCTGTTTATCTTGCTCAAGAAAATAAAAACCACTGGATCGCAACACTTCCAGCCACTTTTATGACTGCTGTTGTAACTACATATATTCTTATAGCTCCAGAAGGATTTAGATTTTCTGAAACTATCGGATATTCTGTGGGAGTATTCGGAGCTCTTGCTTCCCTGACTTTATTTCTTTCTAAAATAAAAAAACAAAACTCTATAAAAGCATAAAACAAAAAGGGAAAACTCAAATAAAGTTTTCCCTTTTTGTTTTATTTTTAAAATTTATGTTAACAGAATATGTCTCTCATGCTCTGAATAAGTCTTAAGATTCTTTCATCGCTGATATGATAAAATACAAATTGCCCCTCTTTTCTGTCTGCAAGTATTCTATTTGCTTTTAGTACCGCCAGATGCTGGGATATCATAGGCTGGGATATATGAGAGAGTTTTTCTACTATATCTCCCACACAGAGAGGCTTTTTTTCAACCGTACAAAGTATTGCCAACCTAGTAGGATGGGATACTTTTTTTAAAAGTTCAGTTGCTTCCAACATTTTTCTATTTTTTTCATCAATATTAATTTCGCTTCTCAAAATTTTCACCTCCTATTTTTTTACATATTAATTTTACTATATTTATTCATCTTTTGAAAGGAATTTTTAACCTTTTAAGCGATCTTTTTTTAACCGTTAAAATCTAAGAAATTTTTGATTTTAAAAATTTAATTTCTGTTTTCCGAGGCTTAATTTCCCATTTCCAACTAGCTTTTATCCACTTGTTGTGATAAAATATATTCATTGTTAAAAAAAATTGATAAAATAATACACAGGAGTTAGACAATTATGAGTATTTTAGATGTAAGTAGTGTAAGTCACGGTTTTGGTTCCAGAGTTATACTCGAAGACGCTTCTTTCCGTCTTTTAAAAGGGGAACATGTAGGTCTTGTAGGAGCAAACGGAGAGGGAAAATCTACTTTCCTCAACATAATAACAGGTAAACTTATGCCGGATGAGGGAACAGTTTCATGGTGTAATCATATAACAACAGGATATTTGGATCAGTACAGTACTCTAGAAAAAGGAAAAACTATCAGAGATATTCTCAGATCAGCTTTCAATCATATGTTCCAATTAGAACAGGAAATTATGGAACTGTATGGAAAAATGGGAGATTGTTCTTCAGAAGAGATGGACTCCTTACTAGAAGAGATTGGAGAAATTCAAAGTATACTGGAAGGTTCAGATTTTTACAACCTGGATTCTAAAATAGAAGAGTATGCTTCTGGACTAGGGCTTTTGGATATAGGACTTGAAAAAGATGTTTCTGAACTTTCAGGTGGACAGCGTGCTAAAATTCTTCTAGCTAAAGTTCTTCTTGAAAATCCTATGATATTAATTTTGGACGAGCCTACAAATTTCCTAGATGAAGATCACATCATATGGCTTAAAAACTTTCTAAAAAACTATGAAAATGCCTTTATCCTAGTATCTCACGATATACCTTTCCTCAATGAGGTTACAAATGTGATTTATCACATTGAAAATGCAGTATTAACAAGATACAGCGGAGATTATTATCAATTCCGTGATATGTATGAACTGAAAAAACGTCAAATCGAGATGGCATATAAAAAACAACAAAAAGAAATTGCCCACTTAGAGGATTTCATTGCACGGAATAAAGCTCGTGTAGCAACTACCAATATGGCTAAAGACAGACAGAAAAAGCTCGACCGTATGGATATCATCGAAATTGCAAGAGAAAAACCGAAGCCTATCTTCGGATTTAAAACTGCCCGTACTCCATCTCGTGAGATTATAACTGTAAAAAATCTTGTGATAGGCTACGATGAACCGCTTACAAAACCACTCAATTTTTCTATTGAACGAAATCAGAAAATAGCTATAAAGGGAGTTAATGGACTTGGTAAATCTACTCTTTTAAATACTATCTTAAAAAAAATACAGCCTCTTTCAGGAGAAATTGAGCATGGTCAGTTCCTACAAATCGGATATTTCAAACAGGAGGAAGCAAGCTCTACCACAAAAGCTCTTGATGAGTTTTGGAATGAATTCCCTTCTCTTTCTAACGCCGAAGCAAGAGCTGCTTTGGCAAAATGTGGACTTACCAATGACCATATTACAAGTCAGATGAGAGTTCTTTCTGGTGGAGAAAATGCCAAGGTCAGACTAGCTAAAATAATGAACCATGAAATCAACTTCTTAGTTTTAGACGAACCTACAAATCATTTGGATATCGATGCCAAAGAGGAACTTAAACGTGCTATTAAAGAATTTCAGGGTACTGTTCTAATTGTCAGTCACGAACCTGACTTTTATATGGATATAGCTACTCATGTTTGGAATGTTGAAGACTGGACAACAAAAATAATTTAGTTATCTATTTTTAAAATATATATAAAAACAGAGGTCTTCCAAATGACCTCTGTTTCTTTTAGGTATTCTATATATTCTATATAACTCCCAATTTTAGAAATTAAATTTATAACCTACTGAAAGTGTTACTCTGTAATTTCTAAGAGACTCACTAAAATCTCCAGCATCTGATTCTATCTTTCCAGTGTTAAGTTTATACATTAAATCAACAAGGAGGTTATCATATTCCATTCCAGCTCCTAGTCCGAAATATCCACCATTCTCAACGTCAGTATCAAATCTTTGACCATTATCCAAGAATATTCTTCCACTATTATTCATATTAAATGAGTATCCAGCATCTCCTTTAATATAAGGAACTAGTCCGTTTTCAAAATTTAAGAAGTTGTATTTAGCTGTAAGGTATACTGGTACAGAATCAAAACTATCTAAATCAGAATTATATCTGAAAGTATCAGGATCATCAAAGAATTCACCACTTTCAGACTTGAAACTAGAATGTTTTTGATATGCTACTCCCCAACCAACTTCTAATGCATTATCTAAAGTACTTTTTGTCAATTCAAGAGCCACTTCATATCCCATTCCTTTTGAAGATTTTCCTCCTAAACCAGTTCCTTCGACATCTATACGATTAAATTGTGAATACACATCTCCACCAGCTCTTAAGTATACATTGTAGTATTTAGCAGGCACATAAACCTGTTCTATAGGTTTTGCCTCCTCTTGAACTATTGGTGCTGGTGTAACCTCCTTAGCGTAAGAAATAGCTGTTAATGCTAGTAAACCTATTAATATTTTTTTCATATTTTTTTCCTCCTGTAAAATAGATATTTAAACAACACATAAGTATAACTAAAAATATTGCCAAATTCAAATTTTCATTTTATTTTTTTTAAAAAATATGATACAATACTAATTGTATGTGAAGAATAATTTAAAATTATAGAATATATTTTAGGAGGTATTACATGATTTCTACTGCTGGTTTAGGCATGAGATTTGCTGGAAGAAAACTATTTGATGATGTTAGTATTAAGTTTACTCCAGGAAACTGTTATGGACTTATAGGAGCTAATGGTGCTGGAAAATCTACATTTATTAAAATTCTTTCTGGAGACCTTGAGCCTACTGAGGGAGAGGTAATTATTGAAAAAAACAAGAGAATGTCAGTTCTTAAGCAGGATCACTTTGCTAACGAAGAGGATAGAGTTTTAGATGTTGTCCTTATGGGAAATAAAGAGCTTTGGAAAATAATGGAAGAAAAAAATGCAATTTATGCTAAGGCAGAGTTCTCTGATGAAGATGGAATGAGAGCTGCTGAGCTTGAAGGTGATTTTGCTGAACTTAATGGTTGGGATGCTGAGCCAGAAGCTGAACAGCTTCTTATGGGACTTGGAATCGGAACTGAGCTTTTTGACAAGCTTATGAAAGATCTTCCTGAGCCACAAAAAGTTAAAGTTCTTCTAGCTTCTGCACTATTCGGAAAGCCAGATGTAATTCTACTAGATGAGCCTACAAACGGATTGGATATGGCGGCTGTTTCTTGGCTTGAAAAGTTCCTAATAGATAATATTGAGACTACTACTGCTATAGTTGTATCTCACGACAGACATTTCCTTAACAAAGTTTGTACGGATATGGCAGATGTAGATTATGGAAAAATCAAAATAACTGTTGGTAACTACGATTTCTGGTATGAGTCAAACCAACTTATGCTTACTCTAATGAACAACAAAAATAAAAAGGTAGAGCAAAAAAGAGAGGAACTTAAGGACTTCATCGCTAGATTCTCGGCTAACGCTTCTAAATCTTCTCAAGCTACTTCAAGAAAGAAACAACTGGATAAACTTCAAGTTGAAGATATGCAGATGTCTAATAGAAAATATCCATTTGTGGAATTTAAAGCTGATAGAGAGGCTGGAAATAACCTTCTTAGAGTTGAAAATCTTTCTAAAACAATTGATGGAGTTAAGTTGTTAGATAACGTATCTTTCTCTATCAATACAAATGATAAAGTTGTACTTTTAGCTAAGAATGACATGATAAAAACTACTCTTTTTCAGATTCTTGCGGGAGAGATAGAACCTGATTCTGGTTCATACACATGGGGAGTTACAACTTCTCAATCATACTTACCAAAAGATAACTCTGCATTCTTCAACAACAACGACATGAATCTTGTGGACTGGTTAAGACCATACTCACCTGACCAACACGATTCTTTTGTAAGAGGATTCCTTGGAAGAATGCTGTTCTCTGGAGAGGAAGTTATGAAAAAAGTTAAGGTTTTATCTGGAGGAGAGAAACAGAGATGTATGCTTTCTAAGATGATGCTTTCAAATTCAAATGTTCTTATATTTGATAACCCTACAGATCACTTGGATCTTGAGTCTATCACATCTCTGAACAAAGGTCTTATGAACTTCAAGGGAACTATGATTTTCTCTGCTCATGACCATGAATTTGTTCAAACAATAGCAAACAGAATTATTGAAATTACTCCTAATGGAATCGTTGATAAGGCTATGACTTATGATGAGTACCTAGAAGATGAGGGCGTAAAATCAAGACTTGCTGATATGTACTAAAATTAAAGGAGACTGACTCATTCATTGAGTCAGTCTCCCTTTTTTTTATTCTGTTACTTTGATCTCTCCAGAAATAATTTTACCCTCTATCTCTTTCAATTTTTTCAAATTTTCTTCACCTATGATTTTTTCTGTATATCTAAAATCAGTAAGTGATACAGCTCCCTCTTCCAATCCCAACATCCTATAACCAGATTCAAAACCAGTTTTATTTATATTGTCCACGATATTATATATAGCATTATCTATTCTTATTCTTACAGATGAGAGTATCGTTCCAGGAACTTTTCCATCTTCATCTTCATCACAACCTATGGCATAAAAACCATTTTGTCTAGCTGTTTCAAAAACTCCCATTCCGCTATTTTCTGCAATATGAAATATTACATCTGCACCCCTTCCACTCATTACTAAGGAAATGTTTTTTGCAGTAACTGGATCATTAAAAGGATTTGTACTTGATGTTGGCATATAGGTATTGAGCACCGTGATCTCAGGCTTCACATATTTTGCTCCCTGGCTAAAACCATTTACAAATCTGTTAAAAGATTTTGTATCCAAGGCTGGAACCGTTCCCACAACATTGTTTTTGCTCATAAGTCCCGCTAAAGTTCCTGCAAGAAAAGATGCCTCATGCTCTGCAAAATCTGTTGTAATCGTATTAGGAATCTCATTCACCGCTCCTACGACTACATATCTCTGATTTGGATAATATTTTTGAACCGATAAAACTCCCTGAGCTACTCCAGTTCCCATGCCTATTACCAAGTCAAAATCTCCACTTGAAAAATCTTTTAAAAATTGAACATCTTCTGCTGGATTACTTGGTTCTACATATTTAAAATCATTTATTTTACCCTCATTTTTTAATTTCATCAGTGCTTCGTAAGCCATCTTGTTAAATCCGCTCCCAAGTCCTCCCGCCGACATAACAAGTCCTACTTTAGCAATATTTTCTCCAAAAATTGTAAAAGAAATCAACAACAATCCAAAAATAATTTTTTTCATTTCCCACCCTATTTTATAATTTTATAATTTTATAATTTTATAATTTTATAATTTTATAATCTTCATTTTAATGCTTTACTCTATAAAAGTCAAGAGGAGGAGACAAATCTCCTCCTCCTCAAAATATTAATGTTTATTTTTAGTTATATGGTATATTCCACCATATATCATAGGTAGGAAAAGTCCACCTGAAAGGAAGTTTCCAATAGTTACCGGTATCATATTTTTCGTGATAGCATCCATTATATTGTATGATTCTGGAGCCAAGAATTTAGCAAGTGACAGGTACGTCATATTAGCAACCACGTGCTCAAATCCTAAGTATGCAAATATCATAACAGGGAAGAAACATGAAAGTATTTTTCCTGTAGCATCCTTAGCTGTATATGACTTCCACACAGATCCTGCAACAAGCACATTACATAGAAACCCACTTGCTACTGCTGCATAAAATGGAAGACTTGATTTTTTATGTGCCAGAGCCACCACTGTAGCTATAGACTCAGGATTAAAAACTTTAGCATTAGCCATTAAAAAAGCTCCAAATATAGATCCTGCAAGGTTTCCTAACCATACAAAGGCAAGGTCTTTCATAAAAGCTTTTAAAGTTATTTGCTTATTAAGATACGCCATTCCCACAAGACAGTTTCCTGTAAATAGTGCTCCTCCAACTAAAATTACAAACATGATTCCCACTGGGAACATTATCGCTCCAACAAATTTACCCATTGGTCCTAAAGATGTCATAGCCATGATACTTCCTAAACATCCGAAAGACACAAATAGTCCTCCCATAAGACCTAAAAGAAATGTCTTAAATGCAGGATAACCGGCTTTTTGAATTCCAACTCCAATCGTAAACTCTGTTGCTTCTGTTAAATTTAACGGTTTCATTTTTTCTCCTATAATTATATGTTTTTCATTTTCTTACAGAAATTATTATATCATATTTTTAAAAAAACGCATAGTATTTATTAATAGTCATAAAAATAGCTACCACCTATAAATTCTTTAAGTAAGGAAACATCTGGAACATATTTGGAATCTATATTTGCAAAACAATATAAAAATTTCATAAGTCTTGTGGCCTCCTCATAATATTCACTTTCTATATGAATTTTTACAAGTTCATTCATTGCATAGTGCTTTAAAACTCCAAGTTCATATACTAGATTTGAATCAAACATTACATCTGCTTCCTCTTGATATTGAAATATATTTTTTTCCTCTCCGGCTCTTACAGAACTCCACATGGATAGGGTCTTTTCCGCATTTGTACCCCTTGATAAACTGTCCCTTACTATCCGCCTTATCTTCCGTACTTCGTTTGTAGGAATTCTATTATGCTTATCTATATTTAGCTGTGTCAGACAACTAACATAAATTTTAAATTTATTTTTCCTTTCAATATTTTCTGTAAGACGCTCATTCAGCCCATGTATTCCTTCAATTATTATTATCCCGTTCTGCGGGACTTTCATTCTTTTTTTTTCTTTTTTTCTTTCTCCTGTATAAAAATCATATTCAGGTATCAAAGTTTCTTTTCCAGCTATAAGATCTTTTAAGTTTTCATTGAGAAGTTCCAAATCCAAAGCTGCTATCTCTTCATAATCCTTTTCTCCCAGACAGTCTAATGGCACTCTACATCTATCCCTATAATAATTATCCAGAGATATCATTACAGGAAATATTCCTCTACTCTTCAAATGCAAGGTGAGCCTTTTACTAAAAGTTGTTTTTCCCGAAGCTGTGGGCCCTGCTACAGTGACAAGTTTTATCTCTTTATTCTCTAAAATACTTCTCGCGACTTCACCCAACCTGACCTCGTGTAGAGTCTCATTTATTCTTATAAGTTCTCTAATCTCTCCTCCTAAAACTTTTTCGTTCAAACTTCCTATGTAAGAAACATCCATGATGTTCTCCCATTCTCCTATATTTTTAAAAATATTCCATAATTTGGGAGAATCTATAAATTCTGGTATATCATTCGGATTCTCCTCAGAAGGAAATCTTAAAATAAATCCCCCTCTATAATATATGATATCATAAAGATATATATATGAAGTATCCGGATAAAGTATCTCATAAAAATAGTCGTGGTATCCTTCCAGTTCATACTCATTTATTGGTATCCATCCCGTACTTTGTATGGTTCTTACTATATCCTCTCTGGCAATATTTTTAGCTTTTCTTCTTAGGTTTTCTACATTAGAAGTTATAAGGTTTATGGTATAACCTCTCTTTATAATCTCATCCATCCTTTTTTTTATAAGAGATATATCTTCTTCTGAAAGCTCTTCTGTTTTTTCCATTTCTCCGTACAAGCCTTTGCAAAAAGTATGATTTATGTCAACACAGGCTTCTGGAAAAATATCATGCACAGCTTTAAGAAAAATTATTTTCAATGTAGTATAATATCTTCTTTCGTGAAAAAATTCTCTATTATGTTCTCCCATTTTCCCCTCCTCAACATTTTACTCTACTCTCTATTTTCTCTAAACTTATCTTTATTCCTTTTATTTTAAATATAAAAAAGAGAGTTAGACTCTCTTTTTCGATTATTATTTAGTAAGTTCAAGTGCTTTCCAACACGAGTAAAAGTGGTCTCCGTTTTGAACTTCTAATTTTTGAGGTTCATGACACTTTTCTTCTGCATATGGGCATCTCTTTGCAAATCTGCATCCAGGATCTGGATTGATAGGAGATGTGATTTCTCCCTGAAGCATTACTCTGTTCATCTTATGTTTTAAGCTCGGCACAGGTATTGCTGACAGTAGAGCTTGTGTATAAGGATGCGTTGGGTTTTTAAATAATTTATCTGAAGGAGCTTTCTCAACTAGCTGCCCAAGATACATAACCGCTATATCATCTGAGAAATGTTTTACAACAGAAAGGTCATGGGTAATAAATAGGAATGTTAACCCAAGTTCTTTTTGAAGATCCTGCATCAAGTTTAAAACCTGTGCTTGGATAGAAACATCCAGTGCTGATACAGGTTCATCGCAAACTATAAATTTAGGATTCAGTGCAAGAGCTCTAGCTATTCCTATTCTCTGTCTTCTTCCTCCATCCAGTTCATGAGGATAAGTATTCATAAGTCTATCAGTAAGACCAACTGTCTTCATAAGCTCTCTTACTCTAGCTTCAAGCTCTTCTTTATTTTTTGTTTTTTTATGGATGATAAGTGGCTCAGCTATAATTTCACTTACAGTCATTCTTGGATTTAGGGATGCAAACGGATCTTGGAATATTATCTGCATCTCTTCTCTTAAACTTATCATCTCACTCTTAGAATATTCTCTGATATTTTTACCTTCAAAGAATATCTCTCCATCTGTCGCTTCAAGAAGTCTAAGTATTACTCTTCCTGTGGTAGACTTCCCACATCCTGATTCCCCAACTACTCCAAGAGTTTTCCCTCTCTCAATAGAGAAGTTAATTCCATCTACTGCATGTAGAGAACCCTTCGGTGTATTAAAATATTTCTTGAGGTTTTTCACCTCTAAAATCACATCTGACATTGTTCCCCTCCTATTTAACTACTGGTCCATCTGCCAGTCCCTGATATGCTAGACATTTTACTAAATGTCCGTTTCCTACATCTGTTGCTTCTGGAATTTTAGTCGAACACATCTCTACTGCATTAGGACATCTAGGATGGAATTTACATCCTGATGGAAGATTTGTAGGATCTGGCATCAATCCCATTATAGGTTTTAGTCTGTCACACTCCACATCTAGATTAGGAATGGAACCGAATAGCCCATGAGTATATGGATGCTTAGGTGTTTCGAACATATCTATAAGAGTTCCTGTCTCTATGATCTCTCCAGCATACATGATTGCTACTTTATCACAAACTTGAGCAACTACTCCAAGATCATGAGTAATAAGCATCATAGCTGTTTTAAACTTTTCTTTTAAGTCATTCATTAGGTCTAGAACCTGAGCCTGGATAGTAACATCCAGAGCTGTTGTCGGCTCATCAGCTATTAGGAGTTTAGGATTACAAGCTAGAGATATCGCTATTACAACCCTTTGTTTCATTCCTCCAGAAAACTGATGTGGAAAATCATTTACTCTAGCTGCTGGAATCCCAACTAACTCAAGCATCTCCCCAGCTTTTTTCATAGATCCCTCTTTACCTAACTTTTCGTGAATCTCTATAACCTCTGCAATCTGTTCTCCAACAGTCATTACAGGATTCAGAGATGTCATAGGATCTTGGAAAATCATTGAAATTTTACTTCCTCTGATTTTTCTCATATCTTCTTCTGACATTTCAAGAATATTTTCTCCGTCGAATTTTATCTCTCCTCCCATTATTTTTCCTGGTGGATTAGGAATAAGTCTCATTATTCCAAGTGCTGTTGTTGTTTTTCCAGCTCCTGTTTCTCCAACCAATCCAAGAGTCTCCCCTTCATTTAGAGAGATATTAATCTCATTAACTGCGTCTACAACTTCATCTTCAGTTATATATTTTATCGTAAGATTTTTTATTTCTAATAATTTCTTATTCATAGCTCCATTATCCCCCTATAATTAGTGCTTCAATCTTGGATCCAGTGCATCTCTAAGCCCATCTCCAAGAAGGTTAAGTGAAAGAATTGTTATCATTATCGCGACACCTGGGAATGTTGTTACCCACCAAGCATATCTCAGGTATTGTCTTCCACCAGAAAGCATTGATCCCCATTCCGGAGCTGGAGGTTGTATCCCCAGTCCGATAAAGCTCAGTCCTGCTGTCGAAAGAATTGCTCCTGCAACTCCTAGTGTTCCTTGAACTATTACTGGAGCAAGAGAGTTTGGAATTATATGTCTGAATATTATTCTCATCTCTGAAGCTCCGATAGCTTTAGCTGCTTCAACAAATTCCTGATCTCTTATTGACAAAACTGATGCCCTAACTATTCTAGCATAGCTCGGAATTGAAGATATTGAAATTGATATCATTAAGTTCATTAAATTTGGTCCAAGAGCTGAAACTATTGCTATAGCAAGTAGTATGCTTGGAACTGCAAGGAATATATCCATTATTCTCATTATTACGTTGTCTAATTTTCCACCGTAAAATCCTGCAAGAGCTCCCAGTGTTCCCCCTACTATAATTGACATTCCCACAGCAAGAACTCCAACTTTAAGAGATACTCTAGCACCATGAATAAGTCTTGCAAATATATCTCTACCAAATTCATCCGTTCCCAGCCAGTACTGCGCTGATGGAGGTTGTAATCTCATTCTGAGGTTCTGCTTTATTACCACGTTGTCATAGTTTGCTATTACATCTGCAAACAATGCTACTATTATAAATGACACAAGTAAACCCAGCCCTAAAAGAGCCATTTTATTTTTTTTAAGTCTTCTCCAAACTTCTGCCCACTGACTTCTTTTCTGACTGTTGGCAGCAGCTTCAACCTTAACATTGTTATTAGCTGACATTTTATCTCCTCCTATTTATACTGTGATTTGATTCTCGGATCAATATATGCATATAAGATATCTACAAGCAGATTCACAAATGAGAATGTTGTTGCTAGGAATACAACCGTAGCTAGTACCGTCGGAGTATCCTTCTGTCTTATAGCATCTACCATCATTCTTCCAACACCTGGCCAAGAATAAACTGATTCAGTCAGTACGGCTCCCCCAAGAAGTCCACCAAACTGAAGTCCAACTACTGTTACTACTGGTATAAGTGCATTTTTTAGAGCATGTTTCCTAATTACAACTTTTTCCAAAACTCCCTTTGCTCTAGCCGTTCTTATATAGTCTTGTCTTATAACTTCTAGCATTGATGAACGTGTCATACGTGTTACTATCGCTGCTGCTCCAACTCCTAAAGTAAGAGCTGGCAGTATCACACTTTTCAGACTCTCGAATCCTCCTGAAGGAAGTAATCTGAATTTTACAGAGAATGTTAAGATTAACATCAGTCCTAACCAGAAGTTAGGCATTGAAACTCCCAATAGAGCTGCAATCATACTGAAACTGTCTATAAATGTGTATTGCTTTGTCGCTGATATTATTCCTACTGGAATTCCTATAGAAACCGAAATAATAACACCCAATGTAGCTAAAAGTAAAGTATTTGGGAATCTTTGGAAAATTTCTCCAAAAACTTCTCTTCCCGTAGTGTAACTTGTTCCGAAGTTTCCGACAACTGCTTTTCTTATAAAGTTAAAATACTGAACAATGAATGGATCGTTTAATCCCATATCATCTCTTAACTTCATAATTGCTTCTTTCGGAGCACTTTCCCCCAAAATAAGCTGTGCTGGATCTCCTGGTGTTAATGAAAGGATTGTAAAGACTAGAAATGATACTCCTAGAAGAACAGGAATAAGCATTAACAATCTCCTAAATATGTACTTGTGCATTTTTCTCCTCCTAACTTATTTTAATTTTATTTTTTGGTTTTTTTTAGCACTATATGTCAATAATAATACATCATATATTTCATAATGTCAACTCATTATCTAAATTAATTATTTTTTATTATTTTTTGACTTTTATAAACTTTAAGTTTTTTTATGAAACAAATCAAATGTTAAAAGAACTATTTATTTCCTTTAGATTAACACCGATTATCCTTATTGTAAAATTTAAGATTTATATAATCTTAATCATAATTAAAAAAAAGAGGCGATTCCTCAGATAAATTTTATTTTATCTTTCAGTTCTGCCTCTACATTTTATTTTGATTAAAGTGTTATATTATTTTCAGTTTCATAATCAAATAGATAACATTTTTCTACATCTATATAGAATTGACATATATCTCCATACTCTATTTTCTCAGCCTTTTCTACTGGAATTCTTGAGCTATATTGAACATTTCCAAGACTGAAGTAAATAAACTCTTCGTTACCCATCTGCTCAACAATATTAACTTTTCCAGTTATAAAATTCACACCTGTTCCAGGATTTGTATTATGGTTTCCTATATTCTCAGGTCTTATTCCAAACCATACTTTTTTACCTATATACCCCTGAACTTTTTCAGCTTTCTCTGCTGAAAGAATAACTCTGTTATCACTATTTAGAACTGCATATGTCGCCTTTTCATCTTTTTCCAAAGTAGCTTCAACTATATTCATAGCTGGAGATCCTATAAACCCTGCTACAAATTTATTAGCTGGCTTATTATATAGGTTAAGTGGAGTATCAACCTGCATTATCTTTCCATAGTTAAGCACACAGATTCTATCTCCCATTGTCATAGCCTCTACCTGATCATGTGTTACATATATCATTGTAGCAGTCTGCCCTTCTTTCTTTAACTCTTTATGTAACTGTGTAATTCTAACACGCATCGAAACTCTCAATTTTGCATCTAGATTTGATAGTGGTTCATCAAATAGAAATACTTCAGGTTTTCTAACTATCGCTCTTCCTACTGCAACTCTTTGCCTCTGCCCTCCAGACATCTCTTTTGGCTTTCTATCTAAAAGCTCTGTTATCTCTAATTTTTCCGCCGCGTCACGAACTCTTATATCTATCTCATTTTTATCAACTTTAGCCATTTTTAAACCAAAAGCCATATTTTCATAAACTGTCATATGCGGGTATAAAGCATAGTTTTGGAAAACCATTGCTATCCCTCTATCTTTAGGAGGAAGGTTATTCACCATTGTATCCCCTATCCATATTTCTCCACCTGTAATTTCTTCAAGACCAGCTACCATTCTTAGTGTAGTTGATTTTGCACACCCTGAAGGACCTACAAATACCATAAATTCTCCATCTTGAATTTCTAAATCGACTCCATGAACCGCTTTAAATCCATTTGGATACTGCTTTTCCACCTTTTTTAAAATCACCTTTGCCATTGTACTCTCCTTTACCGCCTAAGCGATGGCTCAATTTTACCCAACTTGTTTTCAAGTCAAACAAATTATAAACAATTTAAACCTTTTTTTCAAGTTTTTTTTATTTTTTTATTGTTAGAAAACTACAATACAATTTTTTTACAATAAAAAAAAGAGACAGAATTAATCTGTCTCAATTTTTTATTACTTTCTAAGTCCTAATTTAGCAATAAGGGCTCTATATCCATCAAGATCTTTCTTAGTTAAGTAGTTAAGTAATCTCTTTCTTTGTCCTACCATTTTAAGAAGTCCTAATCTTGAGTGGTGATCTTTCTTATGAGTTCTAAGGTGACCAGTTAAGTGGTTGATTTTCTCTGTTAATAGAGCAACCTGTACCTCTGTACATCCTGTATCTGCTTCAGTTTTTCCAAACTCTCTGATTATTTCTGCTTTTGATTTCATCATAGTCGTGTTCCTCCTAGTTCATTATTATCCAAGCCAAGTAGATAGGAGACTAACCCCAAATCCTAGCTTAAATTCTAAATTATTATACCATGTTTAAGATTTTTTGTAAACTATTTTTCCGTTGTAACATTTTTATCTTCCGTTATTCTGGAGCTATATCTTTTGGTTTTTCATCAGGAATGTCTAAAATTTCTTCTGGTTTTTTTTGAGATATTGCAGGATCCTCTATGACACCTTCGCTATCATCCAAAGATTTTCCTTCTAAAAGAAGTTTTAACTCATCTCCAGTTATAGTTTCACGGATAAGAAGAGTTTTCGATATATGATCCAGCATCTCATAATTATCAGTTAGAAGTTTTATCATATCACTGTATGCATCATTTATAATCTTTCTGATTTCATCATCTATCTCTTTACCAGTCACATCACTATAATGCTTTTGAGCAAACATATCACCTTCTGCAGTACTATCCAAAAGAATAGGTCCAAATTTTTCACTCATTCCAAATTTTGTCACCATAGCATGAGCAATAGCTGTTGCTCTTTGAATGTCGTTACTTGCTCCAGTAGTTATATCATTAAATACAACCTGTTCAGCCGCACGACCTCCAAGTAAAACTCTTATTTCTGACAGATATTCATTTTTTGATTTTAGGTATCTATCTTCTGTTGGAAGACTCATCGTATAACCTAGAGCTGCTGAACCTCTTGGGATAATAGTAACTTTATGTACAGGTTCTGTATGAGGTAACATCAGTTGAGTCATAGCATGTCCTACCTCATGGTAAGCCACTATATGTCTTTCTTTCTGTACTGTGACTCTAGATTTTCTCTCAGGTCCTATGGCAACTTTTTCTGAGGCTTCTTCCAAATCCTCCATAAGAATAATTTCTCTTCCTTCTCTAGCTGCAAGAATTGCCGCTTCATTAAGAAGATTCGCTAAGTCTGCTCCAACAAAACCTGGAGTCTTTCTTGCTACTACTCCCAAATCCACAGACGGATCTATTTTTTTATCTTTACAGTGAACTTTCAATATTTCTTCTCTTCCTTTGATGTCTGGAGAATCCACTACCACTTGTCTATCGAATCTTCCAGGTCTCATAAGGGCTCTATCTAGAACTTCAGGCCTGTTCGTAGCTGCAAGAACGATGATTGTTTCTTCATTTCCAAATCCATCCATCTCTACAAGGAGTTGGTTAAGAGTTTGCTCTCTCTCGTCATTTCCTCCGCCTTGACCACTGCCTCTTTTTCTTCCAACTGCATCAATTTCATCTATAAAAACAATACATGGAGCAGCTTTTCTTGCTTTACTAAAAAGATCTCTGACTCTAGAAGCTCCTACACCCACAAACATTTCAACAAATTCAGATCCTGACATACTTAAGAACGGAACACCCGCTTCTCCTGCTACCGCTTTAGCTAACAGAGTTTTTCCTGTTCCTGGACTTCCGAGAAGAAGAACTCCCTTCGGAATTTTGGCTCCTATTTTTTTGTATTTTTCAGGTTCTTTAAGAAAATTAACCACTTCTTCTAACTCCACTTTTGCTTCATCTATTCCTGCTACGTCATCAAAAGTAATTTTTGTGTGCTCGGCCCCGCCTTCTTTAACTTTAGATTTTCCTATATTAAAGATTTGAGGTCCTCCTCCAGCTCCACCTTTATTCATTTTAGAAAGCATAAATACCCACACACCAATAAGAAGAAGCATCGGGAACCATGACACTAGAAGATTAAGAAGAAATGGTAATTCTTCAGGAGGAACCGATTTAATTTTAGCTCCTTCCACCTCTATAAGATCTAAGAGTTTAAGGTCTCCTCCTAGTCTGTCTGTTATCATTCTAGCTTTATATTGTCCATCAGCAGGAAGCTCTCCTTTATTTCCATAAATATATCCTTCTTTCTCTTCTACCTGAATAATTTTTTTATCTTTCAGAAGATTTGAAAATTCAGTATAACTTACAGTTTCTATTGTTGTTCCTTTTTTATCCTGCATAAGTGATGGAAGACTCATGAAAATTGTAACTATAAAAAGTAGCATTATTAAACCTTTTATATTAAATTTACCTCTATCATCTCCCGGACCTTTTCCATCCATCTCATTTTTTAATTTTTCTTTAAATTCATCTCTTTTATTTTTCAACTCATCTTGAAAAGAAGAACCCTCTTTTTCATCCTTTTCATCTTTTTTTTGCTGTGGATTTTTTTGCTCTTCATTCAATTCTTTTTCATTCTTGTTTTTTTCACTCACTTATTTATCCTCCTTACAACTAGTTCAGTCCACTGGGTATCATCTATCTTTTTTAAATATTTTTCACTAAATTTTATACCAGCTATACAAAAAATTTCCTCTTTAAAGGATATTATAGGAATCAAGTCTCTGATATCTTTAGGTATTTTCTCATCTATTAAAATATCCTTTATTTTCTTATGATTTCTCATGCCCTTAGGTATGATTTTATCTCCAGCTTTTCTTTGTCTTACAATTAAAGTATCATTTTTTTTAAAGTTTGTCAAAAGAGTATCACTGTTTTTATCTTTTTTTTCATGAGCTGTGCATATTTTTGCTTCAACTTCATAAATACCAAAGGTTATTTTTCCAGGAATAGTTAATTCCATTTCAGAGAATTTATTTTTTTCCTCTTTTTTTTCGACATATACATGCTTATAATCTTTAACCAAGAAAATATTTTTGGAAAGAGTTATTTTCTTAGTCCCTCCCTCATTTAAGAGTTCCACTATTTTGTCCAATTTATATCTATCAGGAGAGAAGCCTCCATTATTAATATAACCATTCATTATTTTTTTAATTTTGTAATCAGAAAGATTTTTTAGCTTTTCAAGAGATATAGCCTCTATTTCATCTGATAAATAATTTCTGAAATCAACTTTGAGTTCTCTATTTACCTCCCCTATCTCTCCTATAAGATTGTAAATCTTATCTTTAAATTTGGGGTTATATTTTTTTTCTATAAAAGGAATCAGTTCCAATCTTATGCTGTTACGAGTAAAATCGCTTTCCATATTACTTTCATCTACTCTGTACTCTATTTCATTTTTATCGAGGTATTTCAGAATTTCATTTTTATATATATGATTTATTGGTCTGAGGTAGCCATCTTTGTTAAAAGCTATGCCTTCCAATCCCTCTAAACTCGTCCCTCTCATAAGCCTAAAAAGAAAAGTTTCAATCTGGTCATCTTTGTTATGGGCGACAAGTATTTTGCTACATTTTTCAATTTTTTTGATTTCTCCAAAAAAATTATGTCTTATCTCCCGCCCGGCCTCTTCCAATCCAATTTTTTTATCCACGGATATTTTTTCTATTTCAGCTCTTTTTATATATATTTTAAGATTATATTTTTGAGCTACTTTTCTTGCAAAAATTTCATCACCATCTGAATTTTCTCCTCTCAAAAGATGATTTATATGTACAAGAACAATTTCTAAATCCAAATTTTCTTTTTCCTTAAACTCCATCAGAGCTTCTAAAAGAAATACAGAATCAGGACCTCCTGAAAAACCTAAAATCCATTTTTTCTCTCCTGTAAAATCAATTTCTTTTTTAAGTCTGTGGAAAATTCCATTTAATAGATTCATCAGAATTTACACCCTCTCTATACTTTTGTTTTTATAGTCAAAAAATATATCTATCTTTTCAAATTTTCCATCTAAAACATTATAGTTGAAACTCTCCAAGTCACTGAACTTATGCCCCTCTCTCACAGAAACATAATTTTTAGATTTTATAAAGACGTTATACCTGTCTTCATCTCTATTACGAACCAACCATTGAGGGGAGGTCGACACTTTCCCAGCACTCAACATATCAAATTTTAGGTGTTCTATAAATACTTCTTTATTTTTAAATTTGTTATTTTCATAAAAATCTAGAAGATAATTATAAAGAGACTGCTCCTTATGGCCAATATCCATATATCCCTTTTCTTTATAATACTCCGCTATATCCTGAAATAAAGCGAATGGTGAACTATAAAAATTATCCACTATATAATCCAAAGACTTTTGAAATTTTTCAGAATTATAGTAAAAATCTAAAATTCTCTCTATCTCTTTTAGTTTTACAAGTTCTCCAAAAGTTATAAATTTATTTGAAAGAACCTCAAAAGGAGCAAAATCAGTATAAGAGTATCCATACTGCTCTACTTCCTTTTCCATTCTAGTTCCCTTCAGTATCTTTAGGAATCCCATCTGTATCATTTCAGGTTTTAAATCATATACATAATTGAATGAATTTTGGAAAAGATTATAGGTTTCATGCGGAAGTCCTGCTATAAGATCTAGATGCAGATGGATATCTTTCGGTATTTTTCTTATATTTTCACTTAGCCGATCTAAAAGATTTCTACGATTTATACTTTCCATAGTTTCCCAATTTACACTCTGAACTCCTATCTCAAACTGAAAATATCCTTCTGGAACTCTTTTTAAAAGCTCCAATGTCTCTTCATCAAAAATATTAGCATTTATTTCAAAGTGAAAAGTTATACCCTCTCTGTAGTTTTTTATGAGATAATCCCATATTTCCAGGTATCTTCCTCGATTGATATTGAAAGTTCTATCTACAAATTTTATGAGTTTTATATTAGACTGAAGAAATATCCCCAAATCTCTTTTCACTCTTTCCAATGAAAAATATTTTATTCCACGATCTGCTGAAGAAAGGCAATATGAACAACTGAAGGGACAGCCTCTTGAACTTTCATAGTAAAGTATTTTTTTTTCTTTCATTATCTCTTCCAGAGTATAGGGAAAAGGAATTTCATCCAAGTCATGTGCCATAGGATAACTATATATCCCAGCGATATTTTCAAAACTTTGAGAGAACATCTTCAACACTCCACGTTCCCCCTCGCCTTTTACTACAAAATCTATCTGTGAATTGTCAGATAAAACTTTTTCTGAATCATATGAAACTTCCGGCCCTCCTAATCCTATTTTGCATCCAGGAACTATTTTTTTTAACTCACCTATTATTTTGAATACATACTCCCTATTCCAGATATATGTTGAAAAAATTACCACATCTGGAGATTTTTCATAAATATCCCTTACTATATTTATAAGTTGATTATTTATATTACTTTCATAAATTTCCATAGTTTTCAACGGATTATCATTGTGCTCTTCCACATATTTTTTTATATACCTCACAGCAAGATTTGTGTGAATATATTGGCTATTGAGAGCCACTAATAGATATTTTTTCATATTTTCTCCATATTTAAAATTTATTTTTTATTATTTCTTTGAAATTCTAAATGTTCTTTGTAAGTCCTACTAAAAAAATGACTCTTATCGCCTTTCGCTACAAAAAAAAGATATTCTGTATTGTCAGGATTAAATGCTGCATCTAAAGAATTTTTATCAGGATTTGCTATCGGACCTGGCGGTAGTCCTCTATATTTATAAGTATTGTATGGTGAATCTATCTCCAAATCCTTGTAATACATCCTTTTTTTCCCGTAGTCATAGAGATAATTCACAGTGGCATCTGATGAAAGAGTCATACCTTTCATGAGTCTATTATAAAACACTGAAGCTATTATAGGTTTCTCTTCTGGGAGTATAGCTTCTCTCTCTATTATGGAAGCCATTATTAATTTTTGATAGAAATCATTTTTATCAGGATATTTTTCCGGAGGAAATTTTTTCAGAAATTCTCTTAAGAAAACATTTAAAGTTTGGGCTTTGCTATAATTCTCAGGGATAAAATATGTTTCTGGGTAAAAATATCCTTCAAAATTTCCATTTGGAGTAGGGTATGGAAATTCTATTTTTTTCAACTCTTGAACAAACTCTTCCTCCACCCTTTTGTCTCCTTTTGATAAAAGATTTAATATATTTTTCAAACTATACCCCTCAGGTATCGTCAATCTAGCAACTTTTGATTTTCCGGATTCTAGGAGTTCCACTATTTCCTTTATAGAATACTCGCCCCTAATCTCATAATATCCTGCCTTTATAGCTTTTCCTCCATTTTTTTCATATTTCAAATAATAACGGAACGGAAGTTTTTCAGAAAATCTTAGAGGACTTAAAGAAGTTCTAAGAGATTTATCCCCAGATATTTCTAGAATTTTATTATATTTTTCTTTTTGATTTATAAAATTATTGTAGTAGCTATATCCACCTATAGCTATTCCTGATACAAGGACAGTTAAAAATATTGTTATAACTAAAAAAACTTTTTTCATACCTTATCTCCCAGCTTAAAATTTTTATTTTTTCTTTCTATATTCTACCATAATTTTCAAAAAAAAACCTCCCAAAATGGGAGGTCAGATTTTATCTTCTTACTTTAGCTTTTTCTACTAGAGGTTTCTTTCCAGCTCTCTCTATTTCGAAGCTCTCAATTATCTGCTCAGCCTCTTTAAATGGAACTGAAACAAATGAGAAGTTCTCATAAAGCTCAACGTTTCTTATTTTGTTTTCATTTACATTAGCTTTTGTACTGATTGTATTAAGAAGTTTCTTTAGAGTGATTCCGTCTTTCTTTCCAAGAGCAACGAAAAGTCTAACTTTTCCTGTGTTCTCTAATGATCCATCATCAGAAGATTCATCAATGTCTCTTCCTCTGTTTCTGTCTCTTCTGTCAGATGATGATCTCTCAGGTCTATCTCTCCTATCAGTTCTATCAGTTCTATCCGATCTCTCAGTTCTACTTCTATCGCTAGAAACTTCTATTTGAGAATAGTTACTCTCATCTAGCTCATGGTCATAAGCATTTTTAAGAAGTGCAGCTATTATAGTATGAGAATCTGATTTTAGTAGAAGTTCATTAGCCATTACATTAAAGTTTTCGAAAGCTCCTGATTCGATTACAGTTTCAATATCCGAGAATATTCTAACTTTTTTAGCTTCGATAACATCCTTTATTCTTGGCACTTTCTCTTTTCTTATTTCAGTTTTAGTAACTTTTTGGATATAAAGAAGTTTTCTGTACTCAGATGGAGTTATGAAAGTTATAGCAGTTCCCTGCTTTCCAGCTCTTCCAGTTCTTCCGATTCTATGTACATATGATTCAGCTTCCTGAGGTATAGCGAAGTTGATTACATGTGAAAGGTCATTTACATCTATTCCTCTTGCTGCAACGTCAGTAGCTACAAGGACATTAAGTTTTTTAGCCTTAAATCTCTTAAGAGTAACCTCTCTATGGTTTTGGCTGATATCTCCATGAAGACCATCTGCATCATAACCTCTATCATTAAGCTTTCCTACAAGCTCATTAACATCATTCTTTGTTCTACAGAATACTATTCCGTAGAAATCTTGTGCAAGATCTATGATTCTGCAAAGAGCTTCGAACTTATCTCTATCTTTTACTTCAAAATAAATTTGGTCAGTAAGGTTAGTTGTAAGCTCTCTAGCCTTAACTGATAGAACCTCATGCTCTTTCATATGATTTTTAGCTATTTTAAGTATCTCTGGAGCCATTGTAGCCGAGAAGAATAGCATTTTTTTATCTTCGTTTGTTGAAGAAAGTATCTTTTCGATATCTTCTACGAATCCCATGTTAAGCATTTCATCTGCCTCATCTAGAACGAAGAATTTTAGATTATCTATCTTAAGTATTCCTCTGTTCATAAGATCCATAACTCTTCCTGGAGTTCCTACTACTATATCTACACCTTTTTTAAGCTGTCTGATTTGGAAATCCATAGATTGTCCTCCATAAACTGGAGCTACTCTTATTTTTCTTCCGTAAGAAAGAGCGTGCATCTCTTCAGATACCTGTACAGCAAGTTCTCTTGTTGGTGTTAAAACTATGGCTTGTATAGTTTTAGCATTTTCCTCTATCTGCTCAAGTATTGGCAAAGAGAAAGCAGCAGTTTTTCCTGTTCCTGTCTGTGCTTGACCGATTATATCTTTATCTCCTGACAATAGTGCAGGAATTGTTAATTCTTGTATTGGACTTGGCTTCTCATAACCTTTTTTTGCAAGAGCTTTAAGAGTCTTCTCCGTTAATCCTAAATTTTTAAATTCTACTAATTTTTCAATCTTATCCATTAGTCACTTCCTTTTTTTTCTCAAAATTTTCTATTTTATTTCAAATTCGCCACGGATATTTTATAAAGGTAATATATCTAGATGGCTATTTGAAACAGGAAAAAATAGCTGACTAGATAATTTATAATATCAAATTATTATAACACACTTTTTAAAAAAAGTGTACTATTTTTTAAATTATTATTTTCTGTTTTTCATTTCGATCCAACCACTGTTCTTTTTCAGAAAAAAAATAAAAAAAAAAGCTCGAAAAAACTTATTCTGAGCTCTAAAAAATTTACATATGACTTTTAATTTCCCATTGTAGAGAGAAACTCATTATAGTTCTAATGACAACTACTGCAAAAACTCTCAATATAGATTGAATATCTGGCGCTATTATTGTCTCTACAATATCTGCAACAATAAGAATCTGTAATCCGAAAAGTACTGATTTATCAAAACCATTTCTGATAGCCTCACTAATTCTCATTTCATCTCTTTTAAAAATTATTTTGTAACAGGTATCACAAAAACCCGCTACCATAACAAAAATTGCCATCATTATGAAACTTACATATACATAATGTAACAAACTATTAAGCTCCATCCTATTCTCTCCCCATCTTTAATATTAAAGTATAACTATGAAATATTTTTTGTTTTTAACTTGAAAAATTTCATATTTTTTCTGATTAGCTTTCACAAATCTCATATGAGTATATTTTTTTGCAAATTTTGCAGGATAATCAGCAAATCTTGTTGTAGACATTTTATTAGCTGTCTCTATAATTTCGAACTCACTGTCTGAAATCATATAGTGCTCTGTCCCAATTGCAAAAAGAACCCCTTTAAAAAAATTATCTGCTTTTATCTGTTTGAAATCAAAATTCTTCCCTTTTTTAGTTACAAGGTACTGCCCCAATGCTTGGATTCTATCTACCATAAAAATCCTCCTCTCTATTTAGTTGTATTTAACAGTTAATTTTACCATAGTAACAGGGGAAAATCAAAAATATTTTTTCAATAATAGGATTCTGTTGATAATCAAAGTCAAAATTAGTATAATAAATTTAGGCTTAACTTTAATATATTTTAATTTAATGATCACGGGAGAATTTTATGAAAACTATAGGGATTTTTTATGGAACTACTACTGGTAAAACAACTGCCATAGTAGAGGAGATAGAGTTTTGTTTAAAAAAAATAGATTATGAAGTGTTCGATGTGAAAAATGGTATTGATGAGATTAAGAATTTTGAAAACCTTATTTTTATAACACCAACTTACGGAGTAGGAGAGCTTCAGAAAGATTGGGAGCTTCACGTAGATATTTTAAAATCTATAGATTTTACAGGAAAGAAAGTGGCTCTAGTTGGATTAGGAAATCAACTGGCTTTCGGAGAAAGTTTTGTAGAGAGTCTAAGAGTTCTTTATGATATTCTAAAAGAGAGAGGGGCTACTATAATAGGTATGACATCCTCCAAGGGTTATAGACATCAAGAATCTGAAGCAGAGATAGACGGAATGTTTGTTGGATTAGCATTGGATGAAGCCAATTCTGATGATGAGACACCCGATAGAATATTCGAGTGGATTAAAGAGATTATAAAAGAATTTAATTAAATATAAAAAGAGAATCAATCATCAAAAAAATATTTATCAATCAAAAAGGATGAAATTATGGAGAAAGAAAAATATAGCATAGGAGATGTCGGGAAAATAACTGGAATACCAACTTCAACTTTGAGATTTTATGAAAAAGAGGGACTTCTGCCAAAAGTTGATAGAGATAAGAATGGAATCCGTTCCTACTCTAAAGATGATCTTTTTTGGGTAGAGATGATTAAATGTTTGAGGGATACTAATATGGGGATTCAGGATATAAAAAATATAGTTACTCTCAGTGATATGGGCACAATAACTGAAATTCAAAGAAAAAATATTTTTCTTAAACACAGAGAAAAAGTTTTAGAAGAAATTAGGCAATTGGAGAAGTATGTGGAAAAAATAGATTTAAAAATAAAATGGTATGAAGATAAAAGAGAGAACTGTAAAAAGTAGAACAAAATAAAAAAATCTATTGACTTAAAGTCGACTTTAAGGTGTATGATGAATATATTAATAGAAAAAATATATTTCAAAATAGAATCAAAGGAGGAATTTATGTTGAATTTTGATTTTTGTAATCCTACACATATTGTTTTTGGAAAGGACCGTATGGGTGAATTGAACAATCTTGTACCTAAAGATGCAAGAGTTCTTATTACTTACGGTGGCGGAAGTGTTGAGAAGTTTGGAACTCTTGATCTTGTCGTTAAAAATCTGGGAGAGAGAGCGATTTTTAAATTTGGAGGAATAGAGCCTAATCCAAAATTTACAACTCTTATGAAAGCTGTCGAGATTGTAAAAAATGAGAAAATTGATTTTCTTTTAGCTGTTGGAGGAGGTTCTGTTATGGATGGAACTAAGTTCATAGCTCTAGCTTCTAACTATGACGGAGATGCTGAAAAGATTCTTCACGGAGCACAACCTACGACTGCAACACCTATGGGAACAGTCGTGACTCTTCCTGCTACAGGTTCCGAGATGAACAATGGTGGCGTTATCAGTCACAAGGGTTTTAAAGTTGCAGTATTCAGTCCATATACTTTTCCTAAATTTTCAATATTAGATCCAACTCTTACTTTTACTCTTCCTAAAACTCAGGTTGCGAACGGAATAATAGATACTTTTATCCATGTAACTGAGCAATATGTAACTTTCCCAGCCGAGGGAAGATTCCAAGACCGTACTGCTGAGGGAATACTTCAAACTCTTATTGAAATTGGAAAAGATACTATGGAGAATCCTACCGATTACAACCTAAGAGCCAACCTTGTATGGTGTGCAACTATGGGACTTAACGGACTTATCGGTGCTGGAGTTCCTCAAGACTGGTCTGCCCACTTGATAGGTCATGACCTTACAGCTATTTTTGGGATAGATCATGGAAAAACTTTGGCAGTAGTTCAACCTGCTATCTGGAAAGTTAGAAAAGAGCAAAAATTCCAAAAATTAATTCAATTCGCTGAAAGAGTGTGGCATATAAGCGAGGGAACAGATACAGAAAAAGTGGATTTAGCTATCGAGAAAACTACTCAATTTTTCAACTCTCTTGGAGTTAACACAAAACTTTCAGACTATGGATTAAAATCTGAAGATATTGATAAGATTATAGCTTCTCTAGAGAAAGGTGGAAGAACTCATCTTTCAGAAACAGAGGATATGACTTTAGACATCACAAGAAAAGTTTTAGAGATAGCTCTTTAATCTCCAATTTATAAAATAGAAAAAGGGATGGGTCATAAAAGTGACTCATCCCTTTTTTCTAGCATCCATGATGTTTCTTAAATTTTTTCTTATAGTAAAATATCGCATATACCATAGTCAAAATCTCTGCCAGAACATAAGAGCTCCACAATCCAACCACACCAAAATAATGTGGAAGAAGGTATATAAATATCCCTATTACCACAAAGCCTCTCATGAGATTAAGAAGAGAAGATACTCTGTTATACTCTACAGATTGAAAAAAACTTCCCAGTTGAAGATTTATCCCCATAAAAATTGTGGAGAGAAAATATATTGGAAAACCAAATTCAGTTATTTTCAATAGCTCATTGCTATCTCTATTAAAAAGTCTGATGAAAAAAGTACTAAAAGCTATAAGTAATATATAAAAAAATACACTTGTGGCTCCCATGGTAAGATTTCCTATTCTCAAAGTCTTTCTCACCCGCTCTATTTTTTCAGCTCCATAGTTTATGCTAAGTATTGGTTGCATTGCCTGTCCGAAAGCTCCTAGAACTAAATATACTAGAAGTTTTATATTAAGAACTATACTGAAAGCTGAAACCCCCTCGTTTCCAAGATACTTATAGAACTGATAATTCGAGATTATTATTATCATTCCCATGGATATCTCATTTATAAAACTGGAAGCTCCTATCTGAATTATTCTTTTTACTATTCCACTTTTAAACTTCATCCATTTTAGAAAAAGAGTATTTTCCTTTCTGATAAAATGAGTAAGAAGAACTAGTGTTCCCGAAAATTGAGCCAGTGATGTTGCAAGAGCTGCTCCTGCCATACCCATATTCATTGGAAAAATAAACAGATAATCCAAACCTATGTTCACTGTGCTTGTCACAATAAGATAGTACATCGTAAGTTTTGGATTGTTATCATTTCTAATAAAATTAGTCAGTATATGAGGCATTATAAAAAACATTATTGATTTAGAAATGACATTTACATAATCTCTTACCAAAGGAAATATCTCATCATTAGCTCCCAATAATTTACATATCTCATCTAGATAAAAACTGATGAAGAGAGAAAAAATTATACTGATTATTATTCCTGAAAAAATTGTGGTAGAAAATATCTCGCCTCTGCCCTCTTTATCTCCACGCCCCATATCCACAGCTGAAGCAGTAGCACCACCTATTCCCAACATCATTCCAAAGGCCACTAATGTGTAGACCGGTATCGCCACATTAAGAGCTGCAAGCCCTAGTGCTCCAACTCCTCTTCCTATAAAAACTGTATCTACAAATATCAAGAGTCCATAAGATAAATTTCCTGCAACAGCTGGAAATAAATATCTCATAAATTGGGTTTTTAAGTTTCCATTAAGTAAATTTTTCTGCATCTTATCTCCTTCTATAAAATATTTTTAATATTATTTCTATAATTATAACCTATTATCAAGGAAAAACATATTAAAACTTGACACTACAATGGATACTTTATATAATGTTAAGTGAATATTAATGAGGTGAATATATGGAACTAGAAGAGATACTCGAAGTTTCTGTTCTTTTCAATTATTATAAAAATCTACTCAGTGGAAAACAGAAGGAGTATCTTGCTGATCATCTAGAAGATGATCTCTCACTCTCTGAAATAGCCAAAAATCATGGAGTTACACGACAAGCCGTCTACGACAATATCCGTAGAGGTATAAAACTTCTCTATGATTATGAGGATAAAATAGGTTTTTATAAAAAAGAATGTGAAATTGAAGATGAATTAGAAAATTTAAAAAAAGATATGACGATTGAGAATATAGACAAAATAATTGAAAAAATGTTTTAGAGGTGAAAATATGTTAGAAAATTTAGGTAAAAGGTTTCAAGATGTATTTAAAAAAGTAAGAGGCCACGGAAAAATGAGTGAGGCCAATGTTAAAGAAGCACTTAAAGAAGTTAAGATGTCTCTTCTTGAAGCTGACGTTAACTACAAAGTAGTTAAAGATTTTATAAACAAAATTTTAGAAAAATCTATGGGAGAAGATGTCCTAACTGGTATCAACCCTGGACAGCAGTTTATAAAAATAGTTCATGATGAACTGGTTGAACTTTTAGGAGGAACCAACTCGAGACTTACAAAATCTCCTAAGAATCCTACTATCCTTATGCTTGCTGGACTTCAAGGAGCAGGTAAAACTACCTTTGCTGGTAAACTTGCCAACTACTTAAAAAAACAGGGAGAGAAGCCTTTCCTAGTTGCAGCAGATGTGTATAGACCTGCAGCTATAAAACAGCTTCAAATACTTGGTGAAAAAATCGGAGTTCCTGTTTATGCTGAAGAGGGTAATAACAATCCCGTAACTATCTGTGCTAATTCTTTAGCTGAAGCTCAGAAAGTCGGAGCTACATATGTAATACTAGACACTGCAGGTAGGCTACATATAGACGAAAATCTTATGGATGAACTGAGAGAGATAAAAAAAATAACAAGACCACAGGAAATTATGCTTGTAGTAGATGCCATGATAGGACAGGACGCAGTAAATCTTGCTCAATCGTTTAACAATGCAATCAGTATCGATGGTGTTGTTCTTACTAAACTAGATGGAGATACTAGAGGTGGATCTGCTCTTTCAATTAAATCTGTTGTTGGTAAACCCATTAAGTTTATCGGTACAGGAGAAACTATTAACGATATCGAACTTTTCCATCCTGAAAGATTAGCTTCAAGAATTCTTGGAATGGGAGATGTGGTTTCTCTAGTGGAAAAAGCTCAAGAGGCTATCGATGAAGATGAAGCTAAATCTTTAGAGGAAAAAATCAGAACTCAGAAGTTTGATTTGGAAGATTTCAGAAAACAACTACAGGCAATAAAAAAACTGGGACCACTTAAAAATATTATGAAAATGATTCCTGGAGTTGGAGATCTTGGAGACCTTGCTCCAGCAGAAAAAGAGATGAAAAAAGTTGAGGCCATTATCCAATCTATGACCAAAGAGGAACGTAAAAATCCTGAGATATTAAAAGCCAACAGAAAAATCAGAATCGCTAAAGGTAGTGGAACAGAGGTTTCAGATATAAATAAACTTCTTAAACAATTTGAACAGATGAAAGCCATGATGAAGATGTTTGCAGGTGGAAAAATGCCAGCTATGCCGTCTATGCCAAAAGGTGGATTTCCGGGGCTTCCTGGGATGAGAGGCGGAAGAAGATAAATTTAGTTTTTTTAGGATATGGGCAACCATATCCTTTTTTGTTTTTTCCTTCTTTTCAAGGTATAATCAAAATAGGGGGATGATTATGAAAAAAATTTTACAAACTATAACTATTTTGAGTATCATATTTTTTTTTACAGGATGCAGTTCTATCCGAACTCCTAATCGTAATAAAAAAATTTCTAGAAATTTCAGCATGGGAGAAGCGGTCAGAGAAAATGTTAAGATAGATAAAAAAACAGAAAAAAATATATATTATACAGCAAAAAGAATGGAAGAATTTCGTAAGCTTTTAGGTGAGCCCGTAAACGTACTCAGTTGGTATCGTTCTCCTAAAGCCAATGCAAATGCAGGGGGTGCAAAAAATTCTGCACATCTGCAAGGTTTGGCGGTAGATTTCCGTACCAAAAATTCTACCATTGAAAATTACAAAAAAATTACTAATTCCAAGCTGAGTTATGACCTTATTATTTATTATAAGAGCCTCAATATGATTCATTTGGGATTCAAAAAAGATATCGTGGAAGAGAAAAAAATGAAGCTCCTAAGATAAAAGATGTGTTTATTCATTTTTTATGATACAATATATGATAAATAATTTTATATTATAAAATAAATTTTAACGGAGAAAATATGAATTTTAGAGATTTTAATTTTGAAAATGAGATTATAAAAGGAATCGATGCAGCAGGATATATAGAAGCTACACCTATTCAAGAAAAAAGTATTCCTTTAATTTTGGAAGGAAACGACATTTTAGGTTTGGCTAAAACAGGAACAGGTAAAACAGCGGCTTTCGCTCTCCCAACACTTCAGAGATTACTCACCGTAAAACCGAGTGGAAAAGGAGTTCGTGTTCTTATCGTCGCTCCTACTAGAGAACTGGCAGAGCAGATTAACAGCAACATCTCTATCCTAGGAAAATACACAGGAATAAAATCTTGTACGATGTATGGTGGGGTATCTATAAAACCTCAGCTAGAAGCTCTAAAAAAAGGTGTAGATATAGTTGTTGGGTGTCCGGGAAGAATTTTAGACCATATTTCTCAAGGAACTTTGGGGTTAACTAGACTAGAAGTTCTTGTTTTGGACGAAGCAGATCATATGCTGGATATGGGATTTTTGAAAGATATTGAAAAAATTATAAAGCATACTCCTAAAAATAAACAAACTCTATTTTTCTCTGCCACTATGCCGAAAGAGATTAAAAATCTGTCTTTTAAAGTCTTAAAAAAAGATCACAAAACTGTTGAAATAGAATATAAAGAGCCCGTTAAACTTATAGAACATGAGCTTTTCCACGTAGAACATGACCAGAAAAAAGGGAAGCTTTTTGAAATTCTTGAAAATCCCGAGGTAGAATCAGCTATAATTTTTACCAACGGAAAACATAAAGCAAAAAACCTAAGTAAAATCCTTGAAAATAAAGGAATAAAATCCGTGAACTTCCAAGGAAATCTATCTCAAAACCAGAGAGAAGCAGCTCTTAGCGGATTCAGAAAAGCTGAGTTTAAAGTATTGGTAGCCACTGATATTGCAGCAAGAGGTCTAGACATACCACAGGTAACTCACGTTATAAATTTTGATATCCCACAGACTTTAGAGGCTTTTACACACAGAAGTGGACGTACTGGAAGAGCTAATAAAGAGGGAAAAGTTTTCACTTTTGCGTCAGCAGATGAAGAAAGAATGCTTAAGGACATCATAAACAAAAACGGAGTAAACTTTATTACAATCCATGGAAGTAAAAGTAACAATCCTACACCTAAACCAAAAAACACAAGACCTCCTAGAAATAAAAATGAAAACCAAGAGAGAGTAAGTGTTAAAGTTAAATCTCCTTCTCCAAAGAAAAAAAATATTCAGAAGTAACCTATGTTACTGAAAAATTTCACCTAATAAAGTATAATCATTTTATGAATTTTGAAATTTTGAATAAAAGGAGTTATATTTTATGATTAAGGGGTGTCCTGGTTCTAGAACTATGAATTTTGAAAGCAAATCAGATACAAAACATGGGGAAATTAATTCTCAACTTACCCAATGGCCTGTGCAGTTACATTTAGTTTCTCCACAGGCTCCATGTTTTAAGAATTCGGATCTGCTTCTTGCTGCAGATTGTACAGCTTTTGCTGTTGGAGATTTTCATTCCAAGCATCTTAAAGATAGATCTCTTGCCATTGCCTGCCCTAAGCTTGATGATGGTCATAATATCTATACCGAAAAACTTGTCTCTATGATAGATAACAGTAACCTCAATACTATTACTTGCATAATTATGGAGGTTCCTTGCTGCGGCGGTCTACTTCAAATAGCTAAAAAAGCTGTGGCTTTTGCTAATAAAAAAATTCCTCTGAAAGTTATTACAGTTGGAATCCGTGGTGAAATTCTGAGTGAGGAATGGATTTAAATATATAATTTAAATATAAAAAAAGCACCTCGAAAGAGGTGCTTTAAATGTTTTAATTGGTGCCTAGAAAAGGATTCGAACCTTCGACCGCTCGGGTATGAACCGAGTGCTCTAGCCAACTGAGCTATCTAGGCAAATGGTGGTCACAACAGGACTTGAACCTGTGACCCCCTGCTTGTAAGGCAGGTGCTCTCCCAACTGAGCTATGCGACCAAGTGGTACCCCGTAGGGGAATTGAACCCCTGTCTACAGAGTGAAAATCTGTTGTCCTTACCACTGAACGAACGGGGCAAATAATGGTGGATCCAGTTGGAATCGAACCAACCACCACTCGGTTATGAGCCGAGTGCTCTAACCAACTGAGCTATGGATCCGCATGTTTCTTGCAGACAAGTATTATAATAACACATTTAATTCTTTTTGTCAATATCTTTATCTTCAAACCTTGACTTAGTTAAAAAAAATATAAATACTATTAAATTTGATTTAATTTTAAAAATTAAAAGGATTTTATCCTTTTACAAAGTAATATATCTATGCATTCATTTAATTTAAAATTTTAGGAGGGTATTATGGAAAAATGGGTATGTAACGTGTGTGGGTATGTGTATGATCCTGAAACTGGAGATCCTGATAACGGAGTAGAGCCTGGAACTTCTTGGGAGGCTGTTCCTGAAACTTGGGTATGTCCTCTTTGTAGTGTAGGGAAAGAAGATTTCTCTAAAGAATAACTTCTAAATTATGAAATGGCTGTAAAATAAAATTTTATAGCCATTTTTTATTTTCTGACAAAAAAAAAGAACTCAAAAGAGTTCTTAAAGTTTCAGATGGTGCGAGAGAAGGGACTTGAACCCTTACGTCGAAACGCCAGATCCTAAGTCTGGTGCGTCTGCCAATTCCGCCACCCTCGCAATTTAGTGGTGCCTCGTGTCGGAATCGAACCAACCACCTACTGATTACAAGTCA
>JBOFEZ010000025.1:0-5825 GCA_051648365.1 Fusobacteriaceae bacterium
TAAAGAGTAAAAAGATAGCTCGTGAAACAAGTGAGATGGACTACAGAGATACCTTAAAAACTCTGGAGATAGAGCTGAACAGCAAATATAGAGAGATAAGACTTTTGGGTGAGGAGCTGAAGATAGCTCAAGAACGTGTGGACATTCTGGGAGAGAGTAACAAGATTCAGAATATACGTTTTACCAACGGAATGATAAGTTCTCTGGACTACTTGGAAAGTGTACAGCTTCTGAGAAGAGCTGAGGAAAATCGTTATGTACTGGAAAAATCTTTGATGCTGGCGAACAGAGAATACGCTAATCTTTTAAAATAGGGAGAGGGAGAAAGTATGGATAAGAATAAAAAGCTAATTATAGGTGCCTTAGTAATTGGGGCAGGATTGTTTTTCAGTCTAAGAACAGCTCAGACTTCAGACCAGGGAGTGCGTCTGACACAGTTAAAAACTGGAGCTGAGGACAGCAAGGTTCAGCTGGAAGGAGTTGTAGTTCCAGAAGATAATGCCCTTACATCGGTATACGCAGAAGTTCCAGTGGTAATAGACCGTGTGGAAGCAGTTGTGGGAAGCCGGGTAAAAGAGGGAGATACAATAGTTACTTTTACCAACGAGGCAAAGAGAGAAGCTGAAAAAGCTCTGGAAGAGGTAAATATCCAGCTTAATTCTCAGGAAGCTATCTCGGCATCCATGAACCGTCAGGCTAGGAATGCAGGGTATGAATCTGAGGTTTCTCAGAAGCAGGCCGAGGTAAATAAGGAACTGCTGAGAGCAGATGCCATAAGTTCACTTGATGTGGCAAAATCTGAGGCGATAGCCAACAGAGACAGAGCTAATTACGAGGACCTAAGTGCTAGAAAAGAGGTAGAAAGCCAGAAATACAACCAGCTGAGAATGAAGCAGGAGGAACTGGAGAAGAAACTGAGATTCGTAGCACGGGATCTGAGAGCACCTAAGGACGGAATTATCACAGAACTGAAACTTCAGAACGGAGCAATACTCCGTGAAGGTGAAAAAATATACTCTCTGGCAGAAGAGGGGATGTACAAAGTAGCAGTGGAAGCCCCTGCCAATATCATAGGATCCCTGAAAGAGGGAGCTAAGACCACTGTTAAAGATCTTACGAACAGTAGCGGAAAGCTCTTCGAAGGAACTGTTTCTAAGGTGTCGAGAGTGGCAAGAAATGATGCGAAAAATAACAAGGTCATAGATTTAGAGATAATTCTAGAAGATGCTCAGGGACTTAACCCAGGGTTTCTAACTTCGGTAGAGATAAGCGGAATGGAGAATCCAGGAGCTAAGATGGCCGATGCATTCTCTGTAATAGATGAGAATAACGAGACCTATGTATATGTAGTAGAGAATGGAACGGTAAAAAAAGTTCCTGTACAAGTGGGAGTCCGTACATCTACAAAATATGAGATAATGAATCTTCCAGAGGGAACAGAGATAATAGTAAATGCAGCTAAGGTCAAGCCTGGAGATAAGGTAAAGGTAATCAAATAATGGTAGCTTTTCATCTGGCATGGAAAATGATGAGGGGAGATAGGGAGAAACTTTTTCTTCCTCTCCTAGGTATTCTTCTCTCTGTGACTGTGATGGTGTCTATCACCGCCCTTGGAAGGGGAGGTAAAGCAGTTATAGAGAATAATCTGGCTTATCTGGAAGGTGAAAACATGACAGTGGTGAGCAGAAGAGCGGGAGACAGGAGAGATATTCAGTACCTGGAAACCCTAGATTTTGTAAACTATGCCATACCGAAGGAACCTGTATTGAGAGATCTGGATAAGGGGATGGTAATATATGGAACTACCTACAGAAGCAGAGAGGCTAAAAACCTACCCTTAAATATTTCTGACAATACAGTCCTGTTGGAGAAAAAGGGAGAGGAACCCTATCCCAAGGAGGGAATCGTAGATATCGGAGCCGTAAGGAGTGGAATAGATACAAGAAGGGGTATAGGCATCTCCTTAAAGTACGGAGATAGTGAGAGCCGAGAACTGCTACTGTCTGCCCTAAACAGATTTAACCCTCAGGGTGACTATGTAGAGGCAGAAGAGGTAAGAGGAGTAATAAACGGGATAAAGAGAAACCTAGGAAAATTGGTGGCAGTTATAATAGGAACAGCCACAGGACTAGGAGCCCTCATATCTATAAGTACAGTGGCATCCCTGGTGAGAAACAGCAGAAATCAGATAGGTATGCTGAAGGCTGTGGGAGCTAAGAACAATCTTGTCTTTCAGATTTTCTTTCTGGAGGGGATAATAATCTCTCTGGCAGGAGCCACAGGAGGAGTGCTCCTAGGAAGCTTGTTTTCTATTGTCTTAGGAAAATTGGTGGGAATAGAACCACTTCTCAGAATCGTAGATATTGCAGGGATATGGATGCTGACAGTGGCAGCCTCTGGAATCCTGGGAGTTATTCCTGCCCGAAAGGGTGCAGAGATGAGCCCTGTAGAAGCTATAAGAAGGGTGTAAAAAAGAATATCCTGGAATTGATTTAAATCAATTCCAGGATATTTAGTTATTTTAATTAAAATTTATATCCAAATCCTAATGTTACTTTTGAATTTTTTGTATCTTTTCCTGCTTCATAAGTATATCCTACCCCATAGTTAAAGCCTTTTCCATTGTTTAATTCCACTCCAATAGTAGCTTTTCCTGTGTTCTTATCCATATCTACTGCATCGATATCAAATTTAGATCCATTTCCAATTTTAGCTTCTAATCTCTCATCAGTATCCCCACCTGTATATCCATAAGCTATTCCAGCAAAAGCTTTTCCTGAGTACCCATTGTCACCAACAAAAGTTTTTACTAGGTCTACTCCAACTTCAGCTCCATAAGTTCCTATCTTATGAGAATCGATTTCCATTCCCATAGGTTCAGTTCCTTCATTTATAGAATCTTGCGATATATTAGTGTAATCTAAAACAAGTTTAGGCTCTACTGTCAATGTTTCGTTAATTGGCACAATATATCTAGTTTCTAACATAGCACTAAATCCATCTGTATCAAAAGATTTATCAAAATCAAATCTGTCTAGTCCGTTGTCTAGAACTCTTTTTGCATCAAATTTATTTTTTTGATATCCTAAGCTTCCTAATAATCTGAAGTTTTCTATGTTTTTCTTAGCAAAAGCTCCTATATAGAATGTGTCCGATTCTAAATCTGAAGAGCTCATCTTGCTACATCTCCTGCGAGAAAAATTAGGCTCACTAAAAGAAATCAAGTTATTATGCAAATAAAAAAAATCTATGAAGACTCCAGAAAAGCTTATGGCTCTCCGAGGATAGCAGCAGTACTTAATTACGATGAGAAAGTAGCTAGTCAAAAATTTGTAGCTAAGCTCATGAAGGAAAATAACATTCATGCGATTTCTCATAAAAAATTCAGAAAAAAATCTAAGCCAAGCGAGGACTCTATTGAGTCTAACCTAATAAAAGAGAAGATAGTTACCGCACCAAATCAAGTTTGGGTTTCAGATATAACATATATTTGGACTCAAAATAAATGGATGTATCTCTCTTCAATTATGGATCTTTACAGTAGAAAAATAATTGCTCACATTATGGATGATAGAATGGATTCAAAATTAGTCGAAGAAACCTTAAAGCTTGCAGTTTCTAGGCGCTCTTTCACCAGAGATACAATATTCCACAGTGACAAAGGCTCCCAATATCGGAGTAAAAAATTTAAAAGTCTTTTAAATGAATTTAATATTAAGCAGTCCATGTGTGGAAAAGCAAATTGCTACGACAATGCAGCTATGGAATCTTTCCATTCAAGCTTAAAGAAAGAGTTGATATATCCAGGCAAAATTGATGACCAAAAAACAACTCAATTAAAGGTTTTTGATTATATTGAAGGATTCTATAATAAAAATAGAATTTAGAGTAGTCTTGGAAATCTTTCTCCTGAAAAGTTTGAATTAAATTATCAATTAAGAATGAATCTCTAATCGGGGTTCATCTCTAAAAAAATAAAGTAAAATATGTTCAACATCTTGAGAGAATATCAGTAGTAACTTAGGTTAATAAACAAATTAGTATAAAGCTGTGCTTATAAGCTTAGCAAAATAGTTTAGACTAGGAATTCACAGTATTTAGGTTAAATTATAATAAATAAATTGATAAAGATTTTTATATCTTGATCATATGAGGGGGAATGTATGAATAAAAAAGTAAGTATTTTGATTCCTGTCTACAATACAGAAATTTATTTAGAGGAATGTCTGAATTCAGCAATAACTCAAACTTATAAAAATTTAGAAATAATTTGTATAAACGATGGGTCAACAGATGGTAGTTTGAAAATACTAGAGCAGTATTTTATAAAAGATAACAGAATAAAAATTATAAACAAAGAAAATGGTGGGCTATCTTCAGCAAGGAATGCAGGTATAGCTAATTCTGTAGGATATTATGTTTTTCACTTGGATTCAGATGATTATATAAATGATGACACAATAGAAAAATTAATTACTAGCGCCGAAAAAAACAATTCCGATGTAGTTTTGGGAAACATAAGGAATGTATATTCAAATTTTTCTAGAATATGGAAAGATTCTTCACTTGAGTCAAACTTAATGATCTCAGGAAAAGAATTTTTAGAAAACTATTATTTTACAGGAACTGCTAAGAATTCAGTTTGTAATAAATTGTGGAGAAAGAAACTTTATGAAGAAAATAATATTATTCATCCTGAAAATATCTCTTTGGGAGAAGATGGCGGGACTCTTCCAAAATTAATGTTAAAAGCACAAAGAGTAAATAAAATAGATGAAATAGTCTATAACTATAGACTAAATGAATTTAGTATGACAACGCAAAACAACAAAAAAATATTAGATTATATAAAAGCAGTGGAAGGGGTAAAACAGTTTTTTTATAAAAATAATGAAATAAATTTTTTCGATAAATATGAAAAAGTTTATTTATGTAAATTATTTTATACTGAAGTTTTAGCGATTCCTTATTGCTATGCTAAGAAGAATAATTATGGCGATTATATAATTGGATGGGATATGTTATTAAAAGATTTGAATAATATTCTTATAGATGATAAGGTAAAAAAAACATTATTTAAAAAACAGATGATAATTCTTAAAATTTATAAGGTAAGCCCTATGTTAGGAGATTTAGTGAAAATTGTATGGAATAGGATAAGAGGGAATTAGGTAAACTAGAGTCAAAAATAATGTATTGTAATTTAACTCTAATTAAATCAATAGAAAATAGAAGTTAAAAAAATCCTAATTGAGGAAGAAGAACAATATGATATGAAGAAACTAAGAGCAATAATTAGGGTGGAAAGAAATTCAATTTGTGAAGTAACAGGGGGAGTACATCAAAGGAAATAATGATTTACATATTCATTGGAGAATACCAAAAAAAACAAGGAGAAACAGCAGACTTTGAGAATCTTAAAAAAATATTTCCAAAGAATACAATGATTTTCAGAGAAAATCCAAACAAAATATTTTAAAAATTAGCAATGGGAAATTTTATGCCAGATTCAATAGCTTTTTATAAAAAGTCTTTGATAGAAAAATATGGTTATTTTGATATGAATTATCGAATGGTAGAAGATCACTTTGAATATACTTATTGATATGATACCCATATAGGGGGCACATTCATTAACAACATATAATGAAAAATAAAATAAGCTAGGGGGATAGCATGAAAGTAAAAAAAATAAGTGTCATAATTCCAGTGTATAATACAGAAAAATATTTAAGACGTTGTTTAGAAAGTATAATTAATCAAAGTCTTAAAGAGATAGAAATAATAATAGTAAATGATGGCTCACCAGATGGTAGTTCTAAAAT
>JBOFEZ010000026.1:0-35410 GCA_051648365.1 Fusobacteriaceae bacterium
CCTGGTCACATTTCGAACCCAGAAGTTAAGCCCGTAAACGCTGAAGGTACTTGGTGGGAAGCTGCCCGGGAGAATAGGAATTTGCCAAGTTATGCTTCTTTAGCTCAGTTGGTAGAGCGCACGACTGTTAATCGTGTTGTCGCTGGTTCGAGTCCAGCAAGAAGCGCCATTTAGAATTTAAACCACTTAAAGGTGGTTTTTTTTGTATATAAAAGAATAAATTAAATGAAACTAAACCAAACTACAGTATATTTTTAAAGAAGATCTTTAAAAAATGAAATATAAGGGGTTGGTTATTTTTGAAAAATAATATTTTTTGGATGACACTTTTTGTGATAAATTTTTTTATTCTTTTTGCAGAGGCGGGTATTTTAAAGGAGTTATTTTCAAATAAAAAATCAGGAAAAAATAGGAGGTTATAATGAGTTTAATATTGAATATAATTTGGTTGTGTATGGGAGGACTTGTATTAGCCTTAGAATGGTTGATAGCAGGACTTCTTTCCATTGTTTTTATAATTACGTTTCCCTTTGCAAGTGGATGTTTTGAGATGGCTTCTTCATGTCTTATGCCTTTCGGAAAAGAGGTTGTAGAAAAAAGACTAGAGGGAGAACCGCCTAGGCCTATATCCGCTTTTTTTTGGATAATATTCTTTGGAATATGGCTAGCTATATCTCATATAATATCTGGAATAGCTATGTGTATAACAATAATAGGTATTCCTTTGGGAATACAAAATTTTAAGCTTGCTCAAGTAGCCTTTAATCCATATAAATATGGACTTAGAGATAAAAAATTATAAGATGATTAAAAAAATAAAAGGAGCAGAGTGGAGAAATTTCTCCGTTCTGCTCCTTTTAATCTATTGTAAAATATAGAATTATTTAGAATAATTTGGAGCCTCTTTAGTGATAATGATATCATGAGGATGACTCTCTTTAAGCCCTGCACCTGTAATTTTTATAAATTTTCCATTGGTTTTGAGTTCTTCAATGGTAGCAGTCCCACAATATCCCATACCGGCACGAAGTCCACCGCATAATTGAAAGACAACATCTTTTAAATCTCCTTTAAAAGCCACACGTCCTTCTATACCTTCTGGAACAAGCTTTTGTGCATCATTTTGGAAGTATCGATCTTTAGAACCTCTTTTCATGGCAGCCATCGATCCCATTCCCACATAAACTTTGTATTTTCTTCCTTCATAAATCATCTCTTCTCCAGGTGCTTCAGAAGTACCTGCTAGAAGCCCTCCAAGCATAACGCAGTCACCACCGGCTGCAATAGCCTTAACTACATCTCCAGAGAGTTTAATTCCACCATCAGCAATAACACCTATTCCACGAGTCTTGCAAAGTTCAAATACATCATTTACAGCTGTAAGTTGAGGAACCCCTACTCCTGCAACAACTCTTGTTGTGCAGATAGAACCTGGTCCTACTCCCACTTTAACTGCATTGACTCCAGCATCTATAAGATCAGCAGCAGCTTCAGCAGTTACTATATTTCCTCCGATAAGATCTATATTCGGAAATTTTTCACGGATAGCCTTTATTATATTAATAATGCCTAAAGAATGACCATGAGCAGAATCAACTGTTATGATATCTACACCTGCTTTTACAAGAGCTGCAACTCTCTCAAGAGTATCCGCACCAGCACCTACAGCTCCTCCAACTCTGAGTCTACCTTGAGAATCTTTGCAGGCATTTGGATATTCTACAAGATTATCGATATCTTTTATTGTTATAAGTCCTTTTAGGTATCCTTCTTCATCCACAATAGGAAGTTTTTCAATTCTATTGAAAAGAAGAATATCTTTTGCTTCTTCAAGAGTAGTTCCTACAGGTGCTGTTACAAGTTTTTCCTTGGTCATAATATCTGATACTGATTCATCTAGATTCTTTCTATATTTAAGATCTCGATTGGTAATAATACCGATAAGCTTACCATTTTCTTCAACTACTGGAAGTCCAGAGATTTTGTAACGTCTCATAATATCTTCTGCATCCCCTAATCTAGAATCTTTTTTTAAAGTAACAGGATTTTTAATCATACCACTTTCGTTTCTTTTAACACGATCCACTTCAGCAGCTTGATCAGCTATGCTCATATTTTTATGGATAAATCCTATTCCTCCCTGACGTGCAAGGGCGATAGCAAGATCTCCTTCTGTAACGGTATCCATAGCGGCACTTAAAATAGGAACATTCAGTGTGATATTTTTGGTAAGCCTTGTTTTGAGACTTACTTCATGTGGAAGAACCTCTGACCTTCCAGGGACAAGTAGTACATCATCAAAAGTTATAGCTTCTTTAATAATTTTTCCATTCATCATAATAAATCTCTCCTTCTCTTACCAATTTTTAAATATTTCCGTCATTATAGCACGACTTACTTCCAATGTCATCACGAAAAAAAAGTTTTTCACAATTTATTTTTCTTAACTCTTCATAAACTCTTTGTTTAGCTTGATTTAAAGTGTCACCAAAAACTATAGGAATAAGTACTCTTCCTCCTCCTGTAACAAGATTCCCGAAGGAATATTTCGATGTTCCCATATGAAAAAGTAGAGTTTCGGAGGAGAGATTGCCTACTTTTATCTCAGCTCCTAAGGTTGAAGATAAGGGATAATTTTCTGAAGCCATTACAGTTCCAAGAGTATATCTCTTATCCCAGGAAAGCTCGCTGAGATTTCCCTTTAAAAGTCCAAGAATTACTTCTAAAAGATCATTTTCAAGTCTAGGAAGAATAGCTTCGGCTTCTGGATCTCCGAAACGTGCATTAAATTCTATTGTTTTTACTCCAGAATCTGTAAGCATAATTCCACCGAAAAGAAACCCAGTAAAAGGAATTCCTTCTTTAGAAAGAGCCTTAGCCATAGGAACCATAATTTCTTTCATAGTCTCTCGAATAATATTAGTGTCTATTCTATCTACTGGCGAATAAACTCCCATTCCACCGGTGTTCGGTCCCTTATCACCATTATATGCTCTTTTATGATCTTGAGCAGCTACAAGTTCTCCGTGAACAAGGGCTATAAGAGAAAATTCAAAACCTTCAAGTTTTTCTTCTATAACTACTCTATTCTCCCCTTTGGAGAAGGCACTTTCCAGAGCTTCCATAGCTTCTTCCAAAGTTTCGGCAACAGTGACTCCTTTCCCGGTACAAAGTCCATCCTCTTTAATTACAATGGGGGCTCCCATTTTTTTTAAATAATCTTTGGCAGAAAAAAGTTCAGTAAAAGTTGAATAGGCTGCTGTAGGTATATTATACTTTTTCATTATCTCCTTGGCAAAATCTTTGCTCGATTCGATTTTGGCAGAAGCAGCAGTGGGAGCAAAAATTTTAAGATTTCTTTTTTTAAATTCGTCAGCTATACCTAAAGAAAGAGAACTTTCAGGACCTACAACAGTAAGGTCTATATTGTTTTCCTGTGCAAAGTCTGCAAGAGAAATGATATCACACTCATCAATAGGGACATTTACACCTAACTCTTCCGTTCCGGGATTTCCAGGAGCGACATATATTTTAGAAATTTTCTCACCTTGAGAAATTTTCCAGGCTAAGGCATGTTCACGACCGCCCTTTCCCATGATTAAAACTTTCATAATTTCCTCCCAAATATTAGTGTTTAAAGTGTCTCATACCTGTAAAAATCATGGCTATTCCATGCTTGTTGCATTCATCAATGGATAGCTGGTCTTTTATAGAACCACCGGGTTGGATAATTGCAGTAATTCCATGCTGTGCTGCCAATTCTACACTGTCACTCATAGGGAAAAATGCATCAGAGGCTAAAACACATCCCCTTGACTCCTCTTTGGCAGAATTAATAACAATATTCACTGAACCTATTCTATTCATCTGTCCTGCTCCTATTCCAAAGGTCTGGTCATTTTTTCCTAAGACAATGGCATTAGATTTAACATGTTTTACAACCTTCCATGTAAAGAGAAGATCTTTCATCTCTTGTTCAGTGGGCTTTCTTTCTGTGACATAATTGAGAGATTCAACTTCTAAGATACCGTTATCTCTCTCTTGAATAAGAGCTCCATCATCAACAGTTACAATATCTTTTAAGTTGATAGCTTGTTTTGTCATATCTAATTTCAATATTCTTAAATTTTTCTTTTTTCTAAAAATTTCAAGAGCTTCCTCAGTGTAATCAGGTGCAACGATAACTTCCAGGAAAAGTTCTCCCATTTTTAGAGCTGTTGAAGCATCAATAATTTCATTGACAGCGATAATTCCTCCGAAAATAGATATAGGATCTGCATTATAAGCTTTTTTCCAGGCGGTAGATAGATCTTTTCCACTACCTACTCCGCACGGATTCATATGTTTAACTGCAACAACAGCAGTTTCTGAAAACTCTTTAAGGATATTTATTGCAGCGTTAGTGTCCTGAATGTTGTTATATGAAAGTTCCTTTCCATTGAGCTGAATAGCTTGAGCGAGGGATGCCTCTCCCACAGCATTTTTATAAAAAGAGGCCTCCTGATGAGGATTTTCCCCATACCTCATATCCTGAACTTTTTCGTAGGTCACAGTGTAAGTCTCTGGAAATTTTTCTCCACATTGCTCAGTAAGGTAGTTTCCAATCAAGGCATCATAAGCAGCTGTGTGACGGAAAACTTTAGCCGCCAAATAATTTTTTGTCTTTTCATATGTGTCACCGTGCTCCTTGATTTCATGAAGAACTTTAGGGTAAATCTACACAGACAGTGACAAACTTGTGATTTTTAGCAGCTGACCGGAGCATATTAGGTCCTCCGATATCTATATTTTCTATAAGTTCTTCATGAGTAATACCATCTTTCTTGAGGGTTTCTTTAAAAGGATAGAGATTAACAGCAACTAAATCTATGAGTTCGATGGAATTATTTTTTAAGGCTTCTAAATGCTCTTTGTTGTCTCTTACACAGAGAAGTCCTCCGTGGACATTGGGGTGAAGAGTTTTTACTCTTCCGTCCATAATCTCTGGAAATCCAGTTATATCAGAGATGTTTATAGGATTAAATCCCATCTCTTTTAAAGTTTTTTCAGTTCCACCGGTAGATATAATCTCATATCCGTTTTCAACTAATCCTAAGGCAAATTGCTTAAGACCTCTTTTATCTGAAACACTAACAAGTGCACGCTTCATAAATCCCCCTATAAATTTTCACAAATTTTATTCAAAACCATAGGATAGATACGGTGCTCTATCCTATGAATAGTTTTCTCAAGATGAGAGAGAGGTTTATCTCTCTCTATAATAACTCTTTCCTGATAAATAATCTCACCTGTATCTATTCCCGAATCCACATAATGGATAGTTACCCCTGTTTTTTCGACCTTAGAAAGATAAGCATCTTCAATTCCATTTTTCCCCGGAAATTCAGGAAGATAAGCAGGATGAATATTAATTATTCTATTTTGATAATTATTTACTCGACTTGTGCGTTTTTTCTAAAATTTAAAATAAAAATGGATATCTTTCTTAAAAGGTTGTAATATAAGTCACCACAACTTCAACCAAAGGAGATATCCACCCCATGATTGTAGAATATTCTAAAGAAATAATCAACTACTTTTCTGACTTAAATCTAAATTTTTCAAAACCTCAAACAGCTCATCTGCTAGATTTTGTTTCTGCGATAATAAATATTGATGCTAAAAAAACCGTTTCTGGGATTTCACGCAATATCTCTAGAGATGTTCACCGTTGCAACAGAACTAGATTTTTGAATAATTCTCCTTTTGATGATACTCTCATTGTAAAGAACAAAGATAGAAAGCATATCGAAGGACTAAGTTTTCAGTTTTCCCACGTTACAGGAAAATCTGAATTTTCTCATTCCCAAGTTGCCATGAATGCACTTACTGGAAATCTATCTCTGCCTTTAGATTTGAAGATGTATCTTTCCAAAGATTATTGCCAAAAGAAAAATTTAAAATTTAAGAGTAAACCTGATCTTGCATTAGAATTAATAGAATCTTTGAATTTTACTAAAGATAACCAGACCTATCTCTTGATGGATAGATGGTATGCTAGTAAAAATCTGATAATGGAAGCTCTAAGACTGGGAATCCATACAATAGTGCCTCTTAAAAGCAGTAGACTAATCTTTCCTGATGGAATCCAGCACAACATTAAGTTATTCGCTGAAAACCTTCAGAAATCTGAGCTTAACTTGGTTACAGTTAGCGGAAAAGATTACTATACCTACCGATATGAGGGTCATTTGAAAGGAATCGAAAGATTCTGGGAGATTATTTATCTAGCTCCAGCTACCTTGCAATAAAGTTATGGAAATCTAAAAATCTCCTAACTCTCGGCGACGTGATACGAGAGGAAAAATTTCTTAATTCTAAAAGTCTGATAGTCTTTATCTGTCATCTCAAAGATCAGCAAAAAAGTATTGATGAAATTCTAAAAAAAGTATTGAAAAGGACAGCTTAAAGCAGAGTTCTTATTAAAGTACGTCTAAATTTTGGTTAGTTTAAAAAAATTCGCACAATTCAAGTAAAATTTAAAAGATTTTTCATTTTTTTTTTGTATATAAGATTGACAAGATTAAAAGTCTTCGCAAATTTACTAGATAGAATAGGAGGAAATTATGACACTGAATATGGAGAAAATGTCTTCTAATGCAAAGGACATCGATAAGGCTATAACAAGTCTGAGAGAGGAATTAGAGGCAGTAAATTATTATAATATGAGAGCTGAGCAGGCTACAGATCCAGAACTTAGAGATTTACTTCTTCACCATAGAAATGAGGAAGTAGAACATGCTGCAATGCTTTCAGAATGGTTGCGTAGAACAATGCCTAATTTTGATAAGGAATTTAGGGATTATATGTTCACAGAAGGTTCTTTGATTGCTACTGAAGCAGGGGCAGGAAATGGCAAAGATGGAAATGAGGATGTAAGCCTAGGAATAGGATCTTTAAAAATAAAATAAAAGAAAATATCAATTGAAATACTAAAGTTTAGGAGGAAAATATGGAGTTTTTAAAAAGAGAGTTAGCACCAATAACAAATAAGGCCTGGGAAGAGATAGAGGAAAGAGCAAAAGCTGTACTTTCAAATAATCTTTCAGGAAGAAGGGTGGTCAGTGTATGCCCTCCAAAAGGAAGAGGCTTTGAGGGAATTTCGACTGGAAGAATGGGATTAAAACAGAAAGATGATCTTTTTTATGGTGTTTATAAGATTCAGCCTTTGGTAGAGACAAGAATAAGTTTTGTTCTTAACAGATGGGAGTTGGATAACATAGAGAGAGGAGCAAAAGATGTAAATTTCGATGCTCTTGATGAAGCGGTTAAAAAAGCAGCAAAATTTGAAGATTCAGCAATTTTCTATGGATTAGATGAAGCATGTATAGAGGGACTAAAATCTTCAGCTCACCCAGTTCAAAAATTTGGTAAAACAGATGAAGAAACTATAAAGAGTATAATAGCAGGTATTAAATTACTTCGTGACTCAACAGCTAAAAAACCTTATGCACTTGTTGTGAGTGAAGAAAAATGGGTTTATCTCAACACAGTGAGTAAAGATCCTGAATTTCTTAAAAAACTTGAGAAAATGATAGGGAATCCTATTGTAGTAAGTGAAAATGTAAAAGAAGCATTTTTAATGCCGTATGATGATGAAAATCTAGAGCTGGCTCTTGGAATGGATTACTCTATTGGATACCAAGACAGCGATGAAATAAATGTAAAACTATTTATTACCTCAAGTTTTGCATTTAGAGTTTTAGACAAGAGTCTTATAGTAGTATTTGAATAATTTAATATATTAAAATAGGGAGTTTCTGATGGAAACCCCTATTTTTTCTTTTAAAAACAAATAAGTTGAGATATAATGTGGGAAAAAAAGGAGTCATAAAAATGAGAATGTTTTATTTTTTATTTACAATGTTTATGATATCGAGCATTGTAGCTGCTGCGACAACCTATATTACTTATTCGATATATAAATCTAAAAAAATGTTTTATGTAGGAGCATTTTTTGGATATTTTCCTTATGTTGGAGCCATATTGGCGAGAGGACTGGGAAGAAGAGAGATAGAAGGTATTTTAGGACATTTTCTTTTTTATTATAATTATATAGCTCTTATTTCAATTGCCCTTATTATAATGCAATTAATATCTTTAGTTTTCAGAAAAAATTTATTAGACTTTTTTAAGAAAAGAAAAGAAATATTTAGTGTGGTGATTATTTTTTTGATAGGAACCTTAGCTCTCTATGGAAAAAATAATTTTGATAGAATAAAAGGTGAAAAAATTTCTATCAGCTTAAAGGAAAAAGAAGAAAAAAAACTTAAAATAGGTTTTATATCAGATACTCACCTAAATAGGATCTTCGATGGAAAAAAATTAGATATGGCATTAAATCAGATGGAGAATAAAGGGGTTGAAATAGTTATTATAGGAGGAGATTTTGTAGATAATGATCCTTCGATAATAGCTCCAGGAATAAAAGAAATAATAAAAAAATATAATTTTCCAAAAGGTATTTATACAGTTTTAGGAAATCATGAATATTACGGAGGAATAGAGAAAAATATAAAATATATAGAAGATGTAGGAATAAAGATATTGAGAGATGGGATATTGGAAATAGACGGTGTTAATATCGTAGGAAGAGATGACAGAACAAACAGGTCAAGAAAATCTCTGACAGAAATTTTGAGTGAAATAGATAATAAATTTCCGGTAATAGTTGTAGATCATAATCCTGCAAGTCTTCAAGAAAGTATAGAAAACGACATAGATTTTCAACTTTCAGGTCATACACATAACGGTCAACTCATACCTATGAACCATCTAGTAAATCGCCTTAATTTAAATGGTTATGGATATAAAAAAATAGAAAAAACCCAGAGTTTTGTAAGCTCTGGATTGGGAACGTGGATGATACCCTATAGAATTGGGAGTCAGAGCCAGTATGTGATTATAGACTTGTTATATTAGAAGTTAAATTTGAGTTTTATAGAGAATCAGAGCATTGGAAAATTTTTTTAAAAACCACTCTCTAAGATGAAGAGGTTCTAAAATCTCAGCTTCATCTAAAAAATAAGAAAAATATCTTTTAGCTTTTTCTTCCGAGCATTGAAACTCATAAATTCCATTTTTTTTATTTAGTACTTTAGGTCTATTTACTTTGAGTTCACGAAAGATTTTTTCTCCTTTCTCAGTTAGAAAAACTTTTATAGTTTTTCCTTGGGATAGAAAGGGGTCAAAATCTTTTTTTACATTTTCAATAAAAGTTTTGTCTCTAAAGATAAAGTTTTTTCTAGTAATGTAAACCGAATCTATATTGCAGAGGCGGTAGTTTTTAAAACTATTTTCAGTGAGGTCAAAGCAAAAAAGGTAATTGGCGATTTCTAAATTGGAAGTACCCATGTGATATGGTTCCACTTGGGTTTTCTTTCCATCTTGAAAAGAGATGTGTATAACTAAATTCTCTTTTATAGCAAAAATAAGTTTTTTTACAGATTCTTGAAAAATAAAATTTTCTCTTTTCATCTTGGGTTTATTAGCATATTTCCCAATAAGTTTTCTAAAAAATTCAGACTCATTTTGTATTCCTTTTTCCAAAAGAAAGCTATAATAAATTTCTCTATTACTCTTATTTAGATTAAATTGCAGAACTATTTTTTCTCCCATACAGCTTTCTTCTTCATAAAATGTTTCTTCCTTAAGAAATTCAAATATAAAATTAAGAAGAGTATTTTTTTTGATATGAAACTCTTCGCAGTCAGATTCGACAATGTCATTCATATATTTAGGCAGGGTTACCCTAAGTTTTTTTTCCAAAATTTCCCCCTTTAAAGAAATATCTTTGATAAAATTATAATATGTTATAGTTCTGCTGTCAAATTTTTAATCAGTGTCAAAGGATTAAGAGTTGCTTTTGAGTATAACTATAAAAATACAGTATCAAAAAATTAATTTAGAGATATAAATATAATAATTCTAAAATAAAGAACAAAATTAATTTGAAAAATATATTTAAGTAAAGATGTTTTTAACATAAAAAATGAACATAAAAAAAAATAAAATGATGATAGAATATTCGAAATTATAAAGTTAAAATAAAAGAGAATATTATAAAGATAAGGGTGAGAAATGATGATAGAGCCAAAAAAATTAAAAAAAGGTGATAAGGTTGCTCTGATTGGAACTTCGGGGTTTATTTGTAAGAATAAATTAAAAGAAGGGATTGAATTTGTGAAAAACTTAGGATTAGAACCTATAGTTGGAGAAAGTTGTAATGCAGAATATGGTTATCTTTCGGGAAGTGATAAGTTAAGAGCAGGAGATTTAAATAGATTTTTTAATGATAAAACAATATCAGGAATTTTTTGTATGAGGGGAGGATATGGTGCTACGAGAATTTTAGATTTGATAGATTATGAGGTAATAAAGAGGAATCCTAAGATTTTTATAGGATATAGTGATATAACTGCACTGCATATAGCTTTTAATCAAAAATCTAATCTTGTTACATATCATTCGCCTATGCCTTCTACAGAATTTTACAAAGGTGTAGATGAATACACGTTAAAAAGTTTTTTAAACAACATAATGGAAGAAAAAAATGTTTTAGAAAAGATAAAATTTATCAAAAATCCAAAGGAACAAAAGATTATAACTTTAATTGGTGGAAAAGCTCAAGGAGAATTAATTGGAGGGAATTTGACACTGATAGCTTCTCTTATGGGAACACCGTATGAAATAGATACGAGGGGAAAAATACTTTTTTTAGAGGATATTGATGAAGAACCTTATAGAATAGATAGGATGCTTACTCAACTTAGGTTAGCAGGAAAATTTCAAGAAGCAGCCGGAATAATTTTAGGTGCATTCACAAATTGTGAAGCTAAGAATCCTGGAGAGAGTTTGAATCTAGAGGAAGTTATTGCAGATACCTTATTTTCAGTAGATAAACCAGTAGTGAAAAATCTCGCCGCAGGTCATTGTTTACCTACAATGACTCTTCCTCTTGGAAAAACAATCAGGATAGATACAGAGCTTGAGATTTTAGAGATAATAAATTAAAAATGGGGGGTACTAGGTGCTACACTATATCATAAAAAGAATAGTTGCAGGAATATTATCACTCTTCACTTTAATCACCATAACTTTTTTCCTTATGCACTCAGTTCCAGGGGGACCTTTTAGTCCAGCTGAAGAAAGAAATATGCCACAGGTCATAATTGAACGTTTAGAGGAAAAATATGGACTTGATAAACCTATTCATGAACAATATTTGAAATATTTAAAAGGAATAGCTCGTGGAGATTTAGGAATTTCATTTAAACAGGAGGATACATCTGTAAATGAAATGATATCAAGAGGTTTTCCTGTTTCTGCAAAAGTCGGAATAATTGCTGTTATTTTTTCAATATTGATAGGAGTTCCTCTTGGAGTAATATCAGCAATTAAAAGAGGTAAATGGCAGGATTGGACATCTATGATAATGGCTACAGTAGGTATAGCTATTCCTAACTTTGTGATAGCGGTACTTCTTATGTTTTTCTTTTCCATAAAACTTCGTTGGTTTCCAGTTTATGGTCTTAATTCTATAAAAAGTTATATTCTTCCAGTACTAGGATTAACATTAGGTCCTATTTCCTACATTGCAAGACTTATGCGTTCAAGTATGTTAGAAGTAATGAGGCAAGATTATATAAGAACAGCGAGAGCAAAGGGTGTTCATGAATTTTTTGTAATAATGAAGCACGCTTTAAGAAATTCAATAATACCAGTTATAACGTATGTGGTGCCTCTAGTGGCGGCCTTACTTACAGGAAGCTTTGTAATAGAAAGACTTTTTGCAATACCTGGAATAGGGAGAGAATTTGTTACTGGAATAAATGATAGAGATTACTCGATAATAATAGGGCTTACAATATTTTTTGGTGGAATAATAATAGTTACTAATATTTTAGTAGATTTACTTTATGCCGTAATAGATCCGAGAATAAAAATAGATGAATAAAGGGGAAAAAAATGGAAATAGGAAAAGAGATTAAATATACCATTGAAACCCCAAATATTCCTTCTGAAATGTTTGAAAAATTAGGGGAAAAGGAAAAATATAGTGAAGAGATAAAAAGGAAAAGCAGATCGTATTTAGAGGATTCGTGGTCAAGATTTACTAAAGATAAATTGGCTCTTATAGGTCTTGGAGTAATTTTTATAATTACAATTTTAGCCATATTTGGTCCTGTATTTTCTCAATACACCTATGATGGACAAGATATTATAAATCAACATCAGTCCCCTTCAATGAAGCATTTTTTTGGGACCGATAAATTTGGGAGAGATATATTTATCAGAACTCTTTATGGTGCTAGAATAAGTCTTACAATTGGATTTGCAGCAGCAGCTATAAATCTTGTAATAGGAGTAATTTATGGAGGTATATCAGGTTATTTTGGTGGGAGAATAGATATGATAATGATGAGAATAGTGGATGTTATAACAGGGGTCCCTTCTCTTCTTTACATAATCCTTATAATGATGTATCTAGGAAATTCAGTAACAAGTATTCTGATAGCTCTTTGCATGACCTATTGGATACGAACAGCAAGAATGGTAAGGTCTCAAATTCTTACTCTTAAACATCAGGAGTTTGTAATGGCGGCACGCATAATAGGAGAATCTGATTGGGGAATTTTAAGGAAGCATCTTATCCCTAACAGCATGGGTCCTATTATAGTTACGGTTACCTTTCTCATTCCACAGGCCATATTTTCAGAAGCTTTTTTAAGTTTTCTAGGAATAGGAATACAGGTTCCTAAGGCCAGCTGGGGGACTTTAGCTAATGATGCTATACCTGCATTATTTACGCATCCATATCAGATGTTTTTTCCTGCTATGGCAATAAGTATAACTATATTTGCACTAAACTTCATAGGGGATGGGCTTCGTGATGCCTTAGATCCGAAACTTAGAAAATAGGGGATAAAAATGGAATTGTTAAAAATAAAAAATTTAAAAACAAATTTCTTTATTGAAGCTGGAACGGTCCAGGCAGTAAGGGGTATTGATATTGTCTTAAAAAAGGGAGAAAGTTTGGGGATTGTTGGAGAATCTGGAAGTGGGAAAAGTGTTACAATGCTCTCTATCATGGGACTTCTAGAAGATAATACATCGGTTACTGCAGAAGAACTAAAATTTAATGGAGAGAATCTTTTAGAAAAGAACAAAGAGGAGATGAGGAAAATATCTGGTGGGAAGATAGGAATGATATTTCAGGATCCCATGTCATCTTTAAATCCACTTTTTACAGTTGGAAATCAAATTATAGAGGCAATAAGACTGCATAATAAAATTTCTAAAAAAGATGCAGAGAAAAAAGCTTTAGAATTACTTGAAATGGTTGAAATTTCGAGTCCCGAAAGTCGAATGGAGCAGTATCCTCATGAACTTTCTGGTGGGATGAGACAGCGTGTAATGATAGCTATGGCCATGAGCTGTAATCCCAAACTACTTATAGCTGATGAGCCAACAACAGCTTTAGATGTAACCATACAGGCTCAGATACTGGACCTTATGAAAAATCTTAAGGAAAAAACAGAAACTTCTATAATTTTAATCACTCATGATTTGGGAGTTATAGCGAATATGTGTGAAAAAATAGTTGTTATGTATGGAGGAACAGTAGTAGAAACAGGTAACAGAGAGGAAATTTTTTATAATTCAAAACACCCGTATACGTGGGGACTTTTAAACTCTATTCCTAAATGTGAAGGAGAAAAAAAAGAAAAATTAATACCTATTCCAGGTTCCCCTCCTGATCTTTTACATCCTCCCAAGGGATGTCCTTTCACATCTAGATGTGCTTACGGAATGAAAATATGCCAGGAACACAGACCTGGATTAAAAAAATTTTCAGAGACTCACAGTTCTGCCTGTTGGATGCTTCATCCCTGTATGCCTAAAAATGATAAAGAAAAGGGGAGAAGCTGATGAGGGAAAAAAATGTTTTAGAAATTAAAAATCTAAAAAAATATTTTAAAATAGAGAGAAAATCTTTTTTTCAAAAAGAAAAATTATTAAAAGCAGTAGATGATATAAGTTTTACAATAAAAAGAGGAGAAACCTTTGGTCTTGTAGGTGAATCGGGATGTGGAAAAACAACCGTGGGAAGATGTGTGACGAGACTATATGAACCAACTGATGGAGAAATAATTTTTGATGGAAAAAACATTGAAAAGCTTAGTAGAAAAGAATTGATGCCCTATAGAAAAAGAATGGGAATGATATTTCAGGATTCTTATTCATCTTTAGATCCCAGAATGACTGTAGGAGAGATTATAGGAGCTCCTCTAAAACTTTACAAAGCTATGTCAGATGATGAAATTGTAAATAAAGTGAAAGAACTTTTGAAAATGGTGGGGCTCAAAGAGGAACATATAAACAGATATCCTCATGAGTTTTCAGGTGGACAGAGACAGAGAATCGGTATAGCTAGAGCGATTGCCTTAAATCCTGAATTCATAGTTTGTGATGAGCCTATATCAGCTTTAGATGTATCAATACAAGCTCAAATTATTAATATATTAGAAGAGCTTCAAGAAAAATTAGGACTGACTTACCTTTTTATATCTCACGATCTTTCTATGGTACGGCATATATCACACAGAGTAGGAGTAATGTACCTGGGGAATCTAGTTGAAGTGGGAGAGGCTGAAGAGATATATGGTAATATGCTTCATCCTTATACTCAAGCACTTATGTCTGCAGTACCTGTTCCAGACCCTATTAAAAATGCTGAAAACAAAAGAATAATATTACAAGGTGATGTCCCGAATCCTATAAATCCACCATCAGGATGTCCTTTTAGAACTAGATGCAGGTATGAGATGGAAATTTGTCAGAAAGAAAAACCTAAATTATTAGGAAATGAAAAGCATATGGTAGCCTGTCATAAAGTTGAAATATAAAAATATCCAAGGGAGGAAATGTGGTTAAAAAATTTAGATTTTTAATTATGGTTGTTATTTTAGGATTTTTAATTGGTTGTGGGGGTAAAGAAGAAAACAAGGAAAATACTAAAAAAATAGTATATTCAATGGCTGTTGAACCTGAATCTTTAGATCCGACTACAAATATTTATGCAAGGGGAAGTCTTGTAATGCAGAATCTTTTTAGAGGTCTTTTTAAAGTGAATTCAAAAAATGAAACAGTCCCAGCTCTTGCTGAAAATTTAGAGATTTCAGAAGATGGAAAAGTATATGTAATTAAATTAAAAAATAATATCAAGTGGTCAGATAATTCTCCTTTAACCGCAGAAGATTTTGCTTACTCTTGGAAAAGAGTGTTAAACCCAGAAGTGGATTCAAGAGTGGCCTATGAAATGTATGCTATAAAAAATGGTGAAAAATACAATAAAGGTGAGATTTCTGTAGAAGAAGTAGGGATTGAAGTAATTGATTCAGCAACACTTAAAATTACTCTCGAAAATCCAATTCCTTATTTTAAAGAACTTCTTGCTACACCAACATATTTTCCTGTTAAGAAAGATGTTGTAGAAGGGAAGGAACCATGGACTAAAAATGCTAAAACTTACGTTTCTAACGGACCGTTTATGGTGAAAGAGTTTAGACCTAAAGAAAAATATATTTTTGTAAAAAATCCAAATTATCTTTTTGCAGACGATGTTAAATTAGAAGAGCTGGAGATAGTATTTATAGATTCTCCAGAAACAGAGATGGGTGCTTATATGAATGGAGAAATAGATGTGGCAGAAAATCTTAGCAATGATGCAAAAAAACGTTATGAAAATAGTAGTGAAATGAATAAAAGCGAGAGAATAGGGATGATGTACTATGATTTTAATACGGCAAAAGAGCCTTTTAATAATCCACTTGTAAGAAGAGCTTTTTCTTTAGCAATAGACAGAAAAATGATAATAGAAAAAATTCTTCAATCAACTAATCCCGCGGCTTACGGAATAGTTCCTCTAGGAATAAAACATGGTGTTCAACAGGATAAAAATTACAGAGAAGTAGTAGGAGATCAATTTGTTGAAAACATGGAAGAAGCAAGAAGATTATTAGCACAAGCGGGATATCCAGAGGGAAAAAATTTACCTAAGATCAAATTTATAACTACTACGAGTCAGACTAATAAAGATATAGCACAAGCTATGCAAAACATGTGGAAAAAAGAATTGGGAGTAGATGTAGAAATAGTTACATTTGAATCTAAAGTATACTGGGGAGAGATGCATGCCGGTAATTTTGATATAGGATCAGATGGATGGGGAGGAAGTTATCCGGATCCAATGACTATGATGGATATTTTTGAAACTCAGAATAATGTGAAAAATAATCGTTGGTCTAATCTTGAGTATGATCATCTACTTAAAGAGAATAGGATGACAAATGACCAAACATTAAGAATGGGAAATTTTGAAAAAGCGGAAAAGATAATAATGGATGAGATGCCAGTGATGCCTCTTTATTTTTATCAAGCTCAATATCTAGTAAATCCTAGAATTAAAGGTATTTACAAAAATATAAATGGTCACACAATATTTGAGGAAGCTTATATAGAAACAAAATAATATTAGCTGGATGAAAAAATCTTTTCATCCAGCATTTTTTCTTGAAAAAAATATAAGATAGAGCTATAATTAAAAAAAGTAAAAAAAGTAAAAAAAGTAAAAAAAGTAAAAAAGGAGTAGAAGAGTATGAAACTATCTAGTTATCTTAATACAAAGAGCATATTTTTAGATTTACAAGAGGAAACTATAGATGCAGTAATAAAAGAGATGGTAAAAAGAATTTCTAAATCAGAGGATAATCTCAAAGGTAAGGAAATGGAAATAGCAGAAGCTGTTATAAAAAGAGAAAAAGAGGTTTCTACTGCTATTGGTTCTGGAATTGCTATTCCTCATGCTAGAATAGATAGTTTTAATGATTTTATAATCTCGATAGCTCATTTGAAAAAACCAATAACAATGAACATAGCTGGAACAAATAAGGAAGATAAGGTAGAAATTGTGGTTCTTATAATTTCGGATGTTTTGAAAAATAAAAATATCCTAAAAACAATGAGTGCTATATCAAAAATAGCTCTAAAAAATCCTGAGTTATTGGAAAAAATTAAAAAAGCGTCTTCCAATAGTGAAATTATAAAAAGGTTCGAAGAAGCTAATATAGAGATTGAGCATAGAATAATAGCTGACGATGTACTTAGCCCAGACGTGATACCTCTTGGTGAAGAAGCTACTTTGGAAGATGTTGCAAAGCGACTTATTTTAGAAAAAGTTAGTGGACTCCCAGTAGTTGATAAGAACAACAATTTTTTAGGAGAGATAACAGAACGTGAACTTATAGAATTTGGAATGCCGAAATACACATCTCTTTTGGAAGATTTGAATTTCCTAACAGTGGGAGAACCTTTTGAGGAATACCTATTAAATGAAAAAACAGCTACAATAAAAGAACTTTTTAGAAAGAATAGAACAGTACAAATTGATAGGAATACACCTATAATGGAAATATGTTCGTTAATAGTTAAAAAAGGTGTAAATAGACTTTATGTAGTAGAGAACAATAGATATATAGGAATGATTCAAAGGTCAGATATAATCAAGAAAGTTTTACATATTTAAAATAATGAGGAAATATAATTTTTCCTTGACATAACATAGCTAATGCTGTACAATTATCTTTGTAAAATGTTTTTTTAAACAGAATATAATTACTTGGAGGATAATGTTATGTCAAATAAATTGGATATTAAATCAGCAGAAAAAATCGGTAAAAGCCCTAAGGAACCAAATCTATTTAAAGAGTTTCTGATTGAAGAGCTTATTACATATAGAAAGAAAAATAAAATAACTCAAGCAAAATTTGCCGAGGAAATTGGGGTTGCACAGCAAGTTATATCTAAATTTGAAAAAGGTGAAGTTGAGCCAAGAGTAGGATTTATTACTAGAGTTGTAAACGGAATGGGAAAAGAATTAATCATAAAATAAAAAACTGAGAGCGACATTTCGCTCTCAGTTTTTTATTTTATGATTAATTCTTTTTATTAATTAAAAGGAAACTAAACATATTTAATGTAAATGGTAGAAATGTCTTTATTTAAAATATGTGGGAGGGATTTTATGAAAAAATTAGCATTGATTGCATGTTCGCTGGCATTTTTAGTTGCTTGTGGAGAAAAAAAAGGGGGAGAAACAGGTAAAACCGAAAGTGTTCAGGTCAAAAAATTAGTTTACGCACAGCCCAGTGATCCAGTGACGCTTAGTCCTCATGAAGCTACTGATATGTATTCAAGAAGAGTCATATCCAATATTTTTGACAGGTTAGTGGAAATAGATGAGAAACTGAATATAATTCCAGGGTTGGCTGAAAAATGGGAGCAACAAGATGAAAAGACTATGATATTTTATCTTAAAAAAGGAGTAAAGTTTCATAATGGAGAAGAGATGACTTCTGAGGATGTAAAATATTCTTTAGAAGAAGCAAAAAAATCTGCAAAGGTAGGGACATTATTTAAAGCTATAGAAACAGTTGAAACTCCAGAACCTTATATAGCAGTTATAAAAACAACAGAAGCTTCAGGATCTCTACTTACTCATTTGGGTCACATAACAGCCTCTATTATGAATAAAAGTTATAATGCTGATGAGCCTGAATATATGAGAAAACCAAGCGGAACAGGAGCATACAAGTTTAAAGATTGGAAAGTTGGAGACAGAATTACCCTTGAAAAATATCCTCAATATTTTAGAGGAGAACCATCTATAGATATTGTAGAAATCAGAGCCATACCCGAAGAAAACAGCAGGGTAATAGGTCTTGAAACAGGAGAATTGCAAATATCAGCTGAAATTCAAAATATTGGAAGAAGAGCCTTAGAAGGAAATAAAGATGTAAATATAAAAGAGGTTAGTTCTTTAGGGGTTTCATATCTGGGAATGAATGTCACAAGAGGAGCTATGTCTGATATTAAAGTCAGACAGGCAATTGCAATGGGGATAGATAGAGATGCGATAATTGAATCCATACATTCAGGAGCAGTTCCTAAAGCAAATTCTATATTGGGACCAGGAGTATTTGGTTATTCTGGAACAACAAAATATGTAGATTACAATCCAGAAAAAGCTAAAGAGCTTTTAAAAGAAGCCGGAAAAGAAAATCTCGAAATAAAACTCATGACAAGTAGCAGTGAAGTCAGTAAACAGATAGCTGAAGTAGTTCAAGCTCAACTAAAAGATATTGGAATTAAAATGAATATAGAGTTATTAGAGTGGGCTACATTCCTAAATGAAACTGCAAACGGAAGAACAGATATGTATATGATGGGATGGTCGAATTCATCAGGAGATGCTGACTATGGAATGACTCCTATGCTACATGGAACTATGATTGGAGGGGCAGGGAACAGAAGTTTCTATGATAATCCAAAACTCAATTCATTATTAGACGCTGGAAAAATAGAACTTAATGCAGAAAAAAGAAAAGCTATTTATGCTGAAGCACAGCAGATAATGGCTAATGACATTCCTATATTTCCAATAAACTTTCAGATAGCAAATGCTGGAGTAAGAAAAGAAGTTGTAGGGTTTGTTCCGACTCCGATAAACAATCCAACTTTTTATAAATTGTCACTGGAATAAAAATGACTCAAGAGAAAACTTTAAGTTTTCTCTTTTTTTATTTGGAAAACACCAGGAAATGTAGTAAAATTCTAATACGATAATTGTTTTTGATAAAGGACGTGTATATGAAAAAGGTTATATTTTTAGATAGAGATGGAACAATAAATATTGAAAAAGATTATCTTCATAAAATTGAAGATTTTGAATTTGAACATGGAAGTTTAGAAGCTTTAAAAATTTTTACTCAATTGGGATACGATGTGATTGTGGTAACTAATCAATCTGGAATAGCTAGAGGTTATTATAGTGAAGAAGACCTGATAAAACTTAATGAGTTTATGATAAAAAAAGTCAAAGAAGCGGGTGGAGATATATTGGAATGTTATTATTGTCCGCATCATCCAGAAAATGGAATAGACGAGTATAAAAAGGATTGTCAGTGCAGGAAACCTAATCCAGGAATGTTAAATGAAGCCATGAAAAAATATGAAATATCCAAAGAAGAGTCATATATGGTTGGAGACAAAGTTTCTGATATAGAAGCCGGAGAGAGGGCAGGAGTGAAATCTATATTGGTAAAAACGGGGTACGGGGTGAAAACACTAGAAAAAAACTCTATAAATGCACCAGTTTTTGAAAATTTGTTTGAATTTGCAAAATATCTTTTGATATCAGTGAAATAATTGGAAAACAGTTGAGAAAAAAGATTTAAAATGTTAAAATAGAAACCTTGTGTTCAAAGTAAAAAACTAAGAGGTAGAAATGAAAAAACTTTTTAATGTTATAAAAAAATATTTTAAGAGTGACTCCGATTTGGATATAAAGTTTCTAGAAAATTCTAAGGTAGAAATGGATAGCAGAAAAGTATTAGAAGGTGACATATTTTTTGCTATTAATAATGGAAATTTATATATAGAAGAGGTGTTGAAAAAAAATCCAGCTTTGATAATATCAGACAAAAAAGAAATTGGAATAAAAGATAGCCGTGTAGTTTATGTAGAAGATACGATCAAAACTATGCAAAATATAGCTCATGAATACAGAAAATCTTTATCAACTAAGATTATAGGGATAACTGGGAGCAACGGAAAAACAACAACTAAAGATATCTTGTTTTCAGTTTTAAAGGAATGTTACAAAGTTGAAAAAACAAGTGGAAATTATAATAACCACATAGGGCTTCCTTTTACTATTCTTTCAACAGGTGAAGAGTGTGAGATTCTTATATTAGAGATGGGGATGAGCGATTTAGGAGAAATAGATCTTCTCTGTAAAATATCTGAACCTGACTATGGAATAATAACTAATATAGGCCTTTCTCACATGGAAACTTTGAAGACAAAAGAGAATGTTTTTAAAGCTAAAACAGAAATGTTTAATCATGTATCACTAGAAAAAGTTTTTGTTTCTGGTGATGATGATTTTTTGAAAAAAACTCCAGCCCAAAAAATAGGCTATGAAGTAGTGAGTGAAGAATGTCTTCTTGAGGACTTTGTACAACTGAAAAGTGGAATAGAATTCACATTTAATTTTAAAAATCAGAGAGAGAGATATAGTTCTTCGTTGAATGGAAAATATAACTCTTTAAATATAGGTTTAGTTATAGCCATAGCAAAAAAAATAGGAATGGAAAGATTAAAAATCCAAAACGGTTTAGATAAAATAGAACTTACTGGAATGAGATTTGAAAAATTATCATGGAGTGGAATAGAAGTGGTTAACGATGCATATAATGCAAGTCCATTATCTATGGAAGTAGGGATAGAAACTTTTGCTCAGATGTATAGTGATAGAATAAAAATTGCTGTATTAGGGGATATGCTTGAGCTAGGAGAAGATGAGATACAGTATCACAGACAGATAATAAGAAAAGCTTTTGAAAAAGGGATAGAATATATCTATCTTTATGGATCGAGAATGAAAATTGCATTAAATGAAGAAAAAAATAGTTTTCAAGATGAGAGACATATAAAGTCTTTAGAGAGTAGGGAAAGTATAAGAGAGGAAATTTTAAAGCTAAGAGAAAAAAATCCGGTGCTTTTCATAAAAGGTTCTAGAGGAATGGCTTTAGAAAAAATTTTGAATTAGAAATTATAGAGGAGAAGGATAATGTTATATTTTTTATCTGAGATGTCAGAGAAGTTTTCTTTTCTATCATCGATATATTTACGAGCCTTTTTAGGTTTTTTTCTGGCTTTTATAATAGTAATTATAGGAGGGAAACCTTTTATAAAGTATCTTAAGAAGAAAAAATATGGAGAGACCATAAGAACCGAAGGTCCTCAATCTCATTTTTCAAAAAAAGGGACTCCTACAATGGGAGGGGTATTGATAATAATTGCGATTCTTATGGCTAATATGGTTGCAGGAAATCTGAAGAATAGCTATACACTCCTGATGATTGTAGTCACGGTACTATTTTCTGCAATAGGATTTATAGATGATTATAAGAAGTTTACAGTGAATAAAAAGGGACTTTCTGGAAAGAAAAAGCTCCTGGGTCAAGCAATAATATCTCTTCTCGTATGGATATTTATAAGTTTAGCAGAAAGGGGAGACGTACCTCAAATAAACTATTCGGTGTTAAATCCCCTTGTAAATGGAAGTTATTTCTATTTAGGTGCTTTTGGAATGCTCATATTTATAAATTTAGTTCTTATGGGCAGCTCTAACGCTGTAAATATAACTGATGGACTAGATGGATTAGCGATAATGCCAGTAGTTATATCTTCTCTTATATTTGCTACTTTGGCATACTTCACAGGTCACACGGTACTTAGTGAGCACTTGAATCTATATTATATAAATGGTGTAGGGGAGCTTACGGTTTTTTTAGCATCTATATGTGGAGCTGGTCTTGGATTTTTATGGTACAACTTTTATCCCGCACAAATTTTTATGGGAGACACAGGTTCTCTCACACTAGGTGGAATATTGGGAACAGTAGCTATACTCTTAAGACAAGAACTTCTTCTTCCAATAGTGGGAGCAGTTTTTGTTATAGAGACAGCCTCGGTTATAATTCAAGTGGCTTCCTTTAGAGGGAGAGGGAAGAGAATCTTTAAGATGGCTCCTATCCATCATCATTTTGAATTAAAAGGACTTCCGGAAACAAAAGTAACGATGAGATTTTGGATAGTTTCCATAATGTGTGGAATACTGGCTCTAGGAATTATAAGAATGAGAGGAATTTAGATAGTGATAACCACGGAGTAATTGGCCGTGGTTTTGCTTGTAAGTGGAGGGGATTAATTTGATGGCAAAAGCTATGATATATGGTGGTGGATTGAGTGGATTAAGTGGAAAAAAACTTTTTGAAGCTATGGGAAAAAAATGTATATTGGTAGATGATAAAATAGGTATAAATTCACTAGAGGCTGAATATCTTTTAGACGAAATAGATATATTTTTGAAAAGTCCGGGAATATCCCCAAAAAATTCTCTTGTTCAAAAAGTAAAAAATAAAGGAATCCAAATAGTAGACGAAATAGAGATAGCATATATATATATGAAAAAAAATTCACCAGAAACTAAGATGATAGCGGTAACAGGAACCAATGGTAAAACAACAACTACTGCAAAAATAGCAGAATTGCTTAATTATTATGGAAAAAAAGCAATCGCTTGTGGAAATATTGGTAAGCCGTTTGGAGAAGCTGTTCTAGAGAATAAAGGATTGGATTATGTAGTTGTGGAATGTAGTTCTTTTCAGTTGGAAAATATAAATCAATTTAAGGCAGATATTGCTCTTGTAATAAATCTTGCACCAGACCATTTAGATAGATATGAAAATTTAGATGATTATTATGATGCTAAATTTAATATAGGAAAAAATCAAGGGAAAAATGAAAGATTTATAATAAATTTAGAGGATATAGAGAGTTTAAAAAGAACTAATAAGATATTTGGTAGTATATTAGGCATTTCTAAAGAAAGAAAAAAGGATGCATATATATATATACAAGATGAAAAAATCAAATTTTATGATGAAGAAATTATCGAAGTTAAAAACCTCTCTCTAAAAGGAAGACATAATCTCGAAAATATGATTTTTTTAATTGCAGTAGGAAAAATTTTAGAAATAGACAACGAAACTTTGAAAAATTATCTTATGGATGCAAAACCTATCGAACACAGATTAGAGAGTTTTTTTGCTATAGGAAAAACAGTTTTCATAAATGACTCTAAAGGAACTAATATAGATTCTACAAAATTTGCAGTAGAGGCATATTCAAATCCTATACTTATATGTGGAGGAAAAGATAAAAAAATGAATCTTTTTCCACTGGCAAAATTAATAAAAGATAATGTAAAAGAGTTATATCTTATTGGAGAAAATAGAGGCTTAATTAAAAAAGAACTTGAAAAAATAGAATACTCTCAAGATAAAATCTATGACTGTGAAAATCTTGAAAATGTGATGGAAGAATTAAAAAGAAATATAGATTTAGATTCAGAAAATATAATTTTATTTTCTCCTGCGACTTCAAGTTTTGATCAGTTCAAAAATTTCGAAGAGAGAGGAAGAATTTTTAAGGAAATGGTGAAAAGCTGTTTTCAAGATGAAAGTTAAGTTTAGGAGGAATTAAATTGAAAAAAGTTATCTTAACTACTGGAGGAACTGGGGGACATATATATCCGGCTCTTTCTGTGGCAGATGAACTTACAGAAAGAGAAGTAGAGGTTCTTTTTGTGGGAACGAGCACGAGGATGGAAAAAGATATCGTACCTGAATTAGGGTACAGATTTATAGGTTTAGATATATACCCACTTAAAAAAATTGTAAATATATTAAAAATGTTTGTAGCTATCTATAATGCAATAAAAATAGTTATACGAGAAAAACCTGATGCTATAATAGGTTTCGGAAATTATATATCTGTACCAATCCTATTAGCAGGAATAATTTTAAGAAAAAAAATATATCTTCAAGAACAGAATGCTAATATAGGAGGAACAAATAAATTTTTTTATAGATTTTCTCGAAAGCTCTTTTTGGCATTCGAAAGTAGTTATGATGAAATTCCAAATAAATATAGTGGGAAATTGGAAGTAGTTGGAAATCCTTTAAGAAAAAACATAATGTCCATTTCAACAGAAGTAGAGAGAGGAAAATTGAAGTTGGAGAATGATGAAAAATTGCTTCTTATCACCGGTGGGAGTTTGGGAGCTAAAGATATAAATGATGCTGTCATAAAACTTTGGGATAATTTCTATGAAAATAAAAAATTACGTATATACTGGGCAACAGGAGAGAAAAATTATGAAGATGTAATAAAAAAAATAGACAAAGTTAAGACTAACGATATAATAAAACCTTATTTTAATAATATACTTAATATAATGGCAGCTGCGGATCTTGTAATATGCAGAGCTGGTGCCTTAACTATTTCAGAGATAATTGAGTTAGAAAAACCATCAATACTTGTTCCATACAACTCAATAAAAGTAGGACAATTTCAGAATGCTAAAATTCTTCAAGATATAGAAGCGGCATATGTATATAAAAATAGCGAAGCTGTTTTTGCGCTAGAAAAAGGATTGAAAATAATTGAGAATCAATCTATTTTAGATAATATGAAATCTAAAGTGAAAAGTCTAAAAAAAAGAGATGCTGCACAGGAAATAGTAGATGAAATTGATATATGGGGGGACTGATGAAAAAAATATTTTTTATAGGTATAAGCGGGATAGGGATGAGTGGTTTAGCTAAAATAATGAAAATAAAAGGCTATGAAATAGCTGGATCAGACCTTAATAGAAATTATGTAACTGAAGAGCTTGAGAGTTTGGGGATAAAAATTTATTCAGAGCATAGAGCTGAAAATATTCATGGTTTTGACACCGTAATAGCTTCTAGTGCGATAAAAAAAGATAACCCTGAATACAGATATGCTGTAGAAAATGATATAAAAATAATTAAAAGAGGTGAGCTTTTAGCTCAACTTCTCGATAGTGACACGGGAATAGCGATAGCAGGGACCCACGGGAAAACTACAACAAGTTCAATGCTTTCAGCTGTTATGTTGGAAAAAGATCCAACCATAGTTGTGGGGGGAATACTTCCAGAGATAGGTTCCAATGCAAAACCTGGAAAGTCAGAATATTTCATAGCAGAGGCAGATGAAAGTGACAACTCTTTTTTATATATGCATCCGAAGTATTCTGTTATTTTAAATATAGAGGCAGATCATTTAGAAAACCATGGTTCTTTAGAAAATATAGAGAGGTCTTTCAGTCAGTTTATGGATCAGAGCGAAAGAGAAATTTTGGTTTGTTTTGACTGTGAAAATGTGATGAAAATAGCCAAAGGAAGAGAAAGAATAACAACATATTCTTTGGAAAATCAAGAAGCTGATATTTATTGTAAAAATATAGTTGTAGAAATGGGTAAAACTGTGTATGATGTATATGAAAAAGGTCTGAAAATCGGAACTTTTAAGCTATCAATTCCAGGAGAACACAACATACTAAATTCGTTGCCTGTAATATATTTAGCTAAAAAATTTGGGATAGAAGAAAAAAATATAAAAGATAAGCTTGAGAGTTTTAAAGGGGCTAAAAGAAGATACGATATACTCTACGATAATGAAATAAAGATAATAGATGATTATGCTCACCATCCTACAGAGATAAAAGCAACTATACAAGGAGCAAAATCTATAGAGAAGAAAAAAATAACAGCTATATTTCAACCTCATAGATACAGTAGAACAAATTTTCTTCTAGAAGAATTTAAAGGTGTTTTCAATGGCGTAGACGAAGTTATACTGCTTCCTTTTTATTCTGCAGGAGAAGAAAATATATATGGGATAACATTGGAAAAACTTATGGAAAAAATAGAACACAACAATATAAGTGAGATAGAAGAAATATCAGAGCTTGAAAATAAAATATTGTCTAACGGAAAAGAAAGGGTCTATATTTTTATGGGAGCCGGAGACATTTCTAAAATAGCACATAAAATAAGTGAAAAGATGAAAGGAATCAGAAAATGAAAATTTTAAAGAATCATATAATGAAAGAACATTCCAACATGAAAATTGGTGGGATAACAAAGAATTTTTTTATAGTTGAAACTAAAAATGAACTAAAAGATGTAATGGAAAATTATGAAAATGTTTTTATTATAGGAAATGGTACGAATACTTTAATAAAAGATGGCGAACTGAAGACTAATTTTGCTTCTCTAAAAAATATAAATTATATAGATGACAAAGGTCAAGGGGAAGTAGAAGTAGGAGCAGGACTTGATTTTTGGGATTTTGTAAAATATTGCGAGACAGCTGATTATTCTGGAATTGAAAATCTTGCAGGAATTCCTGGAACAGTAGGAGGACTTGTATATATGAATGGCGGAGCATATGGAAGTGAAATTTTTGATCATATAACAGAGATTGAAATTTTAGATGAGAACAGAGAACTGAGAAAAATAAGAAAAGAAAAAATTGATTTTTCATATAGAAATACAGAAATTCAAGCAAAAGGTTGGATAGTTCTCTCGGCTAAATTCAAGTTTGAAAAAGGTTATAAAAAAGAGCTTGTTGAAGAAAGAGAATCTTCTAGAGGAAAAAAACATCCACTAGAACTTCCAAATCTAGGAAGCAGTTTTAAAAATCCTGAAGGTTTTTTTGCAGCAAAACTTATAATTCAAGCTGGAATGCAAGGTTATCAAGTTGGAGATGCACAGATATCTACTAAACATCCTAATTTTATAGTTAACTTAGGAAATGCCACTTATGAAGATATGAGAACACTTATAAATATTGTAAAAGATAAAGTAAAAGAAATAACAGGAATAGCTCTAGAAGAGGAGATAGTGATAGTTGATGAATAAAGATATAAAAAAGTTGAAGATAGCTGTATTTATGGGTGGAATCTCTTCTGAAAGAGAAATTTCATTAAAAAGTGGAAAAGCGATACTTAAAAGTCTGATTAAACAAGGTTATCAAGCCTTTCCAATAGATCTCACAGAGGAAAATTTTATAAAAGTTATAATGGAAACAGAATATGATTTGGCATATTTAGCACTTCATGGAGAATTTGGAGAGGATGGAAGAGTTCAAGCTGTTCTTGATATAATAGGGAAACCTTATACAGGTTCAGGGGTTACGGCCAGTGCTATAGCTATGGATAAAATTTTCACAAAAATTATAGCAAAAAATGCAGGAATCAGAGTAGCAGAAACTTATGATAATATAAATCAAGTAGACCATTATCCTGTTATAGTAAAACCAGCGAAAGAAGGATCGAGCGTAGGACTTTATCTATGTAAAAATAGAGAAGAATTAGAAGAAGCTGTAAAAAAAATCCATGGAAAAATTATAATAGAAGAATATATAAAGGGAGAAGAACTGACTTCTGGAGTAATTGAAGGAGAGAGTCTAGGGGTTCTTAGAATAATTCCTTCCCATGAAATGTATGATTATGAATCAAAATATCTTCCGGGAGGTTCGTCTCACGAATTCCCAGCAAAAATAGATAAAAAAGCCTATGAGGAAGCAGTAGATTTTTCATTAAAAATTCATGAAGTTTTAGGATTGGAAGGAATCAGTCGTAGTGATTTTATTTTAAAAGATGGTCTGTGCTATTTTTTAGAAGTGAATACATGCCCCGGAATGACTGAAACTAGTCTCATCCCAGAATTGGGAACGATAAAAGGATATACTTTCGATAATATCACCGATAAAATGGTGAAAATTTTTATGAGTAAAAAACATAGTTAAGAGGTAGCCATAATGAGAATCCTTTTGGGTAGTTTGTATTGTTTTATATTCACATTTTTAATTTATAAAATTGAACAAGATTTTGTAACTAGGGATATTTTCAAAATAAAAGAGATATCTTTTTATGGAGATTCTAATCTTGTAAAAGAGGAACTCAAAAAGTTGGGTAATGCTCTTTATGATAAAAATATTTTTAACCTTAATGTTGATTCGATAGAAAAAAAACTTCAAACAGATATAAGAATAGAGAAAGTTAAAATTTCTTCAAAGAACATTGGGGGAATAGATATCAATATAAAAGAAAAAGAAGCTCAATATTATGCAAATATAAAGGATAAGCTTTATAGTGTCGACAGTAGCGGTCAAATATTTGCTCAGATGGAAGAACATGGAATAAAAAAACTTCCCATAGTTTTTATTCAAAATGAAAAAGAACTTTTGAAAGTGGTGAAAATTTTAGAAAATGTTGAAGATGATGAGCTATATGACATGATTTCACAGGTATACTATAAAAACGAACTATATATAGAGCTTTTTATAGATAGTGGAACTATTCTCAAAACCAATGGAGAAATTCCAAATTTTAAGTATGGGGTAGCAAAAAATCTTTATTTAGATATTAGCCAAAATCAAAAAGTGGACTATATAGACTTACGATTTGATGGATATATAGTTAAAAGTGCAGGAGTTGATACTAGTGGCAAAAATTAAAAACATATTAAAAACCGTAGTAGAAATAGGTAATGCCAAAGTAAAAGTTCTTATAGGAGAATTGTATGACAATGGTAGCAAGATAAGAGTTCTGGGATATGGAGAAGCACAATCCGAAGGAATAAAAAAATCTCGAATAGAAAATCCAGAAATTTTAAAAAAGGTTGTACAAACTGCTATGGAAAATGCCAAGAATAAAATCGATTATCAAATAGATGATGTGGTGTTAGGTATGAGTAGTGTTAATACAAGATCAAAAACAATTAATAAAAAAATAAATTTTCAGGAAACAGAAATTAAAGAGGAACATATTGAACAACTTTTCCGAGAAGCTGCTGAAGAAATATTGAAATCTGGTGAAAAAATACTGAAAAAAGAAATTTATAATATAAGGGTAAATAACTCTGGAATAGTAAGGGACCCAGTAGGAATGATAGGTAAAGAGATTCAAGGAGAGATACATTTTATATGTATAGATGAATTTGAATTGAATACATATGAAGAAATTGTAAATAGAGCTGGATTCCAAGTAGAGAAAGTTTTTTTAAATTCTGTAGGTTCTGCAGAAGCAGTACTTGATAATGAGGAGAAAGAAAAAGGAGTGGCTCTTATAGATATAGGGGAGGGGATAACCGATATTCTCATCTTCAAAAATAGTAAGCTCATCTATTCTAAATCTATTCCTTTGGGGGCTATGCACTATATAAATGATCTAGCATATATTCTTGAAATTACAAAAACAGAAGCGATAGAAGTGTTAAATAAATTTGAGGAACATAAGGGAAATGAAAAAGATTTTTTAATTTCTAGTGGAAGAAAATTTACGATATCTCATATAAAAAATATAATTGATGCTAGAACAGGTGATATAACAAAGTTTATTATAGAAACTATAGAAGAATCTGGTTTCAATGGTTATTTAGGAAGAGGTATAGTTCTTACAGGAGGAGTTTCTCTAATAGATGAACTGATAGAAAAAATAATATCTCAGACCGGATATAGAGTTACTAGCAAATTACCGCCTGCTTTGAGAGGTATAGAGAATGTAAATCCATCCATGTCTAGTATTGTGGGAATATTTATGGAGTCACTTAAAGAGGAAATTTCTAAAATTGAGAAAAAAAATATAGAAAAAAAAGAGGAAAAAGAAGGTTTTAACAATAATAATAGCATGAATGGGGATAAAAATAATAAAGGTTTAAGTGAACTCTCTTTTGAAGACCAAGAAGTCACAATGGAAGAGAATGATCAAAAATCAAAGAAAAACATTTTCCGTCAAATTTTTGACTGGATTTCGAACTATATTTAAAATTAAAACATTAAATGGGAGGATATTTGTATGTCAATTGTAGAAGGGGTTGTGAAAATTAAAGTAATCGGTGCTGGTGGTGCTGGTGGAAATGCTATAAATGATATGATTGAGGCCGGAGTGAGAGGCGTAGAGTTCATAGTTGCCAATACTGATGCTCAAGATTTGAAGAAATCTTTGGCAGATGTAAGAATTCAGTTAGGAGAAAAACTGACAAGAGGACTTGGAGCGGGAGCTAATCCAGAGATAGGAAGACTAGCGGCTGAAGAAGATGCTGAAAAAATAAAAATAATGCTAGAAGATACAGATATGTTATTTATAACTTCAGGTATGGGTGGGGGAACTGGAACAGGTTCGTCTCCAGTTATAGCTAGAGTAGCTAAGGAGATGGGAATACTTACAGTTGCAGTAGTTACAAGACCATTTTCTTTTGAAGGGAAAAAAAGAAAAAACAATTCAGACATGGGGATAGAAGAACTTAAAAAAAATGTAGATACTCTTGTTATTATTCCTAATGATAAACTTTTTGAACTTCCAGATAAGACAATAACTATGATAAATGCTTTTAAAGAAGCAAATAATATACTTAAAATTGGTATAAAAGGTGTAGCTGATCTTATGATTGGTAATGGACTTATAAATCTAGATTTTGCAGATATAAAAGCTACAATGGAAAATTCAGGTATAGCTCTTCTTGGTTTTGGAGAGGGAGAGGGAGAAAACAGAGCTATAAAAGCTACGGAAAAGGCTTTACAGTCACCACTTTTAGAAAAATCTATTAATGGTGCAAGTAAAATACTTATAAATATAACGGGTTCTTCTTCAGTATCTTTAACAGAGGCTAGTACAATTTCAGAGATGATAAAAGATGCGGCTGGAAAAGCTACTGATGATGTCATGTTTGGACTTGCAATAGATGAAACATATGGAGATAAAATACAGGTTACGCTAATCGCAAATAATTTTATGGACGAAAATGAGAAGGCAGAACCTTTTATAAATGTAGATACTAAAAAGAACAACGAAGAAAAAATCGATTCTGTGAAAGAAGAGATAAAGAAAGATGAGTTAGATCTTCCGCCATGGATTAGAAATAGCAAAAATTAAAATCATAAAAAAAAGAGACCTATTGCGGTCTCTTTTTTTATGATTATCGGCTATTAGGTGGTAGAATTTTAATTTCCACTCTTCTGTTTAAAGCTCTACCTTGAGCATTATCATTACTAGCAACAAAATAGTTTGCTCCGTATCCGGTTGTTGAAATTCTTCCAGAATTAACACCTCTTCTAGTTAAATAATTCGCAACACTTGAAGCTCTTTTTTGAGAAAGTGTTAGATTATAATCAGGAGACCCAACATTATCAGTAAATCCATAAACTTGGATAATACTTTCGGGATATTGGATTAGAACTGAAGCTATAGAGTTAAGAGGTTCGTAGAAACTAGAAGCTACTGTAGAACTATTAGTTTGGAAAGTAACTCCACCAGGAAGAGTAAGGTTGATATAGTCACCCTCTCTTCTAACATCTACATTTGAGTTTCTTAATCTTTCTCTAAGTTCAGCTTCTTGCTTATCACGATAAGCACCCCATCCAAGACCAGCTAAAGCACCAATACCTGCTCCAATGAGTGTTCCTTTAGTATTGCCACCAATAAGTTGTCCAGCCAAAGCACCGGCAGCTGCGCCTCCAAGAGTACCACCGGTTTTTTTGTTTGTTCCACCAGTATAAGGATCTTGGAAAGGATTATTTGTACATCCAACCAGAGTCAATACAGTCAAAGAAGTAATAAAAATTTTTTTTGTAAATTTCATGATATAACCTCCTGAATATTAATTGTTAAAAATGCATTGCCTACTCAGAAGTATAGCTAATAAGGAGATAAAAATCAACTCAAATAACTTTTTTTAAAAAAGCAAAAAAAAAATGTTGACACTTTTTGAGAAATGTGATATTATTATAAATGTCTTCGAGAGAACGACAAAACAAAAATAGTTCGGAATATAGCGCAGTCCGGTAGCGCACCTGCCTTGGGAGCAGGGGGCCGCAAGTTCGAATCTTGCTATTCCGACCATTTAAAATTTAATAAACCTTTGTATGCGGGAATAGCTCAGTTGGTAGAGCGTCAGCCTTCCAAGCTGAATGTCGCCAGTTCGAACCTGGTTTCCCGCTCCAAAATGTGTTTGTAGCTCAGTTGGATAGAGCAACGCCCTTCTAAGGCGTGGGTCAGGGGTTCGAATCCCTTCAAGCACACCATTTACAAATGGTGATCGTAGTTCAGTTGGTAGAGCGCCAGTTTGTGGTACTGGTTGTCGCGGGTTCGAGTCCCGTCGGTCACCCCATTTCAAAACTTAATATATGCGTCATTAGCTCAGCTGGTAGAGCACACGACTTTTAATCGTGTTGCCACAGGTTCAAGTCCTGTATGACGCACCACTAAAATTGCGAGGGTGGCGGAATTGGCAGACGCACCAGACTTAGGATCTGGCGTTTCGACGTAAGGGTTCAAGTCCCTTCTCTCGCACCATTTGAAAGTTAAGAGTTCGTTAGAACTCTTTTTTTGTTTTTAAATTTAGAAAAAAATCGTAAGATGTGCTATAATTCAAATAATAAGAAATGTAATAGGGAGGTTTTTAGTTGGACTTTAAAGAACTTAATATAGATAAAAAATATATTGAAAGATTGGAAAAGAGGGGAATAAAAAAAGCTACCTCTATCCAAGAAAAAATAATACCAGAAATTTTAAACAATAGAGATGTTATAGGGCAATCAAAAACTGGAAGTGGGAAAACTTTAGCGTTTTTATTGCCTTTGTTACAAAAATTAGAAAGAGAAAAAAATAAAAAAGATTCAGAAATTCAGACTTTGATTTTGGCTCCTACAAGGGAACTTGCAATTCAAATAATGGAAGAGTTGAAAAAAATAGATCCTGAAGAGCAATTTTCAGCTAAAATTATATATGGCGGAAAAGGAAAGGGCGGCGAGGGAGAAAAAACAGAAATAGTAATAGCAACCCCAGGAAGATTAATAGAGTTGTTGAAAGAGAAAAAACTTTCTCTGTCATCTATAAAGACTCTAGTTATAGATGAAGCTGACCAAATGGTACTTTTGGGTTTCAAAAATGAATTGGAGTATATTATAACTCAGTGTAATAAAAAAAGAGAAACTTTATGCTTTTCTGCTACTATGAATTCGGAAGTAAAAAAAATATCCTACAGATATACTAAGGAGCCTGTATATATTTTGATTGAGGAAGAAGAGCATAGCTTCGCTAACATAGAACAATTTAAGGTTATAACGACAGACAGAAGAAAAATAGAGGCTCTATGCTCAATACTAAACAAAGATAATCCTTTTATGGGAATAATATTTTGTAGGACTAAAGCAAGAGTAGATAAATTAGATGAACAAATGATAGCAAGAGGTTATAGTTGTCAAAAAATACATAGTGATATTCCGCAAGCAAAAAGAGAAAAAATAATGAAAAGCTTTAAGAATTTAGAGGTTCATTTTCTTATAGCTACAGATGTTGTATCTAGAGGAATTGATGTTGCTGGATTGACTCACGTATATAACTATGATGTGCCGGAAAATAGTGGAATATATACCCATAGAATAGGAAGAACAGGAAGGGGAAAGGAAACAGGTGTGGCATATACTTTTTTAGATCCTAAAGATTTTTCCGTAATGGATAGTATAGAAAAAGAATTAGAAATAAAAATTCCTTCTATAGAAATAGAATACGAAAAAGAAGTATACTCAAATCTCGAAATGATAGACCAAAAATATAATAAAAGAGTACATGTAAGCTCTAAAAGAATAGAAGAAATGAAAAATGCAAAAAAAAGAACTGGGGTAAGAGATAAAAGTTGAGATAGAATTTGGAGAAGAAATCTGGAAAATAACGCTAAAATATCTGGGGTAACTTTAAACAAAACTGTGGGGTAAAATCATGAAAAAAATAGTTTTAATAATTATTGTATCACTAATGTTAATCTCTTGTTCTTCGACAGGTAGAAAAAAATTTGAAATAAACACTAAGAAACACAGGGCTGAAAATTATGATAACAGAATTAAAGGGGTTGTGTTGCATTACACAGCAATTGATAATGAAAAATCCATAAGGGCTCTTACAAAAGGTAAGGTAAGCTCACATTATCTAATAACCGATAGAACTGAAGATCCTATTTATTCTTTGGTAGCTGACGAGCAACGAGCTTGGCATGCAGGTAAAAGCGAGTTTTTGGGAAGAAAAAATTTAAATGACTCGACCATTGGAATAGAAATAGTGAATTTAGGATATAAATTATCTAAAGAACAACTTCATCCTCAAGTGAAAATACTTAAGACAGGTGAAGAGGCCTTCATAGAAAAAGAATTGTTCCAGGAGTATACTCAAATTCAAATAGAGAAAGTCGGTTTCCTTGTAAAACTTCTTGTTGAAAAGTACGGGATAACTCCTAAAATGGTTGTGGGACATTCCGATATTTCATATAGCAGAAAAAAAGATCCTGGTCCTCTTTTTCCTTGGAAATATCTTTATGATAATTATAAGGTAGGAGCATGGTATGGATATTCGGATAAATTGTTCTATATGAATGTTGATAAATTTTCAAAATTATCTGTTATGGATATAAAAAAAGAGTTTAAAAAATATGGGTATGAGATTCCAGAAACAGAGGTTTGGGATGTGGCTTCTGTGCAGGCGGTATATGCTTTTCAGATGCATTTTCGTCCTGAAAATATAGATGGAGTAGTAGACTTAGAGACGTACGCAATATTGAAAGCATTGAATAAAAAATACAAATAAAGTTAATAAAATCGTCAATACTGAAAGGCATGAAAAAAATAGAATTAAAAAATTTAAAAAAACTATTGACGATTTTCATTTGTTGTGATATTATTATATTTGTCCACGACGAAAAGCGTGAACGAAACGAAAAGGACATTAACAACAGAATAGAGAAGTAATCTAATAAATCTTTGAACTAAATTAGTTCAGAAAATTCTCAGTAATGAGACGTCATTGAGACAGTGACGT
>JBOFEZ010000027.1:0-7922 GCA_051648365.1 Fusobacteriaceae bacterium
GTACTATTTTCTAAAAGAATATCAATTCCAGGTTTCTTCTCTTTGAGAATATCTATTAAAAGTTTGTAGTTAAAATCTCCAAAAGTCGCCGGAACTATCTCTATCTTTCCGTTTTTTATAATATAATCTTTAGCATGTATAACTGCTATTTTATCCCCAAAAAGCCGGAACGACTCTCGGATAATCTCATCCTGGGAATGATAATTTTTCTCTGTTAAAAAATTTACGGGATCAAATATCACGACCAAATTTTCACTCTTCATCTGATCCAAAACTCTTTTCATTTTTTTAGGGGTATTAACTATATGGGTGGCTACACCTTCTATGCCCACTAAAACTCCCAATTTTTCAGCATGTTTAAGAATAATTTTCAACGTTTCTATAAATCTATCAAAAGCTTCCTCACTTTCATTTTCCACGGTATATCTATATTCTCTGTTATAGCACCCTGTCTCTGTTCCGACAATAGCATTCCCTATAAATTTTGAAAGCCGAAGATGCTCTTTGAATTTCTCAATCTCTCTCAACATCATTTCATCATCTGGATTAGCCATATTTATATATGAACCTAAAACAGATACATCTAAATCATGTTTTTTAAGATTAGCTCCTATAAAATTTCCCAATCCTGGTGTTAGCTTCCCTTCCAAGTTTTCCATACCATGAAAAGATTTATTCAGAGCCAACTGGATAGATTGTGCTCCCTTAACTTTTATCATTTCGCAAAGTTCAGAGAGATTTTCTAAAGAATATTTCCCCATATCATGAGCTCTTATCCCTATTCTTAACATGCTGCCTCCTTACAATGTCACTCCAGTTTTAAATATCGCCAATTCCTTAAAGTTGTTTTTCTCGTTATTCACTTTTTTACCATTAGCAATTTTCACAATAAAATCAACAAACTCTTCTAGCATATCTTCCATAGCAACATCCTTTGAAACAAGTTTCCCAGCATCAAAATCTATCCATCTTTTTTTCAGCTGAGCCAATGGGGTATTGGTGGAAATTTTTACCGTAGGAACAAAACCTCCATAAGGATTTCCACGCCCAGTTGTGAAAAGAACCATTTGGCATCCAGCCGCCGCCAAAGCTGTAGTAGCTACAAGATCATTTCCAGGAGATTCAAGAAGATTGAGTCCTTTGCATTTTAAAATTTCTCCATATCTAAGCACATCTTTAACTAATGTTGTTCCAGATTTCTCTGTACACCCGAGAGATTTTTCTTCCAGAGTTGTTATTCCTCCCTTTTTATTTCCAGGAGATGGATTTTCGTATATTACCTGATTATGGGATAGGAAAAATTCTTTAAATTCATTTACTAAAGTGACAGTCTTTTGGAAAACTTCCATATTTTCGCATCTTTCCATTAGAAGATGCTCCGCTCCAAACATCTCAGGAACCTCCGTAAGAACTGTTGTCCCTCCATTGTTTATTATATAATCCGAAAATTTCCCTAAAAGAGGGTTTGCAGTTATTCCAGAGAAACCGTCAGAACCACCACATTCCAGGCCAAAAGAAAGTTCTGAAAGTTTCCCTTTTTCTCTTCTATCCTTTCTCATATTTTCATAAAGTTCACCCAGGATTTTTTTTATCTCTTCTATTTCGTCCTCTACTTCTTGAGCTACAAGAAATTTTGTTCTCTTTCTATCGTATTCTCCCAAAGTTTCCTCAAATACAGAAATCTGATTATTCTCACATCCCAATCCCAGAACCAAAACGCCTCCACAATTAGGATGTTTTATGAGATCTTGAAGTATAGTTCTTGTGTTAACATGGTCATCTCCCATCTGAGAGCATCCATAATTATGAGTCATTACATTCACTCCATCTATCTCTTCAAGAGAGTTCTCCTGTTGAAACTCATTCATAGCTATTTTAGCTATCCCATTCACACATCCAACAGTAGGAACTATCCATAATTCATTTCTAATTCCTATTTTCCCATTTCCTCGTCTATAAATCTCTATCTCTCTATCAAAGCCTTTAAAAGAATTTGCATATGGTTTCTGCAAATATTTATACTTACCAAGATTATGTAAATTAGTTTTAAGATTGTGGGTATGAATCCAACTTCCTCTTTTTATATCTTGAGTAGCACACCCTATACTCTGCCCATACTTAACCACATGTTTACCTTTCAATATATCCTCTGTTGCCACTTTATGGCCGATTGGAATTTCCTCCAACACTTGAATATTTTCAATTACAGCACCAGCTTCAATTTTTTCAATAGCGATAAATACGTTATCTTTTTTATGAATTTTTATATATTTCTTCATAATTCACCCTTTTCAAGAATAGTTCTTACTCCTTTTTTTTCTATTCTGTATATATTAGTACCCAATTTTTCTACGAAACCTGGTACCTCATTCAATTTATAACCCCAATGATCTAGAGATGCTATAGCACAAGCTATTTTCTTAGCCACTTCAAGAGTTCCATCATACGAATCCCATAAATTTTTATAAAGATCTAAAAATCTCTGCTCATCGTTCAACGGAATCATTTGATTTTCACGTTTTCCTCTGTAAAAAACCACAAGAGCAGCAAGAGAGAACACCATATGCTTCGGAAGTTTTTTCTTCTCCTCAATATATGTAATCATCTGCGGAAGAATTCTAGTTTTAAATTTAAACATTGAATTAAGAGATATAGAAAGAAGTTCATGCTTCACAAATGGATTGCTAAATCTTTTTATGACAGAATCTGCAAACTCTTCAAGTTCTTTTTTATCCATATCAAGAGAGGGGATTATCTCTTCTCCGATAAGATTTTCTAAAAATTTTCTTATATAATCATCATCCAAACTTTCTTTAACTCTATCTATACCACACAGATAACTTACAGGAACCAGAGCCGTATGAGAACCATTCAAAATCCCAACTTTTCTTTCTTTATAGGATTTTATATCCTCTACTACCTTTATATTCAGTCCCGAATCTTTAATAGAAAGTTTATCCTCAAGCCATTTAGGACCCTGGATTACAAAAAGATGAAAATATTCTCCTGCCACCATAAATTTATCCTGATAACCGAGTTCCTTCTCTAAAGTTTCTTTTTCATCTCTAGGATAACCTGTAACTATTCTATCTACTAAAGATGAGCACCATGTATTCCTGTTTTCCAACCAATTTATGAATTCTATTTCTAGATTCCAAAGCTCACAATATTGAAAAACTATTTTTTTCAGCTCTTCTCCATTATAATCTATTAGTTCACAAGGGATTATTATCAATCCTTTAGTTGTATCTCCCTTGAAATATTTATACCTCATATGCAAAAATTTTGTTAACTTCCCAGGAAAAGATACCTGCGGTTCCATTTGGTATTTATCCTCACTGTTAAAAACTATCCCTGCCTCTGTTGTATTGGAAAATACAAATTCCAAATCTGGATTTAGAAAAGTTTCTATCACCTTTGAGTATTCAGTATAAACATTTAACTCTCTGTTTACAGACGAGATTATTCTTTTATTATCAATAAGTTTCCCCTCTTCGTCTATTCCACGAATTATAGTTGTATATAATCCATCTTGAGTACTCAGCGAAGGTGGAAATTTTGTATCAATAGGACGGACAACAGTTATTCCCGCATCCAGTCCTTTTTTTTCATTCAGTATATCCAATTGCCAATCTATGAAACAACGCAGAAAGTTTCCTTCTCCGAACTGCACCACTCTCTCGCTATATTTTTTCATCCCCTGAAAATTGCCTCTATTTAATATCATATTCCTCTCCCTCTATCCCTTTAAGCTCTACATTTTTTATATTGAGATTTTTTATGTTTTCCAATATAAATCCTCGCTTCTTTACCACAGGACAATTTAAAAACATTTCTACATCCCCAGCCTTTACCTCTTCCGAATCAATTTCAATGTACAAATTTTCTAAATTCAAATTTTCTATGGGTTTTTCTGGTAATCCAGCTATATATCCAGCCGCTATTTTCACGCCTGTTGCTTTTATATTTTTATAAGTAATATTTTTTATTGCTGGGGTTCTTTCATCCACACAAAGAATTTTCCGGGTGGCAACATATTCACTCTTCCCATCAGGGTCGCAGAAATAAAAAGGATTTACGGTAAATGGGGTCGCCACATTTATCATTTCTATATTCTCTGCATAGATTTCATCTATTATCCCATCTTCTCCTCTTCCTCTTCTAGTCTTCATTCTTATTCCTCTGTCTGTATGATAAAATACACAGTTGCGTATTCTCACATTTTTTACCCCACCAGCCATTTCACTTCCTATAACTACAGCTCCATGGCCAAATTTCATAAGAGAGTTTCTTATCACAACATTTTCAGTAGGAATCTTATATTTTTTCCCCATATATATTTTCCCAGATTTTATCGCTATACAATCATCTCCCACAGAAAATTTAACACCTAAAATCGTCACATCTCTACATGATTCAGGATCTATTCCATCTGTATTAGGTGAATTATCTGGGTTTTCTATTGTAAGATTTAAGAATTTAATTCCTTGACAAAAATAAGGATGGACTGTCCAAGAGGGGGAGTTTTGTATTGTTACTCCTTCCACAGTTATATTTTTACATCTGTTAAGAAAAATTGTCCTAGGACGCCAAGCTAACTTCTTTTTCATTTTAGGATTTTTCCACCATGTTTCGGTGCCCCCTCCACCATCTATAATTCCCTCTCCTACTATACTTATATTTTCTACGTCTATTCCATTAACTACACCCGCATATATGTCCAGCGGATTCCCTTCCCAGCTTCCATAATTGAATTCCTCTCCATTCTTTCCATCTACAATTCCAGGGAGAACAGAGTAATTTTCAATATCTCCAGAACCTTGGAGAACAGCTCCCACGGCAATCTCTAAAGTCATATGACTTTTTAAAAATATGGAATTCACCTTATAAATACCTTCCGAGAGATATACCGTGCCATTTTTAGGGCAGGCAGCTATAGCTGTCTGTATGGCTAAAGTATCATCTTTCTTCCCATCTCCTGCTGCTCCGAATTTTTTCACTCCCAATCGGACACTTTCCCTAAGAGTTCTAAAATAATCTTTACCTAACAGAATCCCTTTCTCTTTTAGTTCTATCAGATATTCAGTCTCTGGAATCAAATTGTGAAGAGAGAAGCTGTTCCGCTTCTCTTCCCTCATAAATTTTCCATTTAGATAAATATCTATTTTTTTTCCTGAAAAATAGCATTTATAATTTTCAATTTCAAAGCTTCCACTTCTTGATGTTATATTTTGAATTCTAAGCATATTTTACCCCTTGACACTTCCGGCTGTAATTCCATCTACAAAGTGACGTTGAGCAGAGAAGAATACAATAAGTGACGGTATTAAAGCTATTATAGACATGGCAATTACCTGATTCCATTGAGTAGTTGAACTCGAATCCATAGAAAGTTTAAGTGCTATCGCCACTGGGTATTTCTCTACACTGTTCAGGTAGATAAGAGGACCTAAGAAATCATTCATAGACCACATAAATTGGAACAGTGAAACAGAAATAAGCGCCGGTTTTAAAACTGGAATCAAAATATAAATCAAAGTTTGAAAACTATTACATCCATCTATACATGCTGCTTCCTCTAAATCTTTCGGTATTCCTCTCATAAACTGTATCAGCATAAATACGAAGAAAGTATCTGTTGCAAAAGCCGCAGGTACAAACAGCGGATAGAAACTGTTCAACCATCCGAAATCTCTAAACATAAGGAATTGAGGTATTCTCAAAACTATATTCGGAAGTAGAAGTGTTGATATAAGTATCGCAAACATAATTTTTTTTCCTACAAAACGGAATCTCGCAAAACCATAAGCTGTTAGGGTACACGATATTACAGTAAATATCACTTTCGGTATAACTATTTTGAAAGTATTGACGAAATATTTAGCAAAAGTATATTGAGTCGACGTTTCCCATCCCTTTACATAGCCGGAAAAATCAAATTGTTTAGGTATAAATCCCGCACTTGTAAATATCTCTGAATTACTTTTAAAGGATGCTCCCAATAACCATATCAGCGGATAGAGCATTACAAATCCAACCAATATAAGCAAAAAATAACGTATTCCTGCATTTATAATCGCCTTTCTCCTATTATTTGACAACCTCTTTTTGTTAAGAGCTTCTATATCCAATACTTGAACCTTTTGTGAACTCATCCTATTATTCCTCCCCATCTGAATAGTGTACCCAGTGTTTCTGGCTGCTAAATGTTATAGCAGTAAATATCATAATTATTAAAAATAAAAACCACGACATAGCACTTCCATAACCCATCTTATAATAACCGAAAGTATTTTCATATATCATAAGCGGAAGAAGGTAAGTGGATTTCAAAGGTCCTCCTCCAGTTATAATATAAGGCGCATTAAACTCTTGGAATGCCTGAACAAGCTGCATTATAAAATTAAAAAATATTACAGGAGTAATCATCGGAACTGTTATAGATATAAACGTTCTAAATTTTGAAGCTCCATCTATTTTAGCGGCTTCATATAGATCTTCTGGTATATTTTTCAGAGCCGCAAGGAATATAACCATAGCAGACCCAAATTGCCAAGAACGTAATAAACTTATTGTAAAAAGAGCATACCTAGGATCTCCAAGCCAACTGATTCCCTCTATTCCAAAAACTCCGAGAGCTATATTTACAAGTCCGGTATCTGCGAAAAGAAATTTCCAAAGTACCGAGATTGCTACACTGCCTCCTAAAATCGAAGGAATATAATAGGCTGTACGAAATATATTTACACCTTTAAGCTTAAAATTCAGTATATGAGCTATAAAAAGTGCAAATGCTAATTTCACAGGCACAGTCATAAAAACATATTTTATAGTATTCATAAAACTTTTTAAAAAGAGTTCATCTTGGAGCATATCTCTATAATTTTTTAGCCCTATAAAACTCGCCTCATCTATAAGATTATAATCTGTAAAACTTATCACAAAAGATGATACAAATGGAAATAAACTAAAAACAAGTATTCCAATTATCCATGGAAGTATATATAAATAACCTGTGTATTTCGAATGTTTCATTTTTCCTCCAATTTTATTCTAAATTATTTTTCAAATACAAATACTCACTATAGGCCATCATAAACGCCTGAATATCTCGAGGTTTGTTGTGTACAAGATTTTCAAAGTTTTTGACCCCAAATTCTAAATATTCCTCTGAGAGTTGATTCAGTCTTACACCCTTCATTATTGCGTAGGCAATCATGGACGAATCTTTTTGGCTCTGAGTGTCTATAACTTCCACCACTATTTCTTTCAATACCAGTTGAAGATTTCTATAATGTTCAAAAATTTCTTCCGAAATATTCTCCAATGTATCAACTAATGTCATCAGATACAATCCCGTAGTTTTTTCATCTACAAGATGTTTTTTCGCATCTTGAAAATTTTTAATTATTCCATCATATCCTGCCTTCTGATTAAAAAATGTTTCATAAGCAGCATAGTAGGGTAGAGTACTATACAACTCTTTAAGTGCGCTTTCGGCTTCACTACTACACTTATTTTTTTCTTTTTTCATAACCTCATCCACATCCATCTCCTTTCAAACTTGTATACTACCACTTATTTTTATCCTATTTGATGTTTTTTGTCAAGTTATTTTCACTAAAAATAACCAAATATATTTTTTTTAATTCTTTTTGTACAATTTTAGTTAAACTATACAATCTTATACTTAGCCCCATAAATTTTAACTTAAAAGATTAAAAACTTGCTTTTCCAAAACAAATATTATAGAATATCCAAGTATGTTACATAAATTGTATGCAAGGAATAAAATAAAAAAGGAGAAATTATGATTTTAATCAATAGCAAAAAAAACATAGATGAAACTAACCCCCAATTTACATATAGAGTTCTTAAGGAAAATATTTTGAGCTTAGTCCTCAGACCTGGGGAAGCTATAA
>JBOFEZ010000028.1:0-2552 GCA_051648365.1 Fusobacteriaceae bacterium
CTTCAGTTGATGGACATTCTTTATATAGTTGTAAGAATCTCTTCCTGAAGTAATTTTAGTATGCTCGAGAACTGAATAACCCCTTCTTAAAGCTCTTCTTAAAAATTCGTGATGAAGATTTTTATCATTTTCTATACTGGAAAGAGAATCTCGACCATCATTATCCAGTGTGTTGGATAGCTGAGATCCTTTATGTATCATCAGAGAGTAAAAACTGGAACTGTCCACATTGAGTTCTGACAGTATTCTTGCATCTGCCTCAATCTCTTCCCTTGTTTCGTGGGAATAATTATATATAATATCGATGCACACCAGTCCTTTAAATTTTTCTTTAATCTCCTTAACTCTTCTGATAACCGTAGCCTGATCATAGGTCCTGTTTAGGCTTTTTCTTCCTCTGTCAGAGAAAGTCTGGATACCTATGCTGAGCCTGTTCACTCCAAAACTTTGAAGTATATGGATTTTTTCATCGGTAAGATTGTGAAGTGTAGTTTCAAAAGTAAATTCGTATCCCTCTCTTAAAAAAAAATTCTCTCTCAAAGAGGTGAGGATTTTTTTTAATTGATGAGGTTTAAATATGGTGGGAGTTCCTCCTCCAAAAAATATTACAGAAAACTCTTTCTGCTGGATGTAGATTTTTTTTCCAAGCTTATTCATTTTTTTAATCAGATATTCAGTATATTCTTCTAAATCATTATCTATCTGTTTTCTGTTCATATTGCAAAAAGAGCAGATCTTGTCGCAAAAAGGTGTGTGTACATAAATTCCTCCATCTTTTTCCAGTGGTGGAGAATTTAATAGCCGGTAGAGAGCTAGGGGTGTGGCAAGTTTTTTTCCTATTTTTGAGTTGATGACATTTTTAACGTCGTGATGTGACTTCAATCTTTCTTTAAACATAAAATCTCCTATTCTATCGTTTTTAATTTTAATATGTGAAAAGCAACTGAAAAATAAATAATTAGGAATACAATCTTCATCGCTCCAGAAGAGATGGAGAGAAAGCCCTTGAGAATTCCAAGACTTAAAAGAGAGAGAGAAATTATTTTGTTAGTCAAAGTTATCCCTTTTTTTTCTTGATAATCTCGGATATATTTCCCTAAATATCGGCTATTGATCAAAAGATTGTGGAATTTAGGGGAACTTTTTTCAAAGCAAAAAGCTGCCAAAAGAATAAAGGGAGTAGTGGGAATTAAAGGAAGAAATATTCCCAAAACACCTGAAAAAACAGATAATAGTCCCAGAGTGAAATGTAAGTAATTTTTAATAGTATCACCTCACAGTTTTGATTTTTAAGTTTTTTCTATTTTAATTCTTTTTTATCACAAAGTCAAACTATTTTTAAATTTAAATAAAATTAAAAAATAGTTTGACAATTAAAATATTAGATGTTAAACTCCTTTCGAGAAATAAAATATAGGGGGAGAAAAAATGAAAAAGAAAATCGCAGTTTGCAGTTTTATAATTTCAGCAGTTATATATGCTAATGACGACGGGGGAATAAAATTAAATGAAAGTGTTATATCTACTGGGGGATTTCAAACTACTCTGGAGAAAACAGATAAAAATATAAATATTATAATGAGGAAAGACATTGAGAATCAGAATTTTGCAAATGTTACAGAGGCCCTCAATGGTGTTCCGGGAATAACAGTATTCACTAATACTTTCGGATCTTTTGTGGATCTGAGAGGACAGGGAGTATCCAAGGCAAAATCAAATGTCCAGATCTTAGTGGATGGGGTCAATATAAATCCTTTGGATCCGGCGCATGGAGTTTTACCTATCAATACTATTCCAATGGGAAACATTGAGAGAATAGAGGTTATTCCTGGAGGGGGAAGTATAGTTTACGGTGATGGAGCCGTAGGAGGAGTTATAAATATTATTACTAAGGCAGAATCGGGAGTAGCTTCCAATTATCTAAATTCTAAAGTTGGAAGTTTGGAAGAAAGAAAGTTTGAGCTGGGAACAGGCCACAGATTCAATGATAAAGTATTAGTTCAGCTTGACTATTCAGGAGCATCTGACGATGGTTATAGAGAGGGGAGTGACTCTGAAAAACATTTTGTACAGGGTACAGTTAATTATAAGATAAATGACTCTAATAAAATCATATTAAAATATTCCAGAGCAGAGGAGGATTCCAAATCTCCATCTATGCTCACAAGAGAACAGTTGAATGAAGACAGAAGAGGGTCTGGAGAGGTAAATCCTTGGGATGCTCCTTCGGGGAGTGAACTTACCAGGGATCTGATAGCTTTAAATTATAAAAGTAATCTATCTGAAAAACTTTCGTTGAATCTAGATGTGAATTATCAAGATACAGAAAACACATGGTCTTCCCAGATGGAAGTTTATCAGATGCCGACTTTTGCATCAAAAGCCCAAGAAAGTGTGGGAGTATTCCATGATAAAAAATTTGTTTTTAGTCCTAAATTTAAATATGAGTATGAGAGTGGAGAGATAATCGGAGGTATTGATTACAAAGATCTGGAAGCAAAAAGAATTGGAGAGCCTGGTTATCTGGGAATGTACCTGGATTATGATGCTGT
>JBOFEZ010000029.1:0-1817 GCA_051648365.1 Fusobacteriaceae bacterium
GACTTGAAAGTTGGGCACAAAGATATTTTTCATAAAAAACAGAAAAGTCTGGAGTAAGCTCCAGACTTTCTTTGTTTTTTTATCCAGATTTGCTGTGAAAAATTTTTGAGAAATATGAAGTAGCAGGAACAGCAACCAAAATTCCGATACTTCCACAGACAGATCTCACTATCTCCACGGCTATAAACTCAAAATTCAGTAATCTGATAAGAGGATACTCATTCCCTTGAAGGGAAAGGAGTATCATGGAGATAAGTGAGCTTCCAAGATATGCCAATATGAGAGTATTAACCATAGTTCCTATAATATCGGAGCCTATATTCATACCTGATACAAACATCTCACTTGAAGTCAGTTCCTTGTCTCGATACTTCAGCTCACTTAGAGCGGATGCAATGGACATAGCCACATCCATAACAGCTCCCATGCTCCCCAGAATTATTCCAGCCGAAATGATCTCTTTTACTTTAATTCCTGAAAGATATCCTGACATATTTATGACCTCTATCGTAGAAAAACCAGTCAGCCCCATGAGGTCAGAAAACAGAAGAGAGAGAAGTCCGGCAGAAAAAACACCAGTGAGACATCCCAGAAGTGCCGAATATCCCTTTGGAGAAAATCCTGACATAAGAAAAATAGTTAAGACTGATGAAAAAAATGCGAGTCCCGTGGATAAAATTATGGGAGAATATCCCATGATTATCCCTGGAATAAGAAATTTTATCAGCAGGAATCCAGTGGCCAGGAGAGCAAAAAGTGCTTTAACTCCCTTGAACTTTGCTATAAAAAGAGTAAGAAGTAGAAAAATAGAAATTAGTCCAACCATCCAACCTCTTTTATCCCTATCTGCAATATAAAGATTTCCCGCCTCATTTTCAGCGTCGGATTCTAAAAGAACCACAGAATCGCCCACATCAATATTTATATTATTGGCTTCTTCATAAAATACCGGGTGACCCACAAGAAGCTCCTTATCCTTTGAAAATTTTATTTTGAAATTTTTTATCTCTTTTATCATCTCTTCATCTTCTCCAGGTTCGGGATAAGTTATAGACTCTAGAGATATGACTTTGCCTCTGAAATATCGTTCTTCTCCCAATACTGTTTGATAAATTAAGAAAATAATCATGACGGATAAAATTGAAATTTTTTTAAACATAGCCTCAACTCCTAAATTACTATATATTCAATTATAACGTATAAAATTATTATTTGATACTGTAAAAAAAAGATAAAATGCGGTAGGAATAAAAGGAAATAAAAAAATAAACCAGTATAAATTTAAAGGTAAATAATTAAAAATCTGGAATTAGAAAAAAAGTTTAAGGAGTGGATATCGATGAAAAAATCAATTATACTGTCGATTTTTGTGATGTATCTTACTGGATGCTCGACAATAGAAAATAGAACTGAGGAAAAAGTTGCCCAGCAGAAGGTTGAGAAGCAGGAAATCCAGAAGATAGATTATGAAGTTTTACAGGTCTATACACATACAGTTCCAGATAATGTTAAATTTATATCCAAATATGAAAGACATCCTAAATCTCTTAACTATGTGCTGGTAAAAACTGAAACAGCAAATGTTCGTGAGATGCCAAGTATAAATTCAGCCATAATTGAAAAAAGAAAATTTACAGAGAGATTTAGAGCTCTGGAAAAAGTGAGTTTCCAAGGAACCGAATGGTATAAGATTGAACTTCCTAATGGGAAAGAGGGATTCATATCCAACCAGTTAGTTGAATATAGAACCTTCAGATTTGACGATGCAGTAGATAATTTGAATAAAGCCCTAGATTTTGTCAGAAACTCAAATAATT
>JBOFEZ010000030.1:0-2356 GCA_051648365.1 Fusobacteriaceae bacterium
GCCATTATTCTTAGGAATGTAGATTTTCCACCTCCAGAAGGGCCGATAATCACAAGTGTATGGATTCCCTTAAGTTCTAGCTGAAGATCTTTTAGTACAATCACTTCTCCATATTGTTTCTTTAGATCCCGGACTTTAATTTCCATAAGAAAACCTCCTCTCAAGATATTTTGACAGGTGAGATATTGGATAAGTAAGTATCAGGTATCCCACTGCCAGTATACAGTAATTTTCTATTGGAGAAAAAGTAAGAGAATCTACTTCTTGAATATTTTTTGTGAATTCATTTACTGCGATTATAGAAAGTAGGGACGAATCCTTTATAAGGGAAGCAAACTGCCCTGCCAAGGGAGGCATCACCCTTTTTATAACCTGTGGAAAAATTATATATCTATAAGTCTGCAATTTGGTAAAAGCTAAGGCTTTGGCTGTTTCCAACTGAGATGCCTCTATGCTTTCTATACCTGCACGAATAATTTCAGACACATAGGCTCCTGAAAACGTGGCCATTATCAGTATACCCATAAAATACCTGTTTTCTATACGGAAGGCTGTACCTATCACATAGAAAAAAATAAATATCTGGACAATAAGGGGAGTTCCCCTTATTATCTCAGTGTAAATTTTTGTAAAATAATAGTATGGAAGAAAAAAGCTACGACTCCCAAGGGCTATTATCGTTCCCACTACGAGACTCATCAGCAGTGAGAAAAACGATATAAAAATTGTAAGGGAAAATCCCAGAAGAAACTTATAGTAATAGGTTTCTATTATTGTCCGCCAAGAATAGTTATAGTTTATATTTTTAAATGCAAAATTCATTATTCCTATAAAAAAAGCTATTACAAGAAGAGTGTTGAAGATTTTTTTTCCTAGGAGAAGAGTTTCCCCTTCTTCCCTAAAAAATATTTTTCTGAACAAACTCTTTTTCTTTTCGTGCATCTTATCTCCTTCTAGAAAAAGAATGGGATCCCTCTTTCGTCAAAGGCTTTTTTCTGCTCGCCTAGATATTTTTCAGAAAGTTTTTCAAATCCACCCTCAGCTTTATACTCTTTTATAAAATGATTTATTTTCATTCCTAACTCTGCTTCATCCTTACGGTATCCGATTCCCCAATATTCGACATCTTTTTGGAACTGATTTAGTATAGGTTTTGTAGTATCGGGATTATCCTTCCAATTTTTTAAGACAGTTAAAGGATCATAGATAAATGCATCTACTTTCCCCTGAGTTACTTCAAGAACCGCTGCTGTTTCCTTATCAAAAACTAATACTTCAGCCTGTGGGAAATACTGAGTTGCAACTAGATGGGCAGTCGTCCCTTTTTTCACTGCTACCTTTCTACCCTTTTGATTTAAATCTTCCGGTTTTTCCACAGGAGAATTCTTTCCTGCAAGAAGGCTGAGGTAAGATTTTGAATAAGGATCTGAAAAACTGATTGATTTTCCACGCTCTTCAGTAATAGTCATAGATGATAGTATAATATCTATTTTTTTTGTTAGAAGAGCTGGGATAAGTCCTCCATAGGACATATTTTCTATTTTTATCTCTCTCCCAAGATGCTTTCCTAAATCCTGAGCCATATCCACAGAAAATCCACTTGGATTACCTTTGGCATCCGTCATCTCAAAGGGCGGATAAGCCAGCTCCATTCCTACAACAAGAGGTTCTGCTCCAAAAGATGATGCTCCAAGTGCTAAACCAAGTGATAATAACGATAAAACTTTTTTCATTTCTCTCCTCCTTAAAATATAACTTCACCAGTTCTATTCTGCAAATAGTCCTTTATTCCTTTATAAAAAAATGGGAGAGCATCTGCTCCCCCAAAAATTTTAATCTTATTTTATTTCGATACTCACCTGATTTTTTCTTTCAATAGCTTCAGGCTTTTTAGGAAGATCTATTCTAAGAACTCCGTCTTTATGCTCACTTGTAATCTTTTCTAAATCCACATCTTCAGGAATCGGGAAAGTTTTAATAAAAGAATCCTTATGGAACTCTTTTTTATGATAATTTTTATCTCCCTCTTCATGAACTTTTTCATCTTCATACTGAATTGTAATTTTTTCAGCATCCCTTGATAATTTTATTTTATCTTTAGCTACACCGGGAATTGAGATCTCTAAATGATATTTTTCTTTTTCTTCAGTGACATTGATCAATGGAAAGCTTTTTCTTCTGAAAACTTTATTAAAAAAATCCTCCTCATCGTCAAAGAAATCTTTTAGGGCAACTGTGTTAAAAAAATCTCTCTTTTTCATTAAATTTGACATTTTTTATTCCTCCTAAAAAAATATTATGATGGAACTAACTCATCACTTAATTCTACCTAAAAAAATGTCTAAATTCAAATTTT
>JBOFEZ010000031.1:0-1920 GCA_051648365.1 Fusobacteriaceae bacterium
TCCAACCTGAAAACTCTTACGGGACAGCAGATCTCTTTTTCAATAGCTTCTTTCAGTGTAAGTTTTGTTTCTACAGTGGAAAAAATCTCTTCCATCTTTTTTTTGTCACTTCTGTCAGGAGTCGCTGTCATTCCCAAAAGAAATTGAGGATTAAAATATTTTATAGTTTTGGAAATTTCATTAGCTACACTGTGATGAGCTTCATCTACAACAATATATCCAAATTCCTCAGGATAAAATCTATTTTTCTTTCGAGAAATCCCATTCTGTGTAAATGCCATTATTTGATTATCTTCAGATTCTCCCACTGAAACATTTTTTATATTTTCTGAAATATTTTTTATCCACTGATCTCGCAATGCTCTTGTAGGTACAATTATGAGAACTTTTTTCTCCTTGTTTTCTCCTAGATATACCCCTATATCTTCAATTGCTACCCTAGATTTTCCTGTTCCTGTGGGCTGAACTATGAGAGCTGATTTTACTCCCTCTTCTCTCATTTTTTTCAGGTTTTCCAAAGTTATTTCCTGATGCTCGTAGAGTTGAAATTCTCTTTTTGTATCTATAAGATTTTGCGGAATAAACTCCTCAGCTTTTCCAAAAAAAATCTCCATTTCTTCTATCATCCTGTCACGAAATTCTATTTCGTTCTTAGAAAATCTAAATACCTTATAACCCTGATAGATTAAAGCATTCTGCCTCTCAATTTGTTTGCTGTATCTCTCTTCTCCTGTTTTTTGAGGATGGTGGTAATTTTCTCCATTTTCTTCTATAACTATTCTTTCATCTTTTTTTTCTATCACATAATCAGCAAAAATGTTCTCTCCATTGAAACCGATTATCCCCTGTTCTTTGGTCAGGAGATTATAGGATTGGGCTCCGTAAAGTCCGAAAAAGACCTCTTCAAAATGATGTTCCAGGTATGAAGCATCTATTCCCTCTCTCACTATATTTTTCTTCGGAAGAGGAGGAATTTCTAATTCTCTCATCAATATTTTACCTATTCTTTCTCTATTTTCTTCTAGATCCCTTTCCAAAAACCTATAGAGATATTTATGCTTTTTCATAAGCTGATTCTGCTGATTGGTATATTCTCTATAGGAAAAAGCTCCCAAATATGTCAACTGGCATATATTCCTATCAATAATTACAACAGTCTCCATATCTCTATTTAAATACACGTCTGATCTTATCTCTTTGTTTTCTTCGTAATACTCTATTACATCTATTTTATTAAATCCCTCAAATAAACTATCCATATTTCCTCACCCTCTTTTCTAAATATCAGTATATACTATTCCTCCATCTTTTTCAATCTTTCTGACTTTCCCAACCCCCTATTTTACTGGGTTTCAGAGCCTTCTTTTGTCCTAGAGACAAAAAAAGAGTTCCCATCTCTGGGAACCCCCGATTTTATTGACTTTTTTCGACCTCGTAAAATCGTTTTTTAGAAATTACAGGTATAAATATAAGGGATACCTCTCCAAAGTGTGTTATAAGTCAAATTATAGCTTTGTCCGAATAATTATTATTCATTGTAATTATTATTGTTAAGACAGGATTAATAATATTTTCAATCCCACAAAAATTTCTCTACATATATCTACTAAAATTAGGATTTGATAGCATATGCCCGTGTTTCGGTTTTTTAGAATGACACTTAACACAAACTACCTCTAAATTTGAAGGTTTATTATTAGATTTCACTCCATCTATATGGTGAACATGTAATTCTTTTGTATCTCTAGAGCAGTCTTTCCCACAATCCTGGCAGATGAATTTTTTACTTTGCTTGTAATTATAACTTATCAAGTTCCAGTCTTCTGAATATTCATTTAATGGCTGAGAATTAGACGTATGTGTAGGTGTTAAATGGATATCAGTATTGTATTCATCTAAAAACTCTTTAACTTTAAAGTT
>JBOFEZ010000032.1:0-2716 GCA_051648365.1 Fusobacteriaceae bacterium
ATCTATAATAACCTCTTTGGAAACATACAGGGATAGAGCCTACTACACCCATAGGAGTTACACTGTTTTAATTGATACTAACAATAAATATATTGAGGTTTGGGAGGACAGCATAGAAGCCAAAAGAGATAGGATAGAGCTTCCTAAAAATCTCAGATACAAGATACCTGGTATGGGAAATATCCTAACCAAAATAAATCCCAATGGAAATATAGGAAACGCTTTTACCCTATATATATTTGGGAAGAGTGAACGTGCAAAATATCGTTTAGGTTTTTATCCTTTTCTTCAGCTGAAATATCTCAAGATAAATCTTTACAGAAATGTTGGAGCATCAGGTGCAGTTTGGGGAAATATAGATAAGTATCACGAAACCTCTGGAGCTAAGAACCTTCAGGGCTGGGAGATGGTAAGATAGATATGTATACAATCAAAAATAAAGGATTTATAATGGTTGAAATTGTCCTTTCTTTGGGGATAATATCCCTTCTGATACTTCCGATTTTTTCTCAGAACAATTTCTATTTCCGTCTTCTCCAGGAGAAGAAAGTTGAAAGGGGACACGAAGAGATTAGGGAGGGAGTTTTAAAAGGAATGGGATTGGAGACACAGATTGAGGTGGAGATATCCCAATACTCTGAAGAAAAGGGATATATTTTGGTAACAGATAGGAAGAGTGGTATATGCTGGTAAAACGGAAAAGTAAGAGTGCAGGATTTTCTTTGGTAGAACTTGTTGCAGGAATAGCTCTTATAGTCCTCCTCCTTCAAGTTTTGAATCCTGTTCTCAACTCTTCCTTAAGAATGTTTCGTGCTTCTCAGGAAAAAAGTTTGGGGATGTCAGGGAAAAGAATATTTGAAACTTTGGCTTGGTATGGAGGATCGGCTCTGGGAGGAAGGATTCTTATGATAGATACCACATCTACCCTATCTAACAGGGATATAGATTTAGGCAGAATTGAAGCGGTGGGAGAAAAGGGAAATGGAGTATATATAGAAGTGGCATCCCTTTGTCAGAAAAATGGAATCTGGAATCTGGTTACCCGAGGGCATATTTTCCGTTTTATGGAGACAGCCAATCAAGGTAAGCATATGAGGTATATCCCTGTAACAGATCTCCGGGGAGGGAAGGAAGAAATTATATCTGCCGATGTTGGGCTGGGATTTTTTTTCCGAAGAGAGAGCGATATTTTTATCCATCTCAAGGAGAGAAGAGGAGAGGCTTTGGAGATGGAGATAAGTGTAGGTGGATTTTTTTGAAGAAGATAAAAAATAAAGGCTTTATACTGAAACAGACTGTTTTTCTTGCTGTTATTCTTCTGGGAATCTTTTCTTTTCTCAATAAAACAGTGAGACTGAGAGGAGGAAGAGGAAGAATGGAGGGGGAGAACAGAAAAAGGGATTATCTTCTGGAGACGGTTCAAGAGATAGCACTCTACGAACTCTATCTTTTGGACGGCTACCTCAAAGAAGGTCGGCTCGAGAACTTGGAGGAGTATTTTTACAGGGACAGTTCGGGAAAGAGTATACTGAATCACTACCATGGATTCACCACCGATAGGGAGAAAAATTTCAAAAGCATGGGAGGTTACCGACTTACCCATATTACTCCAGACCCAGCAGGAATATATATCCCTAATTTCTATCGTTTTTCCATAATTTTGTCTAAGGAGATGGAACTGGCAGATGGAGAAGAGGAACTTTTAAGGGCTGTTATGAGAACTGGATATATTGAAGTAAGGTGTCACATAGACCCATATGAAGAGAAGATAGATTGTGGTAATTTGGGAAGAATACAGGAGTTGAATATTTTTGGGGAGGAAAAAAATGATGATGAAGAAAAAGCCAGAGAAAAAAGAGAGAAGATTTCTGCCACTGATTCTTTTTCTGGTTTTGGGAATTACTATGTTTTTAGGCTGGGATAAAAAGAAAGATTTGGAAAAAAATAATTTCCAGGAAGAAAATATTCATTATTCTGTCCAAGAAACAAAGCCCCCAAAAGATATCCCACAGAAAGAGCAGGTTGTGGAGAAAGTCATAGTTCGACCCAAAATAACTGTGGGAGATATAGTAGTCCTAATTTTTGAAGAGGGAAGTGACGGAATAAGTTACAGCCTGATAGAAACAGAGGGCCGGGAGATAAATATTACTGGAGAGGCAATGGATATAGAGGATGTATATAGATTGGAGAGTGCTCTGAGAAGCCATGGTGCCGTAAGAATAAACAGTGACTATATAAAAGTTGAAGAGAGAAAAGTTCAGTTTAAGATGGATTTTAATCTTCAGGATTATGGAAAAGATAAGCCTGCTCCATACCTATCGGAAGATAGAAGAATATTTGCCACTCCCACCGAACAAAAGACGGTTCTCAGTAGGATGGTTTCCAGAAGATGTGAAATAATCTCCATAGGTCGGAGTCAGAAACAGGAGTTCAATCAAGATATGATGGAGACTGGAATCCCTTACCATATCCGGGGAGATATCTATCAGATTATAAATCTATTTTTTGATATAGAAGAAAGCAGGGTGTTTCTCTCACTCTTAGAGAATCCGGTAAAAATTATTGTTAACGGGGATGAAGCGGAGGTACACTTTAAAGTCACAGGCTATTCCAGTTCTTTTTCTTGAAGAAAAGGTTTTTTTAATCTATAATATGGGATAAGAATATAGATTAAAAGGACGGAACAATATTATGAAAAGAAGCATATCTGGAATAC
>JBOFEZ010000033.1:0-56264 GCA_051648365.1 Fusobacteriaceae bacterium
AATATGCTCTAGGAAGCGTAATTCCTAGCCCTCTTCTCTGACCCAGGGTATAGAGTTGATAGCCTTGATGCTGTCCCAAAATAGTGCCATCTTTTAATATAAAATTTCCTTTCTTTATCTTGTCACCCAATCTATTCTCAAGAAATGGAATATAACCTTCTTGGGCAAAACAAATTCCTTGACTATCTTTTTTATCATGAACCTCCAATCCAATCTCTCTTGCAATCTCTCTTACTTGAAACTTTTCTAGATCTCTTAGAGGGAAAATAATTCTCTCGAACTGAGAGGGTTTCAGTCTATAAAGCATATAGCTTTGGTCTTTTCTACGATCAACACACATTTTGAGAAGAGAAGGGCTATGGAACTCATACAATTTTTCTACTTTAGCATAATGACCTGTAGCTACATATTGGGCTCCAATCTCATCTGCAATTTTAAAAAGCAGATGAAATTTAACTTTTTCATCACAGATTACACAAGGTGAAGGAGTCGCTCCCTGGGAATACTCCTCTATGAAATTATCCATAACATATTTATTGAAAAGTGTAGACATATTAACGATGCGATGTTCTATCTCCAAATTTTCACATATTTTTTTTGCATCTTCGAAATCTTCATTTTTAGATTCGGGATTAAAAGTTAGAGTTACTCCGAAGACTTCGAATCCCTGTTTTTTTAAAAGGTAGGCTGAAGTAGATGAATCGACTCCGCCACTCATACCAATTACAACTTTTTTATTTTCTGACATAATTCACTCCAATTGATTTTTTCTTCATATTTTAACCGATTCTATGGAAAATTTCAAGGAAATTGGGTAAAATATAACAAGAACTAAGATGGAGGTGTAAATGGACAGATATTTAGGCATGTATATATTAATGGGGCATTTTTTTATAGCACTCTTTATAGGCTGGTTGGCAAAAAAATATTTTGATAGGAGTTTTTTTCTCTGGTTTGTAGTGGCTTTTTTAGTTCCTGTGATAAGCGGAATAGCGCTACTAATTTTAGGTTATGATGGGATATATTGTCCTCACTGTGGAAAAAAGAACAGAAAAAATAGGGAAAGTTGCCACCATTGTGGCTATGAAATTGGAAAATTTTTTCAAAAGCAAAAAGAAAGAAGAGAGATAGAGAAAGAAATTTTTAAAAAAAAATAGAAAAATCGAGATAGAAAATAAAAAACTGCTACAAAAAATGTAGCAGTTAAAATCGTATATGGCGGAAGCGTGTAGGAATCGAACCTACCAACGGCCAGAGCCGCTTGCGCAGTTTTGAAGACTGGAGGGAACACCAGTTACCCATCCGCTTCCATTACGGTTTAATTGTATCAAAATGAGAATAAAAAGTCAATCTTTTTTTTAAGTCCTTTTTTTTCTACAGAATAAATTTCCATATGAATATTGTTAGACTTCAAGATGTCTATGGATTTTTCCAAATCTTCTTTCTGAAGCTTGATAGATAGCCCACAACTGGCTTTAATTTCAGAAGGAAGAGGAATAACTCTGCATTGAATCCCGCCATCTTTAAGAAGGGTCTCACACTGTATAACCTGACTTGTGGAATCGGCGGCAAAAAGTAGAAAGTTTTCAGTTATCATGGCTTTATAACCTTCCCATATTTTGTCTGTGTATTGATAATATTGTACATGTTAGTTATGATTCCAACCTTTACCTTGTCTGTAAGATTATAAAAATTTACACAGGCACCACATGAAAGAATTTCGACTCCCATACTTTGAAGCTTCTTTAAGTCCTCTTCAGTTTCACAACCTTCAGTGGCAAGAAAAACTCCTTTATTATAGAAAATAATTGCTTTAGGAAGATTCTCCATCTCTGTAAGAGTATAGATAAAACCTTTTATAAGAGTTTTCCCTAGAGCAGAATCTCCTTTTCCCATCTCATCAGAATCTACAACGACACAGTATGAATCATCAGAAACGGCAAGAACAGATTCAGAAGTTGGAACTTTTGTTTCCATCATTTTTTTCGTGATATGGAAAGAAAAAATTCCGTCCTTCTTCTGAAAAGAATATTGATATCCCAACTCTTTACAGAATTTTTCAATATTCTGAACAGATATTTCATTGTCTACAAGAAGTTCAACTTCTCCCACAGGAATATCTTTCAGTGCATTTTTAAGCATAATAATTGGAAGAGGGCATGTTTTTCCAATAGCATCTAATTTGATCATATAGTACTCCTTTATTTTTTTAAAATTCTATAATCTTCCACTCTCTTAGTGATTCCTAGAGAATCAAATCTGTCTAAAAAAAGAAGAGCTTGATTTCTGCTGATATTTAAAAGATCCTTATATTCTTTCAGAGTTATTTTTTCATGATGAAGGAAAAATTCACGGAGAATTTTTTCGGCTTCCAGAAAAAAACCTCTCATTATATAGAGATTCTGACCCAAAGTCACTAAAAGGTTTGAATCGGCTAAAAAATTATGAACTTCCATAAAATCTTTTTCATTTTTTATGGTTTCTTTGTTGGCTGAGATGATTTTATCTAAGGAATCTGGTGCAAATCCAAGTTTTTTATAGATTGTAAGTATATCATCTTTTATGACTTTCTGCTCTTTATTCAATTTTGGCTTGAAATTTGTAAGATGAACAATATCCTCTGAGACTAGCAGTATTTCTCTTTTTTCCATAAGAATTAGAAGTGAGTTGAAATCCCTGCTGTGAAGATGATTAAACTGTTTATTTTTTATCTCTGATTTAGAAATTCCTCTTTTCAAAGTATTTTTCTCGTGGTAATCTTTTAGGAAGTTTTGAATTTCATCTTCCCAGACTCCGAGAGATGTTGCCGAGATATATTTTTTGGAAGTTCCTTCTAAATAAAAAACTTTTTCTTTCAAAATCAGAGAATCTAAATCAGATTTTTCAACAATGATTCCTAAATCTCTGGAAATTTCTTCTAAATATATAGGAATTTTTTTCTTGGAATCGAGATAGGAAACTATTTTTTGAATTTCATCTCCATAGGCAAGTGAATGTAGTTTTGAAAGATATTCTGTATTTCTTTTTTTTGTTTTAGTTCCCTGGGGATCTAGTATTTTTATACCTCCCAAAGTATCTAAAGGAGAATAATTTCTAATAACACCGATATCTCCGGAGACTGCTACCACAGGTTCTTCTAACTCTATTTGTACAAAAGCAGGAGTGGAATCGCTTACCTCATCTACTTCTAGAAGTTTCATCCGACCAATTACTTCAGTAGTACCTATATGAACTCTGACTCTGCTGTTGTTTTTAACTTTCTTATCTTTATTGAGCAAGGTAAAAAGAGCATCTATTCGGTCACTTATATGTAGAACTCCGTCTTGAGAAACGATGTCACCCCTTCTAACTTCATCCATATCGATTCCGTGGAGATTGAGAGCGCAACGGTTACCGGCATCCAAAGAATCTACACTTATTCCATGGTTTTGTATTCCTTTTACTTTGACCTCTTTTTTAGATGGATAGTGAAAAAGAATATCTCCGGTTTTTACCATTCCAGTAATGGATGTTCCAGTCACTACAGTTCCGAACCCTTTAACTGAAAAGACTCTATCCACACTCATTCTGAAATTTTTTTTATTTTCATCCTTAAACTGAATTTTATCAAGTTCTGTATTCAGGATATTTTTCATTGTCAGATAAGAATCAGGATTTTTTGAACTGACTTCTACTACGTCCAGATTTTCGATAAAAGAGTCTTTGAAAACAGATTTTATATCACCTTTAATCTGGTCAACACGCTCTTCGCTAACCAAATCTCTTTTGGTAAGAACAATAAGTCCTTTATCAACTCCGAGAATACGGCAGATGTTAGCATGTTCTACGGTCTGTGGCATAATTCCATCATCGCAGGCGATAACAAGAAGAATAAAATCTATTCCTGTAGCTCCTGCCACCATATTTTTAATAAACTTCTCGTGGCCAGGAACATCAATTACTCCGACTTTTCTACCGGTTGGAAGAGAATAATAAGCAAAACCAAGATTTATAGTCATACCTCTTTTGGCTTCTTCTGGCAGGGTATCTGTCTCAAAACCTGTGAGATTTTTGATGAGTGTTGTTTTTCCGTGATCTATGTGACCAGCGGTACCGATAATAAGATTTCTCATTTAAACCGCCTTTGGAGCTAGGGCAGTCTCAATTATCTCTGCAAGCTCGTGGAAATCTTTTTCTACAATAGTTTTCATATCCAATACAAACTGATCTTGATAAATTCTTCCGATTACAGGTGGCTCATTTTTTCTAAAACGTTCCTCAAGTTTATTCGCATTTCCAGGAAAAGCGATACCGTAACTTTCTACAGTTTCTTCAGGCATAGCTCCTCCCCCTATTTTTGCACGGGTAGAAATAATTTTATGAGTTACAAGAAGATTTTCTAGAATAGAAGAAAAAGATTTTGATCTTTCTAAAACATTTTCAGATGGTTCCAAAATCATTTTGAGAGTAGGAATAGTTTTCACTGCTTCTCTCTCATCGAGATAGCATCTGAAAATCATTTCTAGAGCTCCAATGGAAGATTTATTCATTCTGAAAGCACGAAGATATTGATTTTTCAGAAGTCTGTCTATAAGATGTTTTTTACCCACAATTATTCCAGCTTGAGGACCACCCAAAAGCTTATCTCCGCTAAAAGTTACAATATCAGTTCCGGCTAGGACACTTTCCTGTACTGTAGGTTCTTTTGTTACACCATATTTTGAAAAATCTACAAGGACTCCACTACCTATATCTTCCATAGAGATAAGTTCATGCTTTTTGCTCAGTTGTGCAATCTCTCCAACTGACACTGAACTCGTGAATCCTAACATTTTGTAGTTAGAAGCATGAATTTTAAGAATGAGAGACGTGTCTTCTCCAATAGCTTTTTCGTAATCTTTAAGGTGAGTTCTGTTAGTTGTTCCTACTTCCTTCAAAATTGTTCCTGAAAGTTCCATTATATCAGGAATTCTGAAAGAGCCCCCAATTTCTACAAGCTCTCCACGAGAAACAATAGCTTCTTTACCTTTTGAAAATTCATTAAGACAGAGAATAACTGCAGCAGCATTATTATTAACCACAAGAGCAGCTTCGGCTCCAGTCACTTTGCAGATAACTTCTTCCAAATGCGAATATCGGCTGCCACGAGATCCTTTTTCAAGATTGTATTCTAGATTATTGTAGTTGGTAGTAATATCAGAAATATGTTCCATCATTTTTTCTGTAAAAAGAGAACGTCCTAGATTTGTATGAATAATAGTACCTGTACCGTTAATAACCTTTCTTAAACTACTTAATCCATTTTTTTTCCCCAGTTCTTTTATTTTTATTAGAACTTCTTCTTCTGAAAAATCAACCATAGTTCCATTTTGTATTCCTGTTCTGAAAAATTCTATCCCAGATTTTATACTCTGTGAAAAATCGTGATAGTTTAAACTTTTTGAAAGTTCTTCCAGCTCGGGATGAGCTAGAAGTTTGTCCACTTTTGGAAGTTTCCTGAAAAGTTCTTTATTCATAATTAATCCCCCTATTTATTATTTGAAGTAAATTACCGTAGAGTTATAAATTTTTTCCCCATGTTTTCTACGGTACCTATAATCCAGAATTCGATATTTTTATTTTGAAACTCTTCTGAAATATCGTGAAGATATTCAGGAGAGAGTGTGAACATAAGTCCACCTGAAGTTTGAGGATCTAAAGAAATTTCTTGTAACCAAAATGGCGTGTTACCAAAATCAACCGAGTTTTCTACAAATTTTCTGTTTTTTTGTCCCCCACCAGTTATAAAGAATTCTTTAGCATATTCTTTAGCCTCTTCGATATATGGAATTAGCTCAGATTCCACAGCAAAAGTTAGGTTTGAAGCCTTTGCCATCTCATAGAGATGTCCTAAAAATCCGAATCCCGTAATATCTGTACAAGCTGTAACGGGATATTTTGTAATAATTTCTGCTGAGTATTTGTTGAGCATGGTCATATAGTAAATAGATTTATCTACCGCTTCTTTAGAAGCTGATCCGACCTTGGAAGCTGTCGAAATTATTCCTGTTCCCAAGGGTTTAGTAATAATAATTACATCTCCGACTTTTGAACCGTGATTTTTAAGTATCTTATCAGGATGAGCTATTCCGGTAACAGATAAACCGTATTTTGTTTCAGGATCATGAACAGAGTGTCCACCACTAAGAACAGCTCCTGATTCTTGTATTTTTTCAGCTCCACCACGAAGAATCTCTTTTAATATAGAGATATGACTTTTTTCGGGAAAACAAACTATATTCATAGCTGTTTTGGGAATTCCTCCCATGGCATATACATCACTGAGAGAGTTAGCAGCAGCTATCTGACCAAAAATATAGGGGTCATCAACCATAGGTGTGAAAAAATCTAAGGTTTGAATTATAGCTATATCATCTGAAAGTTTGTAAACCGCAGCATCGTCGGATTTATCATAGCCTACAATAAGATTTTTATCTTCCACTCTTGGAAGATCTGAAATTATTTCTGAAAGAACCTCCGGTCCTATTTTGTTCGCTCAGCCACCGATTGAGCATCTATCTAAAATTTTTCTCATAATTACCTCCTATTTTCTCTGATTTAGAGTAGAAAACTTCAATTAAGTTTAACATTATTTCCGAGAAAATACAATTAAAAAAGGAGGTCAAAAGACCTCAGTTCATTTAAAATTTAAATTAAAAACTGATCATTCTTACAAGCTGTAAAAGAACTCCTAGAACAAATTCTTTGTGCCCGTCATCTTCAGAATGATAGATATTATCCAAAAGAATTTTCACATCTTCTTTAATATCTTCCTTAGAAACTTCAGCATAGATATTTTGTAAATCTCCAGAGAACTGTTCCATAAAAAGATCATAAATACTATAGCCCATATGAAGCTTTAGCTCTGAATTTTTTCCAAAATTTTTGCATGCATTTAAAATTTCACCAATTCTTTCTTCTCTTTTTTTCATAATAAATCTCCCCCTCAATTATTAATATTAAATGACAAAAACTGCTCCTGATCTGAAATCTCTTCTAAAATATCCTGTACTTCAGAAAAAGAAGGTCCCTGTATCAAACTTTTTTTAAATTTTTCCATTCCTGTAGCGGTGCCTTGGGCTAGAACTTCCACATCGCCGTTATCCAAATTGCGGACCCATCCTTTTATAAGGTATTTTTTAGCTGAAATATATGTAAAAAATCGATAACCAACTCCCTGCACTTTTCCTTTTATTAAAAAATGGTGTGTAACCATACCAACCAACTCCTTTAATAGAGCATTATGCCTCCCTCTAAATTATCTACTTCTGACAAGGTAAGAAAATCGGAGTTTAGAATCTCCATAATTTCAAGAAGAATAAGAGTTCCTCCTATAATGACTTCAGATCTTTTAGGCTCCAATCCAATAAGCTTTTTTCTCTCTGATCCCGAAAGAGAGATGAAAAGTTTTAGATTGTTTTTTACCATATCGCACCTTATCTTATAAAGATGTGTTTTTGAACTATCATATATCTCCATTTTTTCTTGAACTGTAGCCTGAGTGGTTACGGTAGCTGCAACGCCTACAAGATTAAAGGTATAAGATTTGAAATCGAGGAGTCTTTTTAGATTCTCTCTTATCCAAAGTTTAGCGGAAGCTATATTCTCATCACTATAATTTTCATTTTGAAAAAAAAGCTCGCTGATTCTTACGGCACCTACATTGAAACTTTCTTGGAAAATAATTTTTTCAGAATCTCCAAGAGTAAATTCTGTACTACCTCCTCCGATATCTAGGAGAAATATTTTTTCATTGGGGAAAAGAGATGAATTGGCAACGAAACTGAGCTGAGCCTCCTCTTTTCCTGAAATACATTGAACCTCTATGTTTAAGGTTCTTGCTCTGTTTAAAAACTCTTCACGATTTCCCGCATCCCGGACTGCTGAAGTTGCAAATCCTTTTATGGTGACAGCTCCGTATTCTAAGGCTAAATCTCTGAATTTGCCCATGGCCTCAAGGGTAATTTCCATAGAATCTTCCTGGAGAACTCTGTTTTTGTCCACACCTTTTCCTAGTTGGGTGATTTCTACCAGTTCAAGAAGATTTCTTTTTATCTTGAAATTTTTATCTTGGAAAAGGAATTCGGCTTCTGCGACCAGAAGTCTGGTAGAGTTGGTACCTATATCTATAACAGCTTTTACAATATTTTTTTTGAAATTACTGTTGATTTCTGATATGAAGTTTCTGTTGATTATCTCACTGATAAATTTTCCTAAATCCCTCAAAATTATAAAACTGATTCCTGAAGTCGAATTTTTTTTATCTTTCATCATATGTCTTAGAAGAGCATCTTCATTCAATTTCACAGGTTCGCAGTCCAAATTATAGAGAAAACAGAGATTTTTCACCGAATTTATGAGGTTTTCATCTTTTAATACACCTAATTCTTTGGCAAGATGAAGCTCAAAAACAATTCCTTTTGCCACAGCTTCACCGTGGGTGATATTCCTAAAATCGTAGGCAGCTTCCAGAGCATGTCCATAGGTATGTCCTAAATTTAAGAAGACCCTTTCGCCTTTTTCTCTTTCATCTCTCTCCACTATGGACTTTTTTACTTTGCACGAAGAAAGTATCATAGAGTTGAGAGCATCAGAATCTAAAGATAAAATTTCTTTGTATTTTTCTTGAAGAGAGTTGAAAATGTGGGAATCTTCAGAGATTAAGCTGTGCTTTATGACTTCTCCCATTCCACTGGAAAACTGCTCTTCTGGAAGAGTCTGGAGAAAGTCAGTGTTTATGAAAACTGATTGGGGCTGATAAAAAGCACCGATACTATTTTTGTAGCTGTCATGGTTAATAGCCACTTTTCCACCTATGCTGGCATCTACCTGAGCTAGAAGCGAGGTTGGAATCTGTATAAAATCTATTCCTCTCATATATGTGGATGCAACAAAGCCTCCCATATCACAGACAACTCCTCCTCCTAGGGTAAGAATAACTGAATTTCTGAAAAAATTATTTTTCAGCATAAAGTCAAAAATTTTATTGGCCGTGGAGAAGTTTTTAAATTCCTCTCCATCTTCCATATAAAAAGAATGGATATTTTTTTTATGAATATCTGGCGAAAGATTTTTCAGAATCTTATCTTCGTGGAGAGCTGCCACCTTAGGATTGGAAAGTAAAAGTACCGAATCATATTTTTTTAAATAGATGGAAAGTTTTTCTAAAACAGATTCGTTGCCTATGTATATATTGTAATCCCTTTGGGAAGTTTTCATTTTCAAAATTTCCATATTTGCTCCTTTTATAATCTCTTGAAAAAATTCAAGGGTAATGGTATATTTATATTGTAGATTATACCATAGAGATATAGGAGGTTTCCATGAATAGTATAAAAACTTTTTTACTTATGATTTTAATGACATTTTTGCTTATGTTTATAGGGAATGCAGTGGGTGGCCGTGGAGGTATGCAGATAGCTTTGGTAATGGCGGGAGTTATGAACTTTGTATCTTACTGGTTCAGTGATAAGATAGTGCTTTCTATGTATAGGGCAAAGCCTGTAGATGAGAATAGCAGTTTGTACCAGCTGGTAAAAAGAATAGCTGCGAAAGCGGAGCTACCTATGCCGAAAGTTTATCTTATGGAGGAAAGTCAGCCTAATGCCTTTGCAACAGGAAGAAATCCTAAACATGCAGCGGTGGCAGTGACAAGAGGACTTATGGAGATATTGGATGAGGATGAACTTTCAGGAGTGATTGGGCATGAACTGGGGCATGTGAATAACAGGGATATACTTATAGGAACAATAGCCGCAACCATGGCAGGAGCTATAATGATGCTATCCAGAATGGCACAGTGGGCTGCAATCTTTGGAGGAGGATCTAGAGATGAGGACAGAAACGGAAATCCTCTTGTTCTTCTTCTTGTGGCTATACTTGCACCTGTAGCAGCTATGCTTATACAGATGGCAATTTCTAGATCTCGTGAATATAAGGCTGATGCCTATGGAGCACGGGTAAGTGGAAATCCAATGTATCTGGCAAGAGCCCTTAGAAAACTGGAGATAGCGTCAGGAAGAATCCCGATGGATGCTAATCTTGCTACGGAAAATATGTTTATAGTCAGTCCCCTAAGAGGTCAAAAAATGGCAAATCTTTTTAGTACACATCCCTCGACAGAGGATAGGATAGCTAAGCTAGAAGAGATGAGATTAGGAGTATAGGTATAAAAAAATGACCCTGAAAAGGGTCATTTTTTTATGCTCTCCAAAGAGATTAGAGTTATTATTCCGATTATAAATATATTGTTTGTAATCCCGGAAAAAATAAGTTTTCTTAAAACTCCTACCAAAGTCAAAGAAAGAAATATAAGCAGAGGATTACAGGAATTTTTTTTGAAATATTTCCAGAGCTGATACAGAAAAATTAAGATTGCCCCAACAAGTAGAAAAATCTTTAAATTTTCGCTCAAGAAAAGAGATTCCAATTTTCTATTGAGATAGACCAGGTATCTCATAAATCCCATACGTCTTTTGGAGTAATAATCTACAATATATAGAGCTGGGATAAGGAGTAGCTGAAAGAAAGATAAAATTCTGTTTCTCATTATTTTTTCACGGGCTCCCCAGTTTCAACTGGATTGTTTTTGTCTGCACTCCACTCATACCAGCCGTTGGAATAAAGAGAGGTTTTATCCGCTCCTAAAACTTTTGAGAAAATCAAAACTTCAGCAGCTCTCCATCCTGAACCGCAGAAAAAAGAGATTTCGTTTTCAGTATTGATACCTAAATCTTTCCACATTTTCAAAATTTCATTTCCATTTTTCATGGTATTATCTATATTTCTATATTCTTCCAATTGGTTAGGATCGCTTCCGGCTTTCCCCCAAAGTGCACCTGCTGGACGGCCTTTATAATCTAGATCTGAGTAGCCGGTTATTTTACCTATATGCTCTTCCCAACTACGGATATCCACAAGGTGTCCGTTTTTAGATGTAGCGACTCTCTTGGCTTCGCTAATGTCTGCAATGAGTTTTTTATTGAGGGGAGCATGGGCACCGAAACCTGTTCCTGCAACTTTAGGATTGCTTTTCTTTTCCAGCTGGTATCCCTCTCTCTTCCAAGAATGAAGTCCTCCGTTTAAGATTCTCACATCCTGAACACCTAAATATTTTAAAATTGTTGCGATTCTGTAAGATGGCATAGGATTTGTAGAGTAGAGTATGATTTTATCATCCTTTGTAATGCCGTTTCTCTTTGCAAACTCTAAAAGTTTTGCATCGGAGTTTATACTCCAAAGGGGAGCAGATTCAACTTCGTCTGTATCAATATGCACAGCTCCTGGAATATGTCCGTTTTTGTAGTCTTCATCCATCTCTTCAGGTCCCCATGCGACCTCGAAGACCTTGTATCCCTTGCTAAGATTTTCTTTTACCCATTGAGCGGGAACAATTATCTCATAGCCGGGGAATTTTTTAAGGGGAAGGTTGTCGCTTTCCCACTGATTTATATTGTAAAAAGAGATGTTTTTAATTCCATTTTTTTCAAGGAATTCTGCTATTTCTAAACTATCTTTTGTATTGGCATCATAGAGAATGATCTGTTTTTCAGGGGTAATACCCTTATTTTTTAGAGTTTTTTTCAGAGTTTTTTCAGCTGTTCTTGGATCGGTACTGTTTTTTAGCCAGTAAGCTGAGAAATCAGTGGCCCCCTCGATGTGCCCTCCTTTTACCATGCCGTCTAGTGCCCATCCGTTAAAGGCATCGTTGATTCTTGTGTCCACTAGGATAGTTTCTGAATTTGTTAGAGCCTTTTGCACTTCTGCCGTGGATAATTTTTTGTAATCTGCTCCAAAAGCAACTCCCGATAGCAGAAGCCCTGTCGCTCCCATAAGAAGCATTTTTTTTATGTTTTTCAATTTTCCTCCCTCGAGTAAGATATGGTAGTATCTTCTCTAAAATTTAAGACTTCAGATATGGATGTAGCCGAAGTTCTTTTTCAAATAAAATGCTAACATATAAAATGAAACTTTTCAAGAAATTTTAGAAGAAACCTTTATTTTATTATTTCATTATGCTAATATCTATATAAGTTTGTAAAAAAGGGGGAGGAAATATGAAAATAGGAATAGTAGGAATAGGGATAGTGGGAAGTGGAGTTTTGGAAGTGTTGGATGGGAACAAAGATTTTACTGTTAAAAGTATCTGTAGCAGAAGTAAAAAAGAGTATGGATTAGCAGAGTATACAGAGGATTTCAGAAAAATAGCAGAGGATCCTGAAATAGAGATTGTAGTAGAAACAATCGGAGGAGTAGGTGTGGCTAAAGAGCTTGTAGAACTTTCTCTTAAAAACAGAAAGCATGTGGTTACAGCTAATAAATATCTGATAGCCCATCATGGTAGAGAACTTTTTCAGTTGGCAGAGAAGATGGGAGTTTCTATTTTTTATGAAGCTGGTGTAGCTGGAGGAGTACCAATACTTTCACCTTTGAAAGAGACTCTTTCTCATGCAAGAGTTACTTCAGTTGCTGGGATTTTAAATGGAACATGCAACTATATTCTTACAAAGATGAGAGATGAAAAATTGGATTTTGCTGAAGCTGTTAAAAAAGCTCAAGAAGCAGGATATGCAGAGGCAGACCCGACTTTTGATATAGAGGGTATAGATACATCTCATAAGATAGCTCTACTTACACTGTTAGCTTACGATAGATTTATAGATGCTGAAGGCTTTCCAGTTAAAGGGATAAGAGATATAAGTTATGAGGATATAGAGGTAGCGGAAAAAATGGGTTATAGTATAAAACTTATCGGTGAAGGAAAGAAGGTAGATGGAGAGACCTTTAGTCTAGGAGTAGAGCCTATGCTTATACCTCATAGAAACCTTCTTTCCAAAATAGATGGAGCGATGAACGGAATTGAGGTAATTACAGAATTTGGTGGAGATTATCTGTTCCAAGGTGCAGGAGCCGGAGGACTTGCTACGGCAGTTTCAGTAGTGGGAGACCTGTACAAGATAAAAAATGCTACAAAATGGAGTTATGGTTATAAAAATGGTAACCTTCTAGGGATTGAAAGCAGTAAATATCTTGTAAAATCCAAAAATTCGATACCGGAAATTAAAACAGAAGACAGCTATTCTTTTAACGGTTATTTTTATACGGTTATAGACGAAGAAATTCTATCAAAAAATAAAAATGTTTTGGAAAAAAAGATAAAAATAAAAAATTAATTACATCTTTTCGGCTTGTTTAAGGAGTTTTCCTTGGGCTACATGACCGACACCTAAGACTATTATACGGTTATTTCCAGAAACTACAAATCCAGTGAGATTTTTTTCGGATTCACCGATAAAATAATATAGACCGTCTTTCTGAGTTATGAGCATATTTTCTCCAGAGTCAATAATATGATGTCCATTCTTCTCTGAAAATTTACTGTAGAGATATCTGTTAGATGGAATTTGGTAAACTTTTATTTTCGTGCCCATCACTTTCTCTTCGTGGATGGGAACGAGTTTTAGAGCCATTAATGGGATATATAAAAAAAACATCAGTGCCAAAGTAAATTTTTTCAATTTAATCACCTCACAAAGGGAATTCTTGAAATAATATACTGGGAAACACTGATGTTTTCTTTTTTTATTTATCGAGATTAGATATCTTGAGAAAGAATCAGGGCTAACTGATCAGGGCAAGAAGTCCCTCTTCCTCTGCAATCGATACCTTTAAGTTTTGAAATTATAGCCTCTCTAGAAAGTCCAATTAAAAGATTTTCAAGACCGGTAGTATTTCCGTCACATCCCCCGTGGAATTTAATAGCTGTAATTATTTCACCTTCTAATTTATAGCTTATCTCTTTGGCACATACACCAATTGTTTTTTTTGTTATCATAATATAGCTCACCTCTTTAATAGTTATCTTAATATAGTATCATATTTTTCTTTTGTTGAAAAGAGAGTATATAAAATGGTAAAATATAAACAGAAATGGAAACAGATTTAATTATAGTGGAGGAGAATATGGATTTACTTACAAAAATTTTAACTATAGGAGCTTTAATTGTAATCAGTGCCTTTTTTTCTATATCTGAAATATCACTTGCAGCTTCAAGAAAGATAAAACTTCAGATTATGAGTGAAGGGGGAAGTAAAAATGCTGAACAAGTGCTAAAACTTCAAGAACTTCCTGGACATTTTTTTACTGTAGTACAGATAGGGCTTAATATTGTGGCCATCTTAGCAGGATCTTTGGGAGATAATATTTTAGATCCCTATTTCACAGATTTTTTTATACGTTATTTTCCGGATAAGATAAAAATGCTGTCTCAAATTTCATCTACACTGTCATTTTTTCTTATAACAGCAGTTGTAGTTGAGTTTGCAGATCTTATTCCTAAAAGAATAGGGCTTCTTTATCCTGAACAGATTGCAGTTGTAGTCGTGGGACCTATGAGGTTTATGCTTTTTGTTTTCAAGCCAATAGTCATGTTTTTTAATGGTTTAGCTAATATGATATTCAGAATTTTTAAACTTCCAGAGGTTAGAGAGGAATTGATAACCCATGAGGAAATATTTGCGGTAGTTGATGCGGGAGCAGTGGCTGGAATTCTCCACAAGAAAGAGCACCACCTGATTGAAAATGTTTTTGAATTGGATTCACGTTGGGTAAGCTCGGCAATGACAACTAGAGATGAGATTGTTTATTTTTCTTTAAAAGAAACAGAAGAGAGCCTAAAGGAAAAGATAGCAGAAGCTCCTCATTCTAAATATCTTGTTTGTCGGGAAGAGTTAGACAGTATATATGGATATCTAGATTCCAAAGATATACTTCCGAGACTCTTAAAAGGTGAAAAAAGTGGTTTGGGAAATATAGAGGATATAACCAATAAAAAAATACTTATAGTTCCTAACACTCTGACCCTTTCGGATGTGTTGGATCGTTTCAACGAAACTTATGAAGATTTTGCTGTTGTGCTTAACGAGTATGGTCATGTTGTAGGACTTATAACTCTCAAAGATATAATTTCAACTCTTATGGGCGATGTTGTTCATCCTTTCCAAGACGAATATATAATAAAACGTTCAGATGATTCTTGGCTTATAGATGGTTTGACACCTATTGAGGATGTGAAAAAAGTTTTGGATATAGATCATTTTCCAGAAGAAGATTCATATGAAACCATTGCTGGTTTTATGATGTATTCATTAAAATCTATTCCTAAAAGAGCGGCTCGATTAGAGTATGAAGATTATACCTTTGAAGTGGTAGATGTTGATAACTATAAAGTTGATCAGCTTCTTGTAACTAAAGGTAGTAAAAAAAATGAAAATCAAAGTGCCGAGTGAAGATTTTCTTGACTTTAATGAAAAAAACAGTATAATTACATAGATGAAGAAAAGTGGTGGAGTGGCCGAGTGGCTAAGGAGCACGCCTGGAACGCGTGTAGAGCGTAATAGCTTCGTGGGTTCGAGTCCCACCTCCATCGCCATTAAACTTAAGAAAAATACAGATCGCATTGAGATAAAATCTCCGTGCGGTTTTCCATTTAAAACACATGTTTTTTAACGTCACTAGAAGCTGTAAAATCAATTTTAAGAGCTATAAAACTTGAGATTAACAATCCTAAGGGTACAATTTTTTGAGTGCCTTAAAACGCTTGAAAAAAACTAGTGTTTACAATGGTTTTTTGAGGTTTTGTGTTTTAGACTAAAAACAGAAGGAGATTGATCTCAGAAACCCTCATTTTATGGGGGTTTTAATTTTATAAAATTACGAGAGGGATGGGTGAAAAAACATCTCTTAAAATGACTTGTAGGTCAAATTCGGGTGTGGTAGAATTGTTTATAAAGAGGGGCTTAGAGAAAAAAATACATATGGAGAGTGAAAACTATTTTAAAACAACTGGATATCGCAAAAATATTTTTTAAGGAACCGAAACTACTTATCCTTTTTCAAAAATCTGCCAAAACTTTTCTTCAGGTAGAAAAAGAGGTAGAAGGAAGTTTTGAAAAATATAATTTTAAAGATATGATGATTTTTGGTAGTCATAAAAAATCTTTTGGAGAAAACTTCAAAAAAAATTTCTTTTCCATTTTGATGATAAGCATACTTTACGAATGTTTAGGCGAAGAAGAGAAAGTCAAAAGATATGGCAAGATAATAGCTTATTTAAGAGGGATTATCACGGCTACTGACAATATGATAGATAATGAGAATAAGGGGAATATAATTTTAAGGGAACCTAAAAGTCTTATAGTCCGTAATTCTCTTTTACTTCTAATGCTTCAACAGGAGCTAACTTTAGAAATACAGTCTGTATTTCCCCCAAAAAATGCAGGTGAGATTTTCGCTAAAATTTTTAATATAGCTCAAGCTGAATCGCTAAGAGAGGAATCACAATATGAAAAATATCCCTGTGTGGAGTATGTCCTCCAAAAAATACATAGTGGTATCGGAGGAGAGCTTCTGGAACTGTCTCTCCAAGTTCCTAAAATGGTAGAAAAAAATGAAAAACTGGAAATATATGCTCGGGGGCTTTTTGAGATAGGTATGGCTCTTCAGGCTCTAGATGATATATGTGACATAGAAGAAGATATGGATAGTGCAAAAGTAAATTATGCAGTATCTTATCTTATATATAATTGTGGTTGGAAAAAAGAAAATATTATAAAAAAAATAGAAAATAGTCAGGAGTCGGAAAATATTCTTTCACCTCTTTTGGATCTATGTATAGAGAGAGCTGTCCACGGATTTTCTATAATGAAAAGTGCGGGTTATCCCATAGGAAGGACAGATACGTTGAAACTTTTAGAGATACTTTTTCAGATAAGAGGATTGGGAGAATGTTGGTCGAAATCTAAATATGGCAAAAAGTAATCTAAAAAGTTAAAAAATAGAACAAAAAAGTTGACTTTTAAATTTTAATATAGTAACATTCAGAGTTGAGAGCGTCTGCTTTCAACTTTTTTCATACTTAGGAGAAAAATATGCTAAACGATAAAAGAATCAGAATAATAACAGGTCATTATGGAAGTGGAAAAACTGAGTTTGCAGTAAATTATGCAGTCAAATTGGTTGATGGTGGAAAAAAAGTTTCATTGGCTGATTTGGATATTGTAAATCCATATTTTCGTAGCAGAGAATGCGAAAAACTTTTCCAAGAGAAAGATGTAGAGCTTCTGGGTTTTATTCTTAAAGAACACGGGATGGATCTTCCGGCAGTTTCTGGAAATGTGGCCAAGGCACTCATGGATAAGAGTCGGGAATACATCATTGATTTGGGAGGAAACAGTGCTGGAGCTAAAGCTTTTGCGAGTTTCAGAAATATGGTGAATCCTGAAGAGTGTGAACTTTTTTTTGTGATCAACGCTAACAGACCAGAGACAGCTGATTTTGCAGGAGTTATGGCTCAGCTTCAAAGTATAGAGGGAACGCTCAATATGAGGGTGACGGGTCTTATAAATAATACTCACCTCTTATGGGATACAAGTGAGGAAGATATAGCACGGGGAGAAAAACTTGCCAGTGAAGTTTCGGAAAAAACTGGAATCCCAATCAGATATACTTCTATAAAAAAAGATTTGATACCACAATTGAAAGGAAAATACTCGGGAGAGATATTTTCAGTTGAGATGTATATGAGGAAAAGCTGGATGTAGTTATTTTTAATTGCAAATATAATATAAATTTAAAAAATTAAAACTTCGGGAGGTAACATGGCGAAAGGTAGAGTTCATTTTAATCAAGAGCGTTGCAAGGGGTGTGGGCTTTGTACTACTGGTTGTCCGGTAAAAATTGTTGTAATGGATAGCCATAAAATTAATCTAAAAGGGTATAATCCATCAACGGTTGTAGAGATGGATAAGTGTATCGGTTGTGGAAACTGTGCGATTATGTGTCCAGATTATGTTATTACAGTAGAGAGAGACTAGGAGGGAATATGTCTAAAGTGTTAATGAAAGGTAATGAAGCTATTGGAAAAGCTGCGATAGTGGCAGGATGTAAATGTTTCTTCGGATATCCAATAACACCTCAAAATGAGGTTCCGGAATATATGTCTAAAGCACTTCCAGAGGTTGGAGGAGCATTTGTGCAGGCTGAATCAGAAGTTGCAGCGATAAATATGGTATACGGAGCAGCAGGAGCTGGAGTGAGATGCATGACGTCGTCCTCATCTCCGGGAATAGCACTTAAACAGGAAGGAATTACATATCTTGCAGGGGCAGAGCTTCCGTCTGTTATTGTAAATATGATGAGAGGAGGACCTGGTCTTGGGGGGATTCAGCCGGCTCAATCAGATTACAACATGTGTGTAAAAGGTGGAGGAAACGGAGATTATAGAACTATAGTTCTTGCACCTGCATCGGTTCAAGAAGCCGTAGACATGACTATGGATGCCTTTGATCTAGCTGATCATTATCGTAATCCTGTTATGATAGTTGCAGATGGAATTATTGGACAGATGATGGAACCTGTTTCTTTTGATAAAAAAGTAGAAAGAAATAGTGAGGAGAAAACTTGGGCTTCTACCGGAACAAAGGGAGAGAGAGAGCCTAACATCATAAACTCTTTATATCTTTCAGCAGAGGATCTTGAAGATCACAATATAAAGCTTTTCAAAAAATATGACATAGTAAAAGAAAAAGAGCAGAAAGTGGAACTTTATAAAATGGATGATGCAGAGTTAATATTTGTTGCGTATGGAACAACTGCTAGAATTTGTAGAAATGTTGTGGATCAGTTGAGAGAGGAGGGGCAAAAAGTTGGAATGTTTAGACCTCTTACCCTGTGGCCATTCCCTGAAAAAGCCATGGATGAAATTGAAGCTGGAAAAACTCTTTTGGTTGTAGAGATGAGTATGGGACAGATGGTAGAAGATATAAAAAGTTTTGCTAAATGCAGACACAAGATAGAGTTCTATGGAAGAACAGGAGGAGTGATACCTACTCCAGACGAAATATATGATTATGCAAAAAAAGTTTTAGGAGGTAAGTAATGGCTAGCGTATTCCAAAAAACTAAGGCTTTAACAGATAAAGAAACTCACTACTGTCCAGGTTGTACTCATGGAATTATCCATAGACTAGTAGCTGAAGTTATAGAAGAACTTGGAGTGTTAGGAGAAACAATAGGAGTGGCACCAGTTGGATGTGCTGTTCTGGCTTATAAATATTTTAACTGTGACATGCAACAAGCCTCCCATGGAAGAGCACCTGCAGTTGCGACAGGTATAAAAAGAGCACTACCTGATAAAGTAGTGTTTACTTATCAAGGGGATGGAGATTTGGCATCCATAGGAACAGCAGAAATCATCCATGCAGCTGCTAGAGGAGAAAAAATAACAACTATCTTCGTAAATAATGCTATCTATGGGATGACTGGTGGACAGATGGCACCCACAACTTTACCAGGGCAGAAAGCCACAACTTGTCAGTCGGGAAGAGATACAGCTCTTGCTGGATCACCTATAAGAATGTCAGAAATTCTTGCTACTCTAGATGGAGCTGGATTTGTAGAAAGAGTAACTGTTCATAATCCTGCTGCTGTAAGAAAAGCTAAAACTATAATTAAAAAAGCTTTTCAAAATCAGATTGAAGGAAAAGGATTTTCTATAGTTGAAGTTCTTTCAACTTGTCCTACGAACTGGGGAATATCTCCTATAGATTCACTTAAATGGTTAGAGGAGAATATGATTCCGTACTACCCACTAGGGAATAAGAAGGAGGCTAAATAATGACAAATAAAATCATATGTGCTGGATTTGGAGGACAAGGACTCATGTCTCTTGGAATGCTTATGACTTATGCTGGAATGTTGGAAGGGAAAGAAGTTTCTTGGTGTCCTTCTTATGGAGCAGAAATGAGAGGAGGAACTGCTAACTGTTCGGTGGTAGTTTCAGATAAACCTGTAGGATCTCCAGTAGTTGTAAATGATGCAACTATAGTTGTGGCAATGAATCTGCCATCTCTTATTAAATTTGAAAAATCTTTGGCTCCTGGAGGAAAACTTTTTATTAACTCATCTCTTATTGAGAGGAAAACAGAAAGAGCGGATATAGAAGCTTATTATATTCCTGCCAATGATATTGCTAATGAACTGGGAAATCTTAAAATAGCTAACATGGTTATGTTGGGGGCTGTGCTTGAAAAGACTGGAGTTGTCCAATCGAAATCTATATTGGATGCTTTTCCTAAAGTGTTTGGAGAGAATAAAGCAAAGCTGATTCCTTTGAATAAAATAGCTATTGAAAAGGGAGAAGAGTCGGTAAAATAGTAAAAAAAACAAAAAAATTCTTCGAAAATAAAAAAAACTTAACAAATAAAAGGAAAATAGGGGTTTTAAAAGTAATTATATATCAGAAACCCCTGCATGCCTCAATTTGACAGGAAAAAGTTTTCTAAAATATAAAAAATAGGAGGAATTAAAATGACTAAAAAGGAATTTATCGACAAGTTTGCCCTAACAGCAGGAGATATAACTAAAAAGGAAGCTGAAAAAATGGTGAATGCTTTCCTAGGAACTGTAGAGGATTCTTTAATTGCTGGAGAATCTATATCTTTCGTAGGATGGGGGAAATGGGAAGTTGTAGAAAGAGCTGCAAGAGAAGTTAGAAATCCTCAATCAGGTGCAAAAATTGCAGTCCCTGCTAAAAAAGTAGTTAAATTTAGAGTTGGAAAAAAATTAGAAACTGCTGTTGGAGGAGAAGTTCCTGTAGCACCAGTGGTGAAAGAAGAGCCAAAGAAACCTGCTAAAAAAGGAAAAAAATAATAAAAATAATAATAATTGATAAAGAACCGAGGCAACTTGGTTCTTTTCTTTTGTATTGCCTATAAAGGGATAATGAGTTATACTAGAATATAGAAAAAATAGAAATATATCTAGGAGAAAAAAATGAAAATAAATGTAAATAACCTTATAGTTCCCCTTAAAGTCAGTCAAAATAAATACCTTTTAGGACTTTTGGAAAAAATGGGAATAGATAAAAATAGTGTAGAGAGAATTGATTATGTAAAAAGATCGATAGATAGTAGGAAAAAATCTGATATTAAGTTGGTGTATAATATCCAGGTTACATTGAAAGAGCATGTTGAGATTCCTAATTCTCCTCAGATTAACTTGGTTAAAGAAGATAACAAAATAGAAAGAAAATCTAGTTATCCCCAAAATTCAAGAATAGGAATAATAGGAACAGGTCCTGCAGGACTTTTTGCAGCTTACAGACTCTGTCAGCTAGGCTACTCTCCTATGATTTTTGAGAGGGGAGAGATGGTTGATGATAGGGATAAATCTATCCAAAAATTTATTTCTCAAGGGATTTTGAATGGGGATTCTAATATCCAGTTTGGAGAGGGAGGAGCTGGAACCTATTCGGACGGAAAATTAAATACTAGAATAAAAAGCGGATATATAGATGAGGTATTTCAGATTCTTGTGGAGTGTGGAGCACAGGAGGAGATACTTTGGGATTATAAACCACATATAGGTACAGATGTTCTAAAAGTTGTGGTGAAAAATTTGAGGGAAAAAATAAAGAGCATGGGTGGAAAATTTTATTTTTCTCATAAGTTGGAAGAGGTAATAGTAGGAGATGAAAGAGTTAGGGCGATAGATGTAAAAACAAGTGAAGGAAAATTGGAAAGAATTCCTTTGGATTATCTCCTTTTAGCTACTGGTCATTCTGCTAGAGAAACTTATCGTATGCTTCATAAAAAAGGTGTAGCCATGCAGAACAAACCTTTTGCAGTGGGAGCGAGAATAGAGCACAGCAGAGAATTTGTGGATCGTATGATGTTTGGTGAAAGTGCTGGTGATGAAAAATTAGGAACGGCAACCTATACCCTTACTCACAACAATAGAGCCGAAGAGAGAGGAATTTTTTCTTTCTGTATGTGCCCGGGAGGAGTAGTTGTAAATGCAGCTTCTGAAGAAGGGGGAACTCTTGTGAATGGAATGAGCTATTCGGATCGTATGGGAAAATATTCCAACTCAGCCCTGGTTGTAGCTGTAAAAGCTCATGAAATGGGAGACCATCTTTTTTCGGGAATGGAATTTCAAGAAAAGCTGGAGAAAAAAGCCTATCAAATGGCAGGATATGGGGGAGTCTATCAGAACAGTGAGGATTTTGTAAAAGGAGTTAAAAGTAAGAAAAAATCTGGAAGTAGTTATGAGATGGAATTGCACTCTGGAGATTTGAATGAACTGCTTCCAGAATTTGTAACTGAAAATATGAAAAGTGCCCTGACTTACTGGAATAAAATTCATAGGGGATTCATGGGTAGGGAAGCCAATTTAATAGGTCCAGAAACAAGAACTTCAGCACCGATACAGATAAGCAGAGATTTAAAAGGTGAATCTCTGACTTTGAGAGGGCTTTATCCCATAGGTGAAGGGGCTGGATATGCAGGAGGAATAACAAGTGCGGCTGTAGATGGACTGAAAATAGTTGACTTGTCTTTCTCTTTTGAAGTACAATAGGGGAAAATAGTGGGGGAGAAAATTCATGTGGAAAATTGGTTTTAAAAAATTTCTTTTGTTGGGAGGACTTTTTGCGAGTAATTTGACATACGCATCTTTTTATGGGATGGAAATGGATGTTAAAAATAGTAAAAATATAAGAGAAAATGGTTATGGTTATGCAAGAAAATCTGCTTACGAACCTAGTAGATATTTTCAGAATTTTGAAATTTATGGAGAAAATGGAGATATCTCTTTTGGGGAAGAGGGAGATTATAAGTATAAAGCAAAAGGGATAACTGGTGGAACTTTTGGAAGAGTTTGGAGAGAGTGGATACTGGGATTAGGTTATGGTTATGTAGAATCTGAAGTGGAAAGTTCCGAATATAGCAAAAAGAACTTGGAATCTTTAGGAGGAAATCTTTATCTAACTAGGCGTAGTGATTTCTGGTCATTTACCCTTTCTGGAGGATATACAGAGGGGAAAAATAAAGTAAATTATTTTGGAGATAAATATAATTATAAAAGCGAAATTTATAGTTTCGGATTAGAACTTAATTCTAGATATGAGCATAGAAAAAATTATAATGTATACCCGTACCTTGGATTTGATTATTCGTGGGAAAAAGAAAAGATTTTAAATGGTAAGAAAAAAGAAAGTCCTCTTGGAAAAGTTGGAATCATAGTAGAAGAAAGGCATGGGGATTGGCTTTATAGTCTAGATTTAGCTTGGTTTCATGATTTTGGAGAAAAGGATGAAAATAAAGAAAAACCAGGAATAGGAAAATTTAAGTATGGAGTGGAAAAAGAAGTTGGTAAATCCACGGTGTGGGGAATTTATTATGGTGGAACTCTGATAAAGGATGAGTATCTCCACCAGTATGGAATTACAATAAGGTATAATTTGTAAAAAAAGACGGAGTTACCAACTCCGTCTTTTCTATTAAACTTTTCTAACGAACTCAGATTTGAGTTTCATTGCTCCGACACCGTCAATTTTACAATCGATGTCATGGTCACCATCTACAAGACGAATATTTTTAACTTTGGTTCCCTGCTTTACAACTAGAGAACTTCCTTTTATTTTAAGATCTTTAATAACGGTTACTGTATCTCCGTTTTGAAGAACATTTCCGTTTGAATCCTTTATAATTTTTTCAGATTCAACTTCATCTTCCTGTATTTTCCATTCGTAGGCACACTCTGGGCAAACAAGCATATCTCCGTCTTCGTACACATATTCAGAATTACATTTTGGACAATTAGGTAATTTAGTCACGATTATCACTCCTTATAAAAAATATTAAAAAATAATTATTATAAAATTATACTCCATTATAGAGATAGTTGCAAGAAAATAAAAAAAAACTGAAGTTAAAAAAGACCAAAAACATAAAAAAACTAAAAAAGGTTTAAAAATGATATTTTTTGTTAAAAAATTGAACTTTTTAGACAGGAAAAGTTGACTTTTTAATTTGCGTGTTGTACAATAATATTGTAGGATTAAAAAGGAATATAAAAATAGAAAATCAATAATTTTAAAAATTTAAATATTTGGAGGTCAATTATGAAAAAATTTGATTACATGGAACAGTTTAAGCATGAGCAGTTAGTTTATTTTTATGATGAGACAACTGGATTAAAAGGAATAACTTGTATCCACGATACAACTCTTGGGCCAGCTCTTGGAGGAACAAGACTTTGGAACTATGAGAGTGAAGAAGATGCTGTTCTAGATGTTTTGAGACTTGGAAGAGGGATGACTTATAAGGCGGCATGTGCTGGTCTTAACCTTGGGGGAGGTAAGACAGTTCTTATAGGGGATGCTTCAAAAGTTAAGAGTGAGGGATATTTCAGAGCTCTTGGAAGATATGTTCAATCATTAAATGGAAGATATATCACTGCTGAAGATGTAAATACATCTTGCAAAGACATGAACTACTTAGCTATGGAAACTGATCACGTTGTTGGACTTGCTGGAAAATCAGGAAATCCATCTCCAGTTACAGCTTGGGGAGCTTTTATGGGAATTAAAGCATCTCTTAAAGAGGTATTTGGAACAGATTCTCTAGAAGGAAAAACATTTGCTGTTCAAGGAGCTGGACAGACTGGTTACTACTTGATTAAATATCTTTTAGGAGATTACTCAGATGTTCAAAACTGGAAAAATGATAAAGTATATGGGGAAAAAGCTAAAAAAATCTACTTTACAGAGATAAATGAGGCTCACATTGAGAGAATGAAAAAAGAGCATCCAGAAGTTGAGTTTGTAAAGCCTGAGGATATCTACGGATTAGATGTAGATGTTTATGCACCATGTGCCCTTGGAGCTTCTGTAAATGACGACACTATTCCTCACTTAAAATGTAAAATAATAGCTGGAACTGCAAATAATGTTCTTAAAGAAGCTGATCATGGAGATGTGTTGAAAAATAAAGGAATTTTATATTCTCCAGACTATGTGATAAATGCCGGAGGACTTATCAATGTTTACCATGAACTTCATGGATATCAATTCGGAAAAGCTATGAATGATGTAGATCTTATCTATGATAGACTTCTTGAAATCTATGGAATGGCTAAAAAGGAAAATATAGCTATTTCTAAAGCTGCAGATCTCTATGGAGAGAGAAGAATAGAAACAATGAAAAATGTAAGAGCTACTTATATCAAGAGATAAAAGATTATAAAGAAGGGAGGCTCGAGGAGTCTCCCTTTTTAAAAAGGAGGAGATATGGACTTTTTCAGAAATCTTAAAAATAAAATTGATAGGGAAAATAGAAAAATAGTTGCAGTAGCCTGTGCTCAAGATGAAGATGTTCTTCAGGCTGTGGAAGTTGCTAGAAAAGAGGGGATAATAGAGGCTCTTCTTGTGGGAGACAGAGAAAAAATAGTGGAGATAGCAAAACTACATAATATTCCTATTCAAAAGTATGAGATTATAGATATAAAGGATATGAATGAATCTGCAAGGGAAGCTGTGAGGCTCGTATCTCAAAAAAAAGCCCATGTGGTTATGAAGGGGTTAGTGGACACGACTATAATATTGAAAGCTGTTTTAGATTCGGAGATAGGGCTAAGAATTCCAGGAAATCTTCTCTCACATGTGGGAATATTTCATGTAGATGGATTCCTCCAACCCTATATAGTTACTGATGCTGCCATGAATATAGCACCGACGTTGGAAGAAAAGAAAAAAATAATAGAAAATTCGGTAACAGTGGCTCATAAATTAGGCATAGAGATTCCTAAGGTTGCTTGTCTATGTGCCAAGGAGAAAATTTTTCCTAAGATGATAGCTACAGTGGAAGCAGGAGAGCTTCAGGCCATGAATGAAAGGGGAGAGATAAAAAACTGTTTAGTGGCGGGTCCTTTGGCACTAGATAATGCTATAAATACAGAAGCAGCAGAACTAAAAGGGATAACTCATCCTGTAGCGGGTCATGCAGATATACTTCTGGCTCCTGATATTGAAGCTGGGAATATTCTCTATAAAAGTTTGACATATTTTTCTAAATCTGAGGGAGCAGGAATGATAGTGGGAGCTTCTGCACCTATAATTTTAACTTCCAGAGCGGATTCGGAGTCTACAAAATTAAACTCTATAATACTGGCCCTAGCAACAGTATAAAAATTATAAAAAAAGAAAATACGAGGTGAATCAGAAGATGGAAAAATTATTTAGAATACTTTCTATAAATCCCGGATCTACATCTACTAAGATAGGGGTCTATGAGAATGAAAAAGAGATTTTTGAAAAAACTTTAAGACATAGCAATGAGGAGCTAGCTCCATATGAAGATATATTTTCACAAAAAGAATTTAGGAAAAATGTTATAGTTGAAGCTCTAGTGGAAGGAGATATACTTGTAAAATCTCTCGATGCTGTTGTAGGGAGAGGTGGTCTCCTAAAACCTATGGATGGAGGAACTTACATAGTTAACGAAAATATGATAAAGGATCTTAAAAAGGGAGTTTTGGGAGAGCATGCTTCCAATCTTGGGGGAGTTATAGCTAAAGAGATAGCTGATGAGATTGGAAAAAAAGCCTATATAGTGGATCCAGTTGTGGTGGATGAGATGGAAGAGGTAGCGAGAGTTTCGGGAATGCCAGAACTTCCTAGAAAATCTATATTTCATGCATTAAATCAAAAAGCGGTTGCCAGAAGATACTGCATTGAGAATGGAAAAAAATATGAAGAAGTAAATCTTATAGTCGCACATATGGGAGGAGGAATTTCTGTAGGTATCCATAGTGGTGGAAAAGTTATAGATGTGAATAATGCCCTGGATGGAGATGGTCCTTTTTCTCCTGAGCGTTCTGGAGGAGTTCCTGCGGGAGATCTTGTAAAAATGTGTTTCTCTGGAAAATATACGGATTCTTTTATTAAAAAAAGACTTAAAGGAAACGGAGGTGTTGTAGCTTATCTGAATACAAATGATATGAGAGATGTTGCCCAGATGATAGAAGCAGGAGATGAATGTGCGAAACTTGTTCAGGATGCTATGGTCTATCAGGTGGCAAAAGAGATAGGATCTCTGGCTACTGTAGTTTCTGGAAAAATAGATGCGATACTTCTTACAGGAGGAATAGCTTATTCTAATTTGATAACGGTTGCTATTAGGAAAAAAGTTGAATTTGTAGCTCCAGTATATATCTATCCCGGAGAGGATGAGATGAAGGCTCTTACTTTAGGTGCACTAAGAGTTGAAAGAGGAGAAGAAAAGCCTAAAAAATATTAGACATGACAAAAAAACAATCAAAAAATGAAAACATATATTGGGTAGACAATATATGTTTTTTCTTTTGAAAAAGAAGTTTTAAATAGCTTTTGATGCTTTGTTCGAAAAATAAAAAAATACTACAAGGTAAAAAAAGAGCGTGAAAAAAGATTTAAAAGTGACCGTTTAAAAATTTGTGAAAAATAAAAAAAAATAGTAAAATTCAGTTATCATAAAGAAATGAGATATTTCAGGAGGTAACAATGAAAGTTGAGAATGTTATAGAAAGAGTAAGAGTCGCTCAGAGAAAATTTGCAGAATTTGATCAAGTGACAGTAGATAAAATATTTAGAGAAGCTTCATTAGCAGCTAATGCTGCAAGAATCCATCTTGCTAAAATGGCAGTAGCAGAGACAAGAATGGGTATACTTGAGGATAAAGTAATTAAAAATCATTTTGCATCTGAGTATATATATAATTCATATAAAGACACGAAAACATGTGGAGTTTTAGAAAGTGACGAGGCTTTTGGAGTAGAAAAAATAGCGGCACCTATCGGAGTTATAGGAGCAGTAATTCCTACAACAAACCCAACATCTACAGCTATATTTAAAGCTCTAATAGCTCTTAAAACAAGAAATGGAATAGTTTTTTCTCCTCACCCAAGAGCGAAAAACTCTACAATTGAGGCAGCAAGAATAATTCTTGAAGCAGCAGTAAAAGCAGGAGCACCTGAAGAAATTATAGGGTGGATATCTGAGCCTTCACTGGATGCAACAAATTATCTTATGAGAAATGTAGATCTTATACTGGCAACAGGAGGACCAGGAATGGTTAAAGCAGCTTACTCTTCTGGAACACCTGCTATAGGTGTAGGAGCTGGAAATACTCCTGTAATCATTGATAAAACTGCTCATATAAAAATGGCTGTAAACTCTATTCTTTTATCAAAAACTTTTGACAATGGAGTTATATGTGCTTCTGAGCAGGCAGTAATAATCCATGAGAGTATCTATGAAGAGGTAAAAGCTGAATTTGCAAGAAGAGAAGCTTACATTCTTACTCCTTCCGAAGTGGAGACAATGAGAGGAGTAATACTAAAGGATGGAAACCTTAACTCAGAAATAGTTGGACAGTCAGCAGCTAAAATAGCTTCTCTTGGTGGAATAACAGTTTCTGAAAGAACAAAAGTTCTTATAGGAGAAGTTGAATCTGTAGAGTTAGAAGAAGCTTTCTCTCATGAAAAACTTTCACCGGTACTGGCAATGTATAAAGCTAAAAACTTCAAAGATGCTCTTAAAAAAGCTGACAGATTAGTAATTCTTGGAGGAATGGGGCACACGTCGGTTATATATGCTGATGAGATGGAAGCTGCAGACAGAATAGAAGAGTTCTCTGCTCTTATGAAAACAGGAAGAATCCTTGTAAATATGCCAGCAGCTCAAGGAGCTATAGGAGATGTATTTAACTTTAAACTGGCACCATCTCTTACTCTTGGATGTGGATCGTGGGGAGGAAATGCTGTTTCAGAAAACGTGGGAGTTAAGCACTTAATCAATGTGAAAACTGTTGCAAAAAGGAGAGAAAATATGCTTTGGTTTAGAATTCCAGAGAAAGTATACTTCAAATATGGATCGTTACCGGTTGCTCTAGGAGAGCTGAAAAACAAAAAGAGAGCTATGATAGTAACTGATCAACAGTTAGCTACTATGAATTACCCAGAGCATATAACTAAAGTTCTTGATTGTATGGGTGTAGATTATAGAGTTTTCTCAGATGTTCAAGCAGATCCTACTCTTGCAGTGGTTAGAAAAGGTGCTGAAGCTATGGTAAGTTATCAACCAGATGTTATAATAGCCCTAGGTGGAGGTTCAGCAATGGATGCCGCTAAAATTATGTGGGTTATGTATGAGCATCCAGAAGTCGACTTCAAAGAATTAGCTATGACATTTATGGATATCAGAAAGAGAATAGTTGAATTCCCAAAAATGGGTGGAAAAGCTGAATTTTGGGCAGTAGCAACATCTGCTGGAACAGGATCGGAAGTTACTCCTTTTGCAGTTATAACTGACGATAAAACTGGAGTGAAATATCCTCTAGCTGATTATGAAATTACTCCAGATGTAGCAGTTGTAGATCCTCACCTAATGATGAGTATGCCAGCTGGACTTACAGCAGCTTCAGGAATAGATGTTCTTACTCATGCTGTTGAAGCTTATGCATCAATTCTTGCATCAGATTTTACAAATCCAATGGCAATAGAAGCGATGAGACTTACTTTTAAATATCTTCCTGAATCAGTAGCAAAAGGAAGCCAAGCTAAAAAAGCAAAAGAGAAAATGGCAAACGCATCTTGTATCGCTGGAATGGCTTTCTCTAATGCATTCTTAGGAATATGCCACTCAATGGCTCACAAACTTGGAGCAGCATTCCATCTTCCTCACGGAGTAGCTAATGCTCTAGTTCTAGAAGAGGTTATAAGATTTAATGCTACGGATAAGCCTTTAAAAATGGCAGGATTCTCTCAATATAAATACCCTAATGCAAAGGAAAGATATGCTAAAATAGCTGATGTTTTAGGATTTACTGTAGGAAATGAAACTCCTGAAATGAAAGTAAAAGTTTTAAGAACTAAAATCAACGAATTAAAAGCAACAATAGGAATAAAATCTACAATAGCTGAATATGGGATTTCAGAAATAGAATTTTTAGAAAAACTTGATCAGATGGTGGAAGATGCCTTTGATGACCAGTGTACAGGAGCTAATCCAAGATACCCTCTTATGTCAGAATTAAAAGAGATGTACCTAAGAGCTTACTATGGAGCTGACAAATATGTAGCTATGCAGGAAAATGAAGCTGTATAATCAGTTTTTGAGGGGATTATTTTTAAGTTAATTTGAAAAAAACTTGATTATATCTCGGGTATGACATATAATGTAATGTACTTTAAAAAGCATAATGTATAAAACGTATCTGAGGAGAAAAAATGGAAAATATATTAAAAGATTTAAAGAATGAACTATCATACAGAACAAGATTGGAAGCTATCCAACTAATAAAAGAGTATGACCTAACTGATGATATTAATAGAGAATTGAAAGATATTGTAGTGAACATGGCTCTGAATGATAGAGTTTTTGCCCTGAAAAGAGAAGCTTTTCTTCTTTGTCAAAAAAACAGACTTACAAAAAATGGTGAGGTTATCAATTTAGGTAAAAAAAATACTGGATACTCTCCTAATGATGTCAGAAAGATGTTTGTAAAGGTAAAAAAAGAGAGTAATATGACAGAGTTGAATATGGAGCTGTTCAAGGAAAATTTTATGAAAATAGCCCCAAAGATGTATGATGTAATGGAATCTGAGCATCAGTCTTTTGATAACTGGATAAGAGGAATATATAAATTTATATCAAATAGATAAAAAATCAAAAAAAATTCCCTTTAGACGGATAGTCTTTAGGGAATTTTTTTGAAAATTATTTTTAGATGGAGTCTCCTAAATCTATGGAGATTAATTCTTTTTCTAAGTTATTTAAATCTTTGTATGCTGAGTACCAGATATAGTCATCGCCATCCTTATCTTTCTGATAAAATTTAACTAGATGAGAATATCCATTAATTGAGAATTTTTTATTTTCTGAGTCATATTCAAGAACTTCAGAAAATCCTTCAGGATATAAAATGTCATAATCTAATTCCAGTTCTAAATCTTGGAAAAGGTATTTAACTGTATTTGGATTTTCCTCCAAAGTTATAAATTCTCTTACTTCTACTTTTCTTTTTTGAAACTCTTGAGTTAATTCAATTGAAATATTAAACATAAAAATCACTCCTTATAGAAATAGTTCTGCTAATTTTTTTGCTACGCCGTCATTATCATTTGTATCGATAACCTCATTGTGTGGAAGAGCTTTTTTTAAAGAAGGATTATGATTTCCCATAATGAATCCTTTTCCAACAGTGGAAAGCATTTCAAGGTCGTTCATTCCATCTCCAAAGGCAACTGCTTCTTCCGGAGAGAATCCTTCGATCTCAAGCATCCTTTTAATAGCTTCACCTTTGGAAACCCCTCTGTTCATTATTTCTAAACAGCTAGAAAGGGAAAGTGTGATAGCTACCTTGTCTTGAAGTTTTTCGTGGATTTCACGAGAAAATACAGAAAGTTTTTCCTCATCTTCAGATATAAAGAAGAATTTAGTTATATCTCTATTTTTTACAGCTTGGAAGCTTGGAACAACAGTATGGATAAATCCTGATTCTTTGTGGAATTCTTCGGCTTCATCCAAAGGTTTTTCCACAAACCAGTCATCACCTGAAAATATATTTTTGTGAATATCGTCGTCAACCGTGAGATTTATTATTTCGGCTGTCACATCTTTTGGAATAGTGACGGAGAAGATTTCCTCATTGTTTTCATTGTGTACCTTAGCTCCGTTGGAAGAGATAAGGAAAGAATTTAATCCTAGAATTTTTTTAAAAACAAGGGCGTCCATATGATGTCTTCCTGTTGCAATATAAAATTTGATGCCTTTATCTACAATTTCCCTTATAACTTCTTGAGTATTTGCAGAAATTGTATGGGAAGAATTCAGAAGAGTCCCATCCAAATCACAGATAACTGCCTTATATTTTTTATTCATAAATTAACCTCCGTATAGATAGAATGAAATTCAGTTCATTTAAGTATAACAAATTATGAGGGAAAAAAGAAGTTAGAAAATCTCGTTTGAGGTTTTTGGAAAGATGATGTATACTATAAAAGTAATTTAAATGAAGAAAGTGGTGATTATTTTGAAAGAAGAGAAAGAGATGAAAAATATATATGCAATGAGAAATGAGGTTAGAAAAAAAAATGATACAAAATTACAGATAATAAGAATAGACAGAAGACTAAGACATCTTACGATGATAGTGGGAATACTTTCTTTCCTAAGCCTTTTAGGAGTATATAGTGCTAGCTTCTATATAAAAGGAAATATGGGAAGTAAAGAATTCTGGAAACATATAATCTCTTTTGGTGTATCGTTAGCTGCTTGTGTATGTACTCTGAAAATGGATTATAGAAAATATGAGAAAAAAAACTATTTGAAAGCAGTGATTTTGATTCCTATTATTGTTTTAGCTGCAATGCCTATTTTAGGAACGGTGTTTCCTAAATTGATTCCCTTGAGAAATGGAGCTAGAGGCTGGATAACAGTAGGACCTTTGAGTATACAGCCAGCAGAGGTTTTTAAAATTTTTTATGTGATTTTAATGGCTTATAATCTTTCGATAGCTGAAAAAGAAAGGTATGAAACAAAAGGGATAGTAATTTCGAGTGGGATTATTTTTAGTATTTTTGCTTTTCTTATTATGTTTCAAAATGATTTGGGGACGGTAATACATTATTTTTCTATAACCGTTTTCATGCTTTTTATGAGTAAAATCCCGGATAAAATTATAGGGAGAGCGGCGGGTGGCTTGTCGTTTTTGCTCATATGGGTGATTGTTTATGTCTATTTGAAGTTTGATTCTTTTGCTAGTGGTTATAAAACAGGACGTATAAAAAGTTACGTAGAAGGACTACTTAGTAATACCTATGATCAAGATAAGGGATACCAGGTAGGTCAGTCTCTTTTGGGTTTAGGCAATGGAGGGATATTCGGAACAGGATATGGAAACGGAATGCAGAAATATAGTTACCTTCCTGAAATACATACTGATTTTATTCTAGCTTCTTTTGGAGAAGAGTTTGGTCTGGTTGGAATATTAGTTATAATAGTGCTTTTTTTCGGACTTTTTAATAGAATAAAAGGAACGGCTATAGAGTGCGAAGATTATTTGGGGAAATATCTTTCTGTGGGAATAGCGGGATATATATTTATTCAGTTTCTTATAAATATATCTGTAGCCATAGGTTTACTCCCTGTTTTCGGGATACCTATGCCAATAATGAGCTTCGGAGGAAGCTCATTATTGACAGTTTTTATGGCTCTGGGAATAGTGGGGAATATTAATCTGGTAAAAAGAAAAGAAGTTAGTAAAAAAATAAAAAAAATGGAAAGCGAAAAGGCTTAGACTAGTTCTAAAGCCTTTTTAATTTTTTCGACCGTTTCATCAGAGGTAAGAAGTCGGGTAAGAGCTAGAGAAAAATCTAGAGAAAGACCTGCTCCGGGAGAAGTGATTATATTTTTAGAAATAACAACTTTTTCTTTAAGATAATTTTCCTTTGGTACAGAGTTTAAAATCGAACTATGACAGGTGAAATCAATATCTTTCAAAAGATCTAGATCATTTAAAAGTATAGGTGCTCCACAGATAGCAGCGATAAATTTTTTTCTTGAAGAGTAATCCAAAATCAATTTTTGTAATTTTTTACACTTTCTCAGATTTTCATAGCCTGGATATCCTCCAGGAAGTATAAGCATAACTCCTTCTTGGAAATCTTCCTCATCCATTAATGAATCAGCTAAAACCGTTATTCCATGAGAAGAGGAAACTAATTTTTCTCCTGTTATAGAAACAGTAACTGTCTGAATGCTGGCTCTTCTTAGAATATCGACTGGAGTCATAGTCTCGATAACCTCAAACCCTTCTGCTAAAAATATAAAAGCTTTTTTCATGAAATTGTACCTCCTATAATAAATTCTTAATAAAATTATACTCTAAAAAAAGGAAATAGTCACTATGCTAAGAACATAAAGCAATAAAAGATATTTATTGTAGATATAAAAAAACATTAGAGAATAATTTTCATGAATAAATACTGCGCAAATGCATTGAAAAAGAATATTTTGTTCTTAAAAAGAATGGAAAAAGTTTAAAGAAAGCTAAAAAAAATCTTGCAATACAAGTGAAATCATTGTATAATACAGTTCGTTAATAAATTTTATTTATTATAAAATTTAAATATAAAATTAAAAGGGGAGAAAAAAATGAAAAAGAAAATTACTTTTGTCCAAGCTCTTTGTACAGCTATGGGTAACGTAATCGGTTCTGGAATATTCTTCAGAGCCAGTAGAATTCTTGGTTCTACTCAAGGAAACTCTGCAACTGCGGTTCTTGGTTGGGTTATTTTAGGAACTACTATTATATTTGCAGGATTTGCAACGGCAGTTTTGGCTAAGAGATCTACTAAGCCTGGAGGAATGGTTGGATATATCGAGGAGCAATTTGGAAAAAAAGCAGCTTTTGCTGTTGGTTGGTTTATGGCTGTAATCTACATTCCTTCACTATGTGGAATACTTGGTATCGTTGCAGTTGATTTCATGACTCAGTTATTCGGAATCAATGTATCTGTACAGGCGAAATATGCAATGGTTGCTTTAACAATTATAGCTGTTTACGGATGGAATATAGCTTCTACTAAAATTGGTGCTATATTTTCAACGTTTGCAACTTACATAAAAGTTATGCCTCTAATAGCTATCGCTATACTTGGAATTGTTCTTGGTAAGGGAGATGCAACAATTATGCTTGAAGGTGTTGGAAACCTTGGAAGTGCTTTAGTTGTTAAAGATGCTGCTACAAATATGTTTATGACAGCTGAGCAACCTCAATTAGTAGGATTTGCACTATTTACAGCACCGCTTCTATCTATGGCATTTGCTTTTGATGGATGGTTTAATATCGGAGCTATGAGAGATGAGATGGAGAATCCAGAAGTAAATCTTCCTAAAGTATTTGCGTGGAATGCCGTTCTTGTAACTTTAGTTTACGGATCATATTTCGCTGCTGTTACTCTACTGATGGATCCAGCTGAAATTATGAATGCTGGAAATGCCCACGTGGGAATGATAGCTAACAAATTCTTCGGAGCTAACGGAGAGAAACTAGTTCTTACTGCAGTTGTAATTTCTGTACTTGGAACTCTTAACGCTAACGCAATGGCAGGTATGAGATATGTTCAAGCCCTAGCAAAAGATGACGAATTTCCGTTCTCTAACTTCTTTAAACAGATTAACCCTACAACTCATACGCCTATAAACGGAGCATGGTTTGCAATGGGAGGAACGGCTGTTTTATACGTTCTTTACTATCTACAAGAAGCATCAGGAATGTTTAAAGGAATTTCTTTTGATGATGTTCCAATAATGTTTGTATCTCTATTCCTACTTCTAGTGATATTAGCTTCTCATATGGTTGCTAAAAAAGAAAACTTAGGATTCTTTACAACTTATGTAGTACCAGTTATAGCAGCAATAGGACAAGTTTTCATAGTAGTTTCGTTCTTTGTAACTAATTCTAATGCAGTATTATATACAATAATCTCTCTTGCGATCATTGGATCTGGATATGTAGTTAAAAATTTAGGAAACGCTAAAAAAGCATAATAAATTATAAAATTAAAAGCGGGAAATTTCCCGCTTTTTTGTTTAAACACTTTACAATTAGGCATTAAAAGAGTATAATAAGCATAGTAATTTTTTGAAAAAAGGAAGGTGGTAAATTATGAAACATATAATTGAAAAAGTTAATCACTACTCCGGACTGGCTAAGCAAAGAGAACTTTCTGAAGAAGAAAAATCAGAGAGAGAAAAATATAGAAAACTCTATATTGAAAAATTCAAAGAGCAAGTAAGAGGTCATCTGGATAATGTGAAAATTGTAGATGATAATAATAATGGAAGCGATTTGAAAAATTAATAAGCAGATAAACCTGCCAGTAACAAACCAATAACATAGTTTAAAATATAATTGAGGGGGAAAACCATGAGAAAAGTAACAGTAAAAGAACTTTACCGTAACTGGGAATCTCTTCTTGGACAAGAAGTTGAGTTTTCAGGATGGGTAAAAAAGTTAAGAGATCAAAAAAGTTTTGGATTTATAGAACTAAATGACGGATCATTCTTTAATGGAGTTCAAGTTGTTTTTAATAGTGAGATGGAAAATTTTGAAGAGATAGCTCGTCTATCTATAATTTCAACTATTAGGGTAGTTGGAAAAGTTGTTGTTTCTGAAGGAAGCGGACAAAAATTTGAAGTTGTAGCAGAGATTGTAGAGGTTATTCAAAAAGCTGACCTAGATTATCCTTTACAAAATAAAAGACACACTTTTGAATATCTTAGAACAATGGCTCACCTGAGACCAAGAACAAATACTTTTAATGCAGTATTCAGAGTTAGATCTGTACTGGCTTATGCAATCCACAAATTCTTCCAGGAAAATGAGTTTGTATATGTACATACTCCAATCATAACTGGAGCTGACTGTGAGGGAGCTGGAGAGATGTTCAGAGTAACAACGTTAGATCTGAATAATGTTCCTAAGACTGACGAAGGAGCAATAGATGTTTCGAAGGATTTCTTTGCAAAGGAAACTAACCTAACTGTAAGTGGACAGCTGAATGTAGAAACTTACTGTGCTGCATTTAGAAATGTATATACATTTGGCCCTACTTTTAGAGCAGAAAATTCTAACACATCAAGACACGCTTCAGAGTTCTGGATGATAGAGCCTGAAATCGCTTTTGGAGATTTGGAAGCAAATATGGATTTAGCTGAGAAAATGGTTAAGTTTATAATAAAATACGTTATGGATAACTGTCCAGAAGAGATGGAGTTCTTCAATAACTTTATCGAAAAAGGATTGTTTGATAAATTGAACAATGTCATGAACAATGATTTTGCTAAACTTACATATACTGACGCTATAACTGTTCTTGAAAACTGTGGAAAGAAATTTGATTATCCAGTTAAATGGGGAATAGATCTTCAGAGTGAGCATGAGAGATATCTTGCAGAAGAACACTTCAAAAGACCTGTATTCCTGATTAACTATCCTAAGGATATAAAAGCTTTCTATATGAAGCTAAATGAAGATCAAAAAACTGTAAGAGCTATGGATCTTCTTGTTCCAGGAATCGGAGAAATTATAGGTGGTTCTCAGAGAGAGGATAACTTAGAGAGATTAGTTAAGAGAATGGATGAGATGAATCTTAATAAAGATGATTATGGATTCTACCTGGATCTAAGAAGATTCGGAAGTTTCCCTCACTCTGGATACGGTCTTGGGTTTGAGAGAATGATGATGTATTTAACTGGTATGACAAATATCCGTGACGTAATCCCATTCCCAAGAACTCCTAGAAATGCAGAATTTTAATAGAAAATATTGAGGTGACTTATGGCGATAGGCTATATACTACTTCTCCTTACAATTTTAATACTGCTTCTGACACTATTTCCTGATAGACATAGAATAGCCAGAAAATTCAAAAGAGTGACCTCCTTTAAGGAGGTCACTTTTATCCATGAAGCACTTGTGGCATTGGAGTATTTTCCTACTGGGGAGGAGATTAAGAAAAAAATAGATATAAGGAGTTACTCTTTAAAAAGTAACTATACTAACGAAAAAATGGAATATGATGTAATGACTCCTATGGGACTTCGGCAAAAAGAGGTAAAAAGAGTACTTATACTTCTACATGGACTTAGAGATAGGAAAGAGGATTGGAGAAACAAAGGTAAGCTTCTCCAAAATTATCTTTATCTGATACAAAATAATCAGATTGAAGAGATGGTTTTTATTGCTACTAATTCGGGTTTTAACGGAGAGAGTTTTTATACGAATTTTTATCATTTGAAAGATTTTAGATATGAGGAATGTTTTTCAAAAGAGTTGTTACCTTTATTAAAAAAGAGATACCCTGGAGCAAAATTCGGAATAGCAGGATTTTCTATGGGTGGATATGGAGCGTATAAATTAGGTCTTAAAAATAGTGATAGTTTTTCTGTGATAGGAAGCATTTCAGGAGCGATAAGTCTCGTAAGAATGATATTAAATCGCAGAGTTTTTCGAATTTTCAAATATATGTATATTCCAAAATTTCTTTTTAATTCTTTTGATCAACAACATTTTGTGAGAGTTTTTGGACCTCAGGGAGCTCATATTCTAAGAGAAGATCCTTATAGTATAATGAAAGTTATGGAAAGAGAAAAAATTTTAAAATTAAAGTTTTATGCCAGTGTAGGTTCTGAGGACAAAAAACCATATCTCATGGTGCAACAGTGGTTGGACATAGTCGGACGTATGAAGAAATTAGGATTGGACTTTAAAGCATATGTATACAAGGATGAAGTTCATACATGGGAATATGTTTCTAAAGATTTAAGAAACTTTCTTCGTTTTTTCTATAATAACACAAAGGGGTGAGGTAAAGATGAAGAAAATTATAAATGAGATAATCGTAGTAGAAGGAAGAGATGATATTTCAGCTGTCAAGGCAGCAGTAGATGCTGAAGTTATAGCTGTTCACGGATTTTCAGTTCGAAGAGGTCAAAATCTAGATAGACTTGCGACAGCTTATAAGAATAAGGGATTAATAATACTAACAGACCCTGATTATGCTGGAGAGCAGATTAGAAGGGCTATAATGTCCAGATATCCAGATTCTAAAAACGCTTATATTTCAAGGGATGAAGGAACTAAGGGTGATGATATAGGTGTTGAAAATGCCCGACCCGATGCTATAATAAAAGCTCTGGAAGCTGTGAAAAGTGAAAGTGATGCTATGGGGAAGTGTGAAATTTTTTCTATGGAAGATCTTATAGATAATGGTCTTACTGGAGGAGATGCTGCCAAAGAAAAAAGAGAGAAATTAGGAAAAATTCTCTCAATTGGTTATTCTAATAGTAAACAGTTACTTTCTAAGCTAAACAGATATAACATAAGTAGAGAAGATTTTGAAAAAGCAGTAGGAAAAATATAAAATCAAAAATTAAAAGTCAGAAAAATTTTTGTGCTGAGCACTTGAATTTTTCTCTTTTTTAGTTTTGAATAATTTATCATAAAATTTTAAAAGATATCCGGTTAGAAGAAGAGGGAAAAGAAAAATTCTACCACAACTATCCATAATTTTTTCATATCTTTTTTTTCTGTTTTTATTCATTGGTTCCTCCATGATATTTATCTACAATTATAGTATACAGGAAAAAATAAAATTATCAATAAAAGTATAAAAAAACTATTAAATACAGAAAAACCTTGAATTTATCTGCTTTTTATGATATAAATAATAACTGACACGAAAAACAACTTAGGAGGAAAATCATGACAAAAAAAGATTTTGCAAAACTATTAGCTGAAAAAGGTATATTTGAATCTAAGGTTGCAGCAGAGAGAAAACTAGATGCAATTTTTGGTGAAATCGAAACTTTATTAATTTCTGGAGAGAGTGTAAACTTTATTGGATTCGGAAAATGGGAAGTTGTAGAAAGAGCTGAGAGATTAGGAAGAAATCCTAAAACAAAAGAAGAGATAAAAATAGCAGCTAAAAAAGCTATAAAGTTCAAATCTGGAAAGAAATTGGATGATATGATAAACGCTTAATTGGAGAGGTAACTCTCCTTTTTTTTTGCAGAAAAATATCCCCTGCTTATTGACTTCTAAAATTTTATTGGTTATAACTAGTAATATATTAGAAACATCGCATTTTTAGGTCACAGAGGTTGTGGAAAGACCTCACTTATGGAATCACTTTTATTTGTGTCTGGAAATATAAAAAAAAGAGGAACTGTAGAAGAAAAAAATACAATTTCAGATTTCGATAAAGAGGAGATGAAAAGAACATTCTCAATAAATACATCCCTAATACCTATTGAATATGGAAATCATAAATATAATCTCCTAGACACTCCTGGATATTTTGATTTTTTTGGAGAGGTTCAGTCAGCTATAAAAGTAGTGGGAGGAGCAGTCCTAGTTTTAGATACAGAATCAGGTATAGAAGTAGGTACAGAGAAAGTTTGGGAAATGCTTGAAAAAAATAGCTCCTTTCTGTATCCCGATAATTGAAGAATAGCAGTTTAAGGGCTTTGTAAACGTGATAGACAGGATAGGTATGGTTTAATAGCGGGAAAGAGTGCGTGGATGTGCCTGTGGATCCTCGGTTCGATATTGAGAGCACAAGAGCTATGCTCTTAGAGGCTGTTGCTGAAACAGACGAAAAGTATATGGAAAAATATTTTACCGGAGAAGAATTTACCCTAGAAGAAATTAATGATGGATTACATAGAGGTGTGTGCAATGGAGATATAGTTCCTGTATTGATAGGGTCTTCCATGAACAATGTTGTAAAGAAAAACCGAGAATTTTAGTTGAAGTTCCTCACAATGAGATATTGAAATACTCATTGGATCTAAGGTCTATGACTCAGGGAAGGGGAGAGTTTACCTTTAAGTTTTGGAACTACAGTGAAGTAAAGAGATAAAAGATTAAAACCCAGCTCAAAGCTGGGTTTTAATCTTTTAAATCCTCTAAAATTCGAACTCTCTTGGATGTACTATCCTTTAATTTGATAAGGATATTTTTTTCTCTTCCAGATAATTTTGTTTCGGCAGAATCTGAAAGAAGAATGTTTTCAGATTCTTTAAGTAACTGTCCATATTTTTTTTGGATTTCTTCTAAATTTTCGGAAACTATAGAGAATGCAAGGAGATTTCTATACTCATTTTCAAGATTTATAAATTTTTCCTGTGCCATCTGTACGGGAGTTTTTTCTCGTAGCCCCAATAGCTGACAGCCGGATAAAAAAATAGAAAGTAAGGATACGAGAAATAGGTTTTTAAAAAATTTCATGGAGCCTCCTAAGTCGTTATTTGGATTTCAAGAGATAGTTGAGATGTTTTATTCCAATACTGCTTAAAACTCCAATTTTTCCTATATGGTTCAAAATAGATTTTATCAGAGTTTTTCTTTTGTGGAGAAAAGAAAGGTAGTCTTTAATCTCACCCATTGTGTGAGCATCACTTCCCCAGGTTTCATTTTTATTATATATTCTTTTAACATTTTTAGCAATACGGTTATTTTTTTTAGGGAGAGCATGATTGTGAGTTTCTAAAGAATCGCTACCTCGTATAACTTTAAAAATGTTTGTTTTGTTTTTTAGAAAATTTTTCTGAGCTACTCCGTTGATATGTGGTATCGATAGATGAACAGGATACTCCTTTAAAAGTTCTAGATAAGTAAAGATATCTCTGCTGGTTCTAGACATTCTTGTGGGATGTTTAAAGGGAGCAACTTCTTTTTTAAAAAAAGTTTCGGCGGATTCATAATTTTTAAAGTAAACTAAAATTTCAAAACCATCCTGACAACCCAATTCTAAAGCTGGAATGACATTGATTCCAGAATCTAAAAGTTTTTTACAACCTGAAATTTCGTTGTGGTCAGCAACGGCCAAAAGATAATTTTTATCTTTTAAAAAATCTACGATTTCTTTGACTGTGGCATTTCCGTCAGAAGCTACAGTGTGTAGATGAAGATCTAGATAAAAATCAAATTTTTCATCCTTTATAGTATAAAATTCTTGAAAAAAATCGGATATTTCTAATTCTTTCATAACTTTCTCCTTAAAATAGTGGTGATAGTAGCCTAAATATTGATTCTTTGAATTTAGAAAGGATACTATTATTATTTTTTTGTGTAAAAATCAATGGCTGAGAATTTAAGAGATCCTCTTTAAATGCTAAAAGATTTTCTCTTATAATATCTCCACCGTAGAAATTGATATTAATTTCAAAATTATTATAGAAACTACGGTAATCAAAATTAATTGTGCCCAAAGAAACTACTTCCCCGTCTACAAGTAGACTTTTACTATGTATAAAACCTTCTGAATAACGATAAAATTTTATTCCGTATTTTGAAAGTTCACGGGCAAAAGATTGATTTATCCAATATACAAAGGGGTGATCTGGCTTGTCAGGTATAATAATTTTCACTTTTACCCCTGAAAGTGCAGCTATTTTAAGAGCTTCTACAAGAGTTTCGTCAGGAACAAAGTATGGAGTTTCTAGAAAAATATAATTTTTAGCTTCTAAAACCAGTTTCAAAAAATTATCTCGTGCTGTATGAAGCTGAAAATTAGGACCGCTACTCACCAACTGAGCATAGTTTTGGTTGTGAGGGTTTTTGACTTTGAAATTTGGATAAATAAAATTTTCCTTAGAATCTTTTTGAATAAAATTCCAAGAAAGGGAAAACTCTTTTTCTAACTCATTGACAGTGGAGCCTGTAATTCTTACTGCAGTATCTCGCCACTTTCCAAGATTTCCTTTTCCGATATACTCGTTTCCTATATTGAAACCTCCAATATAGCCGATTTGTCCATCTATTATAGAAATTTTTCTGTGATCACGATAGTTTGCACGGATATTTACGATTTTTAACCAATGGAAAAATGATGGGGAAAAAAGTTCTACCTCTACACCAGAGTTTTTAAAATCTTTCAATTTTTTTAGAGTAAGGCCATTTGTTCCGTCCAAAATAAGTTTTATTTTAATCCCTTCTTTCGCTTTTTTTATAATGGACGAGAATAGGGTGTTTCCCAATTTGTCATCTTTAAAGATAAAATACTCCATATGAATAGAGTTTTCAGCTTTTGATATATCCTGTATGAGATTTGAAAAAAAATCAGTTCCTGAAGTAAAAAGAGTTACATCTTCGTAAGTGGTAAGGACTCCTGCCTGAGCCACTTCTAGATATTGGATGAGATGATGCCACCTTTTTAGAGATTTTAATGGACTATTTTTTTTATCGGGTCCATTGTTGAAGCTGAGGAAAGATTTTCCATAAAATTTTTTTATAATTCTGGATTGCCGAAAACTGAGGCCAAAGAAAAGGTAGAAGACAAAACCAGTGTAGGGAGCTAATATAAGTAAGATAACCCAAAAAATTGCATAAACTGGTCTTTTTTTTTCACTAAAAATAATAATTAATACAAAGAAAATATTGACTATAAAGAAGTAATCATTTAAAAATTTGAAAATTAATTCCATGATTTCACCTCGAGTAAATATACGGTCGGATACGATATTTTCCTACAAAAATTCCTAAAATAAAAGGAAGTGAAGAATATTTTTAGAAGAAAGTATAAGAAAAATTTTTATTAGGAGGAAAAAATGCAAGGAAAAAATATTGAGCTTATAAGAATAAATGATATGGTGCCAGATCAATTATCCATAATACCACTTATTACTAGACCGATATTTCCAAATATAATGGTCCCTATAACTTTTACAGGGGAAGACTATATTGGAGCTATAACAAAAGCTCAAAATGAAAACAATGGATTTATGGGATTAGTTTATGCGGAAGAATTCAATGAGGAACATTTTTTAAAATCTGTAATGTATGACGTAGGAACATCTGTGAAAATTCATAAAATTAATAACGTGGGAGAAAATGCTGTTCAGGTTATAGTTCAAGGAATAACAAGGTTCAAAAAGATGAAAGTGTTATCTGAAAGTGAAAGTGAGCTTATCTGGGCAGTTGAACATCACCGTGAGAAAGACGAATTCCCTAGTGATGAGGTAAAAGCATATATGCTTGCCATAATGGGAACTCTAAAAGAGATATTTAAGCTCAATCCTATTCTTCAGGAAGAACTTAAACTCCTTATGAGTCATGTTACCTATGATCGGCCTGGAATTCTCATCGATCTTATCTCTTCTATGCTCAAGGCGGAAGCTAAAGAATTAGAAGAACTGTTAGAGGAATTTTCTTTGGAAAATAGATCGAAAAAACTCCTTATAATGTTAAAAAAAGAACTGGAAATTTCAGAACTTCAGATGAAAATTTCGAGAGAGATTGATGATAAAATAAGTACCCAGCAAAAAGAATTTTTTCTTAGGGAGCAGTTAAAACTTATAAAGAGAGAACTGGGATTGGAACAGGATGAGAAAGATAATGAGTTAGAAAATATTCAAAAAAGATTGGATGGGATAATTCTTTCTCCAGAAGCTAAAGAAGTTGTGGATGAGCAGATGAAAAAACTGGCTCTTATAGACAAAAACTCACCGGAATATCACGTTACAAGATCGTATATACAATCTATAGTGGAACTTCCTTGGGGAGTATATTCTCAGGATAAAGTGGATATAAAAAAAGCTAAGCAGATTTTAGATAGAGATCATTATGGTTTAGAAGATGTAAAAAATAATATTCTTGAATTTATAAGCACTATTGTAAAAACAGGAAATGTGAGTGGAAGTATACTGTGTCTTGTGGGACCTCCTGGAGTTGGAAAAACTTCCATAGGAAAATCCATAGCATCTTCTCTTGGAAGAGAATTTTACAGATTCTCTGTGGGAGGTATGGTGGATGAGGCCGAGATAAAAGGACATAGAAGAACCTATGTAGGAGCTATGCCTGGAAAAATAATTCAAGCTCTGAAAAGAGTAGGGAAATCCAATCCTGTAATAATGATAGATGAGATAGATAAAATAGGAAATTCTTTCAGAGGAGATCCTGCATCAGCTCTACTAGAAGTTTTAGATCCTGAACAGAATAGAGATTTCTTGGATCATTACTTAGATGTAAGGTATGATCTTTCTAAAATTCTTTTTGTAACTACAGCTAACCAATTGGATACTATTCCTAAACCTCTTTTAGATAGAATGGAACTTATTCAGTTGCCGGGGTATATAATGGAGGAAAAAGTAGAAATAGCCAACAGACATCTTATTCCGAAGCAACTTCTTGAAAATGGAATGAGTAAAAGTGAGATAGGATTCAATAAAAAAGGTTTGGAATTTATAATTGAAAAATATGCTAGAGAAGCGGGAGTTAGAAACTTAGAGAAAGCTATAAGAAAAATTATGCGTAAGGTTTCATTGAAAATAGCTCAAGGTGAGAGTAAAAAAGTTCAAATAAATGAAAAAAATGTAGAAACGTATCTAGGGCTGCCACTTTTTTCAGCAGAAGAATTGTATCAAAAAGAAATTCCAGGAGTTACATTGGGTCTGGCATGGACATCTATGGGAGGAGAAACTCTATATATAGAAGCTATATCTGTAAGTAAAATGGGAGAGGGACTTAAGCAGACTGGACAGCTGGGAGATGTGATGAAGGAATCTTCAGAAATAGCTTATTCTTATGTGAAATCACATATTTGTGATTACAATCAGTGTGACACAGATGGAAAAAACTTTTTTGAAACTAATAAGATTCATCTTCATGTACCGGAAGGAGCAACACCTAAAGATGGACCATCAGCAGGTATAACTATGGCTCTTGCTCTTTATTCACTTGCGATAAATAAACCTGTAAAAAAAGGTATGGCTATGACTGGAGAACTAACTCTTACAGGTAAGGTTCTGCCTATAGGAGGTTTGAAAGAGAAAGTTATAGCAGCTAGAAGAGTTAAGGTTTTTGAGCTGATTGTACCTAAAGCAAATGACAAGGATTTTGAAAAACTTCCTGAATATCTAAAAAAAGATATAAAGGTACATTATGTAGATTATTTTGAAGATGTAATAAAAGTAGCTTTTTAATTAAAAATCTTGAGAAAATCCTCTGTTTAAGATATAATTGAGAGTAGAACAATAGCGAAAACAGGAAGGGATGAGTGTATCATATGAGCATAGCTGATAAATTAGAACAGAAAGAAAAAATTAATCTTGTTTTAGGAGATTATTTTTTAAAAAATACTGGAATGCCCTCTAGAAATGTTTTGTCGAATCTTTTTTATATGAATTTTCCTATAGAGAGAAAAGAATTGATTGTGGATAGAAACTCTTTTTTTAATATATCGCAGGGATTTCTAGATTTCGGGATAGGTAACAGAGGGATTCTTGTAAACAGCATAATCCAACACTATGGTGGGAATTCTGATAGAATTTCAAAATTTAAAAAATTTATTTTTTCAAACAGAGTGGAGAGCATAATAAATTTGGATTATGATGTGATGCTGGAAAGATATTGTGGAGAATATATAGATAAAATATCTTTTCAGAATCCAAATGTAGAAAACAGTAACAAAATAAGGTATTATAAGTGTTTTGGAGATGTGGCAACACCTCAAGAACTGATAGTGAGTGGACAGGATTTTAAAAAATTTACGGTCCTTTCTTATTATAAAAAATATATTTCGAAACTTCAAAAGGAATTCCTAGATAGAAAAACTATTTTCTTGGGATGTGATCTTGAAAACAGTGACCTTATAGAATTTTTTAATTTTTTATTAAAAGATTTGGACAAAGAAAAACTGAAGCAGATATATTTTATAACAGGAGAAAAAGAATACTCGGAAAAAGCACTGGAATTTTTGGATAGATTCAATATCGAAGTACTGGGAGATGAGCTCCATACTTTTAAAGAAAAAAATATAGATGTTGAACCGGATAAAAAAATTGAAGAGATTGAACCACTCGAATCACTCGAACCACTTGAAATATCGGTGGAGAATAAAGAAATAGAATTAGAAGAAAAAATGATTTTAGAAAAAGATGGAAAAATAGTTCTAAAAAAAGGGTTTAGATTAGAAACGGCTCCAGAGCTTCAGTTTAATTCTCTTCATCTTTATAAAAATCCAATTAAATTTAATAATATACCTGAAACTTCAGAAGAAAAAATAATTTTCAAAAATGATAATCCCGGTATCAGATTGGGAGAAGAGCAGATTTTTGGAATTAAACTAAGAATGATTGCTTGTAAAATGGGGAGGTTTCTAGAGTTAAAGAGCAGAGAGTTTAAAATAAAAATTTCAGTGGCTTTAAATAAAGACGGAAGTATCTATTTGGAAAAAGATTATCTAGAATATGAGATATTTTCTAATCTTTCTTTAGGAAGAATGAAAAGTGTGATAGAATTTTTTATAAACTTTTTCTCGGGTGTTCACCTATCTATAAATTCAGATAAAATAAACGGAGAACTGAATCTTCATAACAGATTACAGATGTTAAAGTTTCAAATAATGCGTGAAAGTTATTCTAACTACAATTTTGTAAGTGACAATATCTCTTTAGCAGAAGAGAAAAAATTCTATAACAGCTCTCTAAGTTATTATGAAAACTATCTTCTTTGGAGCTATCTCAATGGAAATAAAATAGAAACGTGGGGAAATTTAGAACTAGATTCCTCGCTAACAGTTGGGGAGTATGGTGAAATAGTTTTAGAAAGAGAGCATAAAATTGAATTTAAAGTTGGAAATGAAATACTGATAGAAAGAGTGACTATTTCGGATTTAAAAGAAAATTCAGAGATAACTCAACTCCTAAAAAAAAGAATGAAAATTGATATGGAGATAAGGAATGTATAATATGAAATTGGATAGAGAACAATTTTTCAAGGAATTTACTATCAGTGAAGAATATTTTGAAAGTACTGGATTGAATTGGAATGAACTTGAAAAAATATATTATGATTATCTAAAGCTGATACCTTTTCTAGAGAAAGAAGCAGAGCATATAGTTTCAAAACTAATAGATATAGAGCGTTCTCATTCTGTGAGAAGAAGGGTGAAAAGACCCAAGCATCTTATAGAAAAAATAATAAGAAAAGGTGCTAAGTACGCAGAAAAAGGAATTTCTTTAGATAATTACAAAGAGATAGTTACAGATCTTATAGGAATAAGGGTTTTGCATCTTTTTAAAGATGACTGGCAAGATATACATCATGAAATCACAAATTTATGGGAGTTGAAAGAAACTCCGCAGATAAATCTTAGAAGAGGAGATAATATCGATGAAGTAGCAAATGAACTTAACTGTGAAGTTGTTATAAGGGATCACGGATACCGTTCTGTACACTATCTTATACAGATTCTTGTAACAAAAAATGTGAAAGCCTTGGTAGAAATACAAGCGAGAACAGTTTTTGAGGAAGCTTGGAGTGAGATAGATCATATAACAAGATATCCTTATGATATGGACAATCCTATACTTGTTGAATATTTAGCGATTTTCAATAGAATAGTAGGAAGTGCAGATGAGATGGGTACTTTTTTAAAAAAAATGAAAAAAGAAGTAACTTTTCAAAAAGCTGGAGATCAGGAAAGAAGAGAACTAGATATAAAATTCAGGTAATTCAATTGAAATAGAAAGGGCGATATTTTAAAATAGCTCTTTCTATTTTTTTGTTAAAAAAAGTGTAAAATAAAATATTTATAAAATCAATGGAATGATGAAAATAATGATTAAAAATGAATCCATAAAAATGTTGACTTATTTAAATGGTGGGGTTATAATGATTTCAAGGTAAAGAAAACATCAAAAAAAAACATTTTGAAAGAAAACTGAATGAAAGGTAGTTAAAATGAAACAATTTATAGTGTCTAATAATCCTAAGGTAAAAAACGAGTTAGGGAATTTGAAGTTTGAAGGGAATTTAGAGTTTGATGTGGAAATAGGATATCTAGATGTTCTTTGGAGAGTTAGAAATTTGATACACTTAGGACATACACTTTTGACACATCCTCTTTCAGGAAGTATAAAGCCATCTGAAACTCCATATAAGAGCGTAGTACTTTCAGAAAAACCAGGAAAACTGGACTATCAATCTATGGAAATTATAGAAGATTCAATAGAGATGGCAAAACAGATGATAGAAAGTAGTAGAAAAAGAGTTTACACAGATAAAATTCATGAAGATTTTCAACTGGTAGATTATGCGTTATTAAAAAATGCATTAGAAAGTATAAATCAGTTCAGATAATTTAATTATAAAATTTTTAAAAAATATGGAGGGAATTATGCACAATGTTGTCTATGATCTCATTATAATAGGTGCAGGACCAGCAGGAATGTCGGCAGCACTATATGCGGGAAGATCAAAATTGAATACTCTTATAATAGAGAGAGGAGCAGGAGGAGGTCAGATAGCTATTACAGATGAGGTAGCTAACTATCCTGGTTCAGTTCATCATGAGGGTTCTATAGAAACTTCAGGTCCAGATCTTGTAAAAAGAATGATGGAACAAGCGATGCACTTTGGAGCTAAAAAAATAGCTGCCACAGTAAAAGATGTAGATTTTACTGGAAAAATAAAAAAGTTAACAACAGTAGACGGAACAGTTTATTCTGCTAAGTCAATTATAATAGCAACTGGAGCTCTTCCTAAAAAATTAGGATGTCCTGGAGAAGCAGAATTTACAGGTAAGGGAGTATCGTACTGTGCAACATGTGATGCAGATTTCTTTACAGATATGGAAGTTTTTTGTGTAGGAGGAGGATATACTGCAGTTGAAGAGTCTATATATCTTTCGAAGTTTGCAAGAAAAGTTTCTCTTGTAGTTAGAAAAGACCATGTGAGATGTGCTCAGTCAGTTTTAGATAAAGCGATAGCGAATCCTAAAATAGAAATTCTTTACAATACTGAAATTCTTGAGATAAAAGGAGACGGAATTGTAGAAAGTGCTGTTATCTATAATAATAGAACTGGAGAAACTAGAGAGCATTTTGCAGATGAAAATGATGGAACATTTGGAATATTTATGTTTATAGGTTTCAATCCAAATACAGAGTTATTTAAGGGACATGTAGAAATTGATGATTGGGGATATATACCAACAGATGAAAATATGGGGACTAAGGTTAAGGGGATTTATGCAGCAGGAGATTTAAGACCTAAACTTTTAAGACAGGTAGTAACAGCAGCAGCAGATGGAGCCATAGCGGCAACGGCAGCAGAAAAATATTTAGACGAGTACTTTGAAGACGAAGATTACTTGTACTAAAATTGTGAAGCTTTAAATTTTATTTATAATATAAAGGTTAAAGATATTAAAATTAGGAGGTAAAAAATGTTCGAATTAGATAAAGATACTTTTGATGCTCATGTAATAGAGAGTAAAGAACTAGTTTTAGTAGACTATTACAGCAACGGATGTGTTCCATGTCAGGCTTTACTGCCACAACTGGAAGCTTTAGAAGGTGAATTTACAGGGAAAATTAAGTTTCTAAAGTACAACACTTCAAACGGAAGAAGACTTGCAATCAGAGAAAAAATCTTAGGACTTCCGACAATTGCAATCTATCACAATGGTGTGAAAGTTCACGAAGTAACTAAAGATGATGCTACTATAGAAAATATAAAAGCTATGATAATGAAAAATCTGTAATAGGGAATAGGGAAATTTTTTCTTAAATATTAAAGGGTATAAAAAATTTAAATAGAGGGGGGTTTCAATTGCGTTTAGAAATTGGTGAAATCATTATTAATGATGTGCAGTTTGGAGACATTTCCAAGGTTGAGAAAGGCGTGCTATACGTTAATGCTGAGGAAGTAAGAAAAATCGTTTTAGAAGACGAGAAAATTGCTAACGTTAAAGTTGAACTTGCGAGACCAGGTGAATCAGTAAGAATTACTCCGGTAAAGGATGTTATCGAGCCGAGAGCAAAAGTATCTGGAAGAGGAGGAATATTTCCAGGTGTTATAGCAAAAGTTGATACAGTGGGAGATGGAGTTACTCATGTGCTTAAAGGTTCAGCTGTAGTAACTTGTGGAAAAATAGTTGGATTCCAAGAGGGAATAGTTGATATGACTGGTCCTGGTTCTGAGTATACACCGTTCTCAAAACTTAATAACGTATGTTTAGTTATTGAGCCACAAAAGGGAATATCACAATATGATTATGAGGCTGCTGCAAGAATGGCAGGATTCAAAATAGCTACATACTTTGGAGAACTTTCAAAAGACTTAACTCCAGACAATAAAATCTCTTATGAGACTAAGTCACTTTTAGAGCAAGCTAACGAATATCCAGAGTTGCCAAAGGTTGGATATGTATATATGCTTCAAACTCAAGGTCTTCTTCATGATACATATGTTTATGGTGTAGATGCTAAGAAAATAGTTCCTACAATTCTTTATCCAACTGAGGTTATGGATGGAGCGATTGTAAGTGGAAACTGTGTTTCTGCTTGTGACAAAAATACAACTTACCACCATATAAACAATCCAATTATCAAATCATTATATGCTAAACATGGAAAAGAGATTAACTTCATGGGTGTTATCATAACTAATGAAAATGTTTATCTTGCTGACAAAATGAGATCTTCAGACTGGACAGCTAAGCTTTGTAAGCAGATGGGATTAGATGGAGCTATCGTTTCTCAAGAGGGATTCGGAAATCCAGATACAGACTTAATAATGAACTGTAAAAAAATAGAAGCAGAAGGAATTAAAACTGTAATCGTAACAGACGAGTATGCAGGAAGAGATGGATCTTCTCAATCTCTTGCAGATGCAGATAAAGCTGCTGATGCAGTTGTAACTGGAGGAAATGCCAACGAAATGATAACACTTCCACCAATGGAAAGATTGATTGGAATGGTAGATTATATAGATACTATAGCTGGAGGATTTGATGGATCACTTCAACCAGACGGTTCTATAGTAGCAGAAATACAGGTTATCACTGGTGCTACAAATGAATTAGGATTTAACAGATTAACAGCTAAAATGTACTAATAAATATTTAGAATACAAAATAAAAAATAAAAATTGGGAGGATACAATGAACATTTTTGATAATAAAAAAGTTGTTATCATTGGGGATAGAGATGGTATTCCTGGTGAAGCAATAAAAGAATGTGTTGAAACAGCTGCAAATACGCAAGTTATGTTTGCTGCTACAGAATGCTTTGTCTGAACGGCTGCAGGTTCCATGGATTTGGAAAACCAGAAGAGAATTAAAGCATTAGTTGATGAGCACGGAGCAGAAAACATAGTGGTTGTTTTCGGAGCTGCGGAAGCAGAAGCAGCAGGACTTGCTGCAGAAACTGTAACAATAGGAGATCCTACATATGCAGGAGCTCTAGCAGGAGTAGAGTTAGGACTCCTTACTTACCATGCATTGGAAGAGGAGTTTAAGAACTCTGTAGATTCAGCTGTTTATGATGAACAGGTTGGAATGATGGAAATGGTTCTAGATGTAAATGAAATTTCAGTAGAGATGAATAAAATCAGAACTGAACACTGCAAATTTTTATAATTTGCTTGGACATTATAGACACAGAAACTAATACTTTAAAAATTTAGGGGAATAAGGAGTAATAAAATGGCAAAATTGAGAGTTGTTCATTATATTAACCAATTCTTTGGAGGTATTGGGGGAGAAGAGAAAGCAGATTTCAGACCAGAGATGATTGCTGGTGCAAAAGGACCTGGAACGGCTCTTCAAGCTCAATTTAAAGATGAAGCGGAAATAGTTAATACTATTATCTGTGGAGATTCTTTCTTCAACGAGAATTTGGACGAAGCTAAAAAAATAATTATGGATATGATTAGAGAAGCAAAAGCTGATCTATTTATAGCGGGACCTGCTTTCAATGCTGGAAGATATGGTGCTGCATGTGGAACAATAGCTAAAATGGTAAAAGAGGAATTAGGGATTCCTGTACTTACTGCAATGTATGTAGAAAATCCAGGTGTAGATATGTTTAGAAAGGATCTACACATAATAGCAACTAAAGATTCAGCAGCTGGAATGAGAGATGCTGCTCCAGTTATGGTTAAGCTAGCTCTTAAAATGGCTCATGGAGAAGAAATTTTATCTCCTGAAGAGGAAGGGTATCACGTAAGAGGAATCAGAAAGAATTATTTTGCAGAAAAAATAGGTGCAGAAAGAGCCGCAGATATGCTGGTTAAAAAACTGAACAGCCTAGACTTTGTAACTGAGTACCCAATGCCAAGTTTTGATAGAGTTGAGCCAGGGAAAGCTGTAAAAGATATGAAAAATGCTAAAATAGCTCTTGTAACTTCTGGAGGAATAGTTCCAAAAGGAAATCCAGATAGAATAGAAGCATCTTCAGCTACTAAGTATGGAGAGTATTCTATAGATAACATGGGAGAAACTGCCCATGGAGGATATGACCCTGTTTATGCTAATATAAATCCAAACAGAGTTGTACCAGTAGATGTAATGAAAGATCTTCAGGCTGAAGGAATAATAGGGGAAATTTATCCTTACTACTATACAACAGTAGGAAATGGAACTTCAGTTAAAAATTCTAAAGCTTTTGCTACGGAATTTGCAGCGAAACTAGTTGCTGATGGAGTTGACGCAGTTATACTGACGTCCACTTGAGGAACTTGTACTCGTTGCGGAGCAACGATGGTAAAATCAATAGAAGCAACAGGAATTCCAGTTGTGCATATCGCTACAGTTGTACCGATTTCGCAAACAGTTGGAGCTAATAGAATAGTTCCAGCAATAGCAATTCCATTCCCTTTAGGAAATCCAGCATTGGATGCAGTAGAGGAGAAAAAACAGAGAAGAGAGATTGTTATGAAGTCTATAAGAGCTCTCCAAACAGAAGTTACTGAACAAACTGTATTTGAAAAATAATTTGGAAGATATTTTGAAATAACTGATATGCTTGAGGAGGGAGAAGTGTCTCACTTCTCAGGCATTTTTTTTAGGGGAAAATTTGGAAATAAACTATAGAATGAAAAAGTGGAGGGAAAAATGAATTACCCAGTTTTGAAAAGTGCTGCCTATGCTCTAGTGCACACACCTGATATGATATTACACAACGGAACAACTCAGACTACAGAGGCTCTTGTGAATCCAGATTCTGAGTACTTAAAAAATATAAGAGCTTCATATAGAAGTTATGAAGATGTCTTAGCTTATGCACCTAACCAGACATACATTGGAAATATTCATCCAGAAGAACTAAGATCTCTTGGGAAAACTTGGATGGATGTTAAAGTGGAAGCAAAAAGACAGGGAAAAATGGGAGAGATAGTACCTCAAGATGAATTTATCGCCATGATAAAAATTTCTGACGTATTTGGACTTGTAGTTCTTGAAGAAAAATTTGCTGCAACAATGAAAGAGAAATGTGCAGGTTCGGATCTGTTCTATGCTAAAGATTTAGATAAACTAACTGGAACTACTCTTGCTGAGATAGAAAAAGCTGTAAATGAAGAGCATGCAGAACCTATATATCAAGATGATGTGCTAGTTGGATGTGTAAAAAAAGCCCATGATGTAGATGTAAACCTAAATGCTCATGTAATATTTGAAAATCTTGTGGTAAAAGCCTCTGGAATTATAGCTTTCAGAAACCTTATCTCAAAATCTGGACTTAATCCTGCAGATGTAGATTTTGTAATCGAGTGTTCAGAAGAAGCTTGTGGAGATATGAATCAGAGAGGTGGAGGTAACTTCGCTAAGGCTATAGCTGAACTTTGTGATGCTACAAATGCTACTGGTTGCGACATCAGAGGATTCTGTGCAGCACCTACTCACTCGCTTATAACTGCTGCATCTATGGTGAAAGCTGGAACTTATGACAATGTTGTTATAGTTGCAGGAGGAGCTACAGCTAAACTTGGAATGAACGGTAAAGATCATGTTAAGAAAGGACTTCCAATTTTAGAAGATATTTTAGGAGCTTTTGCTGTTTTAGTTTCTAAAAATGATGGAGTTAATCCAATCATCAGAACTGATCTTGTAGGAAAGCATACAGTGGGAACTGGATCATCACCTCAAGCTGTTATGAATGCACTGATTTCTATGCCACTTGAAAAAGCTGGACTAAAAGTTACAGATGTGGACAAATATTCAGTAGAGATGCAAAATCCAGATGTTACAAAACCAGCAGGAGCAGGAGATGTTCCAGAAGGTAACTATAAGATGATAGCAGCTATCGGAGTAAAAAGAGGCGATATGGATAGAGGTGCAATCATCGAATTTATGGAAAAACATGGAATGCCAGGATGGGCTCCAACTCAAGGACATATTCCATCAGGAGCACCATATTTAGGATTTGCTATAGATGACTTGACAACTGGAAATATGAATAGAGCTATGATAGTTGGAAAAGGATCTCTTTTCCTAGGAAGAATGACAAACCTGTTTGATGGTGTATCGATTATTTTAGAGAGAAATACTGGGGTTACAGCTGAAAAAACAGGAGAAAATTCTGATATAAATGGAGAAATCAAAAAAGCAGTTGCTGAAGCTATGAGAGAGTTTGCAGCTCAGCTTTTAGGAAAATAGGAGGAGTTTTGATGGATATAAAAAAATTAGTCGGAGAAACTTTCCTGGAAGCCGCTGATTATATAGAAGGAAAAATAGGTGGAAAAAAAGTAAGAGTAGGAATTACAACTCTTGGAAGTGAGCATGGAGTAGAAAATATGCTATCGGCTGCCCGAATGGCAGCTAGAAATCCAGGAATAGAAGTTGTTCTTATCGGACCTAAAAACGAAACAGGATTAGTTACTCATGAGACAGAATGTGAAAATGAGGCTCATAATATTATGGAGGAACTACTTGATAAAGTTGAAATAGATGCATGTGTGACTATGCACTATAATTTTCCAATAGGAGTTTCAACAGTAGGAAGAGTTATATCTCCTGCAAAAGGACGTGAACTTTTTATCGCTACTACAACTGGAACATCTTCTACTGACAAAACAGAAGCTATGGTAAAGAATGCTGTATATGGAAATATTGTAGCTAAAGCTTGTGGAATAGAGAATCCTACAGTTGGAATACTCAATGTAGATGGAGCGAAAGCTGTAGAAAGAAGCTTGAAAACTTTAGCTGAAAATGGTTATGGTATAAACTTTGGAACTTCTGGAAGAGCTGACGGTGGAATTCTTATGAGAGGAAATGATCTTTTAACTGGAAGTGTTGATGTTATGGTGTGCGATTCACTGACTGGAAATATTCTGATGAAAATGTTCTCATCTTTCTCAACAGGAGGAAGTTATGAGGCTACAGGATTTGGATATGGACCTGGAGTAGGGTTTGGATACGAAAGAAAAATTATGATAGTTTCTCGTGCTTCAGGAAGCGGGGTTGTGAAAGGTGCTATTGAGTATGCTGCGGATCTTGTTCGTGGAAATTATAACAAAGTGTTGGCACAAGAAACTGTAGCAGTAAAAAAAGCCAAATTCGATGAGCTTTGTGAAAAAATAAAAGCATCCAATAAACCAACTGAGTCAGCTCCAAAAGCTGCTGAACTTCCGAAAGAAATTGTGACATATCAAATTTCAGGAATGGATGTAATGGATTTGGATGATGCAGTTGAAGTTCTTAAAGGTGCTGGAATCTATGCTGAAGCAGGTATGGGGTGCACAGGTCCCATAGTTCTTGTAAATGAAGCTAAAGGTTCAAGGGCTACGAAGATACTTCTTGAAAAAGAATTTATATCTCAGTAATATTTATTGAAGATTGGAAAGGTGACTGTCTTGATTGAGGGTCATCTTTTTTTATATTAAAAAATTTTTTTTAGAATTTGTTGACAGAAGAAGTGCGATATGATATACTAATTCTTGTCTGCGGGAATAGCTCAGTTGGTAGAGCGTCAGCCTTCCAAGCTGAATGTCGCCAGTTCGAACCTGGTTTCCCGCTCCAAATGCGTCATTAGCTCAGCTGGTAGAGCACACGACTTTTAATCGTGTTGCCAC
>JBOFEZ010000034.1:0-8603 GCA_051648365.1 Fusobacteriaceae bacterium
GAAAATTCATAGTTTTTTTTGAAAAGCTAAGGCTTTTCTATTTTGTCATATCTAAAAATTGAGTATTCAAGCTTTGACAAAAGAAAAAAGATCTGAAAATTAGATTGACTAAATTCCAAATCTTTATATATATCTTAAGTTGATGGCTATGGACGCTAGGCCTTTACATAATCTTCTATGGGTTTTGAGTATCCATAATTACTTCTTCTTATTTTAAATCCTTATGCTAAAAGACCTTCTTTTCGCATAATAGTAGCAACTACTCTTTTATTAGTAGCTATTCCTTCGCTATACAATTGTAAAGCAATTCTTGGAGAATCATAATTTTGATTGTGTTCATTAAAAACTCGATAAATCTCTTTAGTTAAATATTCACGCCTTAGTTTAATTTTTGATTTTACTTTTTTCAACCAGGAATAATATCCTGAAGTGCTCACGTTCAATAATTTAGCACTTTGTAAAACTGGAAATATTTTTGAATGTTTTTTTATAAATTCAAACCTTATTTCTTTTTTTACTTCACAAAGTGCTCAAACTTTTTTAATATTTTATTTTTTATTTGAAGTTCTTTTATTTGCTGCTTTAAAACATACAAATTTATTTTATCAGATTTTCTAATACTGTTACCATTAAAAGCCTTATTTCCGTAATGATGAAATTCAGCTATCCATCTAGATATAATAGGTCTAGAAATATTACATTCCTTAGCGATTTGTCCTACTGTTACAATCTCTTTAAGAATATTATTGCATATTTTTAATTCAAAATCTTTATCATGTGTTTTTTTCAAGTCGACTTCTTTGGTAATTTAACCTAGTGTCCACTAAATTTTATCTACTTGATCCACATAAATTCATAAGGTTTTAAAGTGGTTTCTCTCTCAATTGGTTTACCAGTTAGAAGATTCTTTCCAGTAAGATTGGAATCTATTTTCTTTTCATTGCATGTAATATTTACTAAGAAAGTAATTTTAGCGTCCTCAAAAGTTCTTTCAAGAGCAAAAACATCTTTTCCAAAATCTAAAACATTTTGATAACCATAAGGGGAAAAAGCTTTTTCAGATTTTCTTATACTGATTATATCTTTAAGTCCGTTAAAAATATTTTTTCTTCTTAGATCAGATTGGAGTTCAGTTTCTATTTTTTCAAGAGAAAACTTCTCTCTATTTATCCTTCTATTTATTCCAGATTCCTCTAATCCTACGTAGTCATTTGTTGATCCCAGAAGAGAATGATAATATAGAGCTGGAACTCCTACCATGGAAAGCAAGATTCCGTTGGCTGCCATAAATTTATTTACTTTAGTTTCGAGTTCCAAATCTTCATTTCTATTTATCAAGGCATCGAAATAGTTGATGTTGAGCTCATATACAGACTTTGAGCCATCTGGATTATTTTTATATGAAACTTTACCACCATTTTCCACAACTTTATCTACGATTACCTGTCTTTCCTCAACACTCAATATTCCCTCAGTAGGTCTCATTCCTATACCATCATGACTGGCTAGAAAATTGAAGTATGTTGCATTTTCTCCTACTCTGTCAATGGTCTTAGCCCAGTTGTTTATTTTTTCAGAGTTATGGGTTGTAAGGGTGTGAAGAACAAGAGGAGGAAGTGTGAATTGATAAACCATATTAGCTTCATCGTTTCCATTTCCAAAATAGCTGATATTTTCAAGGTGGGGAACATTAGTTTCTGTTATTATCTGAGTATTAGGCTTTAGATAATCCAGTATCTCTCTCCAAATTTTTATAATTTCGTGAGTCTCCTTCAGATGCATACAGTTTGTTCCAGAAATTTTCCACATAAATCCTATAGCATCCAACCTTATACTTGTAGCACCATTAAATGCATACTCAATCAAAATCTCTGTCATTTCTATAAAAAGAGGGAAATGCTGAAAGTTTAAATCTACCTGATCCTCACTAAAAGTTGTCCACGCTGTTTTTTTACCATTTTTTCCCTGGTAGCTATGGAATAGCGGCGATGTTCTCGGTCTTACCACAATTTCAGAATCAAAGTTTGGATCAAAGGGAATGAAATAATTCCTGTATTTTTCCTCACCATTAAGGTAGCCTTTGAACCATTCACTAGATTTTGACATGTGATTTGCGACAAAATCATACATCAGTCTATATTTTTGAGAAAATCTATTTATGTTCTCCCATTCTCCAAGATTGGGATCTATTTTTCTATAATCTACAACTGAAAAACCATCATCAGATGTGTATTCAAACATGGGAAGTATATGCACATCTGTAACCGTATCCTCCATATTATTCAGGAGAAATTTTTCAAGGGAATCCATTGTAGGTACACCTTTTTCGTAGATGCTATCTCCATAAGTTATGAGATATATGTTTTTTTCACTTATTCTTTGGGCTTTTTTCCATTCCTTTTTTTCCCAAGTTGAAATCATTTCTTCCATTTGAGATAGCATATTCTCATAAAAATTTTCTTTGTATATCTCTTTTAATCTCTTTTCTGTACTTTTTAATAAATTTTTCTTATCCATGTCTTCTCCAATGTTTAAAGTTTAAATGTCTTATATGATTTAGCTTTTATTTCAAACTGCTTTCCTAATCCGATTTTATCTTCTTTAAGATTAACTTCTTCCACATTTTCTTCAAATGAAAGCAATTGTGCTTCATCGCCCGGATTGAATAATCTTACAATAGTTCCCTGATCTTTATGGGCTTTTTTACAAACTGAAACAAACAGATTTTCGTTCTCAATATTAAAAATTTCTTTTTCTGAGTCTGCTTTTAAAACAGGCAGAGGTATTTCAAATCTTTCAACTCTTTCTTCAAAGGTATTGAGATTTTGAAGATGGTAAGATGTTTCTCCTCTCTGGTACTCATCTAGGAATCTATAATTTTCATATATATTGACTTTAGAGGTAAATGAAAGGGCATAGTTGAATAGAAGTTCTCCTTTCATCTGAGCATCTGGAGTACAGACTACCTTATTATTGATTCCAGATGCTCTTCCAGGTCTCCAGAGAAGATTATCTTTCCCCAGCAGGCCTACACTTCTGAATAAAGTTACTGCCAAGTCCGTTTTTAAAATCTCATACTCTTTGAGTCCTTCAGTATAAAACCCTAGAACTTTCTTCTCATCGTAAATAACAACCATATTTTCCATATTATAAATAGGAACCGGAGCTTCTGCATATCCTTTTTCTCTCCAATTTTGCATTCTGTCCTCTTTAACAGGATGTTTAACTAGTGAAAAACCGCTGTCGCTATATGAGTTGGCAAACTTTTCAAGATTACCCTTTATAATAGTCCTAAGTCTATGATTTTCTTCTCTATTATGTATTTTATGGGTTATGTTTATAAGTTCAGAATCCTCTTTCAAATCTATGATAGTTTGAATATGGAATTCCCTCATTCCTCTGAACTCTGTTATGAAATGTCCATTTTTAGAGTTTTCATTCTTTTCAAAACCTGAGAAACAGAGAGGAGTATCTCCTATTTTTGGAGAATAATCATATGAATCTCCATCATCTGCAGAGCTCTCAAAACTTAAAAAATCTTCTATAATTTCATTTCTCTTTTTAATCAAGAGATTGAGTTTTTCATCTTTCAATTCTATTTTGTAAAACTTATTTTCAAGTGTGTTTCCAACATCTATCTGAGAGTTGGTCTCTTCCGGATCACCTTCATTGACAAAGAGAGTAGCATATGAAAGTCCTTCTAATCCAAGGTCTTTTAATAAAACATGACTTCTGTAATAACCAGGTAATTCCTCTTCAACTTCTCCTGTCGCAGTGACAACTACCCTCTTTCCACCAGTTATATATTGAGAATTAGTAATTGAGAACTCTAATTTTTTTCCATCTAAATGAGAAATATACGGATACTGACTTTTGGTAAAAATTACAGCTTCATAATATTTCTTTCCTGGCTTTGGAAGAGTATTAAAGATAGTCAGAATATTATTTTTTCCCAATTTCTTTGAAATTCCCGTAACAATTTGTTTTTTTATCATGTTGATGTTGGCATCTACAACTCTCTCTACTTTTTCTAATCTAGAAAGGATATCCCTATTTGTTGAGTCAGAGTTGCATCCTCCAATACTGTCATGAGCATGTACGTCAAAAAGCTGTTTCCAACAATAATCTATCCAAGCCTGAGGATAATTCAGTGAGTTACTAGTTCCTATCAGTGCAAGAGGTTCAAGTATCCTTAAAATCTTGTTTTCAACTCTTGAGTTCAGAAACTTTATATCATATCTTTGAGAACCTATAGTTCTATGAATTCTAGATTTTTGACATCCTCTCAATTCTCCACTGATTGTATTTTTAAAGTCAGATTTATTCCAGGTATCCTGTATAAAATCCTCATAGTTCGAAAGAATAAATTCATATCCCAATTTTTTTTCATTAAGTTCTTCTATTATTTTCGGAAATTCTTCCCTTATAAGTACCTGATCTCCACCAGCAGGAAGCAGAAGATTATCTGAATCTCTGTTTAATTTTGCTAACTTTTCTAGCATCGGTAAAAGTTTCTCTTTAATATATTCATCTGATGATTCCAAAAATTTCCCAGGTCCATATCCCAAAAATATGTTGTTAGTAGTTATTTTTTCTCCGTCTGGTGACACCCAGTTAAAGTTTAAATTTTCACACAATTGATCATTATAAATACCTCTTTGAAGAATGGAACTCTTTATATTAAATCCCCTAAAGATAGAAGGTAAATATTGGTTTTGTCCAAAAATGTCAGGCAAATATCCAACGTTCATAGAATGTCCAAATTTTTCACAGATAGTGATTCCATAAAGAAGGTTACGGATAACGGATTCTTTATTCACAAGAAGTGAATCAGTTTGGGTATACCAAGGTCCGACAAATATTCTTTTCTCCCTTATAAGAGCAGATAATCTCTCAAAATTTTGAGGGTATATTTTCATATATTCATCAAGTATTGATGCTTGAGCATCAAAAGAATATGATGAAAATTTTTCATGATTTTCTAAAAAAATTATAAGGTGAGTTAGGTTTTCTCCAAGGAGGATATTTGAATCTTCTAAGTTAAAATACCATTCCCTATCCCAGTGTGAATGAGGTACAACATAGACCTTTTTCATAAATTAAACTCCTTTTTTCTCTTCTCTTTTTATAAGGTAGAATCTTACGAAAATATTCGAAATAGCGATAAATAAAGCTCCTACAGTAAGACCTGTAAAATATGCTGTAAAGTTTGTTACAAGTGGCCATCCCCATATAGCTGGAAGAGGAAGCCATTGGACAGCTCCTAAAGAAACAGCAGTAACAGCACCCAAAACAGCTCCAATTATGTTAAGAGGTATAGTTATAAAGGGATTTTGGATCATGAAAGGAATAGCTCCCTCACTGATTGCTATAAATCCAAGAAGAATTGAAGTTTCTCCTACAACTTTAAGATCATCACTAAATACTCTTCTTCCTACAATATGTTTATCGATGACAGTTGCAAGTCCTAATCCGATAGGAGGAATTACAATTGCTAAAACTCTAGGTGTAAGAGGGAATATTTTATCAGCAGCAAGTCCTATAGCTATTGCTCCAGCTGCTTTATTTATCGGTCCTCCAAGATCAAAAGCTGTACAAGCTGCTATTATTGATGAAAGAAGAACTGCACCAGAGGCATCGGTAGCCTTTATAACTTCCATAAGCATCTTATTTAATGCACCAAATACAGGATCTACAAAATATAAATTGGCAATCAAGATAGCAATTGAACTTATTGCAGGTATAATTAACATAGGTTTCATAGCATTTAAATTCTTTGTTACCTTTATCTTGTCATTTGCAATTTTTGAAACATAACCTGCAATAATACCAAGTATAATTGCGCCAAAGAATCCAGATGGAACTTGTCCCTTCATATTCCAAAAAGTGTGATGAAGTCCTCCGGCAAAAGCTCCACCCACAAGTCCAGAAACTAAAGCTGTTTTTCCAGCGATAGAAAATGCCAAATATGCAGAAAATATAGGATACATAAATTTATATATTAGTCCACCAAATTTGTCCATATGGTGAAGAAGAGAAATAATTTTATTTGGGTTAACAGCATTTTCTGCTGCTCCAAGGGTTTGAACAATTCCAAAGGGGATAGCTCCAAGTTTTGCAATTCCCATCATAAGACCACCGGCAACAATGACTGGAATCATATACGATAATCCAGTCATAATTCCCTGCATCATCTCTTGGCAGATCCCCCTATTTTCTTCTGAATATTCAGAATCTTTCTCTACATTAACAATGCCTTCTGGATTATTCAGTGCTTTTTCAATTATTCCCTTGGCATTTTTTAGGGGTTCTGCAACTCTTACCTTCACATAATTTTTTCCATTATATCTATCTATATCCTTTGCCGCTATATCTGTGGCAAAAATAACAGCATCAGCATTTTTTATCTGTTCTTTTGTATGCTTATCCTCAATTCCATTGGCCCCTTGTTTTTCAGTAAGTACAGTTATTCCAAGCTCTCTTCCAGCTTTTTCCAAAGCTTCTGCTGCCATATATGTGTGTGCAATACCTGTTGCACAAGCTGTTATGGCAACTATAGTTTTTCCAGTAGAGTTAGTAAATTCTGATTTATCTTCATTTTCCACATGGTATATAACTTCTAGAAGTTCTTTTTTAGTTTTTGATTTTTTTAGTTTATCTAGGAAGCCCTCTTTCATAAATGAAGTTGTAAGTTTCGTTAATACCTCTATATGAGTTGACCCCTTCTCAGCTTCAGGTATAGCAATAAGAAAAACAAGGTCTACCATATTATCTTCATCTACAGATTCCCAAGATGAAATTGGAGTATTTAACCTTGCTACAGCCAATGTAGCTTTTTTCACAGATTTAGATTTTCCATGTGGAATCGCCAATCCTTCTTCAAGACCTGTAGGAGAAATAGCTTCTCTTTCCATAACTGCTCCTAAAAAATCAGCTTTAGATAGCAGTGCACCCTCCTGATCCATTTGTTCAACTAATGCCTCTATTATGTCTTTTTTTTCTATCAAATCACAATTTAGTAAAATCAGATTCTCATTAATTAAATTTTTAAATTTCATATTATCCCCCTTTTTAGAATTAAATTGACCATATTTCGATATACTACAATGTTAACATTTAAACATCATAAAAAAAAGAGACTATTTTTTTCAAATTAAAAGTGTTAAAATGGAAAAAAAAAGATTATAAAAGTACTTTTAATGGTAAAATATAGTGAAAAAGTATTTTGAATCTTAAAAATATGATGTTTGAACAGATCTCTTGGAGGGATATAGGGTCAATTTTTTTCAAAAAAAACGGGAAAGAGGTAACAGATGAACAGAAGAATGATAGAGATAATAGAATATCTTATAAAAAACAAAGGTATAGCCCATATAAAAAATATGGCTGAAGTTCTAGTTGTCAACGAACGAACTATAAGATATGATGTAGAAAATATAAATGAACTATTAATTAAAAATGGATTTACCCCAATTAAAAAGCTTGGAAAGGGTGAATTGGAAAAAAGTAACTACGATCAATTAAAAGATTTTCTTATGGGGCTACACAATTTTGAATCCTCACTTTTAAGTGAATACAAAGCTATTTTAATACTGATTAAAATAGCTTTCGAAGAGGAAATAAATATTAATCAGCTCTGTGAAACCTTTGATCTTAGCAGAACTACAATAAAAACAGCCTTAAAAGAAGTCAAAAATATAATGGGTGTCTATAATCTCCAACTGATTGCTAATCCCCTCAAAGGACTAAAAATATCTGGAAATGAAGAAAATTTAAGAAGACTTCAGTTAAAACTTTTGAACCAATACACTTCATTGAAGGGTGATATATTATTTCAACAGAAGTTTATCCAAAAAAATATTTTCAAATATTTTTCAGAAATAAATCCTAATAGTATAAAAATTTTTATAAATTATATAATGAGATCTCTTGAAAGGGTAATCTCTGACGAAGCTTACTCTACTATAAGTAATTATATACTCATAATGATTGAAAGAATAAAAAAAGGAAATCTTCTTCAGAATCAATCTAATGAAAAATTCTTTTCAGAAACTGATGAATTTGAAAGTGCGACACGTTTCATAGTGAAAAGCTATGACATGCAAAAAGTAGCTTAAAATTAAGCGAAAGTAGAGAACTGTATCTTTGAGAAGTAGAATGAAAGGGTAACGCCTTGAAATGCTTCCTCTAATACTCCGATATGCGATTAGATTCTAACTAAATTTAATGGTGTAAAGCTCGGTAAAGTCGGCTGAGAGCTATCCCTAACATTAAGTTGAGGAAATGTGAACCAGAGGTGGTCAAGATAGTGATAGGTCGGGAGTCAAATCTATATGGTAAGAATGCACGGAGGTGCTGACAAAGTTGTGAATGTACGGGTCTAAAGTTGAATGAGATAGAAATGTCTTAACCGCAAAATTGTGGTGTAAGTGGCGAAGAGTAAGAATTTTCGATATGAAACTCGCTATACTGTTAAAGGCAGTATCCAACTTACAGGCTCATAGTAACTACCTAAGTAGATTTAATGATAAAAGATACGGAACGTGGAAAGCAAGATACAACTTAAAAGCTTAGTTAGAGTGTTGGTGGATATAAGTTGATGA
>JBOFEZ010000035.1:0-1702 GCA_051648365.1 Fusobacteriaceae bacterium
CTAAAACAAGTGTTTCTATTGCTAAAAGTCTCGACGGACGATACTTTGGGCTAGTCGCTGGAAAAACATATAATTTACTCGCAATAGAAAGCCATGAGAAAATCTCAAAAGATTTTGATTTAGAAAAAAAAGAAGTTCAAAAACTTAAATACAAACCTCCTATGAGCCATCCATGGAAAGCCGAGAGTTTTGCTAAATATTTAATAGTATAATATAAAAAATTTAAGCTATACTGGTTCAGGAAATAGACAACTAAAAATTAAGATTTTTACTATCAATCAAATTTTAATGAATAAATTGGTTGGCAGCCTAATTTTGATACATTTTTTCTTGACATTTTACTTTTTTACTCCATCTCTGTTATCAATTTAAATTTATATTTTCTTTGATTATAAGAGACCTGGGAATATTCTAGAGTTCTACCGTCTAAAAGTTTTGTGAGACAGGTGGCATATAAAATAGGTTCTGTTCTTTTTAACTGTAGAATCTCACAAATATATTCTGATGGAATTTGAGCTAGAATTTCTCTTTCACTATACCCTATTTTATATCCTTTGGACCAAATATATTCAAATTTTGATTTAAGAAGATCCTCTCTAGTCAGGTCAGGAACTAAGTATTTTGGCATATAACTCTGCTCAAAAACTGCGGGAATATCATCAACAAGTCTAAGTCTTTCCATGTAGAAAACCTCATCTCCTTTTTTGATACCCAGGAATCTTGAAATTTCTTGATCTGCAATAATTATCTTAAGTTCCAGGACCCTATTCATGGGCTCTTTTCCCATCTCTCTTACTTTTTGAGTGAAACTTCTTAGCTTATTGAGGGGAAGTTCTATCTTACTTTCATCCCTTTTTATAAAAGTTCCCTTTCCTCTAATTCTTTCAACTTTTCCAAGCATCATTAGGTTATCCACGGCTTTTTTGGCTGTCATCCTACTTATCTTATATCCGGCTGCAAGCTGATTTTCTGAAAGAATTGCATCTCCAGGCTTCAGTTCACCATTTTCTATCATTTTTAAAAAATTGTTGCTAATCTGAATATATATAGGTACATGGGAATTTTTATCTAGCATCTCTATTCTCCTAACTCTATCTGAATTTTTAATTTTTACTCATATCATATCCTGATTAGTATAGCACTTTAACTATAAAATTTCAATATAATGTCCTACTGTAGTTAAAAATGATTATGTCCGAAGAGATTAAAAGGATATAATTGAATATCATTACAATAAGGAGTTGAGAGTTAGCTACTGAAAGTATTGTAAAATTAATTTTAAAAGAAGAGATCCCTAAAATACAAACTATCAATTTTGATCAAGGGATAACCTCATCAAATGATGTTATCCCTTTTCTTATTTTTTAAAACTCTCCCTACTCCTATAACATAAGGAGTCCTTTATTTTCAATGATTTAATTGATTTTTAAGCTCTCTAAAAAAAATGAATCTGGAATATTTTAATTTTTTCTCTTTACAGATATGACTTCAGTATCTGAAGTTCCCCCTGTAAAATTACCTCTAGAAGGGCAGGGATAAAGTATGTATCTCCTGCCTTTGCAGGATACTTCTTTCCATCACAATGGATGAATCCCTCTCCTTCAAGTAGGGAGTAAACTTTAAAATTACAGTTTATCTCATCTCTGAAGTTTCCAGAGATAAGAAGTTTATCAATATTGAAATACTGGTTTCTTACGAGCTC
>JBOFEZ010000036.1:0-4786 GCA_051648365.1 Fusobacteriaceae bacterium
ACAAGCTATAATCGAAGGACCAAAGGCATACGGTAGAATAGTTAAAGAACTTGACGATTGGATGAATGCTAAGGGATATTCTTCTTTAGATGAAATAAGAGGATTAACTATTAAAAAAACAGAAGAAAGAACAATTAGTAACTATGTTACTAATATACCTGAGTTAAAGGAAGGGTGTATTGGATGTGGTGTTTGTGAGAGATTATGTCCTTATAATGCCATAAAATTAGAAAATAAATTACCTGTATTTAATAAGGAAACTTGCTTTGGATGTGGATTATGTACTTCAAAATGTCCAAAAAATTCTATAACTATTAGAAGATATTAATTAAAACTAAAGAAGTGGGTGATAGTAAAATGTTTGATTTTAAAGTTAATAACCAGATTATTTCAACAGAAAAAAAGAAGAATTTGTTAACGTTTTTAAGAGATGACCTATCAATAACTTCAGTAAAAAATGGTTGTTCTGAAGGGGCTTGTGGAACGTGCATGGTTTTATTAGATGGAAAAGCATTTAGAGCATGCCTATTAACAACAGAAAAGGTTAATGGAAAATCTATTATTACTGTAGATGGAATAGAAGAAAATGAAAAGAAGATTTATGAGTGGGCATTTGCTGAAGCAGGTGCAGTTCAATGTGGATTCTGTATACCTGGAATGGTTATTAGTGCAAAAGGGTTATTAGATGTAAATAATAATCCGACTATAGCCGAAATTAAAACAGCGTTGAGAGGGAATATTTGTAGATGTACAGGATATGTGAAAATATTTGAAGCTGTCTTAAAAGTAGCTAAAGCTCTAAGAGAAGGTTTTTCTCCAAATTCTGAATATACTGGAAAAATAGGAGAATCACTTCCGAGAGTCGATGCAGCATCAAAAACATTAGGTATCGCAAAATATGCTGAAGATTTAAAGGTAGAAGGAATGACTTTCGGAGGTGCAGTAAGAACTAAGTATCCAAGAGCACTTGTTAAAAAAATAGAGATATCAAAAGCTAAAGCAATTCCAGGAGTAATTGATATTATTGTCGCTAAAGATATACCTGGCCTTAAAAATATAGGTCACTTAGCATTTATTTCAGATTGGGATGCCCTAATAGCTGAAGGCGAAATAACTAGATATATAGGGGATGCAGTTGCATTAGTTGTTGCTGAAACTAAAGAGTCTTTAGAAGCTGGAAAAAAAGCTGTAGAAGTCCATTATGAGGAGTTACAACCCTTAAACTCTCCAAAAGAATCGATGTTATTAGGAGCTCCCAAAATACATGAAAAAGGAAATGTATTATTCCAACAAAAACTTTCTAGAGGAAATGTTGAAGAAGCAATTGCAAAAGCAAAATATGTAGTAACACATACATATATAACACCTTTTACAGAGCATGCTTATCTTGAACCTGAGAGTGCCATTGCAATACCTACAGAAGATGGAGTACACCTATATACATCTTCACAATCAATATACGATGAACAGAGAGAAATCTCCAGATTATTGGGAATAGAGCCTAGTAAAGTAGAAGTTACATCAGCTTATGTTGGTGGAGGTTTTGGAGGAAAGGAAGATATGTCTGTGCAACACCATGCAGGGCTTATAGCTTTTTTAACTAAAAGACCAGTTCAAGTTACTTTAACAAGACAAGAAAGTATTAATGTATCTACGAAGCGTCATGCCATGGAAATAGAGATGACTACATCTTGTGATGAGAACGGAATTTTAACAGGAATGAAATGCAATATCATTTCAGATACAGGAGCATACTCTTCTTTAGGAGGGCCTGTGCTTCAAAGAGCCTGTACTCATGCTTCAGGACCATATAACTATCACAATATTGAAGTTTTAGGAACTGCAGTATATACAAATAATCCTCCAGGAGGAGCATTTAGAGGATTTGGTGTTACTCAATCGGCTTTTGCAACAGAGGCAAATCTGAATGAGTTAGCCAAGTTAGTTGGAATCTCTCCTTGGGAAATAAGATATAAAAATGCAATAAGACCAGGAATGGTTCTTCCTAATGGGCAAATAGCAGATGAAGGAACTGGACTTGTTGAGACATTAGAAGCAGTAAAAGATATTTTTGAAAATAATAAAAATGTTGGTATCGCTTGTGCTATGAAAAATGCAGGAATAGGAGTAGGGCTACCAGATATAGGAAGAGCTATAATCTCTGTGGAAAAAGGTAAAATACATATAAGATCGTCAGCTTCGTGTATTGGTCAAGGTTTTGCAACAATTGCTGTACAAATGGTTGCTGAAACTTTGAATATAGATTATAAAAATATAATCGTAGAAGAACCGGATACACGTAGAACACCTAATTCAGGGACAACTACAGCCTCAAGACAAACTGTCTTTAGTGGTGAAGCAGTTAAAGTTGCAGCAATGAATCTATTAAATGCTTTAAATGGAAAGACTCTTGCTGATCTTGAAGGACAAGAATTTGTAGGAGAATATTCTGGAATTACAGATAAAATGGATTCTGATAATAAAAATCCAGTCTCACACGTTGCTTATGGTTTTGCAACACAAGTAGTTATTCTTGATGATGAAGGTAAACTTGAAAAAATAATAGCTGCCCATGATGTTGGAAAAGCTATAAACCCTATTGCTGTTGAAGGACAAATAGAGGGGGGAGTAGTTATGGGATTAGGTTACGCTTTGAAAGAGGATTTCAAACTAGAAAATGGAACTCCGAAACAAAAATTTGGGACGTTAGGATTGTTTAGGGCAAATGAAGTTCCTGAAATAGAATCAATAATTATAGAAAAAAACACAGAAGAGTTAGCTTATGGAGCAAAAGGTGTAGGCGAGATAACAACTATCCCAACTGCCCCAGCAGTACAAGGTGCATACTATAGTTATGATGGTATCTTTAGAACAAAATTACCATTGGACAAAACTTTTTATAGAAAATAATATATTGAAGAATGAAGGAGTTAAATTTGGATTTTCAAATTTAACTCCGTTCTAGCATATAAGGTAGAAATAATATAGAAGGAAAGTGAAATTGATGTATAAATTAGTTTTAAAAAATGGAAAAGTTTTAATAGGTGATAAAATAGAAAAAGTTGACATAAGAGTATTAGATGAAAAAATTATAGAATTGGGAAACAACTTATTAGTAGGAGATGGGGAACGTGAAATAGATTTAAAAGGTTGTTATATTGCTCCAGGAGGAATAGATGTTCATACACATTTCAATATAGATGTAGGAATTCAATCTGCTGATGATTTCAGCTCGGGTACAAAAGCTGCTCTTTGTGGAGGAACAACAACAATAATAGATCATCCTGGATTTGGTCCGAAAGACTGCTCACTGGAGTATATGATAGATAAATATATGGAATATGGAAAAAACTCTAAAATTGATTACTCTTTTCATGGAGTATTTCAAGAAATGAATAAAAATAGTTTTGACGAATTAAAAAAATTGAAAGCAAGGGGAATAAGTAGTTTTAAGATATATTTGACGTATACTTACAAACAAAAAGACGAAGATATTATTGAAATTTTTAAAATGGCAAAAGAATTAGATATGGTTGTAGCAGTTCATGCTGAAAACGATAATATGATAAATTATTTAAGAGAAAAATATATAAAAGAGGGAAAGAAAGATTTAATATATCACGCTTACTCAAGACCAGGAGATGTAGAAGCAGAAGCAGTGGGCAGACTTATTAAATTAGCACATATAATAGGGTTTAAAGGTCTATATTTGGTACATATATCATCTGAAGAGGCAATGGATGTTATAGAGTTAGAGAAAAAAAATAAAAGAGAATTTTATGTTGAAACCTGTCCCCAATACCTTTACTTGGATAACAAAAAATATTTTCAAGAGGATGGAGTAAAATATGTGTTGTCCCCACCTTTAAGAGAGAAAAAAGATGCTGAATCTTTGTGGAAAAACATAAAATTAAAAAATATTGATGTATTAGGAACTGATCATTGCTCTTTCTTTTTAAGTGATAAAAACATGGGGAAAGAAGATTTCACAAAATGTCCTAATGGAATTCCGGGAGTTGAAGAAAGGAATGTTTTATTCTTCTCAGAGATGTTAAAAGGTGGAATAACTATAAAGGAATATTTGAACTTAGTTTGCGAAAATCCAGCTAAAATATTTGGAATTTGGGATAGGAAGGGAAGTATTGAAGTTGGTAAAGATGCAGATCTAGTAGTTTTTAAAGAAAAAGAACATATTCTAAATGAAAGAAATCTAAAAACCAAAGCTGGATATTCGTGTTATAATGGTATGCAACTTCATAGCGAGATTAGTATGGTGATTTTGAGAGGAAAAATTGGGTTTATTAATGGAGAGATGGATGAAAGCATTAAGGGAAAATTTATTGTAAGGTAAAAAATCATAATAATAAAGTAGGTGAAAATTTTATGGAATCAAAAACAATTTTAGAAATAGGGAAAAGAGTTGAAAAAGGTGAAGGAGTCGCATTAATTACAGTAATTCAAATAGATGGATCATCTCCCGGAAAAAAAGGCAGTATTATGGGAGTATTTCAAGATGGGACAATATCAGGAACAGTTGGGGGCGGAAACTTAGAGTATACTCTTATAAAAGAAGGATTAAAGGCAATAGATGAAGGTATTTCGAAGGAATTAGAATTTGAATTGATTGAAGCAGCAGCACTTCACATGAAATGTGGAGGAAATGTAAAAGTATTTATAAAAGTTTTTAATAAAAAAGATAAAGTAATTATTGTAGGCGGGGGACATGTAGGTGGAGAACTGTATAAAGTTCTCCAATTTTTAGATATGGATACTGTAATTATCGATG
>JBOFEZ010000037.1:0-5579 GCA_051648365.1 Fusobacteriaceae bacterium
TATAAAAAGAGCTGATATAGATACACTTCCCGCTACTGTAGAATACACTATCAATGTATTGCTCGGCGGAATCAACATCCCTGTTGGGGCTGACGCTATATTTACTGCCGCACTATAGTCAAGCTTATAACCTTCAGCTTTCTCAATAGGACCTATCGTTCCTCCAACTGCAGCTGCAGCTGCAACTCCAGATCCGCTTATAGCACCAAAAAGCATGTTTGCAACTATATTAGACTGAGCTAATGATCCTGGGAGTTTTCCCCCAATCAATTTTGCACAATTTATCAGTCGAAGTGCTATTCCTCCGTTGTTCATTATGTTTCCTGCAAGAATAAAGAAAGGAATAGCAACTAAAGAGAACGAATTCGTCCCTATGAATAATCTCTGTGCTGATGTCACCATCGCACCCTCAAAAGGAAGAACCATCAACATTGAAAGGGTCGATGCAAATCCTATACTTATACTAATAGGAACTCCTATCAGCAACAGAATTGGTAGTGATGTAAACATAATTAAACCTGTCTGTAATGCCAAATTCATATTTTTCTCCTAATCTTAGTAATTTTTACAATCAGCTATTTTTACCGATTATTTTTTTCATATTTAAAACCGAATAAAATAGTACGAAAACTCCACTCAAAGGGATTGCTGCATATATGACTCCTACAGGAATCTGAAGCGCTGCATCTACCTGTACCATCTGCCTCATAGAAGACTGATATCCTCCCACAACAAGTACTCCCAGGGTAAATATGAATATTATAACCTCTTGAATAACATCACATATCATTCCAATCTTAGGAGGCAATTTATCTTTTATAAACACTATCTGCATATGTTCTCTCTTTCCAAAAATAAATGCAGATCCGAACAAAACCAGCCATATGAAAAGGTACTGGCACAACTGCTCTGTTACTGTACTCGGTTTATTGAAAACATACCTTGTGAAAACCTGCCAACTTACCAATACAGTCATAATTATCATTATTACAGTACAAAACAACTCTATTATTTTATCTATTAAATTTCTAAATTTTTCCATTTTATTAGATATTTCCCCCACTTCTTCCCCTGATTCTTTGAGTCAGGAGACAGTTTTTTAATTTGTTAAAGACCTCATTCCCTCGTAGATTTTTTTCGTTATATCTGATGAGTTTATTACGCTTTCCTGTAACGGCTTTACATTTTCCTGGAAAGAAGCCATAGATATTTCTATGAAAGTCGCCCCATTTTCTTCGGCTATTTTTTTAGCAGAATGAACATTTTCTTGCCAAGCTTCAAATTCAGATTCAACTGATTCTTTTACAAGTTTATCAAATATTTTTCTGTTATCTTCCGACATTCCATTGTAAGTCTTTTCATTGATAATTATCAAGTCTGGAACCATCAAGTGATTAGTATATGAAAAATATTTTGCAATCTCATAGTGCTTAAGATCTGCGTAAGTTACTTCATTATTCTCTCCGCCTTCTAATACACCTTGCTGAATAGCTGTATAAACCTCTCCTTGAGCCATAGGAGTTCCAACTCCTCCCATGAGATCAACCATTCTCTTCATCGTATCAGATTGCATTACTCTGATTTTATAACCTTTCATATCTTCGGGTTTTTCTATAGGTTTATTAGTATAGATAGATCTTGCACCCGCTGTATAAGCTCCCACAACTTCAAATCCATTTTTATTTACAGATTTGAAAAGATCAGTTAATACTCCAGAAAGAAAAACATCTTTCTGATGATCAATGCTGTCATATACATAAGGAAGACCTATTACAGCAAAATCTCTATTGAAGTTCTCCACAACCGGATTCCCCACAACCGCCATCTGAATAACACCGTTTTGAACAAGTTCAGTAGCCGCTCTCTGATCTCCAAGAAGTGAGTTCGGAGAAATTTCTAATTTATATTCTCCTCCAGTTTCTTTCTCGAGCTTTTCTCCAAACTCTTTAAGTGCTTTATACTGTGGATGTGCTTCCGACTGATTAAAAGCAACCTTTAACGTATTAGCTTTTTTACTCGCTCCCTCTTTCTTATCTCCTGAACATCCTGTAAAAATTCCCAATGCAAAAATCAATCCTACTCCCAACCCAAATATTTTTTTCATAATCTACACTCCTTTATATAATTATTTTTTTAGTACCTTTTCTAGATTTTATAAAAATAATTTGCAAATTCCCCACCAATAAATTCCTGCAATCTTTTTATCCCACTATGAAGATGCTTTTTTACAATCTCATCAAGCTGCTCATATTCACATTCTTTTATAATTTCAACTATTTTTTTGTGATCTTCATAAATAGCCTTAAAGTTTTTCACCTCAACTATATCCAACATCCTGAATCTTCTATAATGTATTTGAGCTTTCTCTATCTGTTCCCATACAAAAATATTCTTCGTCGCACTAAACCACAATTTATGAAACTCACAATCCAACTCATAAAACTCTTCCGGTTCAAATTTTTTTCTTAGAAGAAGTTCCTGCAATTTTAAGTTGTATTCAAGTTCAGCCAAAAACCTATCATCTTTCATATCCATAATGTCTCGAATTACAGATTTTTCAATGGCAATCCTCATATAAATACTCTGCTTTATTATATCCATATCCAGTAAAGTCACATAACTTGATTTGAATGGAATACTTTGGATAAGCCCTGTTGACTTTAGTTTATGCATTATATCCCTACTGGGCGTCCTTGAAACCCCATATTTCTCACATATTTCTTGTTCTGTTATAATCTGACCAGGTTTGTATTCAAGATTCATTATCTTGTTTTCTAAATCCTCATAAATCCTCTCACTATTATTTTTTTCTGACATCTTTAGACCCTTTCTATTCAAAATAATTCCAGCCGTTGTATACATTGTATACCATACAATCGAAAGTATACAATCACCTCCAGATTTTGTCAACAACTTTTTTGGATTTTTTAGTGTTTTTTTAGTTTCTTTATTTCTTAAAAAATACATTCCAATATTAAAATCCAACAAAAAAGAGGGTATCACCCCTCTTTTTTGTTAGTCTTGTATTCCAAAATATGATTCTGCGTTGTTATAAGATATATCTTGAACTATCTTTCCTAAAATTTCATAATTTTCAGGAAACTCACCATTTTCTACCCAACTTCCCAACAAATTACACAATATTCTTCTGCAATACTCATGTCTCGTGTATGAAAGAAAGCTTCTAGAATCAGTTAGCATCCCTACAAATCTTGCAAGAAGCCCCAAATTCCCTAACGCCCTCATCTGTTCAACCATTCCGTCTCTTTGGTCACAAAACCACCATCCGGATCCAAATTGAATTTTGCCTGGTATTCCACCACCTTGAAAACACCCTATCATAGTTCCTAAAACATAGTTATCTTTGGGATTCAGGCAATATAGGATTGTCTTAGGAAGCTCATCTGTCAAGTCCAACCTGTTTAAAAATTTTCCAAGCTCTAATGCATAGTTGCTGTCACCTATGGAATCAAAACCAGTGTCTGCACCTAGTTTTTCAAACATTCTATCAGAGTTATTCCTTATAGCCCCCGTATGAATCTGCATAACCCACAATCTCTTATTATACTCCTTTCCTAACCAAACAAGGAGTTCTCCCTTGTACTTATTCACCTCTTCTAATGAAATTTTTTCTCTCTGTAACCCTTTCCAAAAAATACTTTCCAACTCTTCTTCAGTCGCTGCCTCATACACTATACTGTCCAAACCATGATCCGACACTATACACCCTGCCGATTTAAAAAACTCCATTCTCATTTCAAGAGCTTTTTTAAGTTTACCATATGATGAAATTTCAAATCCTACAATTTCAGAAAGTTTTTTCACCCATTCTACAAACCCCTCTTTTTCTATATTAATTCCCTTGTCAGGACGAAATGTTGGAAGAACCTTCACGCCAAAGCTCTCATCATTTTTAAGCTTTATATGGTATTCAAGGCTATCTGTCGGATCATCTGTGGTACACAAAGCAGTTACTCCAGAACGAATTATAAGATTTCTGGCACTAAATCCATCCTGTTGCAGCATCTCATTACAGCAATCAAATATTTTATCTGAATTTTCAGAAGTCAACACTTCTTCTATTCCAAAATACCTCTTCAGTTCCAAATGTGTCCAGTGATAAAGCGGATTCCCTATTGCAAGTTCTACTGTTCTCGCCCACTCTCTAAACTTCTCTCTATCGTCTGCCTGAGTTCCAGTTATTTTATCCTCCAAAACTCCATTGCTACGCATAGCCCTCCACTTATAATGATCTCCACCTAGCCATAGTTCACTTATATTTTTATATTTTTTATCTTCCCAAATTTCTTGGGGATTTAAGTGACAATGAAAATCAAATATCGGCATTTCTTTACTGTAACTGTGATATAGTTTTTTAGCTACTTCTCCTTCTAAGAGAAAATTTTCACACATAAATTTTTTCATTTTTCCTCCTAATTTTACTTTGCATTCACTAGAAATTCATTAACTTTATTAACTATAGTTTCTGCTGCCTCTCTCTCTGTTATTTTTCCATACCCCAACTTTTCAACAGTATCTCTGTATAATGCTTGTAAAACTTTATTTTCAAATTTAGGACTTAGTGTCCCCCCTTGAAAGGCCAAAACCTTTTGATTTCCTTCATATGCTATTCCATTTAAAATTCCAGCTTCTTTAAGAATTTTATCAGCTACTTTATTGGCAGGTATTCCTCTAGATGTTTTAAGAATTTTTACTCCCTCTTCATCTGTCGTTATAAAATGGATAAATTTAGCTGCAGCTTCAGGATTTTTACTGTTTTTGTTAATTGCAAAAGCCATAGATATTTTATTAAAAGCCGATTTATGAGGTCCAAAATCTTTAGGAAATTCTCCTACCGCTAATTTCATTGGTTTCTCCAGAGAATCTTGCCACTTTTGCGCAGCGCTATCCCATTCATAAGTTCCATCATATTCACCCTTTATCCAAGACGGATGTTGATCAAGCGGAACATTTCCAGCTCCTGCCCTCAATGCCATTGGTGGAACCACTCCATCTTTTACTAAATCAGTATAAAACTTAAAACCATTTTCTAATTCATCTACACTATAAGACACCTGATCCCCAGTTATAAACCCTTTTCCCGTTTCCTGTTCTAATTTATAGAGAATAAGAAGAAAAGCAGCATACTGGTCTAAATCCATTGCATAGTTTCCTGTTCCTAATTTTTCTTTTAGAACTTTTGCCGAATTTTTGATTTCTTCAAAACTCGTAGGCAGCTTAAGACCAGCTTTCTCGTACATCGTCTCGTTGAAATAAAAAACCTTTCCTGTTACCCCCTGAGGAATAGCGTTTAATTTTCCATTTATAGTTGTGGCAGAAAGTAATTCCTCTGGATAATTTTCAACTTGAAGAATATCTTTCATTTTACTTAAATCATGGAATCCATCTCCATTTTTAGAAAATGTAAATAGCCAGTCCCAATTAACTTGCATAACATCCGGTGCTGTATTTCCAACTATCTGAGTAGTTATTTTTTCTACATGCCCTTGCCAACCGCTGTATTCTGGAACAATTTTTATCCCAGGATTTTTGGTTTCGAAAGCTTTTATAGCTTCTAG
>JBOFEZ010000038.1:0-2581 GCA_051648365.1 Fusobacteriaceae bacterium
CTTCCAACATGAAGAACAAGTCCACCACTTTTTCCTGAAAGCATATTTGCAACCCGAATATCACTAGCTAATCTACAAATCTCATCTTTTGTAGGAGATGAATCTCTATGATCTGAGATAGCCGTTTTCCCTCCTATTATTTCACTTACATACAAAATATCTTTTCTAATGCTTCCTGTTAATGTTACTGTAGGAATTTCATAAGAGCCCGAATATGCATATGCTGTTATCCCTTCTTCTGTAAGTGCCTTTGCTTTAGCAACAACATTTTCCATACTTCTTGTTGTCCCATCTGTTCCTAAAAGACCAACAACTGTTGTTATTCCTGCTTTTGTAAGCTTCGAAAGCATTATTTCTGGAACTCTTGTCTTAAAACTTCCCTCTCCTCCTCCTCCAGTTATATGAACATGAGGATCTATGAAACCAGGTACTATTTTTTTTCCAGTGGCATCTATGATTTTTACTTCTAAAATATTTTCGATATTTTCAATTTTTTCTTTTATTTCAACAATTTTATCATTTATAACAAGAATATCTTTTTTACCCAAGTATTCAGGAGAATAAACTTCTGCATTTTTTATAAGTAACATTTTACCTTCCTTTTAGATTAATCAAGTATAACTTCCGCTCCATTTTCAATTTCATTTTCATTTTCCGGTGTAGAAATTTTAGTTATCCCTATTCCAGTTATAGCAAAAATTATGGCAAAAACTATTCCTGCATAATTTAAAATGGCCCACGGTAAATACTCTAAAGTTGGAACACCTAAAGTCGCAGCCATATAAGCACCTGCAGCTGACCATGGGATAAGTGGAACTATAACAGTACCGGAATCTTCTAGTGTTCTAGATAAATTTTTGGCATGCAATCCTTTTTTTGTATACGCTTCTTTAAAAAGTTCCCCAGGTATTAATATTGATAAATATGAGCTTCCAGTTACAAATGCTACAGTAAAACAAGATGCAATAGTTGAAAGAATTATCCCTAAAGTTCCTTTTACTTTTTCAAGAATCGCTTCTAATACAACTTCAAGCATTCCTGATCTACTTATAATTCCTGCAAATCCCATAGCACAAAAGATAAGCACAGTCGTACTAGTCACTGAAGAAACTCCTCCTCTATTAATTAATGTTCTTATTTGAGGTAAAATTTCTCCAGAAAAATCTGTCATACTAATATTGAACCCAGAAATTAGAGATAAAAAACCATTTTTCAATGTAAAACCTTGAAATAATACTCCAAGCCCAACTGAAAACAAGCTAGTCCCAAGCATTGTTGGGATTGTAGGCCATTTACGAACAGATCCTAGAATAATTAAGATTACTGGCAAAAGAAGAACTAGATTAAATTTAAACATCGTTTCTAATTGACCTAGCATAGCTGTTATAGATTCTGACGAATTTGCTGTTCCTGCTGAATTTAATCCTACGATAAAATAGACAATCATAGCAGTAATTGCAGCTGGAATTGTTGTCCATAGCATGTGTTTTATATGTTCATATAATTCACTCCCAGCTGCTATCGGAGCAAGATTTGTAGTATCTGATAACGGAGATAATTTATCTCCAAAAAATGCACCTGAAACAACAGCTCCTGCTGTGGCTGCCATAGGCACTCCGAGTCCATTTGCTATCCCCATAAGTGCTACTCCTACAGTTCCTGCTGCTCCCCATGATGTACCTGTAAACATAGCTATTATAGCAGTTATTATAAATGCTGTTACAAGTAAAAATTGTGGATTTATAAATTGAACTCCGTAGTAAATTAACATTGGAACGGTTCCTGAAAACATCCAAGATCCTATTAAAAGCCCTACACTCCATAAAATAAGTGTTGCAGGTAATGCTTTTGATATTTTTTCAACAATTGATTCTTGCATTTCTTGCCATGTATAACCTAATTTTATCGCTATTCCCGCTGCAATAAATGCTGATAAAATAATAATTGGTTCTGTTCTTAATTTTAAAAATCCACTTCCTAAAGCCAAACTCACAACCATAAAAACAATTGGAATAATTGCTTGGAATAATGTTGGTTTTTTTCTTAAATTCATAACTTTCTCTCCTCAGAATATTTTTTGTATTTAAAAAAATATACATTATAAAAAATTCATTGTCTATTACAAATACTATATATGAAAAATATATAAAATATATTTTAAGAAATAAAAGCATTTATTTTAATTATTAATAAATTTAATAAAATTGCTCTACTCCCATTTGAATCTCCCTTTTCATCCTTTTCTTTTTCTAAAACTGAGGCTAGTTAAGATAATAATTCTTTCTATGTATTTTTCAATAAAATTATTATTTTCTATACCCTCTAAATAATAAAAGGGAGCTTAATTCAAGCTCCCTTTACTTTAATTTTTAGTTATTTTTTTATACGAAATTATCTCATTCCTTCAATTCGAAATGAGGCATATCTTTCATTTTCCAATCCCCACCCCAAACTATTTTTATTTTGAATTTGTCTGCACATCTCTTGATATGAGTGGCTAAATGCTGGAAACTTATAGTATCTTTCCAACCAGTGAATGGATATGGCAACAGATCCACTGCATTTACTTTTCCAATTTCAT
>JBOFEZ010000039.1:0-1628 GCA_051648365.1 Fusobacteriaceae bacterium
TTATACTCAGACTAACTTCTGGGGAGAGGTTTTTTGGGGAGAAAATTAAATAGTCGAAAGAGTTTCCATTGGGGAGACTCTTTCTTTTTTTTTGAAAAAAATAAAAGGAAACTCATCCTTTGCTCCTAAATAAAGGGCAGTAAACTCCTTGAATACTAAGATATTATTTAAACAATCATCTAACAAAGAAAACAGACTAGCCTCGGTTAGTCTGTTTTCTTTTTCAAAAAATATTTCCTGAATTTAAAAACAAGGAAAAATATATTTTATGAAGTATAACAGTTTAAAATGTTTTAAAATAGGAGGGTAAAATGTATAAACCTAAGCATTTCAAAATTCAAGAACTTGTATGTCCTCATGTGTATGAAAAATTCGGAAGCAAAGCTTGGAACTTTTTTCACAGGGAATTTCTTCAAGATTTAGACAAACTTCGGGAACTTTTAGGAACTCCAATTTTCATAAACACTTGGCATACTGGTGGAATGTATTTTCAAAGTGGATTACGTTGTCCTCAGTGTGCTGTGAACGAAGATTTTTCCATGTCAGCCCACAACTTCGGAATGGCTGTGGATATAAAAACCAGAAACTATTTCTCCAGAGATATTTCAGAAAAAATAATTGCCAATTACAGACTTTTTAAGAGTTTTAAAAGAATTGAAAACACTTTACATACCCCTACTTGGTGCCATATAGATACAAGAGGACATCATGAGGGAATAGTTTTCTTTAACCCATAGAATATTAAGAAAGCGGAAATTCCGCTTTTTTTATTTGTGAAAAAAATATGGAGCACTCTCTCACTTGGGAGATTTTTTTCATACTTGCAAATTCCTCCAGATATTGAAATTGGGTTACCCGAAAAGATGCCCCAAGAGTGGGCGGGAAAAAGAGAGGTAAGAATATCTCCGAAGCCTTTTTTGAAGAGATTTTCGAACTTTCAAAGGCTGGCACTCCAGGAGCAATGGCCTTTCAATAATTTCTTTTACTCTATACAATTCACTTTGGTACAAATAAAAAAACTTTGAGAAATATCTGAAGAATCAGTTTCTCAAAGCTTTTATTTTTTCTATTATTTTCTGTCACTACCTCTGTCCATTTGTCTATCTGTTGTCCACCAATCTTCCGTTTTTGAATCATTTTTATTTACAGTCTCAGTACTCTTAATTTTGATGTTGGCTGTTTCAGCTACTTCTGCCTTTGTCTCTGTGTTAGCAAAAGAAATTGCCGATAATACAAAAGTTCCTATTATTAATACTTTTTTCATATTGATCACTCCTCAGTCTTTTTTATTTTATATCCCTTACAAAAATTATTATACAGACTTTTTGTGTCCAAAATATGTCAAACAAAAAAAAGAGAAGGATCTCTCCCTCTCTCTTCCAAATAAATTCTATTTCTCTACTGAGTCAGCAAACTTTTTTCCAACCTTGAATTTCACAACTTTTTTTGCAGCGATTTGCATTTCTTCTCCAGTTGAAGGATTTCTTCCAGTTCTTGCTTCTCTTAGAACCGCTTCAAATTTTCCCCATCCTGTAAATGTCACGTCATCTCCATTTACCAGAACTTCTTGAACTGTTTCCATGAATCCTTCCACAGCTCTTTCAGCTTCTGCCTTAGTTTTCATTCCT
>JBOFEZ010000040.1:0-6001 GCA_051648365.1 Fusobacteriaceae bacterium
ACCATATTCAAACTTCCGAATTGAACTCCTGTAAGGTTACCTCCCACTCTGTTTATTCCCCAAAAAGGAATTTTAACTCCTGTAAAGTTTCCAGTTGTTTCATCATAGAAACCTCCCAGAGAAAGTCCTGTGAAATTAGATTTTTTACTGGCAATCAGATTCAAATCTAAACCTTCTACATTTCTATTTTCTGTCCAAATTAGACCTAATCTCACTCCGTTGATATTACTGTTAGGAGTCTGAAGCTGTGTAGGTGACAGAAGTCCCAGTTCAAAACTTGCTCCCACAGTTAATGTACTTCCTGTTAAAAATAATCCTGCTAAAAATTTTTTCATGTTTTTGTTTCCTTTCTTATCTTATATTTATATTTGAGAATTCTCTCTCCCTATAGAATACACTAGAAAACAAAGCTTTGCAACTTTTTCAAAAAAAAAGAAACTCTTCTTAAGAAAAGTTTCTTTTAGGCACTTATATAAAAATTAGTGATTACATCCACATCCGCATCCAGCTGATCCTTGAGTAGACTCTATAAAGCTTTGAATCTGGTCTAAACCTACAAAACTTTGATTTCCGCTACATTTAGAAACTATTAGAGCAGGGACAGATCTGATTCCAAACTCTTTCGCAAGTTCCATATTTTCTACGGCATTTATATATTCGATTCCTTCTATTCCAGAAGCCTGTAAAAGTTCCTTAGCAGGTGCACAATATTGACAAGTTGGTGTAGTAAAAAGCATTATTCTCATAATTACCTCCATAGTTTTATCTGTTTTTATTTTTCAATCTCATGTAACAAAGAAAGTATAACATACTTTATCTTGGCAGTCAAGAATTAAAGTGGAAAGAGTTTAAATTGAAATAATTATATATAGTAATAATGGGATATAACTCCTAAGTAGATAAAGTCCTATAATTCTTAATTTGGAATTAAAAAATTTAAAATAAAAAGAGCGGATTTCCCGCTCTATTCCATGCCCATAAGAATACTATAAGCCAAATTTTCTTTATATTCAAAAAACATAATTCCACTTCCGTAATCTAAATACCTTTTTTCCTCATAAGGGGTATCCCTATGAAAAAAGAGTATTCCTCCCTTTCCTAATATTTCTCTTAGGGAAAAATCTATCTCATACTTATCATTAAGAAGTTTTTCTCTTATGGAACGTATAAATTTTACCTCCTCGTTTGAGAGAAGTATCCCATTTATGCTGAATCTTTCTAGAGATGTCAGAAGTATCTGAATGAAAAATAATCTATAAAAGCTATTTTTAAAAGAATAATCTCCGTCCATATCTTTTGAAAGATTTTGGGTTAAAAGTTCGCCTGTTTTTAAAATCTGCTCTTCAGCTTTTTTTCTTATAGAACTCTCATTATTTCCGATTTTCACCTCTACAGGATAAAAATGGAGTTTTATTTTTTCTCCTTTTTCGATTCCTATAAAGAGGAGATCATCACTGTGCTTTCCACGGGAAGAAAGATTTTGAGCTGAAAATATACCATCTTCCCTTCTGAGTCCGGCAGAACCTGCAACCCTTAAAATTTCTTCCAATGCTATGGGGATCCATATAATCTCCCTGTCCGGAAGGAGAATCTTAAAATTTTCTAGAAGTTTTGTTACTCCAGAGATGATACTGATCTTTTCCCTGTGAAAGCTATTACTTCCTCTATTTCCCACCATCTTAAGAAGCCACTGTCCATTGAAACTGTTAAAATATTTTATTATATTCTCAGAAACTTTTTCAGAACAGTATTCAGGATTTTTAATGATAGGAAGAGTTTCAAGATAGTTTTCAATAAGTTTTTTATACTGATTTCCCTTGCTACTTACCGTAATGGAATCATACTGGGTAGTACTGCTATACTGGTCACTGTAATGAATAACTGTACTTTCTCCGCTTTTCCCGTAGAAGTAATCTAGATTTACATAGGGCTCAATAAAGTTTACCCAGAATGAGGTTCCCAATATTTTTTGCATCTCTCCGTCCTCTTCTAAAGAAGATGCAGTAACTAAAATCTGATTTTTTTGATAGGAATTCCGTCCCTGATTCTCCATGTTGCAGAGAAGTTCATTGTAATTTTTGGCTGTCCTCAGAAGTAAGGATTTTGTATAATCTATATTTCCCATTCCCATCCCTGTTCTGTAATCTGAAACTCCCTGATGGGAGGAGATTCCCGAAACTAGCCCCCCAAGACCTATAGCTGGAGGAAGGGAATTTATACTGCTCTTTGCAGTTTTCCCAGAATCTTTCATTCTATAGAAGGTCAGATGGGAATAGGGCATCTCTCCCTCGTTTTGAAAATAACTGATATTTTTTTTAATAGTTTTTAAAATATCCCCAGGGTCGTACTCATCCGTTTCACAGTTCAGATTAAAATCCAAAAGTAATTTCTGAAGATTTTCAGAGCTGTAGATATCTTCCAGCCAGGTTTTTCCTAGAAACTCTCCGAATCTGTATATTTCTAGAGGGGTGACTTCAGAGGCTCCTTTTTCCTCGATTTCCCAGAGCATAAAATCTAGGATTCCCCGAATGATTTCATAATCATTTTCCATATTGACTATTTTTAATTTTAAAGGAGAATTCCTATTGGAAAAAAGATATTGAAAATGGAGAAAGAAATCCATAATTTTATCTCTTACAATTCGAGAAAGAAAACTCTGTTTGTCCAATCTGCTCTCTTGAGAAGGAGTAAGAACTTTCCAGAGAGGAATAGATTTCACATCCTGAATTCTCATAGAAACTCCTTGTTCTATTAAAATAGGAATTAGAGAGGTGAAATTTAATCTCTCATATATGGCATGGGAGAGGACTTCTCTAGGGACTTCATTGTAGAGTGCAAGGAGATAGCTCAGTGCCATAGGATGAAGGGGAGAAAAATATCTTTTTTCCTCCACAATGAGAGAGCCCAATTCCCAGAGATGGAGTTTTTCTCTCTGCTCTATAAGGGGAGTGTTTTCCTCTAGAAGTTCTATCTCGTGATTATACCTTTCCAAGAATTCCTGAAGAAGCAGGGCTAGTTCGCTATCTGGAAAAGTTAGGCTGGGAAGAAGGTTCCTTTCGGTATAGTAATTTCTTATTTTTTGATATTTATCTTTTATCAGGGCTGAAAGTTCCTCTGGGAGTTCCTTTTCGAGAAGTTCTTTTTCTCTGTTAAGAAAAATTTGAAACTCTCCTTGAAGAGGATAGGAGCCAGGCACAAAGTTTTTGCCAGTTTCCAAGAGGGAACGAAAAACCTTATTTCCATCCCAGGGAAAATTTCTGCTTTTCTGAAATTTAAATTTAAAAGGAATCTCTATTCCATCTACCTTTATCAGTTCACAATCATCTTCCTCTATAATATCTTGAGGAATAAATATCCTTTCCCCCAAGGTTATTGGGTTTTCAATGTTATGGAGAATTATCTCACCTTTCCGATGGCTCAAAGTTCGGACAGTAAAATACTCCCTTATATCCTTAAAATTTTCCTCTTTGGAATTAAGTACAGAGATATTTATAGTGGTTTTTTTTCCAAGATTGTAGATAGTCTTAAAAAAAGAACAGCCTCCAGAAATAGTTTTTAGTTTTAAAGATATCCTGTTTTTTCTTGTATATACTTCTGAATTTTTAGGAGTATTTTTTATATGCTCAGGTGAAATTTTTCTATCAAAATCTAGATGAAGAGATATCTCTTCCAGCTCTAAAGGGTTGAATATGAGAAGGGAAATTTTTCTTTCTCCCTCTTTCTTCTCCCAGAGAGTTACCTCTTCTCCCTCTGTACTGCTAGAAAGGAATTCAATTTTCTCTTTTTTCCTTTCAAGAAAACGCTGGTGTGAATCCCTTATTAGGGAATAGTCTAATAATTTCCATTTTTCCTCTGACTTATGAGAGAGAATTTTTTTAATTCCATCTTCATCTAGAAATTTCTCCAGACCTTCCTCTGAATAGGTGAGGGCATGCTCTGTTTTTTCAAAGGCTTGAGAGTTGTAATGAAGTCTTTCCCGTATCTCTTTTTTTCCCATGGGATAGAGAAGAAGAGTCTCATCTGGAAAAAGCTCCATCTGGGAATAGAGATGAGAGAGTATATCTCCAGCCTCCAATATTTCTAGAACTTCCTGAAAGTCAGAAAGAGCGGGAGTATCATAGATACCGTTCAGTCTCTTATCCAGATAGAAAGCCACTATCTCTTTCTGGTTTTTAGATAGAGAGGAATTTTTTATATCCCTCAGAATTTTTTCAGAGAGAGAATTTATATGAAAGGGCATCCCCTGACTTCTAAGATTGGAACTTCCTCCGGTCACACTGTCCAGAGGTGTATGTATAAGAAAAAGCACAGACATTCGATCCATCTGAGAATTGTTTTCAGCCACTGCATTTCTTATGGTTACCAAAAAGTCTGGAGTTATATCTCCTACTGTTCCCGCTATCAAAAGTTTTTTCTCTCCTATTTTGAGGAGATATGAGAGGTATTCTCCTCCACTTTCATGCTGAAAAATAAAGGTTTCGCTTTCTGGAAGAGTTTCAAGAAAAGAGTAGAACTCCTCTACCTCTTCCCTGTCTTCCATCTGAAAATAGAAACGCTCTCCTCCATTCAGTTTTTTCTCCATAAACTCTATAAGCTCTTTGCTCAAATAATTATAGAACAGCTTTGACATATTGTACCTCACCTCCATCACTGTTTTTTTCTAAAAGGTTATTTTTCTCCAGAATAGTTATCACTGACTCTTTGGAATTTCTGTCCAGAAAAATTCCACGCTTTTGAAAACGTAGGAACAGTTCTTTTACCTGTATGGACTTCTCCTTTACACAGAGTCTTGTGAGGAGAAGGATGAAACTTTGGGAAAGGTTGAAAGTAAAACCAAGAGAACCTCTGGCTTTGAGAAACTGTTCCCGGCATATCTCCTCAATAGCAGAAGTATATCTGAGATAAGTTCCTCGCTTTTCCTTTGTAGAGTGGGCTTTTTCAATGAGTGAAAGATAGTTCGAGTAGATATCTTTGAACTGGGAAGGGTGTTCTACTTTCTGGTACCCCTCTATTCTGTTGGCTTCTGCATACTCTTCCATCCATAGGTTAAGAATAGAAATAAAGTTTTCTTTGTCACAATTTTCTAAAATATGGTATGAATTTTCCAGTTTGCTGTATAGAAAAGGTGGTTCAGTGAGGAAAATTCCTAGATGTTCCAAAGTATTCATGTGGTAATAGGTTTTTAGAGAACTTTCCTTAAAATATCTATATCCGTAATTGTAGGTAGCTCTCTTCATACTTATAGTCTCGCTGTCTAGAGCGAAGAAAAGCTCATCAATATTTTGAAACTGACCTCTATGGCAGAGGTTTATATTGAAAACTATCTGAAATATATATCTCATAAGATAATAGTTAAAAAATAGCCCCATGCTTTTTAAAAACTGTTCTGGGTATCTGGCTAGATATTCCATGTCTTCATTGAAACATTGGATAAAGTCATGAAAGAGAGGTTCTCTCTCTTCCGTCCCGAAGACCTCTTTTTCAATATTTTTAAGAGGAGTCATTCTCCGTTCTAACTCTTGCACTACAAGTTTAGAAATTAAAGTTTCGGCATGAGGAGTCTGAAAAAATTTCTCAATTTTGTTGGATGAATTCAAAAGTTTTACATACATGTAGTTGGCTGTATCTTTTATTTTTTTGTCTTTCCCATAAGAATGGGTAAATTTAAGAAAATAGGGATTTTTAACATTTTCTCCAAGGAGTTCTCTTTCTAGAAAAACTTGGAGGACAGATCTAAAAAAATCTTTATCGGACTCATTTTCATATTGGAGACCTTCCTTCGAAAGAATAGACTCTACCACTTCCTCCATATTTAGTTTTTCTTCTAGACTTTTTCCTGATACTGTTCTTGCCAGTTCTTTGATACTTTCGACTATGGTCGCATAATCTATTTTGTCATCTCCTCTGGTTTTAAAAGGAACCAGTTCAAAACCTTTTTCCAAGTTGTGACGCATCTGTTTTTTTTCGTCGTTATAGTTCAACTGTTTTTTTAAAAACTCTC
>JBOFEZ010000041.1:0-3578 GCA_051648365.1 Fusobacteriaceae bacterium
AACAAAAAAACTGGGCTTAAATTCCCAGTTTTTTTAATATCTTCTCTATAAAGGATTTTTTTTTGAGTGTTTTTAGGTTAGGCGGATTTATCCTCTCTCCGGCGACAACTCTCAGAGTATTTCGCTCCATTTCACGGTAGTTTTCCTCTCCTAGAATCTCCCTTATCTCTTCTAACTCCCTCTTCAGAAGATAGCTTCTCCTATCCTTTCTGTGGGCATCACTGGTAACAAAACTCACCATTCCCCTTTCCAAAAACTTTAGGGCTCTCTCTCTAGATCCGTTTCCTATGGAGATAATATTCACCTGAAAAAGAACTCCCATTTCCCGAAGCTGAAGAAATTCTCCTATCTTTATCTCACGGTACCTCTCTATATGTGCCAGCACAGGTTTGTAACCCATTCGGATTATTTTTTCCAAAGCTGTTTTAGCAGGCAGGTAGGGCATCGCGGGATCCAGTTCCACAAGAAGGTATCTTGTCCTGTTATAGGTATTGATTTTCCCATCATTTAGGTCCTCTATCTCGCCCATCCCCAGAAACATCTCGTTCCCAAGATAAAGTTCCACCTCCAGGTTCTCCCTCTTCACACGCTCTTTAAGCTCCAAAAATCTTTCCTGATAGCTTTCGTTTTCGGCTCTTTCCTTTTTATAGTGGGATGTACAGACTATCCCACTGAATCCAAGTTCCATAGCACTCTTTATCATCTCCAGACTTTCCTCTATATCCCTGCTTCCGTCATCTACTCCGTTGAGTATATGGCTATGAAGATCTATCATCATCTCACCTCTTTATTAAATCAGTTTCATTTGGTTTTTTTATAAAAGAAGGATTTGGTTTTAACCAGAATTTTTTAATATCAAATTTTTTATCCTCTAATTTCTTCAGTAGATTACTTTTTCTTTTAATGCTCTTATAACCGCCTCATCACACTCACCTTCAACTAGATAAAATAGATTATAGTTCCTGAATTTCATGTGGCACCTCTATAAGATCATCTAAAAGATCAGTATTTGGAATTGTGTTGAAAATATCATTTTTTACTGCGTTTGCTAAAGAACGATCATTTTTCTTAAATATTTTAGACGGTTCTATAACCTCTACACTTTTTGTTTTTCTTAAAAATGTAAAACTGTGTATAGGAAGATCCATCTCTAATATATCCATATTATGTGTAGTGAAAAAAAGCTGCGATTTGGGCCTCATAACCTCAATCATCAAACTTAAAAAACTTATTTCCAAGTCACTTTGAACATGAGAAAACTTTTCATCGATGTAGAAAGGTCTTGACTTCTCTTTCATCATATTAGTAATTGCATTGGCAATGGCAATCCCTTCTCGTGTTCCACTTGAAAGTATATTTTCTCTTATCACTTTCCCTTCTTGTATAGATAATTTGTATCCAGATTTAAAAACAATATGGAAAGTATTGTCTACCTCTTCACTTTTTATTACCTCTTTAATTGATGGATCAAAAGTTCTTAGAACTCTGTCCAATACTTTAGGGTCCAAATCCGCTTCCTTGGAAAGTTCATCTCCCGGAAAACTAAAAAGCCATCCTATAAGTTTTTCGTCTATCTCCTCTAATACTGTTATGATTTCATTAAGCTTCTGAATCCCGTTCGTCCCCATTGTATATCGAGAAACCGTTTCCAATTTTTGTTTTGCCGATTCATAAGAGTCACGTTTTCCGATTGCCACTTTCTGAATTTCAAGATTCATTATTTTTCCTGATTTCATTTCACAAGATATTCTATAAAGATTAAAGTCCTGAAGAACTAAATCTATTTCAAAAAAACCAGTTTTTCCATTGTCTGCCACTTTCGAAATAAGATTTTCTGGATTTTTCTGATGAATAAAATCCAAAATATCCATCAGAGCTTTCCCCATAACCGTTTTTCCAGAGGCGTTGGCCCCCATTATTATATTTACTCTCTTAAACCTAAAATTACTTCTTTCTTCTAAATACTCATAAGGAACAGTGGTATTTACTATTTTTTTAGGATACGAAAAATTTATTTCAAAATTATCAAAGCAGTATAGATTATCTAATTTTAAATTCATTACTATCACGAGACAAACCTCTCTTTCTTTTTATTACTTCCAAATATAGGAACTAATATAGTATAACATAAAAATAATCCCATATCAAATAATGAAAAAAAGAGTATGTCTGTATTCAAACAGAAAACACTCTTTTTTTCTTAATAACTATTCTATTTTTTATTTTTTCCCACAGCACTTCTTATATTTTTTCCCGCTTCCGCAAGGACAAGCCTCGTTGGCTCCTATCTTCTTCCCTTTCACTATTGTTCCCTGAAGAGGTAACCATCCTGAATAGTACCATTTTCCATCTCTTTTGTGGAACTCACTCTTCTCATGATGAATGTGCTCCTGCCCCTTCTCTCTGAAAATCGCCTTAAATTCGACTATTCCGTAGTCATCAGACTCCTCTCCTTTTTCTGTTCCCAGTATTTCAAGACCAAGCCACTCTGCTTCTTCTGCCCATTTTTTAGTTTCTTCCACATCCAAATCAGCTCTTGTAGCAGAATCATGAGTTTCTACTATAAAGTCTATATCCTTTTTCTCATAGGCCTCATATCTGGCTTTCATTAGATCCACTGCTTTTACAAAATTATTTTCCATTTTTTCTCCTCGTATCTTTTTTCTTTATCTTTTTTCTTTTCTTTATCTTTTATATTTTTCATTTTCTTCAAACAGCCTCATAAATCCTAAGGAGTTCCTTGCCGTGAGGCAAGCGTATCCGTAGGATAGCGTAAGCAGGCACAGAACTCCGTGGATTATAGGCACCTACCAGCTGCTTCCGCCTCCACCTCCGGCTCCTCCACCTGCACTTCCTCCACCCATAGAAGAACCTCCTGGTCCTCTGTTGGATGGTGGAGTCGAATACATATTTCCTCTCAGAGATGTAAGAGAACCATTAAAGGCACTCATAAACAGAGCCAGGGTAAATAGGTTTCCACCCGTGCTGTGATACCACACTGGTGGCTCTTTTACCAAATCACGGAACTTGTCCGCCCATTTGTCACTCACTCCCAGAACAAGAGTATATGGAAGTATATTGTAGAAATATGATGGATTTTCATCTATCAGCATCTCCAGTTTATCCTTTTCAGCAGTGAGAAGGAATTGTTTGAACCCTCTCACCTCTCCCAGTATTTTGCTGTATTCATCTGTACGTTTTTTTATACGTCCTCCTATAATCAGAAGCAGTATAATCGAGATTATACTAACAGGAAATGTGAAAGGCATAGCAATTATCCCCCCCACAAGACCCAGAGATAATCCCACCCCTGTTTCTAGGGCATAAACTGCCACAGGCAACAGTATCAGTAGAAGTGCACTGCTCTTCACTATGCTTCCCCAAAACATACTCTCACCAGTATAGAGTCTGCTTCCCACCATGGCAAGATCCATCCTGAGAAGACGGGCAGTTCTCTCTATATGCTGATAAAATCTATTTTTCAGATGGGACAGTGGCAGAGAGTTTCCGGTTGCAAAAGCTCTCAGTGCACCAAAAAGATAGGGCTCATAGGAGTTCTTCTCCTCCATATTTTTCTT
>JBOFEZ010000042.1:0-4719 GCA_051648365.1 Fusobacteriaceae bacterium
AACTTAGACTTAGGATCGATACCACTTACATTTCCCCAGGTATAAGTTATTAGCCCTCTCTTTGGAAGTTCTAGATTGGCCTTTAAAACTTGTTTTTTTAACTCTTCTAACATAAGCACTCCTCATTTTAACTATGGTACTCTTCTATAAAATCTCCAATTATATTATACTTTGTATATAAATCTTTGTATAATTCAACATTTTTAGGTATTGGATAGAATTCTTTTTCAAATTTGCTTCCTATAATTCTTTGAGCTTCTCCAATATCACTATATATTCCAGAAGCTACTGCTGCAAATATTGCTGCTCCAAGTGCAACTGTCTGACTAGATTCAGCGACCTTAATTGGCATATTTAAAATATCAGCTAGAATCTGCATAATAAGAGGAGATTTTTTTGCCACTCCTCCTATTGCTATAATCTCATCAATTCTTATATTTTTTTCTCTAAATTTTTCAATAATTGACTTTGCCCCAAAAGCAGTTCCTTCGATTAAAGCTCTATAGATAGCAGGAGCTGAATCTCCTAGGTTAATCCCTACAATAGCACCTTTTAATTTTTGATTCGCAAAAGGAGTTCTTCTTCCATTCATCCAATCTATTGAAACTAGATGATTGCTCAAAGGAACAATCTTTGCTGCTTCTTTTTCAAGTTCAAAAAGAATTTGACTTTTTAGATTATGGCTATTTTCCACAAATTTTAATGGCCATGCTACTATTTCTTTGAACCATGCATATATATCTCCAAAACCAGATTGACCTGCTTCAAGACCAATCATTCCAGAGATTACTGATCCATCCACTTGTCCACAAATTCCAGGAACAAGTATATCCGCCATCTCCTCTTCAGGTATTATTAAAATATCACATGTTGAAGTCCCCATAACTTTTACGAAAGAATATGGTTGAATTTGTCCTCCAATAGCCCCCATATGGGCATCAAATGCCCCAACACTTACTATGATATCTGTAGATAATCCCAGTTCCTCTGCCCATTCTTCGCAAAGATTTCCTGCAGAAGTTTCTGAAGTATAAGTTTCATCATATAATCTTTCTCTCAGCTGGCCTAAGTAAGGATCCAGTAGATTCAAAAACTTCTGAGAAGGTAATCCTCCGTGACTCTCATTCCACATAGCTTTATGACCTGCAGCACAACGGCTTCTTTTTATTTTTTCGATATTTTTTTCTCCGGTTAAAAGTGCTGGCATCCAATCACAATGCTCAAGCCATGAATAAGCAGCTTTTTTTACTTTCTCATTTTTTCTTACAGTGTGCAGAATTTTTGACCAAAACCATTCTGATGAATAAACTCCCCCACTGAATTTGGTAAAATCCTCTCCACCCCAATTTTTACAAAGCTGTGTAATTTCATTTGCCTCTTTAATTGAAGTGTGATCTTTCCATAAAATGAACATAGCATCTGGATCATCTTTAAATTCATCCAAGAGAGCAAGAGGAGTTCCATGTTTATCTATAGCTGTTGGAGTGGATCCTGTTGTATCTATAGAAATACCTTTAATTGATTTTCTCGTTTCTTCAGTTATACCCTTAAGACACTCTGTTACAACATATTTAAGTCCCTCTATATAATCTAAAGGATGTTGTCTAAATCTGTTTTCTCCAGGATTACAGTATTTTTTTTCTTTCCATCTTGGATATTCAAAAACTGAACTACTTATTTCTCTTCCATCTAAAGCGTTAATCAATAAACCTCTACATGAGTCACTCCCATAATCCACACCTATAACATAACTCTCTCTCTTCATAAATCCCCTCTCACTCAATAAATTTATATTTCTAATAATTTTAATATATACTCTTCTCTTTCTCTAAAATATCTGATACTTTTTTCGACTAATTCATCTAATTGTTTAGGATTATTTTTTCCATTCATGGCAGGATAAGGGTCTCCCCCAGGTCCTAATGGTTCAAAAGAGACAAACCTTTCACTTTCATTATATTTTAATATATAAAGTGCCATAATTATGGTGTCAAGATCTAAAGAACCGTCACCTAATGCGGTTCTGTTGCTGTCTGCCATATGTAGATTAACAAGTCTATATCCTGCTTTTATTATTGCTTCTCCAATATGATTTTCTCCACTTTGCATGTGGTAAACATCACCATTAATAGATTGAATTTCTTCTCTGTTTAGTTTTCCAATATATTCTATAGCTTCTTCTACAGTATGAATTATAGAAGTTTCTGCCGCTCTTATAGGTTCTATGGCCGCCTTTATATTATTTTCTTTAAAAAGGTGAGCAACAGATCCCAAGGTTTCTATGCTTCTATCAATCTCGCAGTCATCATATGCGATGGGTCTTCCAACAGCTGCTGGAACCACTAATAAATAGTGGCCTCCAACTTGTGCTGTAAATTTGATTTGTCTTTTTAGATAGTCGATAGCTTTTTGTCTTTGAAATGGATTATTGCTGGAGAGATCGTTATGTTTAGAAAACATTCCACATACTCCACTTACTTTTATTTGATATTTTTCAAGTAGTTTATTCACTTCTTCATATGAATATCCTAAATCATCTCCATAAAGATTTCCGTGAAGTTCTATGTAACTCATACCATTTTTTTTAAGTCTTTCAAGCGAAGTTTCCAGTTTTTCCAATCCAAATCCCCAGTTACTCCAAGAAAGTTTGATTTTTTTGTTTAGATCAATTTTATGTTTGAGTTTTAAAAAAATTTCTTTGATTTTTTCATTTTTAAATTCGAAATTTTGAAGTTCCATACGCGGCTCCTAGATATTCATAATTTATTAAAAATTATAATCTTTTGCATTTTCTTTAGTGAAGATAGCAGGTTTACCCATTATTATATTTTTTCCTTCGACTTGGATTTTTCCAACTTTTGGAACTTCTTGTCCATCTTTTAAAGGATTCTTGTCTATAAGGTTTTTAGCTGCTACAACAGTTAAATATCCTAATTTTACTGGATCCCATAATACAGCTTCTTTAAGAGCTCCATCTTCTAAATAAGGCTTCGAATCTGTAGGTAGTGCAACACCAACAACAGCAACCTTATTTTGCATTCCTTTCTCTTTAACTGCTTGTGCAGCACCGATAGGAGAAACTGTTCCAACTCCTAATATTCCATCTAAGTTTGGATAAGCAGTCATTAATTCAAGAGCTTTTTGGTAAGCTTGTTGCTGCATCTCATCGCTTGGAACTTTATCTGTAACCAGATTTAGTTTTGGATATCTCTTTTTAGAATATTCAAGACCTAAATCAATCCAAGTATTTAGGTTAGCTGCAGAAAGTCCTCCAGTTATAATTGCGTAATTTCCTTCTTCTTTTCCGATGGCTTTAACTAATGAATCCCATAAAGCTTCGGCGTATTGAGTATCATCAATTTGTTTAATAGAAAGATCAATTACTCTTTGGTCTGCTGCTGTATCCCAGTCAAGAACTTTAACTCCTCTACTCTTTGCTTTCATCAATACTGGAGTAAGGGCTGCTGGATCGTTTGGAGCAACTGCAATTGCGTCAACACCTTGAACTAAAATATCCTCTAGCATTTTTACTTGTAAAGCTGCATCTGGTGTAGTTGGTCCGATATAAAGTACCTCCACTCCAAGATCTTTTCCGGCCTCTTCAGCTCCCTTTTGAGATGCGTTGAAATATGGAATTCCCATAAGTTTTGGCATTACCACGATTTTAATTTTATTAGCAGCAAGTGATTCTGCTGATAAACCTCCTACTAATAGTGCTCCTAAAGCCAGTGCAATAAATCTTCTTTTCATTTTTCAATCCTCCTATTTTATTTTAAAATTTGTTTCAAATTTTATATTTTTAGTTTGCAGTTACACTCTCGGTAGATATATTTAATTCAGGAAGAGCTCGAGTATCTTTTGATTTCTTTTTTTCTTGATATTTTGCTAGATAATACTGAGAAAGTATTGTTATAATGAGAATTAATCCCAAAATAAAATCTACAAGAAAACGATTAACTCCAAGTATTGTCATGCCACTTGTCAGAATTTGAAGTATCATAGTTGCGATAACCGTTCCAAATATTTTTCCATATCCTCCATTGATATTAGTTCCTCCTAGAACTGCAGCTGTTATTGTAAGAAGAAGATATGATGCTCCATAATCAACCTTTGCAGAATTATATCTTGAGATCATTATAATACTTGCGATTCCTGACAAGAGTCCAGATAGAACATAAACAGACATCAGTATTTTTTTTGTATTGATTCCAGAATAGTAAGAAGATTTTTCATTACTTCCCACCATATAAACTTTTAATCCGAAACTTGTCTTTTCTAAAAGGTATCCAGTCATAAGTACCACAAGCATGAATATTATAAAAGGAAGAGGAATTCCAAAATGAATACCATTTCCAAGCATCATGAATTCAAATGGAAAATTCCCAAGTGCTCCTCCCTTTGTGAAATTAAGTCCTACACCTTCGAATAATGTCATGGTCCCTAGAGTTGCAAGCATAGGAGTTACACCTACTTTTGTTACAAAAAATCCATTAATAGCTCCACAAACAGTTCCCATTATTAAGGCTGCTAATATACTCAATAGGATAGTTATAGTAGGGCTAAAACTCAAGGTTCCTAAGAAATAACCGGCAAAAATTCCTGAAAGGGCACATGTTGTTGTAACTGATAAATTTATTCCACCAGTAACTATAATCACCATCATAGCTATAGATAAAATACCTAATTCCGGAAGCTGGAAAGCCATAGATTCCATGCTGT
>JBOFEZ010000043.1:0-10097 GCA_051648365.1 Fusobacteriaceae bacterium
AATGCCAAGGATAGAGGAGCCTTAGATTATACTATCCGAGCCAGAGTGGAAGGTGCTGTACAAAGAGGAGGTATCAACTAATGGAACTTAGAAGAACTATGTTATTTATGCCTGGAAATAACCCAGGAATGCTCCAGACTGCAGATATTTTCGGAGCTGATTCAGTTATATTTGACCTAGAAGACGCTGTGGCTTTAACCGAGAAAGATTCTGCCCGTTATCTGATTCGTGAAGCACTGAGAACAAGAGATTATGGAAATACAGAGGTAGTTATAAGAATAAACCCTCTGTCATCTCCTTTTGCTCTGGAGGATATAGATATGATGGGAAGAATGAAACCCCATGCCATACTGCTTCCAAAAGCTGTACCTGAAGATATGAAATTTCTGGACGACAAACTTACAAACATAGAGAAGGAAGAGGGATTTCCTGAGGGCTCAATCAAAATTCATGCCCTTGTGGAAACTGCCATAGGTGTGGAGCTGGTTTTTGATGTTATCAGAGCCAGTTCAAGATGTATCTCTGTTCTTTTAGGTGGAGAAGACTTAGCTGCTGACCTGGCTGTTAAGAGAACCTATGATTCTGAAGAGCTTTTTTATGCCAGAACAAAAATTATAAATGCCTGTAAAGCTCTGAAAGTAGATGCTATCGATACTCCTTTCACAGATACAAATGACTATGAGGGACTTCGAATGGATACGGAAAAAGCTAAAAAACTGGGATTCTCTGGTAAACTGGCTATAAATCCAAGACAGATAGATACCATCCATGAGGTTTTAGCTCCTACCCAAGCTGAGATAAGACATGCCTTAAGAGTTATGACTGCTAAAGAGGAAGCCGATGCTGAAGGGCTTGGAGTTTTCTCTCTAGATGGAAAGATGGTCGATTTACCTATTATTAACCGTGCTATCAATACTCTGAATGTTGCAAGACTGGTTGGACTTGTAGATTAATTAAAAGTGAGGTGTACTATGAAAAATAAATTAGAAAGAGATATCCCAGACTTTATCCAAGGATATGGAGATGTTGTCCACTATAATGGATATCTAAATAATAATAACGGAATACAGAGAAGAGATTTTAATTTTAAAGCTGTTCAACCTGGAGACAATAAACTTTTCAGAGATTTCAATTCTCTTATGGATAAACTGGATTTACATGACGGTATGACAGTTTCTTTTCACCACCACCTAAGAAATGGTGATTTTGTTCTTACCATGGTAATGGAGGAAATAGCAAAACGAGGATATAAAGATATCACCATTGTAGCCAGTTCACTTTTTCCTTGTCACAAAGCCCTTGTCCCTATGATAGAGGATGGAACTGTAACAGCAATCTATGCATCTTATATCTCAGGTCCTGTGGCTAAGGCTATTTCTGAAGGAAAACTAGCCCGACCTGCAGTTATGCATACTCATGGGGGCAGAGCAAGAATTATGGAAACTGGAGAGGTAAATGTAGATTTTGCTTTTATAGCAGCTCCTACCTCTGATGAGTATGGAAACATAAACGGTGTAGATGGAAAATCTGCCTGCGGAGCTCTTGGATATGCTCATTCAGATGCCCAATGGGGAAATTGTGTGATAGCTATCACAGACAACTTAGTTTCTTACCCAAATCCTACAATAGAAATCAATCAGACTTTGGTAGATTATGTTCTGGTTGTAGATGCTATCGGGGATCCTAAAGGAATAGTTTCAGGGACTACTCAGATAACAAAAAATCCAATAGGATTAAAAATTGCAGGACTTACATCTAAGTTCATCGAAAACTCTGGATATTTAAAAGAAGGAATGAGCTTTCAGACAGGTGCAGGAGGAATCTCCCTTGCTGTAGCCCAAGAAGTTAAAGAGCTTATGATCCAAAACAACATCACAGGAAGTTTTGCTGCAGGTGGAATTACAGGATATATTGTAGATATGTATGAGAAGGGACTTTTCAAAACTCTTTTCGATGTTCAGTGTTTCGACCTGGAAGCCATCAGATCAGCCAAAGAAAATCCAGCACACTACAAGATGTCAGCTTCTATGTATGCCAATGCTAACAACAAGGGATCTGTAGTTAATAACCTGGATATAGTTATACTCGGAGCTACTGAGATTGATACAGATTTCAACGTAAACGTTACTACAGGTTCAGACGGAGTTATCATGGGAGGATCTGGAGGTCATTCAGATACTGCTGCTGGCTCTAAGCTTTGCATTATAGTTTCTCAACTCGTAAATGCAAGACTTTCTGTTATAAAAGACAGAGTTACTACTCTTACTACTCCTGGAGAGACGGTAGATATCCTGGTTACTGAGAGAGGGATTGCCATCAATCCTCTGAGAAAAGATCTGATTGAAAAATTCAAAAACAGTAGCCTGCCTATAAAAACTATAGAGGAGCTGAAAGCTATTGCCCTTTCTATGACTGGAAAAGAGGAGCCTATCCAGTTCGAGGATAAAATTGTGGCCGTGGTTCAATACAGAGATGGAAGCGTTGTAGATGTACTGAGAAAACCAAAATAAATTTATTCTTGACAAACATTGTAAAGTATTGTATAATTTATCCATTACCATCAAGAGAGACCGAGGGACATGGCCCTATGAAGTCTCAGCAACCTGCATACGTGCGTGGTGCTAATTCCTGACAGATGGAAAGGATAAATGAGTTTAGATAACTTGCCCTTTCATCTTTTCTGGTGGAAGGGTTTTTTTATACCTTTCCTTGTATATTTTAAATTATTACGTTTAATTTATGGAGGTTTTATAAATGTCAAAGAAAAATTTAGTTTACTTTACTTCGGAGTGTGTATCACCAGGTCATCCAGATAAAATAGCAGATCAGATTTCTGATGCTGTACTAGATGCATGTCTTGCCAACGATCCTAAATCAAGAGTTGCCTGCGAGGTTTTCTGCACAACTGGTCAAGTTATAGTTGGAGGAGAAATCACTACTGAAACATATATTGATATACAAGATATAGTTAGAGCTAAAATCGATGAGATAGGATACAAGCAGGGAATGGGATTTGATTCTGACTGCGGTGTGCTTAATGCTATACACTCTCAGTCACCTGATATAGCAATGGGTGTAGATACTGGTGGAGCTGGGGACCAAGGAATAATGTTTGGAGGAGCTGTTAAAGAAACTCCAGAACTTATGCCTCTTGCCCTTGTCCTTGCTCGTGAAATCATGGTTCTTTCTACAAACCTTACTAGAGATAAAACTCTGGTATGGGCTAGACCAGATGCTAAATCTCAGGTTACCCTAGCTTATGATACGAATGGAAAAATCGATCACGTGGATACAGTTGTTGTATCTATCCAGCATAATCCAGAGGTTTCTCAAGAAACTATCCACGAAGAAATTAAAGAGCTTGTAATAAAGCCGACTCTTGAAAAATATGGAATGTCTCTAGCTGATGTAAGAAACTTCCATATCAACCCTACTGGAAGATTTGTTATCGGAGGTCCTCACGGTGATACTGGTCTTACTGGAAGAAAGATAATAGTTGATACTTATGGAGGATTTTTCAGACATGGTGGAGGAGCTTTCTCTGGAAAAGATCCTTCTAAAGTGGATAGATCCGCTGCATATGCTGCTAGATGGGTAGCTAAAAATATTGTTGCTGCAGACCTGGCAGAGAAATGTGAAGTTCAGCTTTCTTATGCTATAGGAGTTGCACACCCTACTTCTGTTAAGGTGGATACTTTCGGGACGAGCCATGTGGATGAGATCAAACTTGCTCAAGCTGTATCTGAGTATTTCGATCTTTCACCTAGAGGAATCGAAAGAGATCTTGAACTTAGAGAATGTAAATTCAGATATCAAGATCTTGCTGCCTACGGTCACATCGGTAGAACTGATTTAGACCTTCCTTGGGAGAGACTAAACAGAGCTGAAGATTTGAAAAAGCACTTTAAAATCTAATTAAAGAAAAAATAAAAAGAGGAAGCCAGCTTCCTCTTTTTTTATAATATAATTATGCTGCTACCTCTTCTCCTACCTCTGACTCATCAAGAGTTTTTTCATAAACTCTTAAGAAAGGAAGATATAGGAAGAATGATAGAGCTACCAGGGCACAACTTAGGATAAGTGCTGTTATGCTGAAGTTTGTTGCAAGGAAAGCTCCTACTGGACCTGGAGTTGTCCAAGGTACAAGAGTTACAATCTTTCCAACTAGATTCATTTTTGTTGCAAACCAAGCTATGCATGCATTCAATACCGGTATTCCCACAAAAGGTATAAACAGTAGTGGATTCATTACGATTGGTGCTCCGAACATTATCGGTTCATTTATATTGAATACTGCCGGAATAACCGAAAGTTTTCCGATAGATTTTATATGGTCATTTTTACTTACCATCATAGCAAGAGCAAGTCCAAGAGTAGCTCCAGCTCCTCCTATGTATACAAAGGCATCTAGGAATCCTCCAGCAAAAACTTTCGGAAGCGCTTCTCCTGCCTGAAGAGCTGCTTGGTTAACTGCAAGGTTAGAAAGTGTTATAGAGTTGATAATTGCCACAACAATATTTGTTCCATGTAATCCTGCAAACCACAGAAGGTGTGTTATGATAATTATGAATATTACTGAGATTAGTGAGTCTGACATATTTAAAAGTGGTGCAAAAGCTTTTAATATAATCTCAGGTAGCATTATGTTGAAGTTCTTTATAGCAAATACATTGACTGCATGGAATACTATAGTCACTATTACAATAGGGATTAAAAGCTCAAAAGATTTTGCAATTGCTGGCGGAACAGAATCTGGAAGTTTTATAACAAACTTTTTCTGAACTAGAAGTCTAAAAATCTCAATAGCTATTATTCCACCTATGATAGCAGTGAATAGTCCCTTAGCATCTAGATATCTGGCATCCATAACAGGCATCCATCCCCCTTGAGGAATAAGGAAAAGAGAGGTAGCTCCCTCAGCTTGCCCTACAGGTAACCAGTCCAGTTTAGCAGAAGTCAACAGGAAAGCGTACATAGAGAGGAATCCTCCAGTAGATCCATTCAGACCATAGCTTGTTGATAGGGACATTCCTATTCCGTAAGAAACAAAAAGTGACATTATTCCCATACTTACATAGAAAGGTTGCACAAGGTCTCCCTTATAGGCTCCCATAAGTTTCGCATACCACTCCATATAAAGAACATTATTAGTATCCGTAAAAGGAAGGTTTACCATAAGTAATATAAAAGAACCTATTATCAGGAAGGGCATCGTATATACAAAACCGTCCTTAATTGCATTCAGATATCTATTCTGACCAACTTTACCAGCGATAGGCATCAATTTTTCTTCAATAACATTCATAAATGTGCTCATAAATTTCCTCCAATTTTTTATCTCAATTTGAATAGAATAGAAAGAGGCGGAAGGAAAAACTCCCCTCCCTTTCTCTAAATATGCTTATTAATTAAATTTATAGTTTAGACCTGCATATGCCCAGATAAGGTCAATATCATGCTTTCCATTTCCTGGTCCCCAAGCAAATTTTTCTTCATTCTTATATTTTCTTGTTGCATCTTCATAAGCTATTCCCACAAATGTTGAGAACTGGTCATTTATCACATAATTAGCCATTAACTCATATCTGATTCTTGATCCTGCTTCGTATTCATATTTTCTTTCGAAAGTTCCTGTTAGGGAAGATTCTTTTTCATCAAAAGTTCTTCCTAAGCTAACTCTTATCCTCGGCATGATTGTCAACTTATCATTAACTTGATATGGCATCATGATTCTAATCTGAGTTTCTACCATTTCATAAGTGTCATAAATCTCTCCTGTTGTAAATAGAGTTGGATTCAAAGATAATTTTTCAGTTAATTTAAATGATGGTCCAAAATCTCCTTCCCAATACCATCCATTATTTTTATTGCTATCTAAAAGACCATAATTACTTTCTTGCTTATCTCTATCGATACCAGCAACTAACCAACCAGCAAGAAGCCCATTAAAATGATTGAAATCTGTTCCTAACTCAAATCTATCTCTTTTCCAATCACTATGGTAAGTTTTCTGAGAATAATCTCTAACTCTTTCTTCGTTTCTATATTTAAGATGGAATGCCTGCTTTTCAAATAATTGATACCTTGCTTTCCAGTCAACTCTTGTTGCTTCCCACTCAGAATTCGTATTTATGAAAGATAGGTCTCCACCAAATCTTTTTTCAACATTTAAATCTAACGTTAACTTTCCTCTAGTTGCTGAAACTCCAGTTCCCCACATAGTTGCATCTTCATCATCTCCACCTGCAATAGGATCAGTATTATCAAAATCCTCTGATTCTAAATAAATTCTTCCTGCAAATTTCCATGGCTCAACAGTTTTCGCCTGAACTATAACAGCCTCTACAGCTTCTACAGGTTCTGCTACTACCTCTTTTGCAAAAACATTTGCCCCCACCATTGATAGAGCAGCTAATAAATAAATCGATTTTTTCATTTTGTTCCCCCCTTATTTTATATTTAATTATATCTTTTGTTCAGCTAGTGCTAAAGCGAAATCCAATATTTTTTTCCCGTTTAGAGTTCCATAAGCCATTGTATCTATAACTGCAAGTGGCTTTCCAACTTCTTTAGCTATAGGCTCTAACTCTCCCTTCTTGAATCTAACCTGTGGTCCTAGTAAGAATACATCATACTGTGGCAGTAACTCGTGAAATCTTTCTAATCCAACAGCATCTATTTTCACCTCTATATTCTCAGACGCAGCTACCTTCTCCATTTTTTTCACTATTATGCTAGTTGACATCCCAGCAGAACAAAGTAATAATATTTTTTTCATTTTAATCTCCTTATTATTTAGTTTAGATTATTTTCGCCTCATTCTCTCTCCATCTGCTAATCATTATAATATTTGTTTCAAAAAAGTCAATTTTTGTAAAAAATGATACTTTTTCGTCTTTTTCAGTATTTGAATCCATGAAAAACTTGCCAAAAACTGTAAAATCATATACTATTTAGAAGTAACGAAAAAAATAATAAAAAAAATCGTCTAACTTTTATCAAAAAAGATAAAAAAAGCACAAAAAAAATTATTTTTTTTAATTTTTTTATATATTTTCAATAGGAGAGTCTTAAATTTATGGAAAAAATGACCTTTGATTTTTCAAAAAATAACATTTTTATTCTCAGTGATAAAAAACTCAATAAAAAAGAACGGGAATTTTTAAGTTTAATCAGAAATAAATATGAAACAAAAAATGAAAAATTTATAATCTTCAATGTTAAAGAGTTGGAACAGATAGTCAAAGATGAACTAGCCATCCATGATTTTTTGGATAAATTTTGTAAAAGAAGAATTAATCTGTCTTTAACCGAAAAAGATAAAACTGTTTTCTTTGCCTCTTTTTCTATTTTTGATTTTTATATAAAAAATGGAAGTGATTATAAATTTTACTTTTCCAATTCTTTGGAGTGTCTTAAGGAGATAGATTTTTTTAAGGAGATAGATCTTCTACTCATACTTCTCTTTAAAAATGAAAACAGTTTTTATCTATATTGGCATATGCTAAAAAATAGGAATCAAGGGGAATTTTCATTGAGTCGAAATGAACTAAAAGATATTTTGGGGGTCGAACAGGAAAGCTATGAACGTTTCTTTGATTTTGAAAAAACAATTTTAAAACCTATTTTAGAAGATATTAACAATTTAACAAAATATAATATAAGCTATAGTAAAATTAAAAACAGCGAAGGTAGCACCAGTAAAATAGTTGAAATCCGATTTTTTTTCCATCACAAATTATCTCCTTATGTTTTGGAAGAGATTGACAAAATACTTCTCCCTATCTGGGAAAGAGTTTCTTCCCCTTCTAAAATAGCAAAACTGATAGAAACTACCATGCTAAATGAGGGTGTTGATTTTGTAAAAAAAAGTTTATACAACATCGACAAAAACATTTCCGGTTCACTGGACGAGGTTATTACCCTGGCATTAAAGCAGTCTGCTCCGTCCAGCCATCAGGATCAATATATTCTGATCAGTAAAACTGCCAATGTCTTTAGCAACAGATTCCTTTTTGAATCCAAGCTTTATAAAGAGCTTCTAAAATGTAAATTTTACTACAACTACAGTTTTTTAAAATCTCTTAGAAGTATTAAAATCGGAGCCCCTTTAGAATATAAAGATTCCAAGCATAAAATAGATATTCTCTATTTGGACGGGGGAAGGGAAAGCACTATCAATATTTACAAGATAATTGAAAAATAGAGGGGATAGAATTAAATTTCTATCTCCTCTATTCCAATCTCAATCCCTAAAAACTTTTCCGTTATTCTCAAAAAGCTATCTTTTTTTCCTGTTACAAAAAATTTTAATTTTCCCTTGTTTTTATCATTTTTCAAAAGTTCCTTATCCTTCAGATAATTTTTTAATTCTAAAGCGGTCTCATAGGCAGGATCTACAATTATATGAGAAGGGATATATTTTTCTATTTCATTCCTAATTATTGGATAATGAGTACAAGCTAAAATAACCGATTCTACATCTTCTGGAATTTTTTCCAAATATTTTCTCAAGATTCCATCTCTGTCTGGATAATTTTCCCACCCGTTTTCTATCATAGGACACCACTCTTTGCAAGGGATGGGGAAAATCTCAATATCTCCGCCCAATTTATCAATCTCTTTCTCATAGGCTCCACTGGAGCAGGTGTAAGGTGTAGCTAAAAAAGCTATTTTTTTCCGACTTATTTTCATGGCCTCTTTTACCCCAGATTCTATTACTCCTATTATAGGAATAGGGTATTTTTTTCTCAAGATTTCCAAGGATGTTGCCGTAGCAGTATTGCAGGCAATCACTACCATTTTGCACTGTTTTTTTATAAGGAAGTTTACTATTCTTTCACAGTATTGAAGAATTTCCTCATGGGATTTCTCTCCATAGGGAGAATTTTTATTATCTCCTACGTAGATTATATCCTCTTCTGGAAGAAGTTCTATTATCTTTTTTAAAACTGTTATTCCTCCAACTCCAGAATCAAAAACTCCTATACTATAATCTTTTTCCACAATTTTCCTCCGTCCTAAAGCATATAATATACTGAGAAGTAGTTGAAAAATGTCCCTCCCAGTACAAAAAGATGCCATATTCCATGGGCAAATCTGATATTTTTCATGGCATAAAATATAACTCCCACTGTATAGCTTATTCCGCCCCAAATAAGAAATTTCAGAGAAAGAGGAGTTATGAGAAGTTTCAAATCTTTAAATACAAAAGCAACCATCCACCCCATAAGAAGATATATTATAGTAGATAGCACTCCGAATCTTCCAATAAAAAATATTTTGAAAATTATCCCTAAAAATGTGAGCCCCCACTGGATTATGAACAACGTCCATCTAGTATTCCCTTGAAATGCTCCCAAAAGATAGGGAGTATATGATCCCGCTATCAGTATATATATAGCTGAGTGATCCAAAATTTTAAATATTTTTTTGATTCTTCCCCCATTCAATATATGATAGGTTCCCGACATGGCATAGAGTATCACTATAGAGAGGCAAAATACCACACTTCCTATCATATAGCCATTATTTCCAAGTCTTGCAGAATGAACTAGAAGTGCTCCCAGACCCACCAATCCCAAAACAACTCCGGCATAGTGAGTCATGGCATTTATCCACTCCTCTAACCTTGTATAATCTGACATCTCTGCCTCCTATTTTTTCCTGTATTTATATACCTGAAAATCCTCATGGTCACATATTTCAATTACCTCATAACCATATTTTTCCACATGGGGCAGATAGAGAGGAGCCTTCGGCTTCTGAACTTCCACATGGGGCTTCAACCTAGAAACAAGCAGTTCATCCATAGAATAATTTTCTAGAAAATATCTGTATATCTGTTCTCCTCCGCATACAAAGACTGTTTTTCCTGTTTCCCCATATTTTTCTAGAAGAGCGTCTATATCTGTATCCCTAGTAAGAATTATTACCTCTCTTGTTTTTCTCATGAGTTCCACCGGCACACAAAGGGCTGTATTTTTTCCAAAAAGTGTCACATGCCCTGTTGTTGTCTCTTTATAATATTTCAGTTCCTCCCTAGAATGCCAAAGAAGTCCGTTTCCCTCTGGATTTTTATCCCCTATAAGGTTATT
>JBOFEZ010000044.1:0-2378 GCA_051648365.1 Fusobacteriaceae bacterium
CTCTCTAAACATATACTCATGACCTTCTTTAGAAACTCTTGGGATTGCTTTTCCACCCTTCATATATTCCCACCCAGGCATATCTGCTTGGTTTATATAATATTTTTCAAGAACATCACTTTGAATTACATCTCCAAGCAATACAGGTTCTTGAATTGGTGCTCCGTGCTCCAAATGTTCTGTCCAGATTGTTCCGTTCATCATTATTCCAGAATTTTCGAATTTAAATTGAAACTCATCTGAAACCTTTTGGATATCAGAACTTATTTCTATCTCTGAAATATTTTTAGCTAATTTGTCAATATCTTTCTTTACTGGGAATCTTTTTGCAAATATTCCTTCAATTGCTAGATTTCTAATTCCTGTATTATTTCCTAATCTTGAATAGTATTTTGTATCATTTCTAAAGGCAAAGATAAAAGTTCTTCTTCTTCTCTGAACAAAACCATATTCTGCTGCATTTATAACTCTCCATTCAGCTCCGTAACCTAGTTTGTGAAGACAAGCAAGGATTACTCCGAAATCTCTTCCCCTTTGATTTGTAGGAGATTTAAGAAGTCTGTCTACATTTTCTAACAGTACAAAGGGAGGTCTTCTATTTTCTAAAATTCTCTCTATCTCCCACCAAAGTACACCTTTTTTCCCTTTTATCCCTGCGGCTCCTGTACTAGCTACAGAATAATCCTGACAAGGAAACCCTCCAACTAAAACAGTATGCTCTGGTATTGCTTCTGTTGGAACTGTAGATATATCACAATTGCTGTATTCAGTTACTCCACCTTCATTTTCAAAATGAGATTTATAGCAATCAAAGGCAAACTGATTCTTTTTTCCCGGCTCCCACTGACTTGCAAAAACTGTTTCCCAACTAGAACTTGCACCTTCAAATCCTAATCTAAAACCTCCAACTCCTGCAAAAAGCTCTATTATTTTCTTTTCCATATCTATTTTCCTCTCTGAATTTTTTTTATTCTATCACATAGTATTATACTATATATTTCCCTTTCGATCAAGATATTTTTATTATTTCTCTTAAAAAATATTCAGATAAAAGGAATCGTAAAATTAATTTTGTAACATTCATGGAATTAGACTTATTGGAGGAGCAAATATGAAAAGCAGAAAAAAGATGGATATGGGAGCTGAAAGTGAACTTAACAAATTTTTAGATGAGTATTTCTAAAAAAAAATCGAAAAATATAAAAATATTATCTCAATTGAAAGGTATCGATTTGATAGTTACAACTGATAAAGAGGTTTTTAAGATAGATGAAAAGGCACAACTCTATTATATCAACAATCCTCTTCCAACTTTTGCTTTTGAATTACAATTCCTCAATCGAAATTCTGAAGTTTCTGAAGGATGGCTTATTAATTCAAATTTAGAAAATGATTATTATATGCTGATTTGGCCTTCTGCTAAACATTCTGATTTATCCTTAATAACTAAGGATGATTTTTCTCAGATTGAATGTCTTTTGATAAAAAAATCTGAAATTTTAAATTTTTTAGAAAGAAAAGGTTGGACTACAGAAAAAATCAAGAATGAAATAGACACTATCCATTCGCATAATCAATTTGGAAGAATCAACATTCCCAATGAAAGGGATTTCTTTTTCTATCATTCATCTCCTGATAAATATATAGAACAACCTATCAATCTTGTTGTTTATAAAAAAGTTCTCCTGAAGCTGTCAAGACATCATTATATAATTACTAAAAATTCTAGAGTTGTTAAAAAATAAAGGTAGAAAGTCATTATCTTTGATGCTAAAAAATGTTTAGTATACACTAAACACGCCACAAGTAAAATGCCCTGTTTTTTAAGAAAATTTAGAAGTTCTTCTTTTTCTAAAGAAAATTCAAAATCAGATATAATAGGTTTTAAGAGTTTTATCTCTCCAGGTTCTGTCAATTTATAGTAAAAATTTCTGCCCTTTGTCCCTAAAGAATTTTAAAGGTGCATTTTTATTCCAAAGGTCGAAAAATTTTCCATTACATAGAGCTTCAAATGTAGAATCGGTAATCTTAAATTTAATTTGAGAATCTATAAAAGCTAAATATTTCAAGGTCAAAGTGGCTTCACTTATCCTATTTTCATAAATTCTACCCATCTCAGAAAATTTGGGAATTGCATCTGATTTTTTGGAATCAAGAAGATAAGGCCCTAAATCTAAGTAAACAAAAAGGCAGGATTTCTCCCACCTAAATTCATTTTATTATTATTTTCGAATAAAAAAATGGCCGTCCTAGATACGCATGAAGATTTCTCTTCAGAGGCTCAGTTGGCTCTGGCGTAGAATTGAGAAACTCCGTAACCTCAAGGATCCACCTCTCCTCCCCAACTTTGTAACACATGTGTTACAAAACTTTCTTCT
>JBOFEZ010000045.1:0-2341 GCA_051648365.1 Fusobacteriaceae bacterium
CTGATTTCCAAAAAGTTAAATCCACCTATCGGAACTATTACAAGAAACGTCTGGAAGATAATCTTCCTGTAGATAAGAAGGGATGCCCATATACTTTGGAATATCTTGAGAATGACAAAGAGATAAGCAGAAACATAATAAATAATCCCTTTGAAAAATTTGAAAGAAAAAGATTTATTTATCACAGTGGGGACTTAAAAAATATAGGATTCAGCTACCATCTCTGGGAAAAAATGGATAGCGAAAGTCTGGAGAGACTAAAGATGGTCATGGTGGAAGATTTGAAAAAATATTATGGTAATTTAGGTGGAGAAGGAGATATGGATGGAATACTATAATGAGAATGCAGAAAAATTTTTTAATGACACAGTGAATGCAGATATGAAAGAGCAATATAAAAAATTTATAGAATCTTTAGAAGCTAATTTCGGGAAAGAGAAAGTAAAAATTTTGGATTTGGGATGCGGAAGCGGAAGAGACTCAAAATTTTTTATGGAAAAAGGCTATGAGGTAACTGCTTTGGATGTTTCAGAAGAACTAGCCAAAAAAGCCGAAGTGTACATAGGTCAAAAAGTTTTGGTAAAAGATATGCGGGAGATTGATTTTAGGGAGGAGTTCCATGGAATATGGGGTTGTGCTTCACTTCTTCATGTTTCTTTCTCAGAGATGGAAGAGACTCTGAAAAAATGTTACTGTGCCCTGAAAAAAGGAGGGGTACTCTATGCTTCTTTTAAATATGGAGAAGCAGACTATGAAAAGGACGGAAGAAGCTTTACTTGTTTTACTGAAAAAAGAATTCGTGAGGTGTTGAAAAATACAGAGTTTCACGAACTTGAAATATCACTTTCAGGAGATGTAAGGTTAGGAAGAGAAAGTGAAAAGTGGCTCAATCTGATACTTATTAAAAAATAAAAACTAGAGCAGGATTTTCCTGCTCTTTTTCATGGAAATATTGCCCTTTCCAGATTGAAGGTGTATAATATAGAAAAATAACATAACTAGGATGTGGAAAATATTTGGTTCAAGAGCTAGAGGAGATTTTAAAAAATATTCAGATATAGATTTGGCTGTTGTTTTTAGAAAAGATATACTTTTGGAACTTACGGATAATTTCAAAGAATCTAATCTCCAATTTATAGTAGATGTTATTGATTAATTTCGTGAGAGCTTTAAAAATGTAATTATAGACGATGCTTCTCAGTGGATAAAGATGATGGAAAATAGAAATAGAACTTTTCACACATATGATGAGGGAACAGCGTGGGAGATTTACGAAAAAATAAAAATAGAATATATAGAATTATTTCAGAAATTTTCCAATGTTATTGATGAGAAAATTAAGAAAAGGAGCTGATAGAGTGATAGTACAACTTTTAGATCCAAAGATGGACTTTATTTTTAAAAAAATATTTGGAAATGAGCAGGAGAAAAGTGTGCTGCTCTCTTTTCTAAATTTAGCCTTAAGACCAGTTGATCGGATTGTAGATGTAGAGCTTAGAAATGTAGAGATGACGAAAGAAAGTTTAGAGAATAAAAATAGTCGTTTAGATATCAAAGCAGTAACAGATAATGGCACAATAATAAATATAGAGATTCAGTTGACAAATAAATTTAATATGGGAAAAAGAACTCTGTTTTATTGGAGTAAGCTGTATTCAGAGCAGCTGAAAGAGGGAGAAGATTACAAACAGCTTAATAAAACAGTGTGCATAAATATATTGAACTTTAACTATTTTAAAGAAATAGAAAGCTATCATAGTATATTCAAAATTAGAGAGGATAAGTCAGGTGTGATTTTAGAAGATGATTTAGAAATCCATTTTTTAGAATTAACCAAACTTAGTGGTTTTGATAAAAATGACCCTCTTACAGGATGGGGAATGTTTCTAAAGCAGCCAGCAAGTGATATAGTGGAAGAAGCAGAGGAAACAGTGATAGAGATAAAAAAGGCCAAAGAAGAATTATACAAGATAAGTGCTGATGAAGATGAGCGAGAGCTTTACCGAATAAGAGAAAAGGCCTATTTAGACGAGATAAGCGCTTTGGCTGAGGCAGAAGCTAAAGGGCTAGCCAAAGGAATAGCCAAAGGAATAGAAGAAGGAATGGCCAAAGGAGTAGAAAGGACAGCCAAAAACATGTTGGAAAAAGGTATAGGGATAGATATGATATCAGAGCTAACAGGCCTTTCAAAAGAAGAGATAAAAAATTTGAATTTAGACATTTTTTTAGGTAGAATTAAGTGATGAGTTAGTTCCATCATAATATTTTTTTAGGAGGAATAAAAAATGTCAAATTTAATGAAAAAGAGAGATTTTTTTAACACAGTTGCCCTAAAAGATTT
>JBOFEZ010000046.1:0-20507 GCA_051648365.1 Fusobacteriaceae bacterium
ACCTGGTTCTGAATTTTCAGAATCAGGTATTTTTTATTTGAGCTGGACTTTTCAGGGAAAACATTATATAATATAACATGTAAAAAAATAAAAAACTAGAGAACAAAAGGAAGGGAAATGAAAAAAAACTTTTATAAAATAATAATTATTTTGTTTGTGGTTCAAATTTTTATACTGTTTCATTTCATTCTTAAGAAAGAAATAGAAGAACCAATTTTTAAAATAGACGCCAAAACACACCGTGCAACCGGATATGACCACAGGATAAAAGGAGTTGTTTTACATTATACAACTTTAAACAATGCTGATTCACTAAGAGTTCTTACAAAACAAAAAGTTAGCAGTCATTACCTTATTACAGATTTAAATAGTGATCCTATCTATTCCCTTGTGGATGATGACAAAAGAGCCTGGCATGCCGGAAAAAGCTTTTTTATGGAAAGAAATAATCTCAATGATACCACAATAGGAATAGAAATTGTAAATCCAGGGTCTCAAACTTCAAAAGGAGAAGAGCCAAACTTTGTTCCTTATACTGAGGTTCAAATAGAGAAGGTGGCTTTTCTTTTAAAAGACCTTATAGAAAAACATGATATAGAACCCAAAATGATTTTAGGTCACCAGGATATTGCTCCTGATAGAAAACAGGATCCAGGACCTCTTTTTCCTTGGAAATATCTATATGAACATCATGGGATAGGAGCTTGGTATGATGATGTAGATAAAATTTATTTTATGAACCAGGAAGAGTTCAATAAAATTTCTATAATAGATATAAAAAAAGAATTTCAAAAATATGGATATTCCATTCCTAAAACAGAGGTATGGGGTGATAAGTCTATTCAGACAATCCGAGCTTTTCAGGCACATTTCCGTCCTGAAAATATAAGTGGCGAAGTGGACTTAGAAACCTATGCTATTTTAAAAGCACTAAATAAAAAATATGAATAATGAAGTAAAAAAACTGATTCTGAGATTTCTTAGAATCAGTTTTTTCATTTAAAAGGAATTTTTGTGCAGGTTGGGTAAAGAGTGATGTTAGGTATTTTCAAATTTTATTTTTTTACATGGAGGAGTGTTTTATGAAAAAAATTATAATATTCTTTTGGATAATTTTTACCTATGCCCTCACTTTTGGAAAAGTGGTGGAATACAATATTGATATTGAATATAAAAATGTAAATTTCACAGGAAAAAATGTTCAGGCGATGACACTGAATGGGGTAATTCCCGGTCCTACTTTGGAATTTATTGAGGGAGATACCCTGAGAGTTACCTTCAATAACAAAATGGACGTGGAATCATCTATTCACTGGCACGGACTACTTCTTCCCAACGATCAAGACGGGGTTTCCTATCTAAATACCCCACCTATAGATCCTGGAAGTAGTTTTACCTACCAATTTAAGCTGAAGCAGTCAGGTACATATTGGTATCACTCCCATACTGGAGGACAGGAGCAGCGAGGTGTCTATGGAGGTATCGTTATCCATCCTAGAGATAGAGTGGAAATGCAGGAACATGTGGTAGTAATCTCAGACTGGATAGATGAAGATCCTCACAATGTTTTAAAAAATTTAAAAAAAGATGGAGACTATTATGCACTAAAAAAAGACCGGGTGCAGTCGTGGGATAAAGTTATAAAAAACGGTGAGATAAAAAATAGAGTGTCGAGCTCCCTAATGCGGATGGGACCCATGGATCTTTCAGATGTAGGGTACGATGCTTTTCTTATAAATGGGAAAGAGGAGGTGTATCTGGACACTATTTCTCAAGGGAAACCTGTTAAACTCAGAATTATAAATGCTGCGTCTTCATCATATTTTAACCTTTCTTACTCAGGTAGTGAGATGAAAGTTGTAGCTGGTGATGGCAAAGGAGTTGTTCCTGTGGATAGGGATAAAATTCTTATAGGTATCGGAGAAACCTATGATGTAATTGTCAACTCTGGAGGAACATTTACAGCCCTTGCTCAAGATGGAACTGGGAAAGCAGCCCTGCATATCTCACCGAATCATTCATCCCATGATTCTCACCAAGATATGCACAATATGGAGGAGGGCAACTACTATGATTTTTTAAAAGCTCTGGAACCTACCCTTTATCCCCAATGCACAAAAACTCGTGAGATAGTTTTAAAACTTACAGGAGATATGGAAAATTATATCTGGAGCTTTAACAATAAAACTCTGGTAGAAAGCGATAAGATTTTTATCAAAAAGGGGGAAAGGGTAAGGTTTGTTCTCCAGAATGAAACAATGATGCACCACCCAATGCACCTTCACGGGCACTTCTTCAGAGTTATCAATAAGCATGGAGAGTATTCCCCTATAAAGCATACTGTGGATGTTCCTCCCTTTGGAAAGGTTATTATTGAATTTTTAGGAGATGAGGAAAAGGATTGGTTCTTCCACTGTCATAATCTCTATCATATGAAAACTGGAATGGCAAGAATTGTCAGCTATGAAGGAAGTGAACTAGATAAGAAGATGGCCAAAAAACTTTCTTGGGACAGAAAATATTTCTGGAAGGGCGAGATAGAGGGAAACACTAATTTTGTTCATGGAGATATCTCTGCATTTAATAGCAGACATAAATGGGGACTTAGAGGTGAGACCTCATATGATGATTGGTATAATGCAGATATCTACTATAGCAGATATATAAATAGTTTTCTCTCTTTAGGAGCTGGAGTAGATATGGAAGAGGATGAGGGGCATATTGAAAATAGTGGATATATCTCTGCACATTACCTTCTTCCCCTTTTAATTGATACAGAATTACGTATATATCAGGATGGAGATGTTGTAGGAGAGTTTTCCAGTCAGTTACAGCTTACAAAAAAACTTCAGCTGAATTGGGAGATTGATACAGAGGGAGAATATTTTGCTGAATTGGAATATAGATATAAAAAATGGATATCTTTTACAGGAAATACTCATTCTGACCATGGTGAGGGAATAGGTATAAAAATTAGATTTTAAAAAATAAAAAAATAGTTTTGACATAAAACTGTAACAAAACTCTGATACAATATTTTTGTAAAGGCAAAAGCCAGATAAAAATAAAATTAAAAGGAGTGAGGAATATGAAAAAAATATTATTAGTAGGTGCATTTTTAATATCAGCAGTATCTTTTGCAAACGTACATGCGAATCATAACATGGGGAACATGAATAACGGAGCTGCAGCAATGGGAACTATGCAAGGTGGATCTGGAATGATGGGCGGAAAAATGGGTATGATGAAGGGTGAAAAGTGCTCAATGATGGGTGGAAAAGGTATGATGATGAATATGACTCCAGAGCAGAGAATGGCTATGGAAAAAGATATGATTACTATGAAAGAGAAGCAGCTAGAAGTTAGAAAGCTTATGAATACAACGAATCCAGATATGAAAAAAGTAGAAGCAGTGAATATTGAGATAGCAAAGATGAGAACTAAACACATGGAATCTATGAATAAAATGATGGCAGTACCTGCTACACCTGTAAAAACAAACTAATTTTATAAAAAGAGACAGTCTTAATCGATTGTCTTTTTTTTGTAAAGTGGTATAATTTAGTAAAAACAGTGAGGAGTAAGGATGAATAAAAAAATTCTGATAGTTGAAGATGAAAAATATTTAGCAGAGATAATAAAAAAATCTCTCTTAGAGGAAAATTTCTCTGTGGAGATGGTCCATGAGGGTAGTATGGCAATGGAAGTTTTTTATCATTTTAATCCTGACCTAGTTCTTCTAGATATAAATCTTCCTAATAAAAATGGCTGGGAAATTTGTAGGGAGATAAGAAAAATTTCTTCAGTACCTATTATAATAATGACGGCTAGAGATGGAGAGTTAGATGAGATTCAGGGTCTAGAACTGGGAGCAGATGATTATGTAACAAAGCCTTTCAGTATAAAAGTGATGGTTCTCAAAGTAAAAAAAATTCTGAAGGTACAGGGAGAAAATATTTTCAAACTGGAGAATTTAACTCTGGATTTTAATAATTTTACTTTGGAGATAGAATCTGAAAAAATAGAACTGAGCAAGAGAGAGGTAGGACTCTTGGAATATCTGATAAAAAATAAGGGTATGGTTCTACCTAGGGAAAATATCCTCAATGAGGTATGGGGTTACGAATTTTTTGGGGAAGAGAGAGCAGTGGATACACTAGTTACAAGGGTGAGAAAAAAAATGGGGAAATATGGAGATTATATAAAGTCTGTAAGGGGTGTGGGATATGTCTTCCAAGAAAAAGAGAGTTAGTTTTTTCGGTAAAATATTCCTCTTCTCATCACTTATAGTTGTATTTACTCTACTCATAAGTTATTTTGCCAATGTGGCATTTATAGACCGATTTTACCTCTATCGTAAAAAAAATATGATGCTCAATATAACTGAGAAGATCAAAAAATATTCAACTGAAAAAAGTGAAGAGGAATTGGATGAATATATTTATCAGGCAAGGGAATTGGAGGGAATAGAGATTGCTCTCGATAAAAAAGCCATGAGAATGGGAAATCCCATGATGATGAGCCGTCATATGAGCATGAACATTAAAATTCCTTTGGGAGAGTTTTCTCAGAAAAAACTTCCAGGAGTCGGAGCTCTTATACTGTATTACGGAGAAAAACTTCCAGATGGAAGAAACATATACCTAAGTACCTCGCTTTCTGTTATGACAGCTCATAAACATGAGAGCAACCTCTTTAATCTTATAACTGGTTTTTTTTCCCTAATATTTTCAATGGTTGCAGGGGCATTCTTTTCTAAAAAAATAACAGGTGATATAGCTCTTCTCAGTCAGAAAGCTGATAAAATTTCCCGTATGGAATTTTCTGGAAGTGTAGAAATAGACAGAAATGATGAGATAGGAGATTTGAGCAGAAGTCTCGAAAAAATGTCTCAGAGTCTTTCGGTTTCGGTAGAAAATCTGAAATCCTTTGTTTCTACGGCATCCCATGAACTTCGGACACCCATCTCCATAATAATAACTCATACAACAGCACTCCTAGAGGGAAAAATAAAAGAAAAAAATGAAATAAGGAGATACAACAGTATAATATTGAGGGAGATTCTTGAGATGAAAGAGCTCACAGAAAATCTGCTTACAATATCTAAATTAGATTCACCCAATTATGGGGTAAAAAAAGAGCAACTTAATTTGATGGAGGTGATAAATTACTCTAGGGAAAAATATGATTTCCTTGAAATGGAAAAGGATCTCCAAATAGAAGAGGAGATAGAGGAAGAACAGGTAAATTATGACATTAAACTTTTAAAACTGGCTTTTGATAACATTATCCAAAATGCATTTAGATACTCTCCCTACCGGGGAAAGATAGAAATTTTCCAGGTTGATCAAGAGCTGATTATTAGGAACGAGATGGAAGGAGAAAACGGTGTAGATATAGAAACTATCTTCCAGCCTTTTTCTCGAGGTAAAAATGCCTTGGATATGGGTGTAGACGGTATGGGACTGGGACTGTCAATAATTAAAAAATCATTGGAACTCAATGGAATTCCTTTTAAGGTTCTGGCAGACAAAAGTTTCTTTACGGTCAAGTTAAAAATTTGGAATAAGATAAAACTTTAGTAAAACAAAAGGAGTGGAAAAAATGAAAAAAATATTATTAGTAGGAGCATTTGTATTGTCGGCACTATCTTTTGCCAATATGCATGGGAATAAAAATATGAAAGACATGAAAGATATGGGCGGAATGAACTGTCCTATGATGGGCGGAATGGGGAAAGGAATGATGGGTGGAATGATGATGAATATGACACCTGAGCAGAAAATGGCCATGGAAAAAGATATGATAGCTATACAGGAGAAGCATTTGGAAGTTAGAAAGCTTATGAATACAGAGAATCCAGACATGAAAAAAGTAGAAGCTCTAAATGTTGAAATAGGAACTATGAGAACTAAGCACATGGAATCTATGCATAAAATGATGAAAGCACCTGCTGTACCGGCAAAAACTAATTAATTTACCCGAGGGTAATACAAGTTATAAAATGTATTCCCTTTTGCATTAAAGGAAAAAAGGGATCTGTTAGGTATAGAGAAAGTGGAGGTGATTGCATGGAAAATTTCATAAATGGAATTACAGAACATAATATATATATACTTCTACTCCAGCTATCTCTTATATTTCTGCTCTGTATTGTATCTGGAGAGATATTGAAAAAATATAAACAGCCTACAATAACAGGAGATATTTTAGTTGGGGTCATATTGGGACCCACTATACTGGGAAGATTTTTCCCTCAGGTATTCAGTTATATATTTCCCAATAATCCTGTTCAAGTGGCAATGCTGGATACCTTGGGATGGTTCGGACTGTTTCTGGTACTCCTATCCACGGGAATAGAGGTAGATCTTTCGAGTATATGGAAACAGAAAGGCGATGCCATTAAGATATCTATACTGGATATTATAATTCCCACAGGAGTGGCTCTATTTTTTCTTTTTTTTCTTCCTGATTCCTATCTGGGAGGAGAATCCAATAGGCTTATTACCAGTATTTTTATATCTGTAATAATGACAATAAGTGCTCTTCCAATAAGTATAAGAATACTGAGAGATGTGGGAATATTAAAAAGTGATATGGGATTTCTTATAGTTTCTGCACTGACTATAAACGATATAATAGGCTGGATAGTTTTCACTCTTATTCTTTCTATTTTTTCATTAAAAAGCTTTGATTATAAGGCTATATTTCAAATTGTAGCATACACAGGACTTTTTACTCTCTTGGCCTTAACTACTGGAAAAAAAATTGTAGACAGACTTTTTAAATTTGTAAACAGCAGAAAAGATGAGGGAGTGGAACTTTTTCTTGCTGTAATATGCTTTACAGGAATAATCTTTGGTCTTACAACTTTAGTAATTGGGATTCATTCACTTTTTGGATTTTTTATTGCAGGGATAATAGCCGGAGACTCAAAAGAACTCAACAGAAGAACTCGAAATATAATCCATAAGTTTGTATATTCTGTTTTCGTATCTCTTTTCTTTGTAAATATAGGACTTAAAATAGATTTTTTGAAAAACTTTGATCTTTTTTTAGCTCTTTTTATAACTGTAGTGGGAATGGCCGGAAGATATCTTGGGGCCTGGACAGGTGCCAAAAGTGCCAAAAAAAATGGTTTTCAGAGAAATATAATAGCAGTGGCTCATACTCCAGGTGGAGAGATGCATATAGTGGTGAGCTTACTGGCTCTAGAATTAGGACTTCTCAGTCCGAGAGTATTTGTTTCGATTATTTTTGGAGCGATACTCTCCTCCATAATAGCAGGTCCTTGGATGTCTTATCTTATTAAAAAATCCCAGATAGAAAAGATTTCAAAGCTAAAAATAGAAGTTTATCCCGATATTTTTGTAAAGGGTAAAACTAAGGAAGAAGTTATAGAAAAAATGCTCACTTGGGAAGGTTTGGAGGAGTATAAAGAGATGATAGACTTCAATGTCCTCTCTAAGGAAGATATCCGGTGTTCGGCTTTTCGGAATATGATAGTGGTTCCCAGAGGTTATCTTAAAGAGCTGGATGAAAATATAATGATTTTTGCTAGGATGGAAGATGGACTTCAGTGGGATTCCGTAGACGGATCTCTTTCGAAATATATATTTCTTCTTCTTACCCCTGAAGAGAGTCATGAAACCCAAGTTAAAATAATTCAGAGACTTTCTTTTTTAAGTGAAGACTGTACTAAACTTTCAAATCTTGAGACTTTGACAGAACCCGAAAAAATCAAGGAATTTATAGGAGAAATTTTCATCGGATAGAAAAAAATTGGGAAGACAAATGCCGCTTCCCAATTTTTTTTTAAAAATATTAGTCTATAATATCATCTGCTATATGATATTTAGGATCCTCTTGAATATTGACCTCTAAAATATCCTTGGCATTATTCAGAAGAATTCTGCAATCGGAACTGAGATGTCTCAGATGGAGAATTTTATCAGACTGCCTATATTTTTCAGTAAGAGAGTTGAGGGCTTCTATGGCTGAATGATCTCTTACGCTCGAATTTTTAAAATCTATAACAATCTCTTTTGGATCATTTTTGACATCAAAAAGTTCTTTAAAACAACTTACAGAAGCAAAAAAAAGTGGACCATCTAAAATATAGTATTTTATTCCATTTTCTTCTTTAGTGTGAACACAGATTCTTTTCCCCTTTTCCCATGCAAAGATAAGAGCGGAAAGAATAATCCCAAGAACAACTGCTGCAGCTAGATCCACAAAAACTGTAACTAGAGCAACTATAACAATGACTGATGAATCTTTTTTTGGAATTCTTTTGAGGAGCTTGAGACTATCCCATGCAAAGGTTTCGATGACAACTATAAACATGACTCCTACAAGGGCAGCTAAAGGAATTATTTCGATAACCTTGGAACCGAGTAATACAAAAGTAAGAATAGATAGTGCCATGGCGACACCTGAAATTCTTCCTCTTCCTCCAGAAGTGATGTTAATCATAGATTGTCCAATCATAGCACACCCCCCTGTTCCTCCTAAAAATCCGTTAGCCATGTTTCCTATTCCCTGTCCGATACATTCTCTGTTTGTTTGACCTCTTGTGTCAGTGAGATCATCTACAAGAGAAAGAGTTAGAAGAGACTCTATGAGCCCGACTAAAGTAGCAACTGTTGCATAAGGAAATATAATTTTTAGAGTCTCTAGATTAAAGGGAATATTTGGGATATGGAATTTAGGTATTCCAGCAGCTAGTGATCCTCCTGCAAAGTCTCTGACATTGGGCATATGAATTCCAAACTTTGAAACTAAATATGCTATAATTGTAGTTATTATAATGGCAGCCAAGGAAGAGGGAATAACCTTAGTCAGTTTGGGAAGATAGTGGACGATAGACATTGTTAAGAGTACCAAAAACAGCATCGTATAGAGCTGAGGTCCCTGCATCCATGAAATATTACCCATAGAATCCATGACTTTAAACTGATTTAGCTGGGCAATAAAAATTACAATTGCCAAACCGTTAACGAATCCTAGCATGACAGGATGGGGAATCATTCTTGAAAACTTTCCCCATTTGAGGACTCCTACTAGAATCTGGATAAATCCCATAAGAAGAACGGTAGCAAAAAGATATTCATTCCCATGCTTTGCAACTAAAGAGACAAAGACAACAGCTATGGATCCTGCAGCTCCAGAAATCATTCCAGGCCTTCCTCCGAAAAGAGCAGCGAGAATACCTATTACAAAGGAAGAGTGAAGACCAACTATTGGTGAGAGCCCAGCCACAAAGGCAAAGGCAACAGATTCTGGAACCATGGCAAGAGATGTTGTGATACCTGCCAGTATCTCATTTTTTAAATTCTTAAAGTTTATTGAAATCATAGTACCTCCATTTTTATTGTTATCCGTTTATTATATCATAAATATTAAAATGTGTTAACTAGTATAGAGGAAAATTTTCGAATTTCGGGTGTAGTCTATAAACGGATTCCTTTTAAGGCTGAAATAATACTGGGTTTTAAATATCGAGATTCCCGAAGTACGTGGAGGATTTGATTTTTTTAGTTTATATTTTCAAGTTCTATAATTTTTTCTCCAGCTCTTTTTCCAAAGACAACAATTTCTGTGATGGCATTTCCACCCAATCTATTTGTCCCATGAAGTCCTCCTACAATCTCTCCCGCAGCAAATAATCCTTTTATTATTTCACCGTTTTTATTTAAAACTTGATTGTTGCTATTGATGTGAACTCCTCCCATGGTATGGTGTACCGCAGGGGCTACAATCTGTATATAAAAAGGTCCTTGGGAAATAGGAAGAAGAGTTCCTCTTCTGTTGAAATCAGAATCTTTTTTATTTTGAACAAAAGTATTATACTTTTTTATAGTTTCCAGGAGTTTTTCAGAATCAATACTCATTTTTTGAGCTCCCTCTTCTAAATTTTCGCAGATAATCATTAAATTAGAGTTTTTTAGTCTTTCAACTTCCTCTGTATTTTTGGATGTATAATTAGTTATAGATTCTATCTCTTGCCCCCATACCAAATATCCTATTCCGTTTTCTTGGTTGAGAATAGCTTCAGAAACAGTATCTCTTCTTTCAAGCTCCTCAACGAATCTATTTCCTGATCTGTTGACTAAAATAGCTCCGTCAAATCTACTGCCTCCTACATGGGATAGCTCTCCTGTTTCTGGATTTGAAATTGGAAAAGTTTGAATATATTCCATCTGAATAAAATCAGCTCCGATTCTTTGACACATAATATGTCCGTCTCCAGTAATTCCACTTACATTTGTAGTTTTATATCTTTCATCTAAACTAGGATTGTATTTTTTTCTAAGTTCAATATTTCCACTGAATCCTCCAGTAGCAAGAATGACACCTTTTTTTCCCATAAATTTGACATCTTTATCATCAATCAGGGATAAAACTCCAATAACTCCTGAGTTTTCATCTGTAATGAGTTCCCGACAACGTATTTCTGTTCTGATATCTACTCCCAGGGAAAGTGCTTTAGCCCTCAGTTTGGCAATCAATTCGATGGCATATTTTCCAGAGAACACTGCTGCCCTAGGAACTGAGTGGCCACCAAAATGTATAAGTTCATCTTTAAATGAGACTTTAATCTCATCTTTGAGCCATCTATAAGTTGGAAGAGCTTCATGGATAAAAATATCTAGGAGTTCAAGAGAGTTTTCGTTATCGCCACCTAAAAGAATATCTTTTTTGTATAATTCAATTGAATCTTCAATATTTTTTTCAATTTGTGCATCATTTTGGGGAATGTTGATTCCTCCCATAGAGATAAGTGTGTTTCCACCGATAGCTGACATTTTTTCCAAAACTACTACCCGGGCTCCTTTGTTTGCAGCAGAAATAGCAGCTGATAAACCAGCACCTCCAGCACCGATGACTACAACATCAAAAATTTCAAGGGGTTTAATTATTTTTTTGCTCGTACCTGCTCCAATTTTATTCAAATTTTCAGCTTCTAGCATCTGAATTTCTAACTTGTCAGGATTCTCTCCCGCGGCAATTAAAGCATTTTTTACCGCTTCACGGATTCCACGAGAACTCATAGAGCAACCGGAAACATTTGGTACTAGGATACTGTTGTTTTCCAGTATAGATTTTGGAATATGAATAAATGCAGGGTCGGATATTATTTTGGTTTCGTTATGAGATAAAATCTCTAAATTCTTTAGAACACCATTTTCTATCTCTATTTCAGCGATAATATTTCCTCCATAGCCTTTTCCTGTTCCTTTGAATTTTCCGTTTTTCATAATAACCTCCTCTTGATCTGTATTGGATTTGATAGGAATTCGGATTTCTGTTATAAATTCAAATTTATTCTGAGATAGAAATGAATTTATAATATCGATTTCATAAACAATTGGTTGAATAGTGATATTATTTAAAGTTATATAATCCAAGATTTTCTTTAAAGCATTTTCTCGGTTCCTTTGCCGATATCTGATAGTAATATAATCTCCTTGGGAAACTGTTTGGAGATTTTCTAAAAAATTTCTATTTTTAAAAATTAAAAACTCACTTGTTTTTTCAGAAATATCCATTGAACTATTGAGTATTTTGAATTTTTTCCCTAGATGAGCACTTCCGCACTCTAAAGAAGCTTCGATTATATTGTAGATATCAATGATAGAGTTGTTGGAGTTTTCACTTGTAATGACATCTAGATTATAGAGGAAGTTTTCAGGAAAAGATTTCAATATAATTTTATCTACTTCAGAATAGGAAAACTCATCTAAAAGATTTTTTAAACGGAGTTTGCTCTCTTCTAAGATGTTTATTTGCAAATCAATATCCTCAATTTTTTTCTTATAGACACCAAATAAATTATTTAACTGACGAGAACTGCTCTCTTCAAATCTATTTTTAATTTCCTCAAGGGAGAATCCATTATTTTTTAGAGTGATTATATTTTGAAGTTTTAGAATCTGGTATTCGCTATAATATCTGTATCCGTTATTGGGATCGACATAATCAGGTTTTAAAATATTATTTTCATCATAGTGTCTCAAAGTTTTATTGGAAAGTCCTGTTATTTTAGCGATTTCTCCTATTAAATAGAATTTTTTATTCATAATTTCACAATAACTCTTCCTGTATTTTTTCCCTTTAAAAGAATCTGAATCTTTTCATCTAGCTCTTCTAAAGTTATCTCAGTTGAAATTCTTTCTAAATTTTCCACTTTCCAATCATTAGCTAGTTTATTCCACAAAAACTCTCTTTCATCTCTGCCTATTTGAACAGAATCAACTCCATAGAGAGTAACCCCTCTCAATATAAAAGGAAAAACAGAGGATTCGAAGGAAATTCCTCCTACATTACCACAGGCAGTAGCTACACCGTTATATTTTAGTGATTTTATAGCTGTGGAAAGAGTATTTCCTCCTACGGTATCAATGACACCTGCATAGATTCCTTTTAAAACTGGTTTTGTAGTATCGTCCATCTCCTCTCTTTTTAAAACTCTCTTAGCTCCAATTGCCATTAGAAACTCTGTTTCTTCAGTTTTTCCAGTTACTGCTACCACATCATATCCAAGTTTAGCTAGGATTTTAAGAGCAAGAGACCCCACTCCTCCAGTTGCACCAGTAACTAAAATTTCTCCATCCTCAGGTTTTACACCTCCTTTAATGACCAATTTGTAGACAGAAATAGCAGCAGTTAATCCCGCAGTCCCGTAGATCATACTTTCTTTTAAACTCATCTCTTTTGGAAGGGGAATAATCCACTGGGCAGGAACTTTTATATACTCCTGATATCCTCCCGAGGTATTCATACCTAAATCAAAACCAGTTACAATGACTTCGGTTCCAATTTTAATTTCTGGATTACTGCTTTCAACCACAATACCAGCTGCATCGATTCCCGGGGTATGGGGATAATTTCTAGTAACTCCTCTGTTTCCTGTTGCAGATAGTGCATCCTTATAATTTAAAGAGCTATAAGAAACTTTTATTAAAACTTCGTGAGGTGGAAGATCTGCTAGATTTTTACACACAATATTTCTAGAGAAAATTCCATTTTCCTCTGTAACCAAAAATGATTTAAATTCCATAAAAAACCTCCATATATTTATATTATTAATAAGATTATAAACTATCCCCTAAGGTAAATGTCAAATTAAAAAGAGATATTCTTGACAAATTTTTTCCAAAAGACTATCATTAAATATATTGTTTTTAAATGGGAGGAAAAATTACTATGGCACTGAGTTTAGCACTTATTTTAATTGCGGCATTTTTTATCAATGAAATTTTAATGAAACTAAAAATTCCGGGTCTTCTTGGAATGATATTTCTAGGGGTGATCCTGGGTCCCTATGGGTATAATATAATAGATACAAATCTTTTAGCAATCTCTTCTGATCTGAGGCTTATAGCTCTTATAATAATTCTTCTTAGGGCAGGTTTTGGAATAAAAAAATCTGAACTGAATGCAGTTCGGAGTGAAGTTGCAAAAATGAGCTGTATTCCAGGAATACTTGAAGGATTTACAGTGGCTCTAGCATCCATGAAACTTCTGGATTTCACCTTTATTCAGGGGGGGATACTTGGATTTATAATAGCCGCAGTTTCTCCTGCGGTTATTGTGCCTAAAATGCTGGAATTTCAGTCTTTAAAGAAGGGGACCGAGAAAAAGATTCCTACAATTATTTTGGCGGGAGCATCTGTGGACGATGTCTTTGCAATTACTATATTCACAAGTTTTTTGGCTCTCTACGGAGGGAAAAGTGTAAATATACTCAGGAATATCCTAAGTATTCCACTTTCGATTGTTTTAGGAATAGGTATAGGAGGAGGAATCGGACTTATTCTCGTTAAATTTTTTAAACGGTATAGGGTAAGAGACACTAAAAAAGTAATGCTACTGCTGGCCACAGCTATTTTGTTCCATACAATGGAGAAATATATAGGAAAAAACTACCACGTGGAAATCGCTTCCCTTCTAGGAATAATGACAATTGGTTTTGTAATTCTTGAAATGCTCCCAAATGTAGGAAGTCGTCTCTCTATGAAATTCAACAAGGTCTGGGTATTTGCAGAGATAATTCTTTTTGTTTTGGTGGGGGCCCAGGTGAACATAGGTGTAGCTCTCCATTCGGGAATAGACGGAATAATTATTTTGATTTTTGGACTCCTTGCAAGAAGCCTGGGAGTTTATCTCTCTCTTTTGGGAACAGACTTGAATATGAAAGAAAAAATCTTCACCATGGTGGCGTATATGCCTAAAGCCACTGTTCAAGCTGCCATAGGAGCAATTCCTCTGAGTGCAGGTGTAGCCTCTGGAGAAACTATTTTGGCCATAGCTGTATTGTCTATTCTCCTCACGGCCCCTTTGGGAGCAGCCAGTATAGATTATTTTGGGAAACGTTTCCTATAAAAAAAGCCTCTTCCAGCTAATTAAAGTTGAAAGAGGCTTTTACTATTAAAATTTAAGAAACATACCTCTGTATGTGATTGTATATGTATTCCCGGAAGAAATCAATAGGATATTCTTTGTAATTTTAGTTTTCTGAAATTTTTTCAGGAAGAATATAAGCTATTCCCATAAAAATAATTCCAACAACTATTCCGCCCCATGGTCCAATATTCAATAGAGCGGGATATTTTTCACTTATCTGAAAAAGAGTGGTTTTCCCTCCTAGAACAGGTTTAAATAGACCCATGGAGTCCCAAAACTTGTAAGACTGGGCAAAAAGATAACTTCCTAGAAGTCCCCCTAAAATTACTATGATTGCTTTCCAGTATCCGCTGGTCAGAGCTCCAAGTCCTGTTCCAGGGCAGAGCCCTATGGCTCCAAATCCTATGGCCAGGATTCCCGCACCTAGGATAACTCCCCAGTACATGGTTTTAATACTGAATCTCTCCTCTGGAATAATTTCCAGATAAAAGGAGATAAAAATGAGAACAGAGGCAAAACCAATAGCGAAAAGTATAGACTTCATGAGCCTGAGATCCTTTAACTGCAACATCTCTATGAGGTTTTTTCTGTTTGTAGCTCCCACCAGGTATAGAGCAAAACCAAATAAAGCTCCATTAAAAAGTGCTTTTATAACTGTAATTTCCATTTACGCACCCCACTTTTTTGCTATAAATATCGCAATAGGAAACAGCGTTGCAGCAAATAAAAAACTGCTGAGAGTCATCTGACTCATACCGCTCATCATGTGTCCGCTTGTACATCCTCCAGCCATCCGAGCTCCGAAAAGAAGTATAACTCCTCCCAAAAAAAGTCTCAAGTAAACTCCTGGAGAGTTGCCCTCAGTCTCTGAATTTTTTAAATTTTTTCTTTTTTCTTCGGGAGAAAGGATTGAACCTAGAAAGGATCCCATGAGAACTCCGACAATAAACATTGTTTCATAGTTAATAGGAGAAGATATGTCTTTGGCAAGAGCTCCACCCCCTGAATTATAGTAAGCATTGGAACTTCCGTAGCCACTCTTATTTTCATCTGTTTTGTAGATTATTTCAGGATTCAAACTTTTTTCGATTGCTCCTACAGCAATACTAAACTGTGTAGATATTCCCACTGGTCTCTGAATGAGCATGGCAATAAAAAATACTGCTCCTAGAAACACTCCTTTCCATAACCATTTTTTGTCCATAGATATCCTCCTCACCTTATTTTCAAATTAATTCTTATAACTGTTTTTTAAAAGCTGAAAGATGGTTTTCCGAAGCCTGTTTAAGATTCAGAAAAGCGATTTTTAAATCTTCAGGCAGATCTTTCTGTGCCAGAAATTTTTCATACATGGCAATATTATCGACTTCTGCATCTATACAGATCTGAGCTGCTTCTTGTAGAGAGGAGGCAACCTTTACCTTTTCTTTCATCTCTGTTTCATTCACGGGCTCCACTCCATACTTTTGGAAAAGTGGAAGTAGCATGGCAATATGCTGTTCTTCAGATTTAACTATATTAGAAAATGGTCTGACATTTCCAAATTTTTCCAAAGTTGCCAGGTATTCGTTTTTAGCCAGATATTCGTCCTGAAGTGCATAGGTTAGCATTCCAGGAGTAGAGAGATTTCCGTCTTCTAGAGCACCTTTAGCCCCGATTCCCTGACCAAAGGCAAGAGAAGAGAGTAAAAACAGTGATCCTAAAAAATATTTTTTCATAATGACCTCCGAATAACAAAGTAATATATATTTATTTGAATATATATTGTTTTACTGCTAAATTTCAGATTTCCCTTTTTTAAATATTTTTTTTACTATTTACAGATTTGATTTTATAGGTTATAATCCTATTGACACATGAGCATATAATCATCTGTCGAGAAGGAGAGATATGGAAATAATAGAAATTTTAAAATCTTTAGGAGATTTAAACAGACTCAGAATTCTGAATATTTTGAGAAAGTTTCGAAAATCCTGTAACTGTGATCTGGAAGAGGTGCTGGAATTAAACCAATCCAACGCATCCAGACATATTACAAAACTGCGAAAAGACAATCTTATAGCTTTTGAAAAAGTAGGCAAATGGAGTTATTACTCTATAAATGATGAGTCGTTAGAAAAATATCCGTTTATAATGGAGCTTTTAGATTCTTTAGATGCAGAAATTTTTCTGAGAGACAGTGAGAAATTCTCAATTTTTAAAGAGAAGAAAGAGCGTTGTTTAAATTAAAATTTAAAAAATAAAAACAGTGGAGGGAAAAGTTATGAATTTTTTTGAAAAGTATCTGACAGTATGGGTTGCCATCTGTATTGTAGTGGGAGTGGCGATAGGAATATATCTTCCTATAATACCAGAAACTCTCGCGCTGTATGAGTATGCGAGGGTTTCAATTCCTGTGGCCATTCTTATCTGGCTTATGATTTACCCTATGATGTTGAAAATAGATTTTTCATCTATTGTAGGAGCTACTAAAAATGTAAAAGGACTTACAATTACTTGTGTGACTAACTGGCTTATAAAACCTTTTACTATGTACCTGATTTCTGTGTTTTTCTTTAAGATCGTGTTTAAAAGTTTAATACCTTTAAACTTAGCAAATGAGTATATAGCAGGAGCGGTTCTTCTTGGAGCAGCCCCTTGTACAGCTATGGTTTTTGTCTGGAGCGAATTGACTAAGGGAAATCCAGCTTATACCCTGGTTCAGGTTGCTGTAAATGACCTGATTCTTCTTGTGGGATTTGTGCCTATCGTGGCTTTCCTACTAGGAATAAATGATGTAATGGTACCTTACGATACTCTACTTCTTTCGGTTGTTCTTTTTGTGGTAATTCCTCTTGTGATGGGAGCTGTATCTAGACATATAATAGTTAAAAACAGAGGTATGGATTATTTTAAAAATGTATTCTTGAAAAAATTTGATAAGATAACTATAACAGGATTACTACTTACACTTACAATTATTTTTTCGTTCCAAGGAAGAAAAATAGTGGATAATCCTTTGGATATAGCTCTTATAGCTGTGCCCCTTACAATTCAAACCTTCTTTATATTTTTCCTATCTTATGGATGGGCGAAACTCTGGAAGCTTCCTCATGAGATAGCTTCTCCTGCTGGAATGATAGGAGCAAGCAATTTCTTTGAACTGGCTGTTGCAGTATCAATTTCTCTTTTTGGACTGAATTCTGGTGCAACTCTTGCCACTGTGGTAGGAGTTCTGGTTGAGGTTCCTGTAATGCTTATTCTTGTTTCGATTTCTAATAAAACAAGACATCACTTCTTAGTATAAAAAAATAAAAAATGGAGGAAAAGGATGAAAATTGTTGTGATAGGAGCAGTTGCTGCGGGAACCTCGGTTATAGCCAAAGCTCGTAGAAACAGTGAGGATGTTGAGATAGTAGCATATACTTCAGGAGGAGATATAAGTTATTCTGGATGTGGAATTCCCTACTATGTTGGAGAAGACTATATAAAAAGAGGAAACCTTACTCCTAGAGATGCAGATTGGTTCCAGTCTCGTTTTGATATGAAAATGAATATAAATCATAAGGTTTTAGAGATAAATCCTGATAAAAAAAATATAAAAGTTCTTAACGAAATCACTGGAGAAATTTTTAATGATACTTATGACAAACTGGTTATTGCAACTGGTGCTTCTCCAAGAAAAATCCCTTTCCAAAGAGAAAATATTTTTTATGTTAGGGATGTTGAAACTGGAGATCTTTTAAAAAAATATATAGGTGAGAATTCTCCCAAAAAAGCTCTTATAATTGGTTCTGGATATATAGGAATGGAGATGGTAGAGAATCTGGTTCATCAGGGAATGGAGGTTACAGTTTTAGAATTGGGGTCTTCAATTGGTAGGATAGATCCTGAATTAAGCCTCTATTTAGAAAGTTACCTGGAGAAAAAAGGTGTAAATCTCATTTTTGAAGACTCCATAAAGGATATAAGTGGAGATGGAAAAAAAGTGAAGACAGACAGAGGGATCGAGATAGAAACAGATCTTGTAATAGGAGCTGTGGGAGTAATACCAAATGTAGAATTTGCTAAAGATGCAGGGATAGAGATTGGAACAGCTGGAGCAATAAGAGTAAACAGATATTTGGAAACAAACTTAGAAGATATCTATGCAGCAGGTGACTGTGCAACTTCATACTCTCAAATTACTGGAGATGAGACCTATGTTCCTATGGGGTCTACTGCCAATAAGATGGGACGTATTCTAGGAGACAGACTTACTGGTGGAAATCTGGAATTTAAAGGAATACTGGGAACTTCCATATTCAAAGTTTTTGATATGGCTGTGGGAGGAACAGGTCTAAGTGAAAAAGAGGCTCGGGAAAAGGGGTATTCTATTGAGATAATCCATAATATTAAGCCTAATCAGACAGAGTATCTTTCTACTTCTAGAGAGATGGTGATAAAAGCCATTGCTGACAGAAAAACAGGAAAACTTCTGGGAGTTCAGATTCTGGGAGAAAACGGAGTTGACAAGAGGATAGATGTTTTTGCAACTCTTTTAGCTATGGGTGCTACAGTTGACCAGCTGTTCCATCTGGATCTTGCATATGCTCCACCATTTTCTACAACAAAAGATCCTGTAAGTTATACTGGAATGATACTGAACAACGCCATAAATGGAAGAAACAAGATAGTTACTCCTAAAGAGCTTCATGAAAATCGTAATGATTATCTGGTTATAGATGTAAGATCTTCTAAACAATATGAGGCTGGTCACATTCAAGGAGCCATAAATATTCCTTTGGAAAAACTGAGAGAAGAAAGTAAAAAGTTGGACAAGTCTGGAAAAATAGCTGTACATTGCAATAAAGGAGTTACTGGAAATATGGGGCAGAATATTCTTCTGAATCTTGGATTTGATGCTTATAATATCTCTGGGGGATATAGTAATTATTCTAAACTTATAAAATAATACGGAAGAGGTTCTCCTTAAAGAGAGCCTCTTTTGCAAGTCTAAATATGAACAGAAGGGAGCAAAGAATGAGAATAGGGGTAATATCAGATATTCATAGCAATATCTATGCACTGAAGGCAGTTTTAAAGGATATGGAAACTAAAAACATTGATAAAATAGTATGTACAGGGGATTTAGTGGGTTATCATACACATCCCAATGAGGTTGTAGACCTGATTAGAGAAAAAAATATAGCTACAGTTATGGGAAATCATGATTTAAAAGTTACTACGGGAAAAATAAAAAGTACAGATGGATTAAGTGGAGATGCTTTAGATAAAGTTTTGATTTCTAATTATGCTCTAAAAGAAACTAGTCAGGAAACTAAAGATTTTCTCAGATCGCTGCCTGAGTTTCTGATTTTGGAAGCAGAGGGAAAACTTATTAGGGTTGTTCACGGAAGTCCAAGATCCATAACAGAATATCTGAAAGAAAATTCCCCAGAAGCTTATGAGGTCATGAAAGAACTTTCAGAGGATATACTCCTGTGTGGACATTCCCATATGGCATATTCTAAATATTACGGGGAGAAGCTTCTCATCAATGCAGGAAGTATAGGAAAACCTAAAAAAGGGATTCCTGACTCTGAATATGTTATAATAGAGATAAAAAATAATGAAGTAAAAGTTTTTTTTGAAGAGGTTCCCTATGATGTAGAATCTTTGGTAAGGGATATAGAAAACTCTCCTCTTCCAAATGAATTGGGACTACTTCTGAAAACAGGGAACAAGATCTAAAAATTCCTGAAGAAAACCTGTACTCAATTTGATGAGTAAAAACGAACAAATAAGTTGAAAAGAATCCCAGAACTGATGCTCTACAGTTCTGGGATTTTTTTATTTTGTTTAAATCTATTTTTTTATTTTATTAATTAATCCAGCTATATTAGCAGCATGACAAAGTTCACTACAATATGTTCTCGGCTTCAAAATAACTCCTATAATTACTGCCAGAAAAGTTGTTGCAATAAACCCCATGTATACCGCTGCTCCTAGTTGATTCAAAGATTTTGCTTCAACAATTCCTATTATAACTTTTATTGTTAATAAAATTGTAAATCCATATCTTGTATATTTATTTGCTAAAAACTTTGGAGTTTTTAATCCTAAACTGAATCTCGAAA
>JBOFEZ010000047.1:0-8600 GCA_051648365.1 Fusobacteriaceae bacterium
ACACTAAAATTGGGACAGACCCACTAAAATTGGTATACTCCCTTCCACTGTAGAATTCGTGCATATATTTCTACAGTAATGAAAAACAACTTAAATGTTCATGCTTCGCTGAAAAGTATTTTTAGTTTAGATGAAACCATAGTTCCTATCATACCATAAAAAAAGGACTCATAATTAAATGAAAATCCTCTTTATTTTGGTATGATTTTTTTATTTTTTGATTCCTATAGCTGAGTAGTTACAGTTTACTAATTTTTAATTATGTATTCATTTATATTATTGAAACATATATTTTGAACCATCTTTCCTATTTTTTCTATGTCATTTGGAATTTCTCCATTTTTAACCCATTGAGCTAGCAAATTGCAAAGTATTCTTCTGAAGTACTCGTGTCTTGTGTAAGATAGAAAACTTCTTGAGTCTGTCAGCATTCCAACAAATCTTGAAAGCAATCCTAAGTTAGCTAAAGCTGTCATTTGCTTTATCATTCCATCTTTTTGGTCTAAGAACCACCATCCAGAACCCAATTGAATCTTACCTGGAATCCCCCCTCCTTGGAAACATCCAATTAGAGTTCCTAAAGTCTCGTTTTCTCTAGGATTTAAGTTATATAGAATAGTTTTTGGTAATTCATTTGTATTATCTAATGTATCTAAGAATTTGGCCAATGCTTGCACAAAAATATCATCACCTATACAATCAAATCCTGTATCAGGTCCTAATTTTTTGTACATTCTACTTGAGTTATTTCTTATAGTTCCCATGTGAAGTTGCATTACCCAACCTTTTTTGTTGTACTCTTTTCCTAAGAATAACATTATATCTGTTTTGAACATTTCAACTTCGTTCTCTATTAACTCCTCACCAGTCAATCTCTTTTCAAATATTGCATTCACTTCCTCCTCACTTCCTAATAGGAACACTACAGGATCTAGTGCATGATCAGAAACTCTACATCCAACTTCGTGGAAAAAATCTATTCTTTCTCCTAAAGCTAATTTAAATTGAGCTACTGAATCTATCTTTTTTCCGTGTAATCCTTCTAATTTTTGAAACCAAGGTATGAAGTCCTCTTTATCAATTTTAACGCCTTTATCAGGTCTGAAAGTAGGATTTACTACTACATTAAAATTTTTATCCTTTTTTAACTCTATATGATACTCTAAAGAATCAATAGGATCATCTGTTGTGCATATTGCTTTTACGTTTGCTCTTTTTATAAGTGATCTTGCTGTAAAATCATCTCTTTGTAACATTTCATTTGTTTTTTCCCAAATCTCTTCAGCTGTTTCCTTAGAAAGAATAGTATCTATTCCAAAGAATCTTTTAAGCTCTAAATGTGTCCAATGGAACAAAGGATTTCCATAGCACTCATCGATTGTTTCAGCCCATTTTAAGAACTTCTCTTTGTCCTCTTTAGCTCCAGTAATATATTCCTCATCGACACCATTACTTCTCATTGCTCTCCATTTGTAGTGATCTCCACCTAACCAAATTTCTGTTATTGATTGATATTTTTTATCCTCAAAAATTTCTTTTGGATTTAAGTGACAATGATAATCATAAATCGGCATATCTTTTGCATAATCGTGATATAAGGTTTTAGCTACATCATTAGTTAATAAAAAATCTTCACACATAAATTGTTTCATATTTTATCCCCCATTTTAAATTTTATAAAGTTACTCCAGATTTAAATATTGCGATTTTTTGAAACTTATTTAATTCGTTATTTACTTTTTTTCCATTTATTACTTCAACTATATAATCCAAAAATTCTTGAACTAATGTATCCATAGTTATATCTTCTGATACCAATCTTCCTGCATCAAAGTCTATCCATCTTTCCTTTTTATTATATAGCTCACTATTTGTGGAAATTTTTACTGTAGGAACATATCCACCGTATGGATTTCCTCTTCCAGTTGTGAATAAAACCATGTGACACTTTGCTGCAGCTAAGGCTGTTGTCGCCACTGGATCATTTCCTGGAGCACTTAATAAGGTTAATCCTTTAACTTTTAAAATCTCTCCATATTTAATTACATCTACAATCTCTGATTTTCCTGATTTTTGTGTACATCCCAATGACTTATCCTCTAGAGTTGTAATTCCACCTTTTTTATTCCCAGGTGATGGATTCTCATATATCTCTTGATCATTCTTTATGAAATACTCTTTAAAGTCATTTATTAGAGAAACACATCTGTTAAATACATCCTCATTTTTACATCTTTTCATAAGTGAAATTTCTGCTCCAAACATCTCAGGGACCTCTGTTAAAACTGTTGTTCCACCCTGAGACACGATATAATCCGAGAACTGACCTAGCATAGGGTTTGCTGTTATTCCAGATAGTCCATCTGATCCACCGCACTCTAATCCAAAGTTTATATCTCCTAGATTATTCTCTTCTCTTTTGTCTTTTAACATATTTTTATAAAGTTTTAAAAGTATTTTTTTCCCTTCTTCTATCTCATCCTCTACATCTTGAGAGACTAAGAATTTGACCCTATCAGAATCATATTCACCCAAAGTTTTTTCGAACTCAGCAACTTGATTATTTTCACATCCAAGGCCTATAACTAAAACTCCTCCTGCATTTGGATGTTTAACTGTATTTTGAAGAATATTTCTTGTGTTTAGATGATCTTCTCCTAATTGAGAGCAACCGTAGTTATGAGTTAATGCGTTTATGTTATCGATTTTCAAATCTCCGATTTCTCTTATAAGCTCCTCTTTTATACGTTCAGCTATACCATTTACACAACCTACCGTTGGAACTATCCAAAGCTCATTTCTGATTCCTACATCTCCATTTTTTCTTCTATAGACATTGACTTTTCTCTCAGATATCTTTAGAATTTTTTCACAAAACTCAGGCGAGTACGTATAGTTATTTAAATCTTTTAAATTTGTTTTAGTGTTATGAGTGTGTATCCACTCTCCCGTTTTTATATCTGAAAGTGCATGCCCGATTGGCATTCCATATTTAATTATATCTTGGTCTTTCTGGATATCTTGAAGGGCAATTTTATGTCCTTTTAAAATATCTTCTAACACCATAATCTCCTTATCTTCTAAAAGAATTTTTTCATATTTTTTATAATCTCTTAACACTATTAAAACACTATCTTTTTCATTTATTTTTATAAACTCTTTCATCATATAACCTCTTCTAAAGCTTTTTCAACTCCAACCTTGTCTATATTTTCTAAATATTTAGCTACTAATTCAGTCATACCTTCAATTGAATTTAAATCCCTATCCCAATGACTCTCTAATCCTAATACTGTCTTTGCTATCTCATTATAGTTGTTAGTAGCCCATAACTCTTTGTACATATCTAGATGGCATCTATCATCTCTTAATTGAATAACATCCCCATTTTCCCTAACTCCTTTGTAGAATCTGATTAAGGCTGCTAGAGAAAATAAAAGTTTCTTAGATAACTTTCCTGTTCTTTCATTTAACTCTAAAACTTGCGGTAAAATTCTAGATTTATATTTTGCCATTGAGTTTAATGAGATATCTATTAACATATGTTTTACATATGGATTTTTGAATCTGTTTATCACAGCATTCTTGAAATCCTCTAACTCTTTTTTATCCATATCTAAAGCCGGAATAATCTCCTCATCTATGGCTGATTCGATAAAACCTCTTAAATTGTAGTTTTTCATAGCTTCTCTAACTGTATCTATTCCATATAGATAAGCTACTGGAACCATTGCAGTATGGGCCCCATTTAAAATTCCTACTTTTCTCATTTTATACGGTTTTAAATCGTCAACTATTAGGATATTTAAATTTAATCCCTCTAATTTTAACTCCTTAGTTAATATATCTTTAGGACCTTGAATTACAAACAGATAGAAATATTCTCCGGTTGTTATAAAGTTATCAGTGTATCCTAACTCTTTTTCTAATTCCTCTTTTTCTCCTCTCGGATATCCAGTTACAATTCTATCAACTAATGTAGAACACCAAACGTTTCCATTGATTAGCCAGTTTTTGAAGTTTTCACCTAAATTCCAAAGTTCGGCATATTTTAAAACAACCCTTTTTAACTCTTCTCCATTATGTTCGATTAACTCACATGGTAGTAGGATGAATCCTTTTGCCATATTTCCATTAAAAACAATAAATCTCTCATGAAGTAATCTTGTTAATTTTCCTGGGAATGTAGCTTGAGGCTCGTCATCATATTTATCTTCTGAACTAAAAGCAATTCCAGCTTCTGTTGTATTGGAAACTATGAATCTCATCTCTTCGTTATGAGCTAGCTCTAAATAATCTTTAAAGTTTTTGTATATAGGAATCTCTCTATTGATTGACGAGATAACTGTATAGTCTTTTACAACTTGCCCACTCTCGTTTATTCCTCTAATTATTGCTGTGTAAAGTCCATCTTGAGTATCTAGTAAAGGAACACCCTCAAAATCAACTGGTCTAACCACTGCAACACCTGCATTTAAATCTGTATTTTTATTTATTATATCTAATTGCCAATCAAAGAAACATCTTAAGAAGTTTCCCTCTCCAAATTGAATTATTTTTTCTGAATATTTAGATAAATTTAAGTGTTTTCTATTCAACATTTTTTCTCCTATTTTTTACATCTAGATTTTATTTAATAGATTTATGTATTTTTTTATTATATTTATCCCATAATCAAATTAGGTAACCATAGTGTTATCGTAGGAATAAAGGTTACTGCCAACAGATATAGAAAAAGCATTATATAAAAAGGTTTCAGTGATTTAGCAATTTTTTCTATGGATATATCAGCTATAGAGCACCCTACAAAAAGTGTTGATCCTACTGGAGGAGTCAGAAGTCCAATTCCTAAATTAAGCATCATTATTATTCCAAACTGGACTGGATCCATTCCTATCTTTGCAACAACTGGCATCAATATAGGAGTTACTATAAGAATAAGGGGTGCCATGTCCATTATCATTCCCAATATAAGCAAAATAACATTTACAAGTATCATTATTATAAATTTATTATCTGAAAAATCTAATATATAATTAGTGATATATTGAGGAACTTTCAACATAGCCATCATATACCCAAAGGCACTTGATGTTGCTATAACCGCCATTACCATTGCTAAAGTTCTTAAAGAATTTTTAAGTACAACAAGAAAATTACTTAACGGTACATCTTTATATACAAAATAAGTTATTATAAAGGCATATATGGCCGCTATAGCTGCCGATTCCGTAGCAGTAAATACACCACTTACAACTCCTCCCATTATAATTACAGCAGTCATAAGACCTAAGAAACTTTCACGGACAATAATTTTAGCTTTAGCCATAGAAATTTTTTCTCCTTTAGGATAATTTCTCTTTACAGCTATCCAGTAACTCAGTGCCATAAGAGTCAAACCAAGGAGTATCCCAGGAACGATTCCCCCTAAGAAAAGCCTTCCCACGGAAAGTCCGCCTGCCGCAACTGAATATATTATCATATTATGACTTGGAGGAACTATAACTCCTTGAGTAGATGAGGTTATAGTCACATTAACCGCATAGTCCTTATCATATCCCTCTTTTTCCATCATGGGGATCATTATCGTTCCGATTGATGATGTATCTGCAACAGAAGAACCTGAAATTCCTCCAAAAAACATACTGGAAAGTATATTTACCATGGCAAGTCCCCCCCGAACTCTACCTACGATAACATTGGAAAAATCTATAAGCCTTTTGGAAATTCCACCTTGTCCCATAATTTCACCTGCTATGATAAAAAAAGGTATTGCCATTAAAGAAAAACTTTTTACTCCCTCTACCATTTTTTGTGCCACCACAATTGTGGGAATCCCCATATAAATTGCTGTTACTGTAGCTGAAACTCCAAGAGCAAATGCTACTGGAAGACGTATTACTAAAAACAGAAACAATGACCCTAAAAGCATTAATATTTCCATTATATTCTCTCTCCTTTATTTTTTATAATTGCTACAAGATCAAAAAACGAATAAATCGCTATAAAAAATCCTGCAATAGGAACTGCTGCATATTGAAATGTTGTAGGTATTCCTAAACTCGGCATTATAGAGTACCACGTCATCTCTGAAAGTTCATATCCTTTCACAAAAAGTATTACTCCGAAAGTAATAACTAAAAGTTGATCAAATATACCAACATATTTTTTTAAGGTTTTAGGAGCTCTATCCATAAAATACTCGATACTTATATGTATCCGCATTTTTACTCCTATTGCCATACCTATAAAAGAAAACCAAATCATAAAGAGTAGTGCTAATTCTTCTGACCATCTTGGAGTAAATTCAAAAAAATATCTAGATACAACTTGTCCTCCGATAACCAATATCATCGAGCACAAAAGCATCATTCCCATATATTCCATCAACTTTTCTATTTTATTAAAAATAACCTTAATAAAATTCATTTTTTCCTCCCTATTTTTTATAGAAATTGAGGGAGAGCAAACTCTCCCTCAATTTTTATTTTGTGTCTTTTATTTTATTTACAATATCCATATATTTTCCAGCAAATTTAGTGTATAATTTTTCTACTGATTTTTGGAATTCAACTTTCTCTCCATCAGTCAGCTGGGTAACTTTTACTCCTCCTGCTATAACCTTCTCTAAAGATTTTCTCTCTCTCTCTGCCCAAAACTCTCTCTGTTTTTTAGATGCTTCCTTTCCTGCCTCTATAATTACAGCCCGATCATCTTCGGAAAGGGCATTGAACTTTTTATTATTAATTAATAACATCTCTGGAACTCTTATGTGTCCATCTTCAGTATAGAATTTTGCTACCTCAAAATGACTTGTTGAATCGTAACTTGGAGTATTATTTTCTGCCCCATCAATAACTCCTGTCTGAAGGGCTCCATAAACCTCTCCAAAAGCCATAGGTGTAGGTGACGCTCCAAGAGACTGGATAAGATCCATCATAAGAGCATTATCCTGAACTCTGATTTTCATCCCTTTAAGATCTGAAACATTTTTAATCTCTCTTTTTGTATTATAAAAGTTTCTTTGTCCTCCATCGAACCAAGATACTCCTCTCATATTACTTTTAGTAAGTGCTGTTTGGAATTCATCTCCAATAGGTCCATCCAAAACCTTAAACATGTGATCAGTGTCTCTGTAAAGGTAAGGAAGCATAAGTGCATTCAGTTTATCATTATACTTTACAAGTGGTGATAAACTAGTTCTCACCATGTCAATAGCTCCGAACTGAACTTGTTCGATTGTTGCTTCTTCTGAGCCTAGCTGTCCTCCAGAATAAACCTCAATCTTTATTCTTCCATTGGATTTTTCTTCAACCAATTTAGAAAAATATTTGTCTCCCATTACTGTGGGATAATCTTCTGCATGATTATCTGCTAATTTTAATACCACAGTTTTTCCCATAACTGTCACAGACAATAATAACGTTGCTCCTAAAATTGTTGCTCCTTTAACAAATTTTTTCATTTAAAAACCTCCCTATTATTTAACTTGAATACAAGTATTTTGTTTTTTAAATTTTAAATTTTTACCTTTATAATATTTTTTCTATTTTAATTATTTGAAATACTCTGGATATTTTATTTTAAATACATCTATCTTTTCTTTAAAATTGGACAAATGTTCCTCTACAATGTTATCGATTTTGGAAAGATCTTTATTTTTTAATATTTCATAAATTTCATTATGCTGTTGGATTGTCTTATTTTTTTTAAAATTCATAACAGCATCTAAAAATCGAACCCTATCATAATGAGTGCATATATTTTGGATACCTTCCCAAGTTACTCTTCTTTTTGCTACTTTATATATCTGTTCGTGAAAATCATTATCTAAAGCAAATCTTTCTTTTACATCTCCTTCGAGCTCTATATTTCCTTTTTGTAGGTAAAGATTTTTGTATAAAGATTTTAAATCTTTTTCTTGAATATTGAAAATAGCACATTTCAAAACATCTTTCTCAATCAGCTTTCTTACTTCGAATCCCTCTTCTACAAATTCCAAATTAATTTTAGAAATGAATGTTCCCCTCTGAGGATAAACTTCGATTAAATTTTCTGCAATTAATCGTACAAGAGTTTCTCTTATAGGGGTTCTACTAACTCCCAGAGCATTAGCTAAATCACTTTCACTTATGCTCTGTCCCGGTAAAAGTTCCAAGCACATTATTTTATTTTTCAATGCTTTATAAACATGTCCTCTAGAATTTTCCTTTATCCTATTAATCAAAATAACTACACCTCTAATCTTATAATTTTATTTTTTTATAATTTCTACTTTTCTATTTTTGTTATCTATTACATACATTTTATAATTTTTTTGAATAAACTTGTCATTTCCCTCAGTGGCTATAGTTATTATAATTTTTTCAATTGCTGTCTCCAATTCGATATTTATTTTTGCAAATCCACACTTCCTATTTTATATATTTTTTATAAATTTTCTTATACGCCTGAATAAGCAGAGAATCCTCCATCTATTGGAATTACAACTCCATTTACAAATCCAGAAGCCTCTGAACTCACTAGATATAAAAGGGTCCCAAGAAGTTCATTACTTTCTCCAAAACGTCCCATAGGTGTTGCTGATAAAATTTTTCCTG
>JBOFEZ010000048.1:0-3081 GCA_051648365.1 Fusobacteriaceae bacterium
TGTAACAATTCAAGCTCAAATAATGGAACTTTTATTGGAACTTAAAAATAAAAAGGATATGGGAATTCTTTTAATCACTCATGACTTGGGAGTTATCGCAGAAACATGTGAAAAAGTTATAGTGATGTATGCTGGAAGAATTATGGAAAAATCTTCAGTGGATGAATTATTTAATAGTCCAAACCATCCATATACAAAGGGATTGCTAGCCTCTGTACCAAAATTGGGAAGTGGAGCGACGACTTTGCCTTATATAGAGGGAAAGGTTCCCGAGTTATCAGCGATGCCTATAGGATGTAAGTTCTCTCCGAGATGCAAAGAAGCTATCGAGATATGTTTCGAAAAAGAACCTAAACTTATGATGTTAGCAAATGGTCGTGAATGCAGATGTCATTTGAAAATGGAGGAGTAAAATTAATGAGAGAAATTTTAGTTAAATTGGAAGATGTAAGTAAAAAATTTCCTGTTGCAACGGAAGGATTTAGAAAAGAACAAAAATTTGTACATGCTGTAAATAAAGTTTCTTTAGAACTTTATAAGGGAGAAACCCTTTCAATAGTTGGAGAGAGTGGATGTGGAAAATCAACATTGGGAAGAGTAATAAATAAACTTCTTGATATTGAAGAGGGAAATCTATATTTTAAAGGGGAAAATATTACAAAAAAATCTCCGAAAGAGATGATTAAACATAGAAAAGATATGCAGGTAATATTTCAAGATCCATATGGTTCTTTAAATCCTAGGATGAAAATAAAAAATCTGATTGTCGAACCGCTCATGGTACATTCAAATTTCACTGAGAAAGAAAGAGATGCAAAAGCCTTAGAACTTTTGGATATGGTTGGATTAAGTGCTGGGCATGCTGAAAGATATCCTCATGAATTCAGTGGTGGTCAGAGACAGAGAGTTGGAATAGCTAGAGCGATATCTGTAAATCCTAGCTTGATTATAGCGGATGAACCGATTTCGGCTTTGGATGTAAGTATCCAAGCTCAGGTAATAAACATATTTAAAGATTTGCAAGAAAAATTTAAATTGACATATCTGTTTATATCTCATGATCTCAGTGTTGTGGAATTGATTTCAGATAGGGTAGGTGTGATGTATCTTGGAAATCTTGTAGAGATTGGGGATAAGAAAAATATTTACCAAAATCCTAAGCATCCTTATACGAGAGCTCTTTTATCGGCAATACCTGTTGCTGAAACAGGTAAAAAAAGAGAGCGTGTGATTTTAAAGGGAGATATCCCCAGTCCTATTGATAGGCCAAAAGGTTGTCCTTTTTCAACAAGATGTCCAAAGGTATTTGACAAGTGCAGAGAAGAGATGCCGATTTTAAAAGATTGCTCAACAGATGAATCAGAGCATAAATCTGCCTGTCATCTGTTGAAATAATTAAAGATAAAGTGAAGTTTCAGATTAAAATAAATAAGGAGAAAATTAATGAAAAGAATTTTAATCGGTTCAATGCATCATGAATCAAATTCATTTAACCCAATAATCGCAGATGAACGGGATTTTATAATTAAATATGGAAGTGAAGCTTTAAAATTTGAGAATAGAAACAATGCCTTGAAAGGGATTTTTGATACCCTTTCAGAAGCTGAATATGATATTGTACCAATCTTAAGTGCAAGAGCTGTACCTAACGGAGAGGTCAGCTATGAACTCTATTTAAAACTAAAAAAAGAATTTATAGAGAGAGTCCTAGAAGCTGACAAAGAAAAAAAGATAGATGGTATAAATTTAGCATTGCACGGTTCCATGAGAGTGAAAGGTTTAGGAGAGGCCGAAGGAGATCTGCTAGAAGAGCTGAGAAAGCATTTTAAGGACATTCCGGTAGTTGTTGCTTTAGATATGCATACAACCATGACAGATAGAATGTTTGATTATGCTGATGCCTATGTGGGTTACAAATGTGCCCCACATACAGATTGTTTTGAAACAGGAGAACACTCAGCTAAAATTTTGATTGAGATTATGAATAAAAACAGACTTCCTAAAAAGTCGTGGGTAACTGTACCTATGCTTATTGCAGGAGAACAGTCTGAAACTTCTACTGAACCAATGGTGTCTTTTATAAATAAATGTAGAGAATATGAGGGGCAAGACGGAATCCATGCAGTCTCTATCCTTATGGGGTATCCGTGGGCGGACAGTGAGGATGCTGCTGTTGGAATGTATGTAGTGGCTGAAAGACAGGAAGTGGCAGATAGTGTTGCCACGAAAATTGCTCAGGAGTTTTTTGATAGGAGAGAGGAATTTTCTTTTCACACTGAGACATATGAACCGCAAAAATCTTATGAAGTTGCTCTTGAAGCTTTGAAAGATAAAAAGTTCCCTATATATATTTCGGACTCTGGGGATAATCCCACAGCGGGTTCATCTTCAGATTGTACAGATTTTTTAAAAATAATTCTAGAGAATGAAGAAACAAAAAATATACCTACTCCTTTAATTTATGGTGGAATATATGATCCTGAAGCTACTCTTCTCTGTAGAGAAAGAATAGGAGAAGTTATTACAGTGCCAGTCGGAGCCAAGTTCGACACCCTTACAACACAAACTCTGAATCTTAAAGGAGAGGTAATAAATTATCTAGAGAAATGGGGAACATACGAAAGTGATTTGGCAGTTTTGAGAGTAAACAATGTAGATGTTGTATTAGCTGAAAAACATGTAGGATATGTTTCGCCAGAAATGTATGAAGACTTGGGACTTGATCCAAAAGAACGTGCTATAATTGTTTGTAAATTAGGTTATCTTACTGAACATCATAAAGAGATTTCTCAAAGAAATATTATGGCTCTCACCAATGGAAGTACAAGAGAAGATTTAGAAAATATAAAATATGAAAAAGTAAAGAGACCTATATTTCCTTTGGATAAAGACTTTGAATATAAAGCGGAAAAAAATCTAAAAAACAACTAATAGTCCTAAAAAAAACAAAGAAAGGTGGATAATGAAAACAGGAATTATTATAAAAGAAGCATGTGTAGAGAGTTTCACAGAAGCAAAGCTCATGGTGCAGGCCGGTGCTGACCGTATAGAGCTTTGTGAAAATTTGGCAGTGGGAGGAAC
>JBOFEZ010000049.1:0-4008 GCA_051648365.1 Fusobacteriaceae bacterium
ATGTCCTGAGAGCTGCTTTGGTAGCTCTCTTTTTTTAAAGATACTTTTCTAATCTGTCTCCATATTCGATTACTAATATTCTTAAAATCTTTTCCCAATTTCTAATCTTTTGACTCCATTTTTTAGTGATGTTTTTACTTGCTAAATAAAGAACCTTTAGAAGAGAATCTTCTGTAGGATATATTGAACGTGAATTACTTACTTTTCTAAATTGACTATTTAAACTCTCTATTATGTTTGTAGTGTATATCAACTTCCTGATTTCTAAAGAAAAATTGAAGAAATACGACAATTCAGCCCAGTTGTTATACCAACCTCGTAAGGATGGTGCGTATTCTGGGTGCTCTTCTTTTAGGGCTTCTAAAGCTTCATAGGCCAATAGTTCGTTCGGGGCATTGTAGATTTCTTTTAATTTTTGAGCATAATATTTTCTGTCTTTGTAATTCATATATTTTAAAGTGTTTCTAATTTGATGTACTATACAACGCTGTATTTTAGCTTCTGGATAAATAGTTAGTATGGCATCGCTGAATCCTACTAGTCCATCTATAGATACAGAAAATATCTCTTCTACTCCCCTGTTTCTAAGTTCATCAACAACTTTTAACCAAAATTTTGCCATTAGTCTTAACATTAAAATGGAATTATCTTGTCTTCCATATCTGAAATGTCTCTAGAGTACTTAGGAACGATTTGAGGCTCAAACTTGCCCTCTCTATCCCTAGGAACATCTATTTGAATCTTTCCAAGAGATGTGTTTACGTTTTTAGAATTATATCTATTTCTGTAATTACTGTTTTCAGGTTCTGATTCTCTTTCATATTTACCATAACCAATTGACTCATCAAATTCAGCTTTCATTAAAAAATTCACCATATCTTTGAAGATATCCTTCATAAAGATTTGGGCATCTCCTGCAGATCTGATATCATTATCCTCGATTAATTTTTTAATAAGTGGATTTACTTCTGAATTTTTTTTAGCCATAAAAAAACCTCCTTAGTTGTTAATAGATTATACCCTTAACAGCCAAGAAGGCAAAATAGTTATTTTACTTTTTAAATTTACACTAAATTTGGGATACTCCCAAATTAAACGATGTTATCCCTTTTTATTTTTGCCCTAGATTTTGAAAAATTCTCTTTTATCTATTTTTTTAAATTGAAAATACATCTCTTCCCAGGTGTAAAATAGCATTTATTGCAAGAAACACATTTAGGTCTTTTTAAATCCCCAGACATCCAAATATTGACCAAATCAGGTTCACAAGTAAGTGGTCTAGACAGTGAAAAACATTCTATCTTTGAATTATTTAAAATATTTTCCATAACATCAATATGTCTATTTCCGCCTATTAATATAATAGGTGTTTCTACAATCTCAGCCAACTTTTTAGCATAATCTTTGAAATATGATTCATTATTTTTTGAAACGATAACTTTGGTTCTGGCAGCACCTAAATTATTTTCTCCAACCTCTTTTATAGACTCATTTCCACCAGTAACCTCAATAGCATCAATTCCTAACTCTGAAAGTTTTTTTGCTACATACATACTATCCTCTTCTGTAAGTCCACCCTCTCCTACATAATCTGCAGAATTCAATTTTATCCAAATAGAAAAATCTTTTCCTACTGCTTCTCTCATCGCAGTAAAAATTTCAAATATGATTCTTCCTCTATTTTCTATACTTCCACCATACTCATCACATCTTTTGTTATAATATGGTGATAAAAATTGACTCAATAAATATCCGTGTCCAGCATGTATTTCAACACCATCAAATCCTGATTTTTTTACTCTCAAGGCTGCATCAGCATAGGCTTTAACCAAATATTTTATCTCATCTTTAGTAATCTCTTTAGCCCATGTACCTGTATTTTCATTTTGCATAGTTGAAGGTCCCCAAATAGTTCTTTCGCCAACATTGAATGTAGTCATAAAGCCACCATAAACTATTTGCATTATTATATTAGCTCCGTACTGGTGGATTTTATTTGTAAATTTTTGATACTCATCAATAAAAGTATCATCATAAATACCCATCATACCTGGATTAGGTTGTTCATCTTTAGTAACAAAAGCATATCCTGTTATAAGAGTTCCGGCTCCACCCTGAGCTAGCTCCTCGTAAATAGCTGAAAGTTCTGGAGTTAAATGTCCTTTCTCATCAGCTAAATCCTCCCAAAGAGCTCCTCTTATTATTCTATTTTTCATTTCTAAGTTTCCTAATTTTGTTTTATCAAAAATACTTTTCATCGTTATTCTCCTTTTATTTTTACATATTATAAATATATTATATTTTATTACACCTTTTTTTACAAGTACGCACTTTTTTGTAAGTGGTCTTACAAACGATTACTTTACATTACAACCTAAAACAATATTTAAGTTCTGACAGTTCTCCATAGGAACTTCTCCAAGGCTTTGATGTAAATATAAAGATAAAAAATAAAATATGGAAAAATTGGCTGAATTAGTTTAAAATTGTAATCGGACATGGAGAATTTAGCATAATTCAGAAAAAAAGGGGAGATAAGGATGAGATATATAGAGTTAACCCAGTCTTTAAAAGTTTCAAAAATAGCCTTGGGATTTTGGAGACTGAATGAATGGAATATGACGGAAGAGGAACTTCTGAAATTTATGGAATCAGCAGTGGAGCTGGGAGTTACAACCTTTGACCATGCTGACATCTACGGAGGCTATACCTGCGAAAAAATTTTTGGAAATGCACTGGCTTTGGAACCTGAGCTGAGAAAAAAGATTCAGCTGGTAAGCAAGGTGGGGATAAAATTAAAATCTCCAAACATGCCTGAAAACAGTTTCCATTGCTATGATACAGGGTATGAGCATATTATGAAAAGCGTAAAAAAATCTCTGGAAAACCTGGGGACAGAGTACCTGGATCTGGTTCTTATCCACAGACCGGATATGTTTATGGATGCCGATGACACTGCCAGAGCCCTGAAGGAGCTGAGAGATTCTGGCAAAGTTTTGGAGTGGGGGTGTTCAAATTTCACACCGTCAGAATTTAATCTGCTTCAGAGCAGACTTGACTTTAAGCTGGTAACCAATCAGATAGAGCTTTCTCCTCTGAAAACCGGACATTTTTACGACGGAACCACAAACCTTATGCAGGAGAAGAGGATTCCTATGATGATCTGGTCTCCTCTAGCCGGAGGAAAGATATTTACATCCCAGGATGAAAATGTCAAGGTACTCAGAGAGGTTCTCCAGAATCTGGGGGAAAAATACCGTTGCAGTATGGATAGTATCGTCTATGCATGGCATCTGGCACATCCTGGAAACCTTATCCCTATCTGCGGAAGCGGGAAAATAGAGCGTCTGAAGGCTGCTGTGGAAGCTTGCTCCATAGAACTTACCCGTGAGGAGTGGTTTCAGATTTTGGTAAGCGGAATGGTAAGAGATATACCATAGAAAGTGGGAGATTTTAAAGAACTAGCGTCGGTTTTTTTGTCATTTTGCACCAATCAACCTTTTTTATCCAATGATTTCAAGGGATAATATCAATTCATTTTGACGTTATCCCTTTTCTTCCCCCTATATCTTCAGGAACTCCCCCCTAATCTCCTCAGAAAGTTTCTTGTGTTTTCGGCTGAAACTTGCCTTGGAGGTTCCTAGAAGCTCTGCTAGTTTTGCATCTGAGATTCTTGGATTTTCTGAAAAAGCTTCTACCAGAACACCGGCAATCTCCCAACAGCTACGATATTTTTTCTCCAATATTTGAGTTCTGGCACTTCTCATGGCACGGGATTTTACCTCACGTAGTTCAGAAGCTTTTCCCATGGTGTAAAGGGCTGTGGTAGAGATATTTGTGTGCCCCAGAAAGTTCTTTACCTTGTCCAAAGATGTTCCTTGGTCTAGGAGTGTTTTGGCTATGAGGTGTCGGAAGTTGTGGGAGAAAAACTTTGTACGAGGTAGCTTGGTCTTACCAGCATATCTTTTTACTATCCAGTCTGCCATCTTGGGGCTGAGCCGGTGAAGA
>JBOFEZ010000050.1:0-1036 GCA_051648365.1 Fusobacteriaceae bacterium
GAGACTATATTAAAAATATCGCTAAATTCTTCACTCTCAAATTTTTCTAGAAAGTTATCGGCAGTTATTCCCTCACTTGTTCCAAGTATAAGGGTTGCATCTGGACTCGCTTCTAAAACATACCATGTCTCCCATTTTCCAAATTCTCCCTCTACTCGGAGTGCATACTCGTCATCAGGATGAACCTGTACAGAGAGCTTATCATTTATATCTAGATATTTAATAAGCAGAGGAAATTTATCTCCATATTTTTCATAAACCTCTTTTCCAACCAGAGATTCTCCATAGCTTTCCAAAAGCTCCTGAAGTGATTTTCCTGCAAACTCTCCGTTCTCTACAAAGCTCATTCCATTTTCATGGGAACTTACCTCCCATGACTCTCCGTAGAGGTCAGAGTCAGGTAAAGGGATATCTAAAGATTCTTGGAACCCTCTTCCACCCCATATCTTTTTTACCAAGTGTTTTTTAAATTTCATAGGATACATATTTTCTACCTCTTAAGCTCATTGTATTTAGTAACTATCTTTTTAATATCTTGTGCTTTGTCCTTAGAAGCGATAAGGAGGTTATCTCCGTTTCTTACTACTATTAGATTTTCTACACCTATTAGTGAAACTACCATGTTTTCTGCTATTACAATATTGTCCGTAGCATCTTGAGATAGCAAAGTTGTCTCTCTTACCACATTTCTATCTGCATCTGCTGGAAACACATCTGCCAGAGCTGTAAAGCTACCTATATCATTCCATCCTATATCCACAGGGATAACACGGATATTTTTAGAATACTCCATGATTCCAAAATCTATAGAAATCTTTTCAAAGTTTTGGAAGTGTGGATGGGCAAGTTTAGATAGCTCTTCTCCTACTGCTCCTGTAGCAATCTCTCTTCTCAGCTCATTGAATACCTGAGTGTGCTCTTCCATCAATACTTCAAAGTTTTTAAATATTGTATCAGTGGTAAAGACAAACATTCCAGAGTTCCAAAGGAACTTTCCAGAATTTACATAGGATTCTGCTGTTTCAAGGTTTGGCTT
>JBOFEZ010000051.1:0-24245 GCA_051648365.1 Fusobacteriaceae bacterium
CCTAAGTCTGGTGCGTCTGCCAATTCCGCCACCCTCGCAATTTAGTGGTGCCTCGTGTCGGAATCGAACCAACCACCTACTGATTACAAGTCAGTTGCTCTACCATATGAGCTAACGAGGCATATTATTTTGTTTTGAATTTTGATGGCGGGAGTGACGAGGCTCGAACTCGCGACCTCATGCGTGACAGGCATGCGCTCTAACCAACTGAGCTACACCCCCAAAACCAAAGAAATTTTACCATATATTACTCTGTTTGTCAATTTTTTTATAATTCTATTTATTTTTTTGTAATTTTTTGACTTGCCTAAATAAAGTTGTTATACTTTCAGTAGGTTCATATAAATTTATTAGGGAGGCTACAAAATGAGTGTTTTAAAAAATCTTCAGCCTGAAAAAGTTATGTATTATTTTCAGGAACTAAGTTCTATCCCCAGGGCTTCAAAAAACGAAAAAGAAGTCAGTAACTGGTTACTTCACTGGGCAAAAGATAAAAATTTTTCAGTTATTCAGGATGAATTTTTAAATATAATAATTAAGAAGCCCGCTACAAAGGGGTATGAATCTATTCCTACTCTTATAATACAGGGGCATATGGATATGGTCTGTGAAAAAAATAGTAATACTTCTCACGATTTTAATAATGAAGGGATTAAACTTCAGATTCAGGGAGACCTTATCAAAGGAACAGGCACAACTTTAGGAGCCGATAACGGGATAGCAGTTGCCTTTGCTTTAGCTCTTTTAGATTCCGAACTTCCTCATCCTGCTCTCGAAGTTCTTATTACTTCAGATGAAGAGATGGGTATGACAGGAGCACTTAATTTAGATGGTTCCCTTCTTTCTGGAAAACTTATGATTAATTTAGACACTGAAGACGAAGGAGAGATTTATGTCAGCTGTGCAGGCGGAGCTAGAGGGGAGATTGAAATTCCTGTTCATTGGGATATTCTTCCTGAACTTTCCCCTGGTTATCTCCTTAAGATAAGAGGACTTCAGGGAGGTCACTCAGGTGCAGATATTCATGAGCAAAGAGCTAATGCAAACAAACTGCTAGGGAGAGTATTGAAAAGACTAAGTATTCATATGGAATACTCAGTTGGATATATCTGTGGCGGTGCTAAAGATAATGCTATTCCACGGGAAGCTGAAGCATCTCTTTTAGTTAAAAAAGATAAAATAGAAAAACTCCAAGAACTTATAAAAGAAATAGAAACTACTTTCAAGGACGAGTATAGAATTTCCGACCCCGAAGTTAGAGTAGAATTAGAAAAAATCGCATTAAGCAAAGTCATGGACAGAGATTCTTTTAAAAAAGTTTTGAACACTCTTCTTCTTCATCCTAACGGAATCAACACCTGGAGTCTGGATATTTCTAATTTAGTTGAAAGCTCCCTGAATCTTGGAGTAATTATCCAAAATGAAAATTCTATTATTCTAAAAAGTGCTATTAGAGGTTCTGTAGAAAGTAGAAAATTCGAGATTATTACAGGATTAGAAACTCTTTCAGACCTTGTAGGTGCTAATTTTACACACAACTCGCATTACCCGGCATGGAAATATAATCCTAATTCGAAATTGAGGACTGCTTTTTTGGAAATCTATAAAAATATAACAGGAAAACCAGCAGGGGTTAAGGCTATTCATGCTGGATTAGAATGTGGAGTACTTTCAGAAAAAATTCCAGGAGTAGATATTATCTCTTTCGGTCCTAATATCAGAGGAGCACATACACCAGAGGAAAGTGTAAGCATTACCTCTATCCAGAACACTTGGAATTATTTTATAAAAGGTGTGGAATCTTTAAAAAATTACTATTAAGAAAACTTTTAAATCAGAGGAGAATCTTATGGAAAATTTTAAATTTCAAAATAAAACAGAGATAATTTTTGGAAAAGAAACAGAATATGAAGCTATTAAAGAAACCTTAAAGTACGGAAAAAAAGTCTTACTACACTATGGTGGTGGGAGCATTAAAACCTCTGGATTACATGATAAAATATTTTTAGGTCTCCGAAAAGAGGGGGCTGAAGTTTATGAACTGGGAGGTGTCAAACCTAATCCTAGACTAGGTCTTGTTAGAGAAGGGATAAAAGTTTGTAATGAAAATGGAATCGAGGTTATTCTTGCTGTCGGTGGAGGTTCTGTTATAGATTCTGCTAAAGCTATTGCCGCCGGAGTAAAATATAGCGGTGATGTATGGGACTTTTTCGAAAAAAAAGCAGTAGTAGAAGATGCTCTTCCTATCGGTGTTGTTTTAACAATTCCCGCAGCAGGAAGCGAATCTAGTACTGGGAGTGTTATAACAAATGAAGACGGATGGTTCAAAAAATCTTTCGGTGGTATCTCTATTAGACCTAAATTTGCTGTAATGAATCCTGAGTTAACTTATACACTGCCACCTTACCAAACAGCAGCTGGAGCAGTAGATATGATTGCCCATATCCACGAAAGATATTTTACAACAGTTAAAAACGTTGAATTTACCGATAGATTATGCGAGGGAACTATCAGAACAATAATCAACAACACCCCAATGGCTCTATCTAATCCTAATAGTTACACTGCAAGAGCTGAACTTATGTGGGCTTCTACCTTTGCCCATAACGGTTTTTTAGATACAGGTCGGATAGCTGATTGGGCTTCTCACAATATAGAGCATGAACTTAGCGGAATCTACGATATCACACATGGAGCAGGTCTTGCAATAATTATGCCTGCATGGATGAAGTATGTCTATAAAGTTGATAAAGATAGATTTATGCAATATGCTAATAGGGTATGGGATGTAGAATATGATCTTGAAAATACTGATAGAATGATTTTAGAAGGAATTTATAGAATGGAGCAGTTTTTCAAACGAATAGGCATGCCTGTAACTTTGAAAGAAGCAGGAATAGAATGTACAGAAGAAAGACTGATTGAGATGGCTGAAAAAGCTACAACTTCTGGGCTTATCGGAAATTTTAAAAAACTTGGTGTCAAAAATATTGTAGAAATTTATAAATTGGCGAAATAAAAGAGAAAGCAGTCGAAAGGCTGCTTTCTCATATTTTCATCCCTAAAAATATCTGAGCCAAATATCCAACAGCGAAACTTATGAAGGCTACAGACAATACTATAATAGTCATTCTAGAGAATTTTTCCCAAAGTTTTCCTTCGGTAGTTATCGCTATGTAATAATTAAAAATAAACACTAAAAAAATATCGACACTTACTGTTAAACCCAAGGAAAAAAAACGATTTATTTCAAAAAAATATGGTGAAACAAGCAAAGTAACAGCAATTATGTAGGCTATCCCTGTATAAACAGCAGCTTTATTGCAATTCAGATGACTTTTGAGATCTTCTTTTATAGCCATATACTCAGCTATGGACATGGACAGAGCTGCAGCAATTCCGGTTATCATGCCAATAACACCTATTGCTCTCGTATTTTGAATAGCTAGAGTGTAACCAGCCAGAGCTCCACTAAATTCCACTAGAGCATCGTTCATTCCAAGTAAAATTGCACTCACGTACAATAATTTTTCATCATAGAGTCTATTGATAACTTCTTTTTCCATATCATTTTCTAAAAAGAGTTCCGGAATAGGAATATTATTCTTTTTATACAAATAAATTATCTTTTCTTTCACATTATTTTCTTTTTTTTCTACGTATTTTATAACAAATCTTATCCCTAAAATTCTGCCTAATCTAATGAGAAAGTTTAAATATATTTTTGAAATTTCACATCCCGAGCCTAATATTTTTGTAAGTTCTTTGTAATGTCTTTTTTCAATAATAGAAAGTTCATCAAGAAGGGATCTGTTTTCCCTATTCTTTTCATTTCTTGAAAATCCAATATAAAGATTCCAATGAAGCTTCTCTAGAGCTTGGTATTTTTTTATCTCTTTTTCAGCAATCATAATGATGCCTCCATTACAGCACTTAATTACTCACAAAATATATTAGATTCTCTAAAGTTTTTTCCTTTATTTAAAAAAAAAACACCCTTAAGGATGTTTGAGTTTTAAATGGTGCCTAGAAAAGGATTCGAACCTTCGACCGTTCGGGTATGAACCGAATGCTCTAGCCAACTGAGCTATCTAGGCAATGGTGGAGATAAGCGGAGTCGAACCGCTGACCTACGCAGTGCAAGTGCGTTGCTCTCCCAACTGAGCTATATCCCCAAAAGTGGTACCCCGTAGGGGAATTGAACCCCTGTCTACAGAGTGAAAATCTGTTGTCCTTACCACTGAACGAACGGGGCAAAGATTGGAGCGGGAAACCAGGTTCGAACTGGCGACATTCAGCTTGGAAGGCTGACGCTCTACCAACTGAGCTATTCCCGCAGACAAGAATAATAATACCACAATAATAAAAAATAGTCAACTTTTTTTTATTAAAAAATATTTTTTCATACTTTTTTAAGAATTTTTTTATCCACTTCTCTTACGTCTGCTGTTCCTGTAAGAAGCATGGCCTGAATCAACTGATTTTTTAATTCTCTATAAATTTCAATAACACCTTCTTCAGCACCTCCTATAGCTCCCCATATAAGTGGCCTTCCTAAAAGTACAGCCTGTGCTCCTAGAGCAAGATACTTTAAAATATCTACCCCTTCTCGGACAGATCCATCTACAATAACAACTACTCTTTCACCTACAGCTTCAACTATATCTTCTAAAACTTCTACTGGTGCCAGCGATTGATTTAAAACTCTTCCCCCATGATTAGAAACTATAATAGCAGCCACTCCAGCTTCTGCACACATAAGAGCATCTTCTACACTGATAATTCCTTTAACTATAAATGGAAGTTTTGTGCTTTCTACTAATTCTTTTAGCTCTTCAAAAGTTTTAGGCGAGACAGGCTGTCCGAAAAGTTTCATAGTTATAAGCCCTGCTCCGTCTATATCCATTCCCACAGCAAAGGCGCCAGCTTCTTCGGCTATTTTTATTTTTCTTATTATCTCTGCATTTTCTCTAGGTTTTATAATAGGAATAGCTTTTCCGCCTACTTTTTTTATCATATTTATTCCATGCTCATAAGCTGTCAGATCCGCAGTATCTCCTAACATAGCAACTGTTCCTGCTTTCAATGAACCTTCTGTAATGTATTTACAGTACTGTTCTTCACTTAAATACCCTCCCATATTATATTTGGCCCCTGTAATCGGTGCTCCTATAACTGGAAAACTTATCCTTTCTCCAAAAAATTCAGTTTCTAATTGTGGCTCTTTTACTCCGTGAATTGTTCTCATGATAAGTTTATATTTTTTAAGTTCCTCATAAGCCCTTTTAAAAGAGTCTCCACTTCCTGCTCCGCCCATACCTGGGACTTTTCCAGCACACCAGTTCCCATTGCACTGAGGGCACAGGGCACAATATCCCTTCATTCTTTCCCTTGCTTTTTCTCTCAATTCTTTCATATCCATAAAATCTCCCCCTTTTTTCCTAAATTATAACAACTGGCGATAAAAAAATCTATACAAAAAATAAGGATGAACCAAAATATAAATTCTGATTCATCCTCCCATATCTTAAAACATCACTCCAACTATTAACCCTATACAAGTAGTAACAAATATTACTGCTAAGAATTTAGCCGAGAATTTAAGCCAAGTAACATAGTTAACTCTTACAATAGCAAGTCCTCCCATTACAACTGCTGAAGCAGGAGTAATTAGGTTCATGATTCCAGAAGCTGATTGATACGCTGTAACCACAACAGATTTAGGAACTTCTGCAAATCCTGCAAGAGGTGCAAGTATAGGCATTGTAAGGGTTGCAAGTCCTGAAGTCGATGGAATAAGAAGTCCCATAGGCATGTAGAACAGGTAAGTTAACAGTATGAAAGGAATCTTACCTAATCCTGCAAGGGTCTTTTCTCCGAGACTTAGAACTGTAGCTGTCATCCCTCCAGCACTCATAACTATTGTTATACCTCTTGAAACTCCAACTATAAGTGCCACTCCTAGAAGATCTCTAGCTCCTGCAACAAAAGTAGAAATAAGTTCTTTTTCATTCATTCCTGAAGACAGACCTATAACAACACTCATAACCATAAATAGCATAGTCATCTCTCCGAACCACCAATCTCCCAGCGGAACTATTTTACCTACAAAAGTTCCAAGAACAGGAATAGCTGTAATCCAGTTTGTTATATCTTCAAATATCGTAACATTGAATTTATATGCCCAAGGAATAACTCCCATAATCATTATTACAAAAGACATTCCGAAAAAGAAAAGTACTCTTTTTCTCTCTTTAGTTAGTTCAGGATATTCTCCTTTTTCTGCTTCTGATCCAAGGAAATGCTCAATATCAGCTTCTCTTGTTTCGTAAACTACAGATTTAGTAGGGTCTGCTTTAACTTTTTTAGCATAGTTCATCAGCATCCAGCTTACAAGCCCAACTTGAACAACCAACATAATCGCTCTCGGAACTATTCCATCTCCTATTGATATCCCTGCAAATCCCGAAGCTATACCTGTTGAAAATGGATTAACTGTGGAGTTCAAGCACCCCAGTCCTGATCCAAAAAGTATTGTTCCCATGGTAGTTACAGTATCAAATCCTGCTGCAAGCATAACAGGAGTCATAAATGCATAAAAGGCAACTGTTTCCTCTGCAAGTCCAAAAGATGTTCCTCCTAAGGCAAAAATTGTCATCATCATAGGAATAAGAAGTGTCTCTTTTCCTTCAAATTTTTTGATAAGAGCTGCTACACCTGCATCGATAGCTCCTGTCTTCATAACTATTCCTAAAAAACCTCCAATTACGAGTACAAATAGTGCTATGTCTTGAGCTTCTCCAAATCCTTTGATAGGCGCCATTAAAACTTCCCATATTCCCTGTGGATTCATTTCAGTAAGTTTATATGTTCCAGGAATAGGAACAGGTTTTGATGCTGCTGGATCCACGTATTCATAGATTCCTGCTGGTACAATCCAAGTCAGTGCTGCAACTATTCCGATAAGAGCGAATAGAATCGTGTATGCACTTGGCATGGTAAATTTTTTCTTGTTGTTTGCCATTTTTTCTCCCCTTTTTAATTTATTTTTATTTTGCAAGCTCATATATAGCTTTTGCATATATTATAAAAGCTCTATCCATATCCTTTATTGATAGATATTCATTTGGCTGGTGCTCTGTTTTTTTACCATCTGGAAATACAGCTCCAAAAGCAACACAATTATCCATAGACCTTGCATATGTAGCTCCTCCAGAAGATATAGGCGTAGAATCAAAATCTGTTTCTTCCTCATAAACTTTTCTTAAAGTCTTAATAAGAAAATGATCTAGAGGAACATATAAAGATCTTAAGAAATCTCTCTCTTCATATTGGAATCCATATTTTTCTCCTATTTTTTTTGCAGCTTCAACAATCGTCTCTTTCGAAATAGTAACGGGGATTCTGATATCGATTCCTAATATTGTTTTTTCTGAGTTTATGTCTACTTTTCCCAGATTGAATTTCAGTTTTCCTGAAGCTTCATCTTCTAAAGGTCCAAATATTTTTTCAGCATAAGGATCATTCCCTATCTCATCAGCCACGAATCTTAAAGATGATGTGCTAATCCCTGTAGCCTCTAGTGCAAGCATAAGGTGTTTTATAGCGTTTATACCCTCTTCTCCTACTGCCGCATGCACCGATTTACCATAGACAGTTATCTCATCTCCTTTTGCTTCGAATTTAGAACCATTTTTTTCCAATTGTGCCACAAGAGTTCCTTCATTCTCAGTTTTATATTGGAAAATATCAGGTACAGCATTATATGCTGCTCCACCTTTCAAAGTAATGCTCTCTCCCTTTCCTACAAAATTAAACTGAAGAAGACCTTTTTCAGCGTATATCATCGGAAATTTAGAATCCGGTGTGAATCCCATAGATGGCTTTTCTTCTAGTTCCATATATCTGTTTATACATCTCCAAAGGTTCTCTTCATCTGTCCCAAAAATAAATCTTACTCTTTTCCCCAATTCAAACCCTGAATTCATTATAGCTTTTGCAGCATAAAGTGCTATCAATGTTGGCCCCTTATCATCCTGTGTTCCTCTCCCAAAAAGCTTATTATCTGCTTCTAAAACTTGAAAAGGATCCGAATTCCACTTTTCTAAATCTCCAGCTGGGACCACATCTAGATGACCAAGAACTCCTATCATCTCTTTCCCGTTCCCTATCTCAGCATAACCATAATAACCTTTAGGATCTTTGTATATTTTAAAACCTAATTTTTCACATACTTCTAAAGCTTTGTCTAAACATCTGTCAATATCTTTTCCGAAAGGTGTATCTTTAGCTTCTTCATCCAAAACACTGGGAATAGCTACAAGTTCTTTTATGCTATTTATAAGTTCAGGTTTCAGATTTCCATATTCTTTTACTATGCTGTTTCTAATATTCATTTTTTACCGTCCTTTTATATAATAATATAATATTTCACCCTAACATCTTTTATATCACAATCTCCAATATTAAAAAAATTTTTTTTATCAATCTTACTCATTTAAGGAATTTATTATCTTTTCGATTGCTGAAAGTGCATAATCTATGTCCTCTAAAGTGTTAAAATACCCAAAAGAGAATCTTACCATACCAGTCTCTGTTGTCTTATTTTTTTCATGGATAAGAGGAGCACAATGGAGGCCAGAACGAGTTATAATTCCGAATTCTTCATCTAAAAGAGCCGAAAGGTCCGAAGAAGCCACTCCCTCTACATTAAGTGAAACAACAGGACCATCGTTTTCTCCATAAGAAGTGTAAAGTTTAACTATATTTTCTCTATCTATTTTTTTTATTCCTTCGAGGAATCTATTTTTCAATTGCTGTTCATGTTCATGAATATTTTTGAGCCCAACTTTATTTATAAAATCTATCCCCGCTCCTACCGAAAGTATTCCAGGTGTGTTTACTGTTCCCGCCTCCAGATGTTCAGGCATCTCTTTAGGGTGAGTAAGAATTCTTGAGTGTGAACCTGTACCCCCTACCAATATAGGATGAAGATATACTCCTTCTCTCGGTATTATAGCTCCTATCCCCTGTATTCCAAAAAGAGATTTGTGTCCAGTAATGCAGAGTATATCTATACACATTTTTTCCATATCAACTTCTATCATTCCTGCACTTTGAGAAGCATCTACAACAAGAAGTGCATCATATTTTTTAGACACTTTTCCTATTTTTTCTATGTCTATAGTTTTTCCTGTTACATTGGACATATGATTTAAAGCCACCATTTTTATCTTCTCTTTTTTTAAGATTTCTATAATTTTATCTTCTGGATTTTCATCTTCCACAAGAATTACATTTATATTTTTCTTCTCTTTCAAAGTGAATAAGGGCCTTAGGGTAGAGTTGTGCTCCTGAGCCGTTGTAATAACAGTATCCCCTTCCTGAAGACTACCAAATATAGCCATATTTAAAGCTGTAGTCGAATTATTTGTGAATGCCACTTGAAGAGGATTTTTTTGATTAAAAAATTTAGCAATTTTTTCTCTTACTCTGTATATTTCTACAGAACTTTTTACTGCTAGCCTATGACCACCTCTTCCCGGGTTGCTGTTCAGCTCTTTCATAGAGTAATTTACCGCTTCATAAACCTCCTGAGGTTTAGGATTACTCGTCGCCGAGTTATCAAAATAGTATATTTTCATCTTAATCACTTTTCCTTTTTTGAAATCATTATTTATATATTTTGAATTATACCTCAAATTTTATTCCATTCAAAGAAAATAATCATTCTTTTTTTAAAATGTTAAATTATAGTGCATTCTTTTTTTCAATATTACACTTTATTGACTACTATCCATTAAAATGTTACAATATTTTATCTGAATTAAATACTAAAAATTTTGGGGGAAACATGAAAAATTATAATCAATTTACTGAACTTTTAAAAAAAGAAGTTGTTCCAGCTCTCGGATGTACTGAACCTACTGCTATTGCATACGCAGCTGCAAAGGCTAGAGAAGTTTTAGGAGAGATGCCAGAAAAAGTTGAACTGACTCTTTCTGGTAACATCATAAAAAATGCTATGGGCGTAGGTATTCCAGGAACTGGAATGAAAGGTTCCGATATAGCTACAGCTGTAGGAATAGTTGCAGGAGATGCTTCAAGAAAGCTTGAGGTTCTTACTGATATTCCAAAAGAAAAAATTGAAGAGGCTAAGAGATTACTAGAAAATCCAAATTTTATCTCCATGGAGATTGCTCAAGTTCCTAATAAACTTTATATAAAAGCTAAAGTTATCAAAGGAGATAAATGGGCCTCTGTTGAAATAAAAGATTTCCATACAGCTATCACACTTATCGAAAAAAACGGCGAGGTTTTCTTTAAGGCTAATTGCGATGAAGCCCTAGAAACTATATCTTGTGCTCCTACAGTGCCAACAGAAGACAAGTCTTTCATGTCTATTGCCTCTATTTTTGATTTCACTCAAAATGTAGACATCAAAGAACTTGAATTTCTAAATAAAGTAATTGAAGTAAATGGTGCTATTGCCGAAGAGGGAATTAAAAATCCTTGGGGACTTGAAGTTGGAAGAACAAGACTTAACAATATCAATACAGGTATGGTTGGAGATACTCTTGAAACTTATTCCATCGCCATGACGGCAGCTGCTTCAGATGCTAGAATGGCTGGTTCTATTCTTCCCGTAATGACAAACTCTGGTTCTGGAAACCAAGGACTTACAGCTTCTGTGCCTGTTATCGCTGCTGCAAAAAAATTAGACTCTACTTCTGAAGAACTCCTAAGGGCTCTTGCACTAAGTGAACTTATTGCTATCCATATGAAAAACCATTTAGGAAGACTTTCTGCTTTATGTGGATGTGTTCTTGCTTCAACTGGTTCAAGTTGTGGTATCAGTTATCTACTTGGAGGAAAACTTCCAGAAATTGAGGGAACAATTAAAAATATTCTTGGAAATATAACTGGTATGTTCTGTGACGGTGCTAAACCTGGTTGCTCTCTAAAAATAGCCACTGGAGTTAGTGCTGGAATCCAAGGTGCTCTACTTGCTAAAGATGGTATCGTTATCGGTTCAGACGAGGGGATAATTTCTAGCTCTATCGAAGATACAATAAGAGATGCCTGTGCTATTGGTAGAGATGCAATGACAGAAACTGATAAGATGATACTTGAAATTATGGTAACCAAATCTGAAAAGTAGTTCAAAATGTTTTTATAGATTACACTTTTCTTTATTCTTATTCTATGTTATAATTTTATGCCAAAATATATTATTATAAAAGGAGAATAAAAAAATGTTAGTACTTATCAATATTTTAATCATGCTAACTCTTATAGGTATCCTATACAGTATGCAGAAAAAGTTTGTCTCTTTTTCAAAAAGAGTTTTTACATCTCTAGGTATGGCTATCGTATTCGGAGTAGCTCTTCAGCTATTTTATGGATCCGATAGTTCTGTAGTTAAAGATTCTATGATCTATATCAATGTAGTAGGAGCCGGTTATGTCAGACTTCTTAAAATGATAGTTATGCCACTTATAATGGTTTCTATTACATCCTCTATCATAAATCTTAAAGATGGAAAATCTCTCGGGAAAATGGGTGGAATGATTATAGGAATTTTAGTAGGAACATCTGTTATCGCTGCTCTTATAGGGTATTTTACTTCTGCAGGTTTCGGACTTACTGCTGAGGGACTTGAGCTTGGTGCAAAAGAAGCTGCCAGAGCAGCCTACCTTGAAGGAAGAGCCGGAGAAGCAACTGCTGCATCTTTCGTTTCTAAATTTGTAGAGATGATTCCAGAGAATGCCTTCCTGGATATGACTGGTGCTAGATCATCATCTACCATTGCCGTTGTAATTTTCTCAGGATTTACAGGAATCTCTGCTCTTGGTATAGCTAAGAAAAAGGCTAAATCTTTTGAAATTTTTAAAGATATTGTAAATGCCCTTCATGATGTGGTTATGAGAATCGTTACTCTGGTTCTAAGACTTACTCCCTTCGGAGTTTTAGCTCTTATGACAAGGGTTATTGCAACTTCAAATGTTTCTGAAATTTTAAAACTCGGAAAATTTGTAATAGCTTCATACGTTGCCTTAATTCTTATGTTCCTTGTACACCTTCTATTAATCTCTCTTACAGGCCTAAGCCCTATAAGATATCTTCAGAAATCTCTTCCGGTTTTAACTTTTGCTTTCACATCAAGAACAAGTGCCGGATCTATCCCTTTAAACGTTGAGGCTCAAGTAAAGGATATGGGAGTTTCTGAAGGAGTAGCTAACCTATCAGCTTCTTTTGGAGCTTCAATCGGTCAGAACGGATGTGCCGCAATTTACCCTGCTATGCTTGCCTTTATGATCGCTCCAACAGTAGGTATCGATCCTCTTAACCCAGGATTTATAATCCAGCTGGTTATTATAATTGCAGTTTCTTCTTTTGGAGTTGCAGGTGTAGGAGGAGGAGCAACATTTGCTGCTCTTATAGTTCTATCATCTATGGATCTTCCAGTTGGACTTGTTGGACTTCTTATCGCTATAGAGCCTCTTATTGATATGGGAAGAACAGCTCTTAATGTAAGCGGATCTATGACTGCCGGAGTTATAACTTCAAAAATTTTAGGTGATATGGACACTGCAGCTTATTCTGCAGAAAAAATTGCACCTATAGATCAAGATTAATTTTTATTTTTAGAGAGAGGGAACTCTCTCTTTTTTTTATAGAACATTTGTTAATTTTCTGTTTTTATTGTATAATTCAACAGAGGTAAAATTTTAATTTCAAATCAAAAAAGGAAGGTAAATTTATGAGAATAGTTATAATCGGTGGAGTAGCTGCTGGTATGAGTGCTGCGGCTAAAGCCGGAAGAATGAACAAAGAAGCTGAAATTACAATCTATGAAAAAACAGATATAGTTTCATGGGGAGCATGCGGACTTCCATATTTTGTAGGAGACTTTTTTTCTTCTCCCGATAATATGATTGCTAGACCTGTTCAGAAATTTATCGAAGCCGGAATGGATGTCAGAATAAAACATGAAGTTATCTCTGTAGACTCGATAAATAAAACTTTAAAAATAAAAAACCTTGAAAACGGTGCTGTTTTCCAAGATTATTACGATAAACTTATGGTGGCTACAGGAGCCCACGCTATAATCCCTCCAATAAAAAATGCATCTCTAGAAAATGTTTCAACTTTGAAAGAGTATATCGATGGAATCACGGTTAAAAATATAGCTCTTAATGATAAAATTCAGAATATAGTAATCATTGGAGCAGGTTATATAGGACTTGAAACTGCCGAAGCTATGCATCATCTAAAAAAGAAAAATATCAGAATTATTCAGCTAGCCCCTAGAGTTATCCCTGAAAGTTTTGATAAAGAAATTACGGATGTTATGGAAGAGGAAATCAGATCACACAAAGATATCCATCTCCACCTAGATGAAACTGTAACTGAATTTATTGGAAAAGATGGAAAAATTTCCTCTGTAAAAACAAATAAAGGAGAATATTCAGCTGATTTGGTTATAATCGCAACCGGAGTAAGACCAAATACCGCATTCCTTAAAGATTCTGGAATAGAGATGCTTTCTAACGGAGCTCTTATCATCGATGAGCATGGTAGAACCTCTTTAGACTCTATCTACTCAGCTGGAGACTGTGCAACCGTTTATCATACGGTAAGAGAAGAAAATGTTTATATCCCTCTAGCTACAACTGCTAATAAAATCGGAAGAATAGTAGGAGAAAATCTAGCAGGTATAGAAACAACTTTCAAAGGAACTCTAGCTTCAGCTTGTGTCAAAGTTATGAATTTAGAAGCTGGTAGAACAGGTATTTCCGAAGAAGAAGCTAAAAATAAAGGAATCAATTACAAAACTGTATTTATAAAAGATAAAAATCAGACAAATTATTATCCAGGACAGCATGATATTTTTGTGAAATTAGTTTATCATGCAGAAACAAGGGAGATACTCGGAGGGCAAATTATCGGTAAAAAAGGAGCTGTTCTGAGAGTGGACGTTATTGCTACTGCTATCTATTCCAAAATGACAGTTGACGAATTAGGGATGCTAGATCTTTGCTATGCTCCACCATTCGCAAGAACATGGGATGTATTAAATGTTGCAGGAAATGTAGCTAAATAATTTTTCAAACAGGAAGAGACGGGTTCGAAAATCCGTCTCTTCCTGTTTTTAGTATATAATTTTTAAGCCTTTCGGAATACACTCGATTACAAGAGGTATCTCAGGACCTTTTTCTCCATCTATATCTGTTCCGTGAGATTTTTGAGAATCTATTTTCAATTTAGAAGTTTTAAAATGGAGTATACTAGTGGATGAATCCAGATGCTCTCCCTGAAGAAATTTCACTATAAACTCCATGACTTTAAACATGTCTCCACCTGTTGCAATTATTATATCAAAAACTCCATCGTCCATCTTAGATTTGTATGAAAGATTTATGCTACCTGCTGTTTTTCCATTAAAAACAAAAAACATAAAACACTTATCTGTATATTTGAACCCTTCTGCCTCAAAAGTCAGTTTTAGATCTTGAACTTTAGGGAGTTCCAATATTCCACTTAGATAATAAGCTAATTTCCCTATATTATTTTTTAGATAAGTAGGGGTATTTTGAGATACCTCAGTAAAAAGTCCACTACTTAATACATTCACAAAGTATTTTTCATTCGCTTTCATCAGATCTATTTCATGGATTTCTCCATTCAATATTTTTTTCAGGTCTTTCGAGACATCTCCTTCCAATCCCAAAGCAAGTCCGAAATCATTTGCTGTACCTGTAGGTAGAACAGCTATCGGAAGATCTATATCTTTTCCTTTCATCTGATTCACTACTTGATTTATCGTTCCATCGCCTCCAGATATAAGAATATATTCATATTCATCTGTTGGAAATTCAGGAAAAAAATCTTGAGTTTTTTTAGAGGTATCTATCCGGTAAGGTACAACTGCTTTCCCATTTTTCTGAAAATGATAAATTAATTCATCTAGATATTCTAGAATCAATTTTCCACCTGAGTGAGGATTGTATATAAATTTTATTTTTTTCATAATTCCTCCTTTAATTAAAAAAAATAGAAGAGGCTTTCACCCCTTCTATTTTAACATATATTTCACTTTTAATTAAAGTGTTTCTTATTAAATGCTCTAACCTCTTCTAATACTTCTTCAGCTGTAGCTTTCGAAAGTGCTCTTTCTACAAGGGCTTCACACTCTTTTTTGTCTAAAGACATTATGTTTTTTTTGATTTTCGGTATAGATATAGCAGACATCGAGAATGCATCTAATCCCATTCCGAAAAGAAGTGCCGTAGCTTCTTCGTCTCCTGCAAACTCTCCACACATAGAGATATTTATACCTTTTTCATGAGCTCCTTCTATAGACATTTTTATAGCTTCTAACACACCTGGGTTATAAGTATCATAAAGGTGAGCTATATTTTCATTTCCTCTATCAACAGCTAATGTATATTGAGTCAGATCGTTAGTTCCTATAGAAAAGAAATCTACCTCTTCTGCAAAATGTTTTGCTCTGAATGCAACAGCTGGAGTCTCAACCATTATTCCTAGTTCTGTTGTCTCGTCAAATTTGATTCCAGCAGCTCTTAGCTCAGCTTTACATTCTTCAAATATTTTTTTTGCTTTTCTTACTTCATCTAAAGAAATAATCATAGGAAGCATAATTTTTACATATCCATGTGCAGAAGATCTCAGAAGAGCTCTTAATTGAGTTTTCAGTATTTCAGGTCTGTCTAAACAAACTCTTAATGCTCTCCATCCTAGGAATGGATTTTCTTCCTTAGGCAGTTGCATATATGGAAGAGATTTATCTCCACCTATATCCATTGTTCTTATTGTTACAGGATACGGTTCCATAAGTTCAGCAACTGTTTTGTAAGCTTCAAACTGCTCATCTTCTGTTGGGAATCTGTCGTTATTCATGAAAAGAAATTCAGTTCTGTATAGACCTATTCCTTGTCCACCATTTCTTAAAACTCCAGCTACATTTGAAGGATCTCCTATATTACACCAAACCCCAACCTTTGTTCCGTCTTTAGAAATCGCTTCCATATTTTTAAGTTTTTTAAGTTCTTCTTTTTCCTGGAAAAACTTTTCTCTTTTTTCAGAATAAATAGCTATATCCTCTTCTGTAGGATTTATTATTATTTCTCCTTTTAAAGCATCTACAACTATTGAATCTCCGCTTTTTACTTGAGAACATATATTTCCTGTTCCAACTACTGCTGGAAGCTCTAGTGATCTAGCCATAATTGATGAGTGAGCTGTTTTACCTCCGATTTCTGTTACAAAAGCCACAACATTCTCAAGATCAAGTTGAGCTGTGTCTGAAGGTGTTAAATCTTTGGCAACAACTACTGTATTTTTAGGCAAAGATGAAAGATTGACAATCTCCATTCCAGATATATTATACAGCCATCTTTTTGCTATATCACGAAGATCTGCCGCTCTCTCTCTTAGATATTCATCTTCAAGATTCGCAAGCATCTCACAGTATCCTTCTATTCCTTGACTTAGGGCATTCTCTGCATATATTCCCTCATCTTCTATAAGTTCCACTACCTCATCAAAAAGATCCTCATCTTCTAACAGGGTTATATGTCCATCAAATATGGCCGCCTTATCTTCTCCCAGTTTTTTAGCTGTTTTTTCTCTTATGATTTGGAGCTGAGATTTCGTTTTATCTCTTCCAGTCAAAAGTCTTTCTTTTTCTTTAGCTGTATCTCCGCAGTTTCCAAGGTTAATATCCAACTCTTTCTCAAGATATAGAAATACCTTTCCGATAGCAATACCCGGAGAAGCATCTATTCCCTTAATCATTTTTCTCATAAATTCACATCCTCTTAATTTTTTTGAAAAAAAAGAGAGTCTTTCAACCCTCTTTTAAGTTAGTCCTTTAGGTTCTCTAGAAGGTGAGATAATTTTTCTACAGCTTCCTCTGCATCCGTTCCCTCTGCGTGTACTGTTATTTTTGCTCCTTTTTTTACTCCTAATGAAAGAAGTTTTAAAAGAGATGTTCCTTTTACTCTTTTTCCAGCTTCATTTTCTAATTCTATGTTAGATTCGAATGTTTTTGCTAAACCTACGAACTCATTTCCAGGTCTAGTATGTATTCCTGTTTCGTTTTTTATTTCTACAACTTTACAAGCCATTTCATTACCTCCAAATTTAATAAAATTAATTTTTTAAAAAAATTATTCTTCTTGAATTTTATAACAATAACTTTTTTTTGTCAAGGATTTAATTGAAAGTAAACCTTTTTATCTTCGTTTGTTTTTTTTCGGTTGGAAATAGGCTGTTTCAGGAAAATATATTTTAGTTTTCAAGGTCAATTTTTAACCTTTTATACGGTATTTTTTGACCTTTTTTATAGGGTAATAAGATTCTTTTGCTTTCCTTATTCCTTCTATTCCAGAGTCGTCTTCTCTATTCACATAGGTCATATGAGCCCATTCTTTTTCTAAAAAAATCGAATTTATTGCCTGATAGCTTCCGTTATAAAGCTCATCAGCTTTTTCGACATGAATTACCACAGTATCATGACTAAGTTTTTCTCCTAAGGTATAAGCCACCACATCCTTGTCGACATAAAGAACCCCACCCACAATATCTGTTTCTTCTATATTTTCAAAAATATTTTCCAATCCCAAACTTTCACTTTTGAGATTCTCACTATTTATACAGTCTTTTTTTATGCACCATGACTCTTGGAATTTTATTACTTCTTTTAAATTATCTGCTACCAATTTTTCATATCTGTAGTTATATAATTTTGTAAATTGGCTTTTTTTATTTTTTTTCTTACTGTATTTTCTTCCTTTAAGTTCTATTAAATCCTGAACCGAGTAAATATAATCATAATTATCCAGCATCTCTTCAAATTCATATTCATCTTTATAGTTAAGATAGAAATCTTCAGATACAAAATTTATATCTCTACCTTTCTCAAGAAGAAAATCTATCCCTCTTTTTATATCTTTTATGTCTCCCGAAAGTGGAATTGGCATAAAATACTCATCTTGAAAAAGATAATTCCCCTTTATATAAAGTATATCTTCTCTTTCACAGTATTTAATTTTATCCCCAAAACTCCAAAGATATAGATTTACAAACGAGTAATCACACATCTCTAGTTCTATCTTACTGTACTTTTCTAAAACTTCTTTAAATCTTATATCTATTTCTTGCCACATAACTTTCCTTTCCGCATTTTTAATTTTTTATTCTTCATTTTATCATATTTCATTCAGTTTTTAGCAGAAATTTTTAAAGTTATTTCCCTTCAATTTGAAGATCTCTAAACTCTCTATAAAAAAATCTCAGATATTCATACTCGAAAGGAGAACCTGTTTCATAGTATCTAAAACTATTTCTTTTTCTCGTATCTACACTTTGTAGTCCTGTCGCTATAGAATTGGTAGTATCTATATCTCCTATATAATTATATGGGATTATATGTTCCGCTGACAAAAACCCTATAATTGTTCCTGTTCCATCTCTAAGGTTACTAGGTCCTAAAATAGGTAATATAAGATATGGTCCATCAGGAAAACCATAGCGAGCCAAAGTCAATCCAAAATCCTCATGCTCTCTGGGCATATCAAGCTCGGTAGCTACATCAAAAAAACCAAAAACTCCCAAAATAGAGTTAATTGAAAATCTTCCCAGTGAACGCATAAATTTACGCCCTTTCCCTTGTGCCAAAGAGTTCACCATCACACTACTCTGTCCTAAATTTCCAAAAAAATTAGTTACCCTTCTTTCTGCAAAATCAGGTGTTATAAATCTGTAAGTTTCAACTACAGGAAGAAAAAAATATCTGTCGAAATAATAGTTAAATACATATATCCTACGATTCATACCTTCCCACGGGTCATATACCAAAAAATACTCTGCTGCACTTTTATCATTTCCAGCAGTTTCCGATTTAGCGTCTTGAGAACTATAAAGAGAAACCGAAAGAGCTAGACTCAATATGGTTATATATTTTTTAATTTTCATATTTCAGCACCCCATTTTCCAAATAGTTAAGCATAGTTTTAACATTAGGTTCATAATACATATTTCCACTATGTCCACCTTTAGGAAAAATTATTATTCTTTCTCCAAAAACAGATTTGAGATATTCTAAATCTTCAGCATCTAAAATAAGGTCATCAACATTAGTTGCAACTGCTATTTTTTTACTGTTTTTGAGATAATCCTCTATTATATTGATTTTTACTCCCTCTAAAATTTCCTCTTTCCCTATACCTTTTTCTAGATAATGAGGAACTGCTATCTTTTCTAGATAATCTTGAAAATTAGCAAAATTTATATTTTCAAAATATTTAAAGGTAGATTCATATTTTCCAACTGGACCCTTCACATAGTTGCCTCTTTCACTTATAAGGTCAGTCACATAGTTAAGATCCACAGATGATATTCTAAAAGCCAGTCCTATAAGGGATTTCATTTTTTCTACAGAAAGAATTTTATTTGTAAAAAGACTATATATAGCCGCCTCAGACAGTTCTATGTTCGCCCCTTTAGTCTGCTTAGAAATTTCTTCAAAAACCTCATCTAAAAGTTTTTTTATATTTCTTTTATCATTCTCTATATTTTCATCTAAAAGTTTATCCAGTTTCACTCCTGATTTATACATGTCCACAGGAGGATTCATCATATAAACCCTTTTAAATTGAAATTTTTTATCCTGTTCATCAAGATATGATACATAGGCCGCTTGAGCTGCTCCAAGAGAGTATCCCATAACATAAAAGTCCGAAACCTGAATTTTATCTTTTACTCCATTATATGCCTCTTGCATAACCCTATAGATATCTTTACTATCATTCGCCAACAAGCCAGGAAGCCCTTCAGCAGAAGTGTTTAAAATGAAATTCATATTTATAGGCGAGGTTATAGAAATAACATTGTACCCTGCATCATACAAAATTCTTTGAAAATATATCATTCTTTTAGAATTGTATGTAGCTCCCGTTCCAGCTATAATGAAGACAAGAGGTGCTTTTCCTTTCTGTTTTACCAAGGAATACTTAAACCCTTTTTGATACCATAGACTCTCAGGAATTTTTTTTTCTGCATAATTTTCAAGTGTATAATTTTCAACCGGAATTTTATCACTTACTCCCCCCATCATAAGTGTTGAGCTTCCTACAATGGTAGCTATATATGGATCTTCATATGGATAGTCATATGCTTTTTCAGATATCTCTTGAGCGAATATTAATATTTTTAGAAAAATTGAAAATAACAGTATATATTTTTTCATAGTTCTCCTCCAAAACTTATCTTATTCCTTATTTTCCCATTTTTTCATGAAAAAATCAAATAAAAGATACCTATAAATTAAAAAGGAGGGAATATCCCTCCAAAAAATCAAATTTTATTAGTTCATTTTGTATCCTGCATCTTCAAGTTTTTTTGTAATCTCGATTTTGTGATCCATATCTAGACACTCTAAAACTAAAGAAAGCTCTTGAGTATTTATTCCTAGGCAAGACTCATATCTACTTGAACAGATTGAAAGTACATTAGCTTTTCCTTCAGAAACTACAGCAAGTATTTTCTGAATCTCTCCCGCTCTATCAGCAACAATAGTTGTGAATTCAAATCTTCTTCCAGCTACTATAAGAGCTCTGTTTATTATTCTATCCACAAGATTTACATCTACGTTTCCTCCAGATACAACCGCACAAACTTTCTTTCCTTTTGTATCTATTTTTCCAGCAAGTATAGCAGCGAATGCAGTAGCTCCTGCTCCCTCAGCTACAATTTTATTTTTTTCCATCATATAAAGAATTGAAGTAGCAATCTCATCTTCAGAAACTGTTACAACCTCATCTACAAACTCTTTTACAAGTTCAAAAGTAAGAGTTCCAGCTTTTCTAACTGCAATTCCGTCAGCTATTGTAGGAGTAGCATCAACTACAACCGATTCTCCAGCTTTAAGTGCAGCTGGCATAGATGGTACATTTGAAGTCTGTACTCCTATAACTTTTACCGATGGCTTAAGAGCTTTAACAGCAGTAGCTATTCCTGCAGCTATTCCTCCTCCACCAATTGGAGTTACAATTACATCTACATCTGCAAGATCTTCAATTATCTCTAGTCCTATTGTTCCTTGTCCAGATATAACGAAAGCATCATCAAACGGATGTAAGAAAGTAGCACCTGTTTCTTTTTGAATCTCTACAGCTTTTGCATAAGCATCATCATAAACAGCACCAGAAAGAACAACTTCTGCACCATAACCTCTTGTTGCAGAAACTTTTGCCATAGGTGCAGTAGCTGGCATAGCTATTGTAGCTTTTATTCCGTTTGATCTAGCTCCAAGCGCAACTCCTTGAGCATGGTTTCCAGCAGATGCTGCGATAACTCCTTGAGCTTTCTCTTCTTCAGTTAGGGATGCAATCTTGTTGATAGCTCCTCTGATTTTGAAAGAACCTGTTTTTTGTAAGTTCTCTAATTTTAAGAAAACTTCTCCTCCTTGAGTATCTGCAAGACCTGGGCAATCAACGATTGGAGTTCTTCTTGCAATTCCTTTAATTGTTTCTGCTGCCTCTTGGATTGTGGATAAATTTACTTTTTTTGACATATTTTATTCTCCTTTAAACTAATTTTTTACATTTGTCCTCATTATATTACTTTTAATATTATTTTTCAAAGGTTTTTTTTATTAATATAAAATATGAATTGAAATTATTAAGATCATTAAATCCTGGTATCAATACAAAAAAACACACCCCAAAAAATTAAGGTGTGTTTTTTGTTTATTTTTTTATAAGTTCAAGCTCTACAGGTATATATTTTTCCACAGATTGTTTTTTAGTTATTTTATCTGCTGTTTCTACTCCTTTAGCTCCTATTTCAGATGGCTTTTGTGCTACAGTTGCACCCAACTTCCCCTCTTTTACAGCATTAACAGCATCTTCAGTCGCATCAAAACCTACTACGAGAATATCTTTTCTGTTTGCTGCTTCCAAGGCTTTCAAAGCCCCCAAAGCCATCTCATCATTGTGAGCAAAAACAGCCTTAAATTCAGGTTGAGCCTGGATGATGTTTTCCATCACGTTAAGTCCTTTTGTTCTGTCAAAATCAGCGGCTTGCTTTGCAACTATATTCAACTTTCCATTTACAGCAGAATTGAATCCTTCTCCTCTATCGCGAGCTGCTGTTGTTCCTGGAATTCCTTCAAGTTCAACAACTTTACCCTCTCCATTTAATTGAGCAAGAATGTGCTCTCCTGCCATTTTTCCTCCTGCCTTATTATCAGAGGCCACATGAGCTACTATTTCACCTGAGTTCGCTGCTCTATCCAATGTTATAACAGGAACTTTTGCTCTGTTAGCTGCTCTAACTGCTGATCTTACAGCATCTGAGTCTGTAGGATTTATAAGAAGAACATCTATCCCTTTAACAAGTAGGTCTTCTACATTACTCAGCTCTTTAGAAGGATCATTTTGCGAATCCAAAACAACAAGAGTATGCCCCATCTCTTTAGCTTTTTTTTCTGCTCCCTCTTTTAAAGTTACGAAAAACGGATTATCTTGAGTAGAAACTACCAATCCGAATTTGGCTGCTTCTGCTATAGTTCCTAAAGAAACTACACCTACCACCATCAATCCCATCATTTTTAATTTTAAAATATTTTTCATTTTACCACTCCCTATTATATTTTTTTAACTTTTATAGCTATTTAGAAGATTTTTTATCTATAAGTACAGCTACAAGAATAACCGCTGCTTTAATCATCATCTGATAGTATGAAGAAACATCTAAAAGATTTAAGGCATTCCCTAAAACCCCTATAATTATAGCTCCTAAAGCTGTTCCTGTAATTCTTCCAACTCCACCAGATAGCGATGTCCCACCTAAAACTACTGCAGCAATCGCATCTAGTTCATATCCAGCTCCAGCTGTAGGCTGTGCCGATCCTAGTCTCGAAGTAACAATTATTCCAGCAAGGGCCGCTAAGGCTCCCGCTACTCCATATACAAAAGTTTTATATTTAGAGGTATTCACTCCAGATAGTTTTGTAGCCTCTTCATTTCCGCCGATAGCATAGATATATCTTCCAAACTTGGAGTTAGCTAAAATATAATACCCTACAAAGAAAAGAATTACCATAATATATATAGGAATTGGAATCTCTAAAAAATACCCTCCACCTATGTTTTCAAAAAATTCTCCTTCACCTCTTACAGGTATAGGTTTTCCATCTGTGTAAACAAGAGTAGCTCCTCTTAAAAGGGTCATCGTTACCAGGGTAACTATAAAGGGTTGAAGTTTTGCATAAGATATGAATAATCCATTTAAAATCCCCAAAAACAACCCCACTGCTAAAGTCAAGATAAGTGCCAGTACAGGATTCATTCCCGAGCTTACCATTGTTGCACAAACAGCTCCTGAAATCGCTAAAACAGATCCCACAGAAAGATCTATACCTCCAGTTAGTATAACCAGTGTCATTCCTATTGCAATAACCGAGTTTATAGAAGTTTGTCTCAGTACATTCAAAAGATTGTTCACTGAAAGAAATCTTGGATTGAATATTGACACTACTATTGAAAATATTATAAGTCCTACCAAAGGTTTATTATTCCATATTTTTTTTAACATTATCTCACTCCTACAGCTAATCTCATTATTTTTTCCTGATCAAACTCATCTCTTTCCAGCTGACCACTCACTCCATTTTCATGTATAACCATAAGCCTATCACTAAGCCCCATAACTTCGGGCATCTCAGATGAGATTAAAATTATACTTAATCCTTTCTCTTTAAGCTGATTTATTACATCATATATCTCTTTTTTGGCTCCTACGTCTACTCCTCTTGTGGGTTCATCCAAAATAAGAATTTTCGGATTTGTCATAAGAGCTTTAGCAATAGCAACTTTCTGCTGATTTCCTCCACTCAGATTTTTTATTATCTGGTCCATGCCTGGAGTTTTTATTCTAAATTTTTCAATGTATTCCTGAACTGATTCTCTTTCTTTTTTTCCTTTCATTCCTAAAAAATTAGAGAAATTTTTAAGAGAAGACAGTGTCATATTTTCTTTAACACTAAGTCCTAAAACCAATCCATTCCCTTTTCTGTCTTCAGAAACATAGGCTATTCCCAACTGAACTCCCTGCTCAGGAGATTTTATCTTACAAGGTTTTCCTTCTATATAGATATTTCCAGATTGAACTGGATAATATCCGTAAATTGTTTTCATTATTTCGCTTCTTCCTGC
>JBOFEZ010000052.1:0-2473 GCA_051648365.1 Fusobacteriaceae bacterium
CATTCCTAAATCCATGGCATATTTTGCAGCAGCTCTGATAGCTGTGTTCATTCCTGGAGCGTCTCCTCCACTAGTTAAAATTGCAATTTTTTTCATAAATATAATCAACTCCCGAAGTCTAATTTAATCGTGTAAGCAATGTAACATCTACTAATCTATTTTACATCCAAAATTAAAAAGATTCAAGAAATTTCCCCATATTACGGTATTTTTTGTATCTTTTTTCCAAAAGAGTATCGGAATTCCAACTCTCTAATTCTTCAAAAGCCTTAAGAATAACTTCTTTAAGGTTTTGTGCAGAGAGGATATGGTCTCTGTGAGCTCCTCCTATAGGCTCAGCAATAATTCCGTCTATAACTCCTAGTTCTAAAAGGCTATTGGCAGAAATTTTTAGGTTTTCGGCAGCCTCAGGAGCACGGTTAGAATCCTTGTAGAGAATAGCGGCACATCCTTCGGGTGAGATAACAGAATAAACAGAGTTTTGAAACATAAAAATTTTATCTGTAACCCCAAGTCCTAGAGCACCTCCAGAACCTCCCTCACCGATGACAACAGAGATCATAGGAGTCTTTATTCCCGACATCTCCATAAGGTTGCGTGCGATAGCTTCTCCCTGTCCGTGCTTTTCAGCTTCTATTCCAGGATAAGCACCTGGAGTATCTATAAAAGTAAGTACAGGAATTCTCAATTTTTCAGCCATTCGGAAAAGTCTCAAGGCTTTTCTGTATCCTTCGGGATTTGCCATTCCAAAATTTCTATGAATTTTTTCTTCCGTAGTTCGACCTTTCTGATGTCCGATAACCATAATTCTTTTTCCATCTATTTTACACATTCCCCCAACTATGGCAGGATCATCTCTGAAAAGTCTGTCACCGTGAAGTTCTACAAAATCCTCTCCTAACTCTCTGATATAATCAAGTGTATAGGGTCTATCAGGATGACGGGCTACAAAAATCTTGTCCCATGAAGAGAGATTTGAGTAAATTTTTTCTAGCATATTTTTATGTTTTATCTGAAGTTTCTCAATTTCTTCAGATAAATCTATATTTTTATCATTGGCAAATCTCTCTAGTTCTGCTATATGTTTTTCTAAATCCAATATCTCGGTTTCAAATTTCATAATTCCTCCTATTCAGTGGCACAGCTTAAGATTTTGTAGAGGGTATCTTTCATATCCTCTCTTTTGGAGATGACATCTATCATCCCAAACTCCTGGAGAAATTCACTTCTCTGGAATCCTTCTGGAAGCTGCTGCTTGATAGTCTGTTCAATAACTCGAGGACCTGCAAATCCGATAAGAGCATTAGGTTCAGAGAGATTTATGTCTCCTAGCATGGCAAAGGAAGCTGTTACTCCTCCAGTGGTAGGGTCAACTGGAATAGATATAAAAGGAACTCCTACCTCACGAAGTCTTTCGATGGCAGCTGAAGTTTTAGCCATCTGCATAAGAGAAAGTATCCCTTCGTGCATTCTTGCTCCTCCAGAAGTTGAAATGACAACAACAGGAATTTTAAGCTGGGCAGCACGTTCTATTGCACGGGTAATTTTTTCCCCAACAACAGATCCCATACTTCCTCCCATAAAGCTGAAATCCATAGCAGCAATACTTATTTTCAGTCCATTGATAAGTCCGATACCAGAAACAACCCCATCCTTCATACCGGTTTTTTCCATATTATTTTCATATTTTTCTTTATATTGAGGAAAATCTAGAGGATCACAAGATTGTAAATCCCTGTCTAGCTCCTGAAAACTTCCTGTATCTATAAGAAGATCCACCCTCTCCTGACCGCTCATAGGAAAATGGTGATCGCAATGTACACATTTTTTTAAGTTGTTTTCTAGGTCAACTTTATAGATCATCTCGCTGCAACTAGGGCATTTTATCCAAAGTGGAGATAAGTTATCACCCTCGTCTTGCGGTGTTTTAATCTCTTGCAGATTAGTAGAAACCGGAGAAGGGGTTTTATCTTTGACTGTAAGTGTAGCGTATTTTTTTCTTTTGATAGAAAAGAATCCCATGAATACCTCCTTTAAAGTAAAATCATGTAGGAATGAACTTTTAGAATAAACTTACTATTTAAGAAGATGAAATTAATATACAAATTTAGAAAAAAAGTGTAAAATTATTAAAATAAATAGTATTTAAACCAAAGTTATACTGTGTAATTTTACAGTAAAAAAGACAAATTTTCAATAGTATATTTGTTTTTCAGATAAAGCACACTCAAAAAAAAACATTGAGATGTTATTTTATAATATTACGAATTAGGAGGGCAACAGATGGAAGTAGAGCTTGGAAAGTTGAGAGAGAATATAGATTCCATTGATAAACAGATACTTGAGCTTATATTAAAAAGAGTGGAGTGTGTAGAAAAAGTTGGTGAATTGAAGGGAAAGAACAACTTCAGAATATACGTCCCAGAGAGGGAAAACTCTATTTTTAAAAACCTTTATGAAGTTGCAGGAAAAA
>JBOFEZ010000053.1:0-1292 GCA_051648365.1 Fusobacteriaceae bacterium
TAATTTTTTTAAAGTTCTTATCTCTTCCACTTTTTCTTTTTTAAATTTATAATATCTATTCCTTCCAAGAGTTAAGTTATAGTCTGCTTCTATCTCTCCCTTTTTCACCCAAGAGTTCACTGTCCCTGTAGATATGAAAAGCTCCCTTGCAAGTTCTTCGGAACTTATCATATCCCCATATTTTTTCTGAAATGTTTCTATATCCACTTCTACTAGATTTTTTTCCCTCTCTAAAAGATAATCTATATATATCAACTCTCCTGTGGAATCAATTTTTCCTGATATAACATCTCCAAAGGGAGTATAAAAAGGATTATTAAAAACTGCATTACTGCTCCATGGTAGGGCATTAAATCCATAGTTGTCCACGACATCTATCACATAAAGAGCTTCTTTTCCATCTGACTTTCTTGTACCTCTTCCCAACTGCTGATAATACAGAACCTTGGACATGGTAGGTCTTGCCATAACTATAACAGAGGTCGCTGGGGCATCCCATCCCTCTGAAATAAGCTGACATGAACAAAGAAATCTTATCTCTCCATCTAAATACTCCTTCAGATATTTTTCGCTTTCACTGTCATTTCCTGAAACTGCACGAGCACTAATGCCTCTCTCATTGAGAAGTTTAGCCATAATTTCACAGTGCCTAATATTCACACAGAAAATTACTCCCTGTTTTTCACCCAGTTCTTCTACATAATTCCCAAAATACTTTTCTAAAGTATCAGCTATAAGAGTGTTTCTCGAATCTACCATTATTTTCTTTTCAAGGTCTCCAGCTATATACTCTTTTCCATTAAATCTTACCTCTGAAAGGGAGATATTACTCTCCAGTCTAAAAACTCTTACTGGACAGCAGATCTTTTTTTCAATAGCTTCTTTCAGTGTAAGTTTTGTTTCTACAGTGGAAAAAATCTCTTCCATTTTTCTTTTGTCACTTCTGTCAGGAGTCGCTGTCATTCCCAGAAGAAATTGAGGATTAAAATATTTTATAGTTTTCGAAATTTCATTGGCTACAATGTGATGAGCTTCATCTACAACAATATATCCAAATTCCTCAGGATGAAATCTATTTTTCTTTCGAGAAATCCCGTTCTGAGTCGAGACTATTATTTTATTATCTTCAGATTCTCCCACTGAAACATTTTTTATATTTTCTTTTATATTTTTTATCCACTGATCTCGCAATGCTCTTGTAGGTACAATTATGAGAACTTTTTTCTCCTTGTTTTCTCCTAGATATACCCCTATATCTTCAATTGCTACCCTAGATTTTCCTGTTCCTGTGG
>JBOFEZ010000054.1:0-36494 GCA_051648365.1 Fusobacteriaceae bacterium
GTAATGCCAGGAGACAACATTGAGATGACGGTAGAGTTAATCCACCCAATCGCAATGGAAACTGGATTAAGATTCGCTATCAGAGAGGGAGGAAGAACAGTTGCTTCTGGAGTTGTTGCAGAAATAACTAAGTAATCTTTTTTCGAAAAGTTGAATTAGAAAATTTTAACAATAAGTGAGGAGCATCAATTAAAGTAATAAACTGCTATATTTGATGCTCCTTTTTCTTTGAAAAAAAAATTTTCAAAAATCAAAAAAAACTCTTTTCAATTTTTGAAAAGTGTGATACAATAATTTGGTGTATGAGAGTACACAAATATTAATGTTAATTTTAAGGAGGTGTAAAGACAGATGGCTTCTAACAAAATAAGAATATATCTTAAGGCTTACGACCACACTCTATTAGACCAATCTGCAAAGAGAATCGCAGAAACTGCTAAAAAATCAGGTGCGGAAATCGCAGGACCTATGCCATTACCTACAAAAATTAAAAAGTATACTGTACTAAGATCAGTACACGTAAACAAGGACTCAAGAGAGCAATTCGAAATGAGAGTTCACAGAAGAATGGTAGAGATTAAAAACTCTAACCCTAAGACAATTGCTTCGTTAACAGCAGTTAACTTACCAGCAGGAGTAGGAATCGAGATCAAACAGATCTAATTGATTCTAAAAAACGAAACATTATTATGTTTCGGGTAGTTTGGAAAACCTTATGGTTATCAAAAACCAAATTATCCTTACAGAATAATACAAGTTGACGTGTTTCAGATTTTTCTAAAGATAGAAAATATGGAACCACGAGGACAAGTTGTCAACCAATATATTATTTGATGGAGGTTAAAAATGACAGGAATTTTAGCAAAGAAAATCGGAATGACTCAGATTTTCCAAGATGGAAAACTGATCCCGGTAACAGTTATCGAAGCTGGACCAAACTTTGTTCTACAGAAGAAAACTGCAGAAACTGATGGGTACACAGCTTTACAACTAGGATTTGACGAAAAGAAAGAAAAGAACACTACTAAACCTTTAATGGGAATCTTTAACAAGGCTGGAGTAAAGCCACTAAGATTCGTAAAAGAGCTTAAAGTTGAGTCTACTGAGACTTACGAGCTTGGACAGGAAATCAAAGTTGACGCTTTAAACGGTGTTGAATTTGTAGACGTATGTGGAACTTCAAAAGGTAAGGGAACTTCAGGAGTTATGAAGAGACATAACTTCTCAGGAAATAGAGCATCACACGGTGTTTCTAGAAACCACAGACTTGGAGGTTCTATAGGAATGTCAACTTGGCCAGGTAAAGTTCTTAAGAACAAAAAAATGGCTGGACAATACGGTAACGCTACTGTAACAGTTCAAAACTTAAAAGTAGTTGCAATTGATGCTGCAAACAACCTATTACTAGTTAAAGGTGCAGTTCCAGGAGCAAAGAACGGATACGTAGTAGTTAAACCAGCAGTAAAAAAATAATAGGTTAGTAGATGTGGAAGGAGGAAAATAATGGCAGTTTTAAACATATATAACTTAACAGGTTCAGCAATCGGAACTGTTGAAGTTAACAACGAAGTGTTTGGGATTGAACCGAATCAAGCAGTACTTCATGAAGTATTGACTGCGGAATTAGCAGCTGCTAGACAAGGTACTGCTGCTACTAAAACTAGAGCAATGGTAAGAGGAGGGGGAAGAAAACCTTTCAAACAAAAAGGAACTGGTAGAGCTAGACAAGGAACTATCAGAGCCCCTCACATGGTAGGTGGAGGAGTAGCATTAGGACCACAACCAAGATCTTACGAGAAGAAAGTAAACAAGAAAGTTAGACTTCTTGCTTTGAAATCTGCTCTATCAGCAAAAGTAGCAGCTGGAGATGTAATTGTTCTTGATGGAACAATGGAAGCTCCAAGAACAAAAACAATAGTAGCTTTAACAAACGCATTAAACGCTACTAGAAAGCAACTGTTTATCGTTAACGATTTTGCAGAGGCTGCAGATTGGAACTTATATTTATCAGCTAGAAACCTTGAGAGCGCTATGGTTCTTCAACCTAATGAAATTGGTGTTTACTGGTTATTAAAGCAAGATAAAATAATCATGACTAAAGAGGCACTAGCTACTATTCAGGAGGTGCTTGCATAATATGACAGCTTACGATATTATAAAAAAACCTGTAATCACTGAGAAATCAGAGATGATGAGAAGAGATTACAACAAATATACATTCCTTGTAAATGTAAAAGCTAACAAGATCCAGATCAAGAAAGCTATCGAGGAAATATTCAACGTTAAAGTTGTTGATATAGCAACTTTAAACATGAAGCCAGTGACTAAGAGACACGGAATGAAGCTTTACAAAACTCAAGCTAAGAAAAAGGCTATAGTTAAGTTAGCAGAAGGAAACACAATCGCTTACTTCAAAGAAGCATAATTATTTAAATTATTAAGATATAGATTAAAAAAACGGTAAAGATACGTATAGGTCTATAATTAATTCGGAGGTTAAAAGAAAAATGGCTATAAGAAAAATGAAAGCTATGACACCTGGAACAAGACATATGACTAGACTAGTTAATACTGATCTAGATCAAGTAAGACCTGAAAAGTCTTTAACTGTACCTTTGAAATCAGCTTATGGTAGAGATAACTATGGGCACAGAACAGGAAGAAATAGAGAAAAAGGACACAAAAGACTTTACAGAATTATCGATTTCAAGAGAAACAAACTTGATATCCCAGCAAGAGTTGCTACAATCGAGTACGATCCAAACAGATCTGCTAACATCGCATTACTATTCTACGTTGATGGAGAGAAGAGATATATACTAGCTCCAAAAGGTTTAGAGAAGGGTGCTATGGTTATGGCTGGAGCAAACGCTGAGTTTAAAGTTGGAAACGCTCTTAAATTAAAAGATATGCCAGTAGGAACTAAGATTCACAATGTCGAGTTACAAATCGGTAGAGGTGGACAGCTAGTTAGATCTGCAGGAACTGCTGCAAGACTAGTAGCTAAAGAAGGAACTTACTGTCACGTTGAGTTACCATCTGGTGAGTTAAGACTAATACACGGTGAGTGTATGGCAACTATCGGAGAAGTAGGAAATTCTGAGCACAACCTAGTAGTTATAGGTAAAGCTGGAAGAGCTAGAAACATGGGAAGAAGACCTCACGTTAGAGGATCTGCAATGAACCCTTGTGATCACCCTCACGGAGGAGGAGAAGGAAGAACTCCTGTCGGAAGAAAAGCTCCTTTAACACCTTGGGGTAAACCTACTATGGGTGTTAGAACTAGAGGAAAGAAAAATACAGATAAGTTTATCGTAAGAAGAAGAAACGAGAAGTAATTTTCGAGAAAGAGGAGGCTAAAAGGTAATGGCAAGATCACTTAAAAAAGGACCTTTTTGTGACCATCACTTAATGAAGAAAGTTGAAACAGCAGTAGCAACTGATAATCTTAAAGCGGTAATAAAAACTTGGTCAAGAAGATCAACTATATTCCCTAACTTCATTGGATTAACTTTTGGAGTATACAACGGGAAGAAGCATATACCAGTTCACGTAACTGAGCAGATGGTTGGACACAAACTCGGAGAGTTTTCACCAACTAGAACTTACTACGGACACGGTGTAGACAAAAAGAAAAAGAAAAAATAATTAGATCATTTAATTAGATCATTAACTTTATGATTTATAAAGGGAGGTTGGACTAGTGGAAGCTAGAGCAATAACTAGATATGTAAGATTATCTCCTAGAAAAGCTAGACTAGTAGCTGACTTAGTGAGAAACAAATCAGCTTTAGAAGCGTTAGATATTCTTGAATTCACAAACAAAAAAGCAGCTAGATTTATCAAGAAGACGTTAGCATCTGCAATCGCAAATGCAACAAACAACTTCAAGATGAACGAAGAAAAATTAGTAGTATCTACTATAATGATAAACGAAGGGGCAGATCTTAAGAGAGTAAGTCCAAGAGCAATGGGAAGAGCTGATATAATCAGAAAGCCTACTGCGCACATAATAGTAATGGTATCAGAAAAGTAGTTTTTGAGGAGGTAAGGACTGTGGGACAAAAAGTAGACCCTAGAGGACTGAGACTTGGAATAACAAGAACTTGGGATTCTAACTGGTATGCAGACAAAAAAGAATACGCTAAGTACTTCCACGAGGATGTAAAGATCAGAGATTTAGTTAAAAAGACATATTTCCACGCTGGAATATCTAAGACTAAAATCGAAAGAACTTCTCCTACTAACGTAGTTGTTATAATAAACACTGCGAAAGCTGGAATCATCATCGGAAGAAAAGGTGCTGAGATAGAAAACTTAAGAGTTAAATTAGAAGCTTTAACTGGTAAGAAAGTTACTGTTAAAGTTCAAGAAGTTAAAGACTTCAACAAGGATGCAGTACTTGTTGCTGAAAACATCGCTACTTCAATAGAGAAGCGTGTGGCATACAAGAGAGCTGTAAGCCAAGCTGTAATGAGAGCAATGAAATCTGGAGCTAAAGGAATCAAAATAATGGTTTCTGGAAGACTTAATGGAGCGGAGATCGCTAGATCTGAGTGGGTTGTTGAAGGAAAAGTTCCTCTTCACACACTAAGAGCAGATATCGACTACGCTACTGCAACAGCTCATACAACATACGGAGCTCTTGGAATTAAAGTTTGGGTATTCCACGGAGAAGTACTTCCAACTAAGAAGGAAGGAGGGGAGGCTTAATCATGTTAATGCCAAAAAGAACGAAACACAAAAAGATGTTTAGAGGAAGACTAAAAGGTAAAGCTTTAAGAGGTAACACTGTAGCATTCGGTGATTACGGATTACAAGCACTTGAGCCTTCTTGGGTTACTAACAGACAGATAGAATCTTGTAGAATAGCTATCAACAGAACATTCAAAAGAGAAGGTAAGATTTTCATTAGAATATTCCCAGATAAGCCAATTACAAAGAGACCTATCGGAGTTAGAATGGGTAAAGGTAAAGGAAACGTTGAAGGTTGGGTGGCTGTAGTTAAGCCAGGAAGAATCTTATTCGAAGTTAAAGGTGTAACTGAGGAGAAGGCAATGGCAGCTTTAAGAAAAGCAACTATGAAGCTTCCTATCAATTGTAAAGTTGTAAAAAGAGAGAACGGTGGTGAGAACTAATGAGAGCTAGAGAAATAAGAGAAATATCAACTGAAGATCTAGTTGTTAAGTGTAAAGAACTTAAAGAAGAGCTATTCAACTTAAAGTTCCAACTTTCATTAGGTCAGTTAACTAACACTGCTATGATCAGAGAAGTTAGAAGAGAAATAGCAAGAATTAATACAATTCTAAATGAGAGATAATCTCGCAAAAAGAAGGAGGTTAGAGTCTTGAGAAACGAGAGAAAAGTAAGAGACGGAATCGTTGTTTCTGATAAAATGGATAAAACAATCGTTGTCGCAATAGAGTCAATGGTATTACATCCAATGTATAAGAAAAGAGTTAAGAAAACTATAAAGTTTAAAGCTCACGACGAGAACAATGTTGCTCAAACTGGTGATAAAGTAAAAATTATGGAAACTAGACCACTATCGAAAGATAAAAACTGGAGACTAGTTGAGGTATTACAAAAAGCAAAATAATTTCAATTGTAAATTGAGAGGAGGATATTTTAATGGTACAACAACAAACTATCCTTAATGTTGCTGATAACTCTGGAGCTAAAAAGCTTATGGTAATAAGAGTTCTTGGAGGATCTAGAAGAAGATTCGGAAGAATTGGTGACATAGTTGTAGCATCTGTTAAGGAAGCAATTCCAGCAGGTAACGTTAAAAAAGGTGACGTTGTAAAAGCTGTTATCGTTAGAACAAGAAAAGAGATCAGAAGAGAAGACGGATCTTACATCAAATTCGATGATAATGCTGCTGTTATATTAAATAATAATAATGAGCCAAGAGCGACAAGAATATTTGGACCTGTGGCTAGAGAATTAAGAGCTAAGAGCTTCATGAAGATAGTATCACTAGCTCCAGAAGTAATCTAATAGAGAGGAGGCTAAATATCGTGGCTAAACCTAAGGTAAAATTTGTTCCAGATTCATTACACGTAAAAACTGGAGATATGGTTTTTGTAATATCTGGTAAAGATAAAGGTACAACTGGTAAAGTAGTAAAAGTTTTCCCTAATAAAGGAAAAGTTATAGTAGAAGGAATCAACATGGTTACTAAGCATGTTAAACCTAATGCTACAAATCCACAAGGTGGAGTTGTTACTAAACCAGCTGCTATATTCTCTTCAAAAGTTATGCTTTTTGATGAGAAAGCAGGAAAACCAACAAGAGTTGGATATAGATTTGATGAAAATGGTAAAAAAGTAAGATACTCTAAAGTATCTGGAGAGGCTTTATAAGAGAGGAGGATAACGTAAGTGTCTAATAAATACGTTTCTAGATATCATAAATTATATAATGATACAATAGTTCCAGCTTTAACTAAAGAGTTAAATGTAAAGAACATAATGGAATGTCCTAAGTTAGAGAAGATTATCGTTAACATGGGTGTTGGAGAGGCAACTCAAAACGCTAAAATTATCGATACTGCTGCTAACGATCTAATGATCATAACAGGACAAAAACCAGTAATAAAGAAAGCTAAGAAATCTGAAGCTGGATTCAAATTAAGAGAAGGAATGCCAATTGGTGCCAAAGTTACTCTTAGACAAGAAAGAATGTACGATTTCCTAGATAGATTAGTAAACGTAGTTCTTCCAAGAGTTAGAGATTTCGAAGGTGTGTCAGCTAATGCATTTGATGGAAGAGGAAACTACTCTCTTGGATTAAGAGATCAGTTAGTTTTCCCTGAAATCGAAATTGATAAAGTTGATAAAATGTTCGGTATGTCAATAACTATAGTTTCTTCTGCTAAAACTGACGAAGAAGGAAGAGCTTTACTTAAGGCGTTTGGAATGCCTTTCAAAAAGTAATAGTAAGGAGGGTAGTTAATAAATGGCAAAAAAATCAATGATCGCAAGAGACGCTAAGAGAGATGCTCTTAACGAAAAATTTGCGGCTAAGAGAACAGAATTAAAAGAAAAAGTTGCTGCAGGAGATATGGATGCAATGTTTGAACTAAACAAGCTTCCAAAGAACTCATCGTCAGCTAGACAAAAAAATAGATGTCAATTAGACGGAAGACCAAGAGGATTCATGAGAGAGTTTGGTATCTCTAGAGTTAAATTTAGACAATTAGCAGGTGCAGGTTTAATACCTGGTGTTAAGAAGTCATCTTGGTAAATTGAAGGAAGGAGGATTGCGTAATGTTTTTAACAGATCCAATTGCTGATATGTTAACAAGAATCAGAAATGCTAATGCTGTAATGCACGAGAAAGTGGATATGCCACACTCGAACTTAAAAGAGAGATTAGCAGAGATACTTAAAGAGGAAGGGTTCATCTCTAACTTTAAAGTAATAACTGATGGTAACAAGAAGAATATAAGAGTTTACCTTAAATATGTAGGTAAAGACAGAGTTATAAAAGGAATCAAAAGAATCTCTACACCAGGAAGAAGAGTATACTCTTCAGTAGAGGACATGCCAAGAGTATTGTCTGGATTAGGAATCGCTATAGTTTCTACTTCTAAAGGAATCATAACTGATAAAGTTGCTAGAAGAGAAAATATGGGTGGAGAAATCCTAGCATTTGTTTGGTAATAATTAGATACTTGGGAGGTGGACATTAATATGTCAAGAGTAGGAAATAAAGTTATTAATGTGCCTGCTGGTGTCGAAATTACAGTTAACGGAAATATCGTAACTGTAAAAGGACCAAAAGGTGCTTTAACAAGAGAGTTCTCTAATGAACTTACAATCAAAGTTGAAAACGGTATACTTACAGTTGAGAGACCTAACGATCTTCAAGCTATAAGAACTATACACGGAACAACAAGAGCATTAATAAACAACATGGTAATAGGAGTTTCTACTGGATTCAGAAAAACTCTTAACCTTGTTGGAGTTGGATATAGAGCAGCTGAGAAAAATAACGGACTTGAGATGGCTTTAGGTTATTCTCACCCAGTTATAATCGATGCAGTTCCAGAAATCAAAATGACAGTTGAGAAGAATACAACTATCCATATCGATGGAATCGAGAAGGAAGTTGTAGGACAAATAGCTGCAAACATTAGATCTAAGAGACCTCCAGAGCCTTACAAAGGTAAAGGAGTTAAGTATTCTGACGAAGTTGTTAGAAGAAAAGAAGGTAAAAAATCGTAAGGTAGCTTAACCAAAGGAGGTAAGGAAGTTGTTTAAGAAGGTAGACAGACAGGCAGTAAGAAAAGCCAAGCAAAAAGCAATCAGAGCAAAAATATCTGGTTCAGCTGAAAGACCAAGGCTTTCTGTATATAAATCAAACAACAATATCTTTGCTCAATTAATCGATGATGTAAATGGAGTTACTTTAGCTTCAGCTTCAACTATCGATAAAGAGTTAAAAGGGAATGTAACGCACGGTGGAAACATGGATTCTGCTAAATTAGTAGGAAAAGCAATAGCTGAAAGAGCAGTTGCTAAAAATATATTATCTGTTGTATTCGACAGATCTGGAAATAAATATACAGGAAGAGTAGCTGCTCTAGCAGATGCTGCGAGAGAAGCAGGACTTAAGTTCTAATTCTTGTTAAGAGAGGAGGATTTAACTTGTCAAAGTTTGTTAATAAAGAAGATAACCAATTTCAAGAGAAATTAATAAAAATCTCTAGAGTTTCTAAAACAACTAAAGGAGGAAGAACAATATCTTTCTCAGTTTTAGCGGCTGTAGGAGACGGTGAAGGAAAGATAGGTTTAGGATTAGGAAAAGCTAACGGTGTACCTGATGCAATCAGAAAAGCAATAGCTGCTGCTAAGAAAAACCTTGTAGAAGTTTCTTTAAAAGGAACTACTATACCTCACGAAATAATTGGTAAGTCTGGAGCTACATCTGTATGGATGGCACCAGCTTACGAAGGAACTGGAGTAATCGCCGGTTCTGCTGCAAGAGAAATTTTAGAGCTTGTTGGAGTTCACAACATTCTTACTAAAATCAAAGGTTCTAGAAACAAGCACAACGTGGCTAGAGCAACAATCGACGGATTAAGAACTCTTAGAACTGCTGAACAAGTAGCTAAATTAAGAGGAAAAGAAGTTAAAGATATTTTAAGCTAGGAGGTAAACGTATATGTCAAAGGTTAGAATTGAGCTTGTTAAGAGCATGATCGGTAGAAAACCTAACCATATCGCAACTTGTAAATCTATGGGATTAAACAAGGTTAACGATGTGGCAGAGCATACTGTAACTCCTGAATTAAAAGGAAAGATTGCTCTAGTGTCTTACTTACTAAAAGTTGAGGAGGTGCAATAATCATATGAAACTAAATGAATTAAAACCTTCTGTACCTAAGAAAGCTAGAAAGAGAGTTGGAAGAGGAGAATCTTCTGGACTTGGAAAAACTGCTGGAAAAGGAAGTAATGGACAAAATTCAAGATCAGGTGGAGGAGTAAAACCTTATTTCGAGGGTGGACAGATGCCTATCTATAGAAGAGTACCTAAGAGAGGATTCTCTAACGCTGTATTCAAGAAAGAGTACGCAGTAGTGAACCTTGATGTACTTAACAGATTCGAAGAGGGAACTGAAGTAACTCCAGAGCTATTAATGGCAGCTGGATTTGTAAAGAAACTTCTTGATGGAATCAAAATATTAGCTAACGGATCTCTAGACAAGAAGATCTCTGTAAAAGCTCACAAAGTTTCTGAAGCTGCGAAAGCTGCTATAGAAGCTAAAGGTGGAGTTGTAGAGATTATCGAAGTTAGAACATTCGCTGATATCGCAGGAAACAACAAGTAATATTTAAAAATCTCTAATGTGAGGTGGACAGATTGGCTTTAATGGATACTGGAATCAGTAAACTTAAGAGTATAATGAAAGTTCCTGAACTGAGAGAGAGAATAATATTTACTTTATTGATGTTCTTAGTCGCTAGGGTTGGTGCTCATATACCAGCTCCTGGCGTGGACATCGATAGACTTTCACAGATGACACAACAGAGTGATTTATTGGGTTATATCAATATGTTCTCTGGAGGAGCATTTGCGAGAGTTTCTATATTTGCATTGGGGATTGTTCCATACATCAATGCGTCAATCGTATTCAGTTTATTAGGAAGTATAATTCCTAAGCTTGAAGAGATGAGAAAAGAGGGGGAGGGATCTCGTAACAAGATCACTCAATGGACAAGATATCTTACTATTGCGATAGCAATAGTTCAAGGACTAGGAATTTGTACATGGCTGCAATCTGCAGGCTTGGTAACAACTCCTGGTTTCATGTTTTTCCTAACTACAATCACGACGCTTACAGCTGGAACGGTATTCTTAATGTGGATAGGAGAGCAGATATCTCTTAAGGGTCTAGGAAATGGAGTATCTCTTATAATATTTTTAAATATTATCTCTAGAATTCCCGCTGACATAGTTCAAACTATGCAGAGTATGAAAGGAAGTAAATTCCTTATACCTCTATTTGTAGTTGTTGCTCTTGCAGCAGTTGCAGTTACAGCAGGAATAGTAATCTTCCAACTGGGACAGAGAAAAATCCCTGTTCATTATGTAGGAAGAGGATTTGGAGGGAAATCTGGAATGGGTCAGAACTCATATATACCACTAAAGCTTAACAGTGCAGGTGTAATGCCTGTTATTTTTGCATCTGTGGTAATGATGATTCCAACAGTGGCTATCAATGCCTTACCTTCGGGGATGGAAGTAAAAGTTCTTCTTGGAAGAATGTTTGCACAAAATCATCCTGTTTATATGGCACTTTATGCAGCTGTCATAATATTTTTCTCTTTTTTTTATACATCTATTATTTTCGATCCTGATAAAGTTGCTGATAACTTGAAACAGGGTGCAGGAACAATACCTGGTATAAGACCTGGAGAAGAAACAGCAGAGTATCTTGAAGGGGTAGTTACAAGAATCACTTGGGGAGGAGCATTCTTCCTTGCAGGGATCTGTATACTTCCAATGGCAATATTCAATGCCTTAGGTCTTCCTGAATTTTTCGGGGGAACAGGTATGATTATCGTAATTGGAGTAGCTATTGATACTATTCAGCAGATAGATGCCCATTTAGTGGTAAAAGAATATAAAGGGTTTATTTAAAAATAGAATTTAGTGGGGGATTAATAGTCCCTCATTTTTTTTTTAAAAATTTAAAATTCCGTGATTTTTAAGATAAAATATAGTATAATTATCATGTATATGCTATATAATAAAATTTATTTTGAAAAAGGGAGAATGATGATATGAATATTATGTTATTCGGAGCACCTGGTGCTGGAAAAGGAACTCAGGCTAAACCTGTTATGGATAGATATGGGATTCCTCAAATCTCTACTGGAGATATTTTAAGAGCTGCTATAAAATCTGGAACTGCAATGGGTCTAGAAGCTAAAAAATTTATGGATGAGGGAAAACTTGTTCCAGATACTACGATTATCGGGATAATAAAGGATAGAATAGCTGAAGCAGATTGCAAAAAAGGATTTATCCTGGATGGATTTCCAAGAACTATACCTCAAGCTGAGGCTCTAGAGGCTATAATGAAAGAACTTGGAATAAAACTTGATAAAGTTATATCTCTAAATGTACCTGATAGTGCTATTGTTGAAAGAATCACAGGAAGAAAAAATTGTCCAGCTTGTGGAGCATCTTTCCACGTGAAATTCAATCCTCCGAAAGTTGAAGGAGTTTGCGATTATTGTGGTGGAGAACTTATTACAAGAAAAGACGATACAGAAGAAACTGTAGTAACAAGACTTAAAAGTTATCATGAGCAAACAGCACCTTTATTCCACTTTTACAAAGAGCGTGGAGTTATGGCGGAAGTTGATGGAATGAAGCCTTTAGATGAAGTTACTGCCGAAATCTTCAAGATATTAGGTTAACTAGGAAGAGACTATGATGATAAAAAAAACTTTAGATGAGATAAAAGAGATAAAAAAAGCCAATCAGATAATAGCTAGGCTTTTTGCAGAGATATTGCCACCTTATATAAAACCTGGAATTTCTACTATGGAATTAAATAGGATAATAGAGGAATATGTTCGTAGTCAAGGAGCTATTCCAGCTACAATAGGAGTAGGGGGACCGGTTAATCCATATCCCGCAGGCTCATGTATTTCTGTCAATGAAGCAGTAATTCATGGAGTACCAAAAGCTAATATAATTCTGAAAGATGGAGATATTGTCAGTATAGATGTTGTAACAAATCTTAACGGTTATTTTGGAGACTCAGCTAAAACTTTTCCAGTGGGAAAAATAGATGAAGAGAGCCAAAAACTTATAGATGTAACAGAAAAAGCTTTGGAAATAGGAATAGCACATGCAACAGCGGGAACTAGACTCGGAGATTTGGGAAATGCTATTCAAACCTATGTAGAGAGTCAAGGTTTTAATGTGGTCCGTGATTTCTCTGGACACGGGGTAGGAAAAGCTATGCATGAAGATCCATGCGTTCCAAATTTTGGAAGAAAAGGTAGAGGAATAAAACTGGAAGACGGTATGGTTATTGCCATAGAACCAATGATAAATGTTGGTTCGTATAAAGTGGCCCTTCTCTCAGATGGTTGGACAGTGGTAACTAAAGACGGAAAAAAATCTGCCCACTGTGAACACTCGGTAGCCATAGTAGATGGAAAGCCTATGGTATTGAGTATTTTAGACTAAGGAAAGTAAAATTTAAAACAATAAAAAAGAATAAAAAAAATTGAAATAATTTTCAATTTCATACTAGACATTTTATGTTTTAGATGCTATAATAATCCGTAGTCCTGTTGATAGGAGGTAATGCAATGTCAAAAAAGGATGTTATTGAGCTAGAAGGAACGATTCTTGAGGCTCTACCGAACGCAATGTTCATGATAGAGTTAGAGAACGGACACAAAATTTTAGGTCACATTTCAGGTAAGATGAGAATGAACTACATTAAAATCTTGGCTGGAGACACGGTAACGGTACAAATCTCACCTTACGATTTATCGAGAGGGAGAATAGTATACAGAAAAAAATAATTTATAACTTTGTTTCACGGAGGAGGCATCATGAAAGTTAGAGTATCCATCAAACAAATCTGTGACAAGTGCAAAATTATCAAAAGACATGGAAAGATCAGAGTAATCTGTGAAAACCCAAAGCATAAGCAAGTGCAAGGATAGTTTTGTAGCACAGAGCAAGGTGTGCAACACAAAGGCAACACTAGTTGTGTTTATATGAAAGAGATGACATGTGAACACTGTAAAGATATGTTGGAGCTGTAGAGCCCGACCTGTTTGGCAGGCATATCGACGAAAGTATTAAGTCGGTTAATATATCGACAAAATAAACCTTAAAAATTTTTGGAAGAGGAGGAAGTAATTTGGCTAGAATAGCAGGAGTAGATATCCCAAGAAACAAAAGAGTTGAGATATCATTAACTTACATTTTCGGAATTGGAAGACCATCTGCACAAAAAATATTAACAGAAGCTGGGATTAACTTTGATACAAGAGTAAAAGATCTTACTGAAGAGGAAATAAACAAGATCAGAGCTGTTGTGGAAGGTGTTAAGGTAGAAGGAGATTTAAGAAAAGACATCAGACTTTCTATCAAGAGACTAATGGACATCAAGTGTTATAGAGGATTAAGACACAAGATGAACTTACCAGTAAGAGGACAAAAATCTAAGACTAACGCTAGAACGAGAAAAGGTCCTAAGAAACCTATCAAAAGATAATCGGAAGATAGGAAAAGTTAAAATATAAGTGAGGAGGTACTTAAGTTGGCTAAGAAAAAAGTAGCAAAAGTAAAAAAGAAACTAAAAAATATTCCAGTAGGAATAGCTCATATACACTCAAACTTTAACAACACTATAGTTGCTATAACTGATACAGAAGGTAAAGTTATAATCTGGAAATCAGGAGGAACTTCTGGTTTCAAGGGAACTAAGAAAGGTACTCCGTTCGCTGCACAGATCGCTGCTGAACAAGCTGCGCACATTGCAATGGAAAACGGAATGAAAAAAGTTGAAGTTAAAGTTAAAGGTCCAGGATCAGGAAGAGAAGCTTGTATCAGATCATTACAAGCAGCAGGATTAGAGGTTACTAAAATCTCTGATGTTACTCCAGTTCCACACAATGGATGTAGACCACCTAAGAGAAGAAGAGTATAATCAAACCCCAAGTGGGGATTGAACTCGGTGAGTATCTTATTTTAAAATTCAATACGAAGGAGGAATAATCATAAATGGCAAGAAATAGACAGCCTGTATTAAAGAAATGTAGAGCACTAGGAATTGAGCCGATAGTTTTAGGAGTTAACAAAACTTCAAACAGAGGACCAAGAGCAAATGCTAACAAAAAACCTACAGAGTACGCGATACAATTAAGAGAAAAGCAAAAAGCAAAATTCATATATAACGTAATGGAAAAGCAATTCAGAAAGCTTTATGAGGAAGCAACTAGAAAGGATGGAGTAACAGGTCTTAACCTTATCCAATACCTTGAGAGAAGACTGGAGAACGTTGTTTACAGACTTGGATTCGCAAAAACAAGAAGACAAGCTAGACAAATTACTTCTCACGGTCACGTTGCAGTAAATGGAAGAAGAGTAAACATAGCTTCTTACAGAGTAAAAGCTGGAGATGTAGTATCTGTTATAGAGAACTCAAAGAACATCGATATAATCAAAACTGCAGTTGAGGAGTCAAACGTACCAGCATGGTTAGAGCTTGACAGAGCAGCTTTCTCAGGAAAAGTTGTTCAGAATCCAACTAAAGATGATATAGACTTCGATTTAAACGAAGCGCTAATCGTTGAATTCTACTCTAGATAATAACCTATTGATAGGAGTTGATTAGATGTTAAAAATAGAGAAACACGCAGGAAGTATTAATATTACTGAGAACAGAATCAACCAATTTCATTCTGAGTATATAGTAGAACCTCTTTACAGAGGATACGGACACACAGTAGGAAATGCTCTGAGAAGAGTATTGCTTTCATCAATCCCAGGAGCAGCTATCAAAGGTGTGAGAATTGATGGAGTACTAAGTGAATTTTCAGTAATGGAAGGAATAAAGGAAGCCGTTACAGAGATAATTCTTAACGTTAAAGAAGTAGTTGTAAAAGCTGATGAGGCTGGAGAGAGAAAGATGTCTCTTTCTATTAAAGGTCCAAAAGTTGTTACTGCTGCTGACCTTATTCCAGAAATTGGATTAGAAGTAGTTAACCCAGAGCAGATTATCTGTCATGTAACAACTGATAGAGAATTGGATATGGAGTTTTTAGTTGATACTGGAGAAGGATTTGTAGTTTCTGACGATATAGATAGAAAAGGATGGGCTGTGGATTGCTTAGCAGTTGATGCTATATACACACCAATCAGAAAAGTTTCTTACTCTATTCAGGATACAATGGTAGGAAGAATGACTGATTTTGACAAACTTACTTTAGTTGTTGAAACTAATGGAAGTGTTGAAACAAAAGATGCCATCTCTTATGCTATTGAGCTACTAACTACTCATCTAAATCCATTCCTTGAAATTGGAAATGCAATGACTCACCTAAGAACTGGTGAAGAAGAGCCAGTTATAGGGGAAGATACTAAAGCTAGAGATCATTCTATAATGATCGACAATATGAAGATAGAAGAGCTGGATCTTACAGTTAGATCATATAACTGTCTGAAAAAAGCTGCAATTGAAACTGTTGGACAGCTTACAAAGATGAGTCTAAATGACTTAATGAAAATTAAAAATCTTGGTAAAAAATCACATGATGAGATCCTAGATAAAATGAAGGAACTTGGTTTCGATCTATCTCAAAATGGAACTAATGAATAATAAACCTTAATAAAAGGAGGAGCTAAGACTAATGAATCATAATAAATCATATAGAAAGTTAGGAAGAAGAACTGAGCACAGAATGGCTATGTTAATGAACATGACTATATCTCTTCTTAACCATGAAAGAATCGAGACAACTGTAACTAGAGCAAAGGAATTAAGAAAGTTTGCTGATAGAATGGTTACTCTTGGAAAGAAAGACACTCTTGCTTCTAGAAGAAACGCTTTTGCTTTCTTAAGAAGTGATGAGACTGTAGCTAAGCTATTTGGAGATATTGCTCCAAGATATACAGAGAGAAACGGTGGATACACTAGAATAATCAAAACTGGTGTAAGAAAAGGTGACTCTGCTGAGATGGCTATAATCGAGCTAGTTTAATACTTGCTCTTAAAGAACGGTAGAATTTTCTACCGTTCTTTTTTTTAGGTATTTTCAAATTAACTTGATTCAATTGTGTATATAGACTATAATATATTAATAGGTATTTTATTAAAAGAGGAGGTTATTATGAAACAATATTCACTGGATAAACAAAAAGCACTTGAACTTATAATGGACGATGCTACAATAATAATTGATGTAAGAGCAAGCGAGGAATTAGAAGATGTTCCTCCTATAACAGAGGACTGTTATAATGTTCCTATGGATGATAAATTTATGGTTCATATGAAGGAACTAGAAGAAGAAGAGGAGATTTTGAAGGATTCTAAAATCTTAGTTTACTCTGAGAATGGAGTAAGATCTTTAAAAGCTCTACAGACGCTTAGAGATGCGGGATATCTTCATGCATACAGTCTTGAGGGTGGAATCAATGCTATATTTGAAGAGAGCTGCTGAGGATAAGAATAGCTCTAGGTTAGAGTACTAATAGAAATATGGAAAAGTATATAAAAAGAGAAACACTCCTAAGTGGTGGAGTGTTTCTCTTTTTTTGGATATTTAATGAGGAATTCTTTTACCACGGTAGCGAACTCTTCCAAATCATTTAGAAACTCGTAGAGTACAGCACGATTCTCAAATTCTTCACGAGTTTTTGGAAGAACACTATTTCGGAACTCTTCTTTACAATTTTTTATATCGATAAGGACATGATCTACCTCATCATCCTCAAATGTACAGTAGGAGATGCTCTCCATAAGCTCTGAGATAATAAGGGCATGCTCTGTCACTTGATAGATTCTACTGAAAGAGAGTCTCATTCTTTTCAGAATCTTATACTGGACATAACGCATATTGAAATAATCTATGGTCATGGTATTATTTGAAATTATAGAGTTATTGAATTCATTGATGGCCATGAGTCTGGCACGATTTCCCAACTCTTTCAGCTGATCAAAAAGTCTTTTTTCCTCCACTGAAACACAGTTACATTTGAGAGATTCGGACATGTCCAGAAGTATATTTTGAATGGTTTTCCCCATCTCTTCTGATAATTTTCTCAACTCTTTGTTAAGATCAGGCATATACAGATTAAATAATACGGCTGTTCCTAGACCTATGAGGAGCAGTAAAAATTCATTTAAGAGCAGAGACAAGGATGAAGACTGCTCCGTTATAAGATGTGTAGCCAGGACAACATTTACAAGAAACCCTTGAATCAGATGGAATCTTAAACAGATAGGCATAAATATCAGAATAAAAACTCCAAGCATAAGGTAGCTATAACCCATAAAATAGAAAATTATATCTGAGACAAGAAGTCCAATTATTGTTGCAATAATCCTTTCAAACGCAATCTTAAAACTTTCCTTTCTAGTTCCTTGTATACTTATAATGGCAATAATACCAGCGGTAAGGGCATATTTCAATCCCAACTGTTGGGCAATAAATATGGATAGTACTGTGGCAGCAGCAGATTTAAGTACTTTGTGATCCAGGAAATTAATATATCTCATGCGTACCTCCAGTCTTTATTTTTTTAATAGGGGCTTTAAAGCTTCTATTTCATAATAGTATGTTTTTGCTTCAACTATTTTTCCGGTTCCGTCTAGGAAATAGTTGAAAGGTATTTTTGAAAGACCTATCTCTTTAGCGATAGCTTTTTCTTGATCATAATAGATAGGAAAAGAATAGTTGTTTTCTTCCATGTAATCTTTTACAGTCTCTTTGGTTTCACGTCCATAATCTCCAAAAACTACCAGAACCTCTAAATCTTTTCTATCTTTTAAAAATTTAGAATAATCCTCTTTAAATTTTATTTTCTCCTCTTTACAGAAAGGGCACCAGCTAGCAGTAAAGTTGATGAGAATATTTTTTCCTTTCATAGAATCGAGAGAGACTTTTTTACCTTCCATAGTGATAAAAGTTAGATTAGGAAACTGTTCCCCTACCTCTGGAGACTTTACTCCATTGGCGAATAGTGATAAACTCAGAATAAACATAGTGATAAGTGTAAAGATTTTTTTCATAGTATCCTCCTAGTGTAAAAATTTTAAAATTATATTTTATTATATACAAACAAGAGAGTGTATTTCCTTTTTATGGAGCTTCCCTTGTTTCGGGAAGTAGTAATCCCTCTACAAATATATCTGGAGAGAGGGCTTTAGGAAGAAATTCTAGAAGGTTTTCATAGGTAACAAACTTTCTGTATTCTTCTGGAGTAAGGACTCCATAATCTCTATTTTTAAGAGCCCGATTTTTAAGATAATAGAACCAGAAGCGATTTCTTTTTATCTCATCTCCATAGGTGAGACGGTAATTTTCATAAATTTTTTCAAGGTTTTCCTGGATATATTTTCCTTCTAAACTCTCTCTTATTATATCCTGTACAGCTCCAGAAATTTTTAAAGCAGATTCAGGACTAGAACTGTAGCTGATAGTAAGAGTGTTTTCTCCATGATTTTCGTATCTCAAGGAATCGGCTGACCTTATAGAATAAACACCGGACATCTCTTCTCTTATTTTATCTATAAGAACTATATCTAGAATTTTAGAATAAGCCGAAAAAAGAATCCGATTTTTATTGCTATAGATATCCTGATAAGGATAGTGGATTGTGACGGTGGCTTTGGCATCTTCTCCCTGGCTTACTCTCTCTTTTATCGATTTTGTGGGCTGTTTTATTCCGATATTTCCTATTGAAAAATCATCTTTTTTTTGAAGTGAACCTGGAAGAGCTGAAATATATTTTGTGAGAATATTCTTCAGAGTATGCGAGTCCACTGAACCTGTAACAATAAGTTTATAGCCCGAAAAATCAGAAAATAATTTTTGGCTTACAACTTCTACATTAGGCATAGATACAAGTGAGAAATCTTTTTCATTTGGAGTTTTTCTTCTGGGATTATCTCCTGAAAGTAAGGCTTTCATCTTTTCAGAAAATACCATTCTTGGAGAATTTTTAAGATTTCTGGATCTCTCCATATTTAGATTTAATCTGTTCTCTAAGATATCAGAGTCGAGTTTTTTTTCTAAAAGAAGAGTTGTGAAGGTATCCATGGAAGAAGTTAGATTTTTTCTGTCAGAATAGATATTAAATCCATGGTCATAGTCAGAGATATAAGGGGATATGTCATAATTTTTACCTTTAAGGAAAAGTTCATACTCCTCTTTATCGAGCCCACCCACTCCAGATTTCTGCAGAAGTTCACCTAAAAATAGAGAGTTAATATATCCGGTATAATCCAAAATAGAGCTTCCCTCTTCTTTAAAAAGAAGCATATTTATCCTATCCTTATCAAAGTCGGTTTCTTTATATAAAACCTCTATACCGTTAGACAGTTGAAAAAAAGTGTACTCGGGTAAAGTTTTTTCTTGGAGAATTTTTCCAGGTTTGAGCTTCACAGCTTTAAAATTATTTTTATTTTCAGAAAAAAGATTTTTTCCAGGAAGAGATTTAACATCCTGTATAATTTTGTCTAAACTCTTGTTATCCAGAGGAGAAACGCCATCTTTTTCAGGGTGAGAAACAAGAAGAGCAAAATTCTTGTTAAAAAAATTCTGAGCTATCTTCTGAATCTCTTCAGAAGTTACACCGGGTTTCAGTTTTTCGAAAAGATGGTAGGAATCTTTGGGAGAAATAAAAATGTCACCTAGAATAAATTCATCTCTGATTTCAGAAATAAATCTTTCGTTTTCTATTGATGTTCTGTTTGTTTCACGATTTTTCAGATTGGTAGAAAGTTCTTCCAACTCTCTAGAAAGTTCCTCTTGAGATACAGGATAAAGAGCTAGAGATTGAATATTTTCCATAATCTCTTTTAGAGAAGCCGGAATCTGATTTTCTTTTGCAATAATTCTGACTCCTTCTACAGAGGTATTTTTGCCCAAAGGGTACCAATAATGAAAAGCCTTTGAAAATGCTGTATTCTTACGTTTTTCTAAAATTGAAAGCCTGGAGTTAAGAATATTTGAAAAAATCAGATACTTCAGATTCTTCAAGTTGTTTTCTTCACTGTTTCCAGAGAGATAATCTCCTTTTGAAAACAGCTCCAAAGTTGAAGAGAGGAGTTCAGAATCAGAGAAAACTTTTACTGAAGATTTAGTTTCAGGAAGAGAGTATTCCACCTTAGTTTCTAGATTTTGTTTAGGTGAGTAACTGAATTCTTTTGCTATGATACTCTCGATTTTGTCAGTATCAAAATCACCTACAGCTATAACAGACATAAGTTCTGGATGATACCATTTTTCATAGTAGTCTTTTAGGAGTTTTTCATTTGCACTCTCAATAGTTTTAGGAACACCGATAGGAGAACGATGGAAAAATCTAGAATCTCCGAAAAGAGCTTCTCTTCTCACCTTTCCAAGTCTTTCAGTTAGTCCTTGAGCTGTACGCCACTCCTCCATGATAATATTTTTTTCCTCTTGGATATCGGCTGGGTTTAGAGTTATCTCGGTAGCCCACTGCCTTAGAACATGAAATCCCTCTTCCAAAGATTTATCAGAGTCTGTTGGAATCTGAAGTTTATATACTGTTTCATCATAACCTGTATGGGCATTCAAATCTCCTCCAAAGGAAAGTCCGGCTGACTGAAGATATTTTATAAGCTCATTTTTTGGATATTCTGAAGTACCGTTAAAAGCCATATGCTCAAGAAAATGAGCTAGTCCTCTCTGATCTTCATTTTCATTTAATGAACCACTTTTTATAACCAGGTTAAGAGATGCTTTTTTTTCAGGTTTGGAATTTTTCATAATATAATATGAAAGTCCGTTGGGAAGTTTACCGCGAAGAATTTCATCTTGGGCGAAGGTAGTAATATTTGAAATCAGTAATAAGTAGAACAGAAATAAAATTTTCATAGGTCTCCTTCAGTAATAAGATATAAGAAAATTTTAACATATATTTAGACAAAAGAAAAGGAGTAGTTGCCTACTCCCTTCACCAAAACATTTCAATATAAAATTAGTTTTTCTTTCCGAAGTGTCTCTCAAGAAGTCCAAGGAATGCTCTTCCGTGTCTAGCTTCATCTTTAGCCATTTCATGAACTGTATCGTGTATAGCATCAAATCCTAACATTTTAGCTCTCTTAGCGATATCGAATTTTCCTGAAGTAGCTCCGTACTCAGCTTCAACTCTCATAGCTAGGTTTTCAGCAGTAGAAGAAGATATAACCTCTCCTAGTAACTCAGCAAATTTAGCAGCATGCTCAGCTTCTTCAAAAGCTATTCTCTTGTATGCTTCAGCAACTTCTGGGTATCCTTCTCTGTCAGCAACTCTAGACATAGCTAGGTACATTCCAACCTCAGTACACTCTCCTTGGAAGTTAGCTCTAAGACCAGATATGATCTCTTCATCTCCACAAGCTAATCCCTCTCCAACTTTATGCTCAGTAGCCCAAACTCTAGTAGCAGATTCCTCTAAAACTTTAAATTTATCAGCTCCCGCCTTACAAACTGGACAGTGAGTTACACCCTCTACAACAACTTCTCCACAAACATTACATACATATTTTTTCATAATTTAATGCCCCCTCTATAATCTATTTTTATTTTTTAAATTTGTAATGATTTCATTTATGTTTTAATTATATTACCTTTGTCATGAAAAGTCAACATTTTTTTTGAATTTTTAAAAAAAATTATTAAAAAATTGAAATACTATTTTTAGAATGTAGGAAAGGTGAAGGAGATATTGTATATAAGAGCAAATAAAAAGGAGGTAAGAGATGAATCTTAAAGTTATGGGAGCCAGTTATACTGGAATAGAAAATTATTTGGTAGAGGTGGAGATAGATATCTGTTCTGGGCTACCCAATTTGAATATTATCGGAATGGGAGACACAACAATATATGAAAGTAGAGAAAGGGTGAGAACAGCTATGAGAAACAGCGATTATCAGTTGCCACCTAAAAAAATAACAGTAAATCTTTCTCCTGCTTCTATAAGAAAAGAGGGTTCGCATTTTGATTTGGCAATAAGTACAGGATTGGGAGTAGGAATGGGATATGTAAGGGATAGAGAAGGAATTTTAGAGAACTATATAATCATGGGAGAACTAGCTCTCAATGGAGATGTAAAAGGAGTAAGAGGAATAATAGGAGGAGCTATTCTTGCAAAAGAGCAGGGTCTAAGCGGTATAATTGTGCCATGGGACAATATGAAAGAAGCTGGAGCCATACCGGGAATAGATGTTATAGGTGTAAAAACTTTAAAATCTTTTTTCCACTTTATATCGACGGGAGAATTTGAGAAAGGTGAGATAGAGATAAAGAGAAAGGATCAGAATTTGGAGATTATAAAAAAGGAAGAGATTTTTTCTATTGATATGGGTGAAGTCTGTGGGCAGGAGAGTGCCAAAAGGGCACTGGAGATAGCTGCTGCTGGAGGGCACAATCTTCTTCTTTCGGGTTCTCCAGGATCAGGAAAATCAATGCTAGCAAAGAGAATAGTGACTATACTCCCCGAAATGGGAATGGAGGAAATCATAGAATCCAGCAGAATATACAGTATAATGGGAGAGTTGAACAGAGAAAATCCTCTTGTTACAAGAAGACCTTTTCGTTCTCCACACCACACAGGTACTATAACTTCTATAATAGGAGGTGGAAGGAATCCAAGACCTGGAGAGATAACGATGGCACATAACGGAGTGCTTTTTCTAGATGAGATGTCTGAATTTTCTAAGGATGTTATAGAAAGCCTAAGACAGCCATTGGAAGACAGGAAAGTCTCTATAAGTCGTACAGGATACAGGTTAGATTTTCCTACAAAGTTTATTCTAGTAGGTGCAACAAATCCCTGTAACTGTGGATTGCTTTTTGAGCCGGGAGATCAGTGTAGATGCAGTGCTCATGAGATTGAACGGTATAGAAAAAAACTGTCAGGTCCAATAATAGACCGAATGGATCTTTATGCCGAGATAAAAAAAGTAAATCAAGATGAACTCTTAAAAAATTTTGTAGGGAGAGAGGGATCCGAAAAGATAAGAGAAAGAGTAGTAAGAGCAAGAAAAATGCAAATGGAAAGATATGGAAAAGGAAAGTTAAACAGCGACATAACTCCTAAGGAGATGCAGAAATATTGCTCCTTGAAAGAGGAAAATCGTCAGCTACTCAAAATAGCAGGAGAAAATCTCAAACTTACAGCTAGGGCTTTTCACAAGGTGATGAGGGTAGCAAGGACCATAGCTGATTTAGATATTAGTGAAAACATAGAAAAAAGACATATACTAGAGGCACTTTCTTTTAGAAAAAGTTAAATTATGGTTGAAACAATATGAAAACAGGAATATAATGATGGAGGATATATGGCAGAAGCAATAGAACATAAATAAAAAAATATAAAAGGGGATTGTCAGAAGATGAAATATGTAGCAGGGGTTGATTTGGGGGGAACAAACAGCAAGATAGGCATATTAACGGAGGAGGGGAAGCTTCTTAAAAGCACTTCAATAAAAACTCTCTCAGAAGAAGGAATAGACAAAACTTTTGCTAGAATTTGGGAGACAATAAAAATACTGGCAGAAGAATTAGGAGTAGATTCTAAAAAAATATATGGGATAGGGATAGGTATTCCTGGTCCAGTTGAACATCAAGAAGTAGTTGGATTTTTTGCCAACTTTCCTTGGAAGACTGGAATAAATGCGAGTCAGCTCATGAGGGATATATCAGGAGTGAAAAATGTAAAACTGGATAATGATGCTAATGTAATTGCTCTAGGAGAGGCTAAATATGGAGCTGGAAGAGGAAGTGAATCCAGTGTGACTATAGCTCTTGGAACTGGAATAGGAGGAGGAATCTATGTGGATGGAAACCTTATTTCTGGATTTAAGGGAGCAGGTGGCGAGGTAGGACATATGAAGGTAGAAAGACAGGGCAAACTCTGCGGATGTGGTCAGAAAGGATGCTGGGAAGCCTATGCTTCAGCTACAGGGCTTATCCGAGAAACAGCATCTAGATTGGTTGTAAACAAAAATAATCTTATCTACAAGATGATAGAGGGGGATCTTTCTAAACTTGAAGCCAAAACTGTTTTTGATGCAGCTAAGGAAGGGGATGCTTTTGCTTTGGATCTTGTGGATTATGAAGCTGAATATGTAGCCCTAGGACTGGGAAATGTGTTGAATCTTGTAAATCCTCAAGTGATTATCTTAGGAGGAGGAGTAGCTCTTGCAGGGGACATACTTCTTCAAAGGGTAAAAGAGAAATTAGTGGAATATGCTCTCCCTATAACTTTAAAAGGTCTAGAGATAAAACTGAGTCAGCTTGGAAATGATGCAGGAATTATGGGAGCTTCGGCACTGGTACTGTAATTAAAATTTCACAGAAATCTGTGCCTGCCGCCTGGCGCTATTTCATACGCTTGGCTAACGGCAAGGATTTCTTTAGAAATTTTATTGTCTTGAGGTTGTGTTGTATAAAAAAAGAGGCTAATCCTCAGAAAGTAGATTTTCTCTACATCTTGGATTAGCCTTTTTTCTTATGGTACGGAAAGGAAGATTACAGTTCGTCTCCTCTGTAAAGGGTAACTAGCCCTTTCAGGAAAACTCTTATAAATTTATCTCCACATTCTTTATAATTTTTGTGATCTTTTTTTCTGAAAAGTGCTGAAAGCTCAGATTCGGAAAGTTCAACTCCACCAAGTTTAAATACCTTAAGCATATCCTCACTCTTATATTCTAGAGCGATTCTCAATTTTTTAAGTATAAGGTTGTTGTTGTTGGAATTTTTCTTGTTCTGGAATTCCTCTTCAGGTTGTGGTGTCGCTCCAGGTTTAACTTCCAAAGGACCTCTTCTGTAAATTATAAATCCATTTAGGAAATCCTTGAGCATATGGTTGTTACATCCTAGATAACCATCTTCGTGCTCTTTTTTTAGGATATTTTTAACCTCTTCAACTGTAAGGGTTCTTCCTCCCAGTCCGAAAATTTGTACAACTTTCACATCTGGAATATCCAGAGCAAATCTAAGTCTTCTCAAAATATCATTGTTGTTCATGAGGTCACCTATCCTTTAATTATATTTGCTAAAACACCGTTTATAAATTCATGGGACTTTTCATCTCCATAAATTTTAGCCAGTTCAATAACCTCATTGGCTATGATCTCAAGACCAGTTGTCTCATATTTCAGTTCATAGGCAGCACATTTAAGTAGAGCTTTCTCTACGCTTCCTATTCTGTCCAAATTCCACCCTTCCATCTTTTCATTGATAAGAGTGTTAAGTTCCTCATTGTGCAGAGAGATACCCTCTACATAGGCAACTAAAAATTCTTTTCCTTTGGCAGAGAGGATAATCTCTTCTCTGTTTAAAAATCCTTCTAAAAGTGTATTCGGAAGAACGTTGTTCATCTCAGCTTCAAAAACTATTTTAAAAAGTTCCTGCCTTGCTATTTTTCTACTCATAATTTTCCCTCACATTCATTAAGTGTTTAATTGTTATTTTTCTCATTATAAAGTTTCTTCAAAGTTTCCACAAAATTAGGAGCACCACTGACGTAGCCTAAAAAAGATACAAGAAGAATAAAGATCATTTTAACGAAACCATATTCGACAAATATAAGGGCAAAGATAAAGGCAACTATACACCTAAAATATCTTTTTCTGTTTTCTAAAAAATTCGTTATAAACTCCTCAAGCATATTCTCCTCCTAACTATGTTTATCCAGTAATTTTACTACTTTTAACTCAATACTGTCAAGCTCAATTCCAGCTTTACTCTGAAAATAACTGCGGATTACAGACTGTAACCTAGAAGTTTTCTCTGAAAGGTTAATATCTGAAGAGCTCTCAAGATGAAGAGAGAGTCTGAATTTCCCACGGCTATTGGAAGAGATGATTTTTTTTACAAATATATCATGATCGTAAGAAACAGCTTCTCTTGTCATGGATGCTATTGCCGATTCAGAGATTGCGACTTTTCCGTCAGCGGTTTTTATCTCATAATCCCTATTTTTTTTAAAGTTGCTCATGAGTTTCATGAAAACTATACAAAGATATATAAGGGAGATATTAAGAATAATAGCCTTTAACATGAAAGATGAAAGACTGAATTGGAGAATATAATCAGGGTAGATAACATAAATAATCCCTGTAAGAGCGAGGAAGAGTATTCCCACCCATGCTAAAAAAAATATAAATTTTTTCATCTGTTCCCACCTTTACCAAAAAGAGTAAGAGGCGTACGGAACGCCTCAGAATTTTTTTAAATTAAAGAACTGTAGTTTCAGATTCAACATCTTCCTCAGTGATAACTTTAATATCCTGAACAAAAACATTTACCTCAATAACTTTTAGTCCTGTTATTCCAGATACAGCCTCGAGTACAGCTTTTTGAACTTCTGTAGCCACATCTCCGATATGGTATCCGTATTCCACAATGATATATACATCTATATTGCACTCTTTTTCTCCAACTTCAACCTTAACTCCGTTTGTAGGTCTCTTTTTTCCCAGCATTTTACTGAATTCATCAGCAACGCCCCCTGCAAGTTTGTAAACACCATCCACATCAGCAGCTGCCTTGGCAGCGATAGTTTTTACCACATCATCAGCAATTCTAACATTTCCTAGTTCGTTCATAGTAATAACCTCCCATTAAAGATAAAAATAGTAATCGTACACTATAATACATTATTTAGTAAAGTTTTCCTCTAAAAATTTTGTAGAAGTTTTTCCTGCACGGAATTTTTCGTTCTCTAAAACTTCTAGATGGAAAGGTATCGTTGTGTCAACTCCCTCGATTATAAACTCTTGAAGAGCTCGTTTCATACGTGCAATAGCAGTTTGTCTGTTGATATCATGAACAATTATTTTAGCTATCATAGAATCGTAGTAAGGTGAGATTTCATATCCCTGGTAGGCATTAGAATCTATTCTTACTCCATTTCCGCCCGGAGCTATATATTTAGTAAGCACTCCTGGAGAAGGCATAAAGTCTTGAGAAGGATCTTCAGCATTTATTCTGCATTCGATAGAATGTCCGAAAAGATGTACGTCATCTTGAGTTATATTCAGACGCTCGCCCTCAGCTATTTTTATCTGAAGTTTGATGATATCAAATCCTGTTACAAGTTCTGTTACTGTATGTTCTACCTGGATTCTTGTGTTCATCTCCATAAAGTAGAATTTATTATCTTTGTCCACAAGGAACTCGATAGTTCCAGCAGAATCATAACCTATAGCTTTAGCCAGTCTTATTGCAGCTTCTCCCATCTCTTTTCTGATTTTAGCAGGAACAGAGAATGCAGGAGCCTCTTCAATAAGCTTTTGGTGTCTTCTCTGGATAGAGCAGTCTCTCTCACCAAGGTGAATAACATTTCCAAAACTGTCTCCCAGTATCTGTATCTCCACGTGTCTAGGATCTTCTACAAATTTTTCAATATATACATCGGGATTACCGAATGCGGCTCCGGCTTCAGTTTGGGCTGCTACCATATTAACACGTAATTCGTCATCATTTCTAGCGATTCTCATCCCTTTTCCACCACCACCAGCAGTGGCTTTAATCATAACAGGGTAACCAATTTTTTCGTGAATTACCTCTATTGCTTCTTCAGGAGTGGCAATTATTCCTGTACCATTTGTAAGAGGAACGTTGTTCTCAATAGCAGTGGCACGGGCAGTAGCTTTATCTCCCATTTTTGTTATACACTCAGATTTAGGTCCTATGAAAGTAATGTTATGTTGATGACATATCTCAGCAAATTTAACATTTTCAGAAAGAAAACCGTAACCTGGATGTATGGCATCAGCACCTGTAACTTCAGCAGCGGCCATTATATTTGAAATTTTAAGGTAAGATTCGCTACTCGCAACTCCTCCTATACAGATGGCTTCATCAGCCAGTTTAACATGGAGACTCTCCCTGTCGGCAGTGGAATAAACCGCAACAGTTTTTATTCCCAGTTCCTTAGCTGCTCTGATTACTCTGACAGCAATCTCCCCTCTATTTGCTATAAGAATTTTCTTAAACATTTTATCTCCTCCAAATGGTTATTTCTTCAGTCTTAGGATAGGTTTTGTAAAGTCTACTATATCTCCTTCTTCTACAAGAACCTCGGTGATTGTCCCTGTAAAGTCAGAAATAACTGGATTTTTCACACCCATAGTGAGAATATATCCTATCTCGTCTCCTTCTTTTACATCGTATCCTGGAATCAGTATAGATTCGTCATTTTTCTTATCAGGATAAAATATCCCTATATTATGAGAAAGAATTTCAATCAGATTATCTTTTTTCACCTTAGGAGCCGTGGCTACCTTATCTTTTAGGGGTGAAACAGAAGTTTTCTCAAACTTATAGTTTCTCTTGAGAAGAATCTTAACTCCATCCTCCTCATAGGAAATCTCAGTAAGATTTTCTTTTTCTAAAATTTTCATGAGCTCATTGGCTGATGCAACAGTACTGTTCATGGTAATACTCCTCCTATTTAATCACTATCTGCTCGGCTCCCATAAGTTCAACTATATCCTCTAGGAATCCTGGGGATATAGAAACTTGAAACTTGGAATTTTTAACTGTCTTCTCGCCATCTTTTTTTATGGCAAAAGATACAGGATTTTTTCCGGGATGGTTCTGCAGAACAATTTTTAATCTATTAAATTTATCTCTGTCTTCTTCCCGGATGAGAATATAGCATCTTAGCTCCTTATTTTCATCTAGGGAATCGAGAGGGGTAATACTTCTTACTAGAAGTTTTTGAGTTTCGTTGTTATTAAAGTAGTCAGTTTGAAGATTGCCCTCTATAAATACAGAAGCTCCCTCCTCTAAAAAATGAAAACTCTCTTCATAGGTTTTAGGGAAGAGGGTTACAGGAATTTTTCCTGAGAAATCTTCCAGAAAAAATGTGGCCATAATTTTGCCCTCTTTCCTGGTAACTATCTTCTTAAGCCCCTTAATTATACCACATGTTTTTATTCCCTGCACATCTTTTTCGTTTAATAACAGTGAGATAGGTGGGGTTTTCAGAAGGTTTATAAGTGTTCTGTACCTGTCCAAAGGATGGGCCGAGAGATAAAATCCAAGATTTTCCTTCTCTAATCCGATCATCTCATCTATTGGGAATTCTGAAATTTCTGGCAGATGAAATCTTTGAAAAACAGTTTTGGCTTCCCCAAAAAGATTCATCTGTTGTATCTCGTCCTCACGATTTACCCTTTCTCCATAGTCCAGAACTTTTTCAAGACTCTCCATTTTCTGTTTTCGGTTTCCTGGCAGGGAGTCTAAAGCCCCAGATGCTATGAGGGAATGGAGAATTTTTTTCGAAAGTCCGAACCTTTTACCACGGATTGAAAAATCTTCATAGCTGGTGTATTCTCCATTATTTTTCCAATCCTCTATAAGTTTCTCGGTAAAACCTACCCCGATGTTTTTAACTCCCGGGATAGCAAGGCGGATTTTGCCGTCTATTACATCAAAGGTAAGGCTCGGATGGTTTATATCTGGAGCTAAAAGATTTATTCCATGAGTTCTGGCATCTTCAATATAAAAAGCTATATTTTCAATATCACCCTGTGTAGAGATAATAGCGGCATAATATTCAGCAGGATAGTTACTTTTGAAGTAAGCTGTCCAGTAGGCGATAAGAGCATAGGCCGCAGAGTGGGATTTATTAAATCCGTAACCTGCAAATTTATCTATAAGGAAAAATATCTCTTCAGCTCGCTCTTGAGAATAGCCTTTTTTCTGGGCACGTTCGGTAAACATAAGACGGTTATTTTCCATAAGTTGAAAATCTTTTTTACCCATAGCCCGTCTTAGATTGTCAGCTTCTCCCAGTGTATAGTCAGCCATAATCTGAGCAATTTTCATAACCTGCTCCTGATAGAGTATAACTCCATAGGTTTCACGGAGTACATCCTCTAAAGAGGGATCAGGGTATTTTATCTTTTCTATTCCGTTTTTGCAGTTTACAAAACTATCCACCATTCCAGACCCCAAAGGTCCCGGACGGTAGAGTGCCAGAAGAGCTATTATGTCATTGAACCGCTCAGGTTTTAACTTCTTCATAAGATTTCTGATACCCTGGGATTCCAACTGAAATACCCCTGAAGAATCTCCCATAGAGAGCATATGGTAGACTCTGCTGCTGTTAAGAGGTATTTCGTTCAGAAGAATGGAGATATTATGATTTTTTTTCACATATTGAAGAGCTCTTTCCAATACAGTTAGGTTTCGTAGTCCCAGAAAATCCATTTTCAAAAGCCCAAGATCTTCCAGTTCTTTCATCTGGTACTGAGTAGAAATACTCTCCCCACGTGAATCTGAATAGAGAGGAACATAATCTGTAAGAGGATTTTCTGTAATAACGATACCTGCCGCATGTATAGAGGCATGTCTTACAGAATTTTCGAGCTGTATTGCAAAATCCAAAATTTTCTGCATTTCGGGATCCCCATTATAAATCTCTCCAACTTCGGGCACAGAAGCGATAGAAGCTTTTATGGAATCGTGAAGCAGAAGTTTCGCAAGTTTGTCCACCTTTGTAAGCGGAGTCCCCATAACCCTACCTATATCTCGCACAGCAGCACGAGCCTTCATACGTCCGAAGGTAATAATCTGAGCTACACGGTCGTTTCCATACTTTTCTGTCACATAGGCTATAACCTCTTGACGACGCTCCTGGCAAATATCTATATCTATATCCGGCATAGAGATTCTTTCGGGATTAAGGAACCTCTCAAAGATGAGCCCGTACTCCAGGGGATCCAAATCTGTTATTTTTAGAGCATAGGAAACCAAACTTCCTGCTGCCGATCCTCTTCCTGGTCCTATGGGGATATTCTGCTCCCGAGCATATCTGATAAAGTCCCAGACAACTATAAAGTACTCTGCATATCCCATACGATTAATAACAGACAGCTCATACTCTGCCCGCTCAGTTACGGACTCTGGATAACCATCGGGATATCTGAGAGAAAGGCCGTGAAAAACCCTGTCTCGCAGGAAGCTCTCGATAGAATTGAAACCCGAAGGAAGAGGATATTTAGGGAACTTAAACTCTCCAAATTTTATCTCTAGATTGCAACGTTCACTTATTTCAAGTGTTGTATCCAGGGCTTTTTCCAGAGCCACTCGGAGAACTTCATTTCCTTTCCCCAAGATATATTCTTGGGTGAAGAAGAGGGAGACTCCGCTCATCTGTTCACGGCTTTTAAAATAAAGTTCATGAGTTTCTATCTTCATCCGTTTTTCATCAGAGACCTTTGCTCCTGTTTGGATACAGATAGCTATATCTTGAAGTTCATGATCGCCCTTGTGGATATAGTGAACATCATTGGTAACCACTAGAGAAAGATTGAATTTGTGGGCCAGTTCGAACAGCTTCTCATTCAATATTTTCTGCTCATTTATACCGTTGCTTTGCATCTCTAGGTAAAAATTTTCTCTTCCGAAGATGGAAATATATTCTTCAGTCAAGGAATCTATCTCACTTTCAGGAGCATTATGGAGTATGGCATAGGCAATTTCGCCATGCATACAAGCAGAAAGAGCGATAAGCCCTTCGCTGTGTTTTTTTAAAAGCTCCCTATCTATACGTGGCCGATAATAAAATCCCTCGGTGTAGGCTGCTGAAGAAAGTTTCATAAGGTTTCGGTATCCTATTTCATCCTTTGCTAAGAGCACCAAATGGTAGTTACGCCTATTCAGATTTTCCTCATCTCGCTCTTTGGAAAATCTGTCCTGAACAATGTAAGTTTCCATACCTATAATAGGCTTGATACCTTTTTTTAGTGCTTTTTTATAAAATTCAACCGCTCCGAACATATTTCCATGGTCGGTGAGAGCCATGGCGCGCATTCCAAGTTCGAGGCAACGATCTAGATATTGATCTATTTTTCCCACACCGTCCAGGAGGCTGTACTCACTGTGAAGATGCAGGTGGGTAAAATTTTTATTCATAGAACACCTCCTGTAAAAATTTATATAATTATCCAATTTTAGCTTATATAATCGAACTATGCAAGACGAATAAAAAAAGAACTGCCAGGGGCAGTTCTTTAGATGAGAGCTGGTAACTCAATATTGTATCCATATTCCTTTAAAAGATGGATAACTTTTGGCATGTTATCTTTTTTAACCAATATATGGTAGTCTTCTGCTTTTAATACGAGAGATTTTAGCTTTTCATCTTTTGCAATACAACTTAGAAGTTCCTTGTCGTTTTTAAGTTTAAGTACCGTATACTCAGAAACCATATTTACAGCCTGACTTTTTTCGAGGAGTTCGTTGAAAAAGTGTGTCCAGTTGCTGAAAGTATCACCGTTAATTTTTTCACGGAAGGTAGCTATTCTGTTTTCCAAATCCTCCCTTGTGGAGATATCACGTAGGAAAGTTTCACGAGTTATCTTGAACTTGTTAGGTGCTATTTTTTGAGAGATTTTCTCAAAGAACATAGCTTTGGCAGGAGATTCTCCTATAATAGTAACGATAAGCCTGTCATCGTCCAGATATACCTCTCCCTCATCCTTTAATTCTTTGAACTGGTAGGAATCTGTAAATCCAAAGATATATTTCCCTAGCTCGGTAATTTTTATATATTTCAATCCGTCAAATTTACTCAGATGACCATTTTTAAGGTAGAGAGAGTTATTCATAGACGGGCAATCATAATAAACTTCCACAGCTCCCAGGGCTCCCAGAAGGAAAAATACAGATTTTATAAAAGGTACAATTACGTAATCCAGATATTTATCATAACCAGTTATTTTTGTCCGCTCATAGTTGGCTTCATTTATATAGATATAGTCATAGGCGTCTTTCAGGTCGATAAGCTCTATAAAAAGATCACGGTAGATAATTGACTTGACTATGTTCTCTATACTGATTACCGGGTCATATATGGCAGTCACAGGAAACTCCTTTATAACCTGATGCAGGGTAGCAAGAGCTTGTCCCAGACGTTCTTCAGAATTCCAGATATTTTTTAGCCCCTTGAGGTAATTCATATAAAGGAAACTGTAATGGAACTTCTCTTTTTTTACGACCTTTCCGCTCATAAAATTAAGAATAAGATCTTTGATATTAGAAGTCTGAAAATTTTCGCTTGAAATAAAATCTTCATCCACCAGGTGAAAGAAAAGTCCTATTGTTTCGGTTTTCAGATGCTGAAGATCCTTTGTATTTTCATAGTACTCACTTATGTTGCAGTATTTTTTCATACTGATTTTGGATTCTTTTAGAATTTTTCCACTGTTAGAAAGAACGACTCCTCCCTGTTTATGAAAATCATAGAACATCTTAATATTTTCCATAAAAAGTTTTTCATCGTTAGAAATAAAGTGTGCATCGAGCTCTTTTGCAGGCTGAATAAGGCACTCTTCAGGTTTTTGTGGAAGAAGCTTACGAAGTTCACGTAGAATATCGTGATTCATAGTAAGGTGCTCCTCCTTACGGCAGTCTTTTTCAGCATGAAAAAAACAAAACTCAGGTTTTAAATCTTTATTGAGGTCATAGGAATTCTCTCTCTTAAAATAAAGATCACGGTTTCCCTTTGTAGGGAATTTACCTTTCCATGCTAAGTGGTTCATGATTTTTTTTACCTCTTCAGGAAGAGTCTCATAAAGTGTAAGGAAATTATCCCGACGGAACATCTGCTCTATGAGGTCGATAAAAGTCTGCTTGTTACTGTTTTCAGTTATCATAGATATTTCAAAAAGTCCAAGATTACTGCCGATATATCCTTCAGCAATCCAGTCTAAAAAATAGTGTTTAAAAAGTTTGAAGAGGGCATCACGAGTATAAAATTCATTAATAGCTTCTCTAAATCTCTGTTTATTTCTCATATTTTATAAATCTCCTCCTAGGATAAACTTAATATCCTCTTCTGAAAGGGTTTTTACAGAGGTATTGTCTGCTGAGATAAGATTATCCAACAGCTCACTTTTAACCTCTTGAAGTTTCAGAATTTTTTCCTCTATACTGTCTTTTAGTATGAGCTTGTATGAGAATACCGTACGGTCTTGCCCTAGTCTGTATGCTCTGTCCACAGCTTGATTTTCAACGGTTTTATTCCACCAAGGGTCATAGATAAAGATTGTATCAGCAGAGGTAAGATTAAGCCCGACTCCTCCAGTTTTTAGGGTCATTACAAAAACCTTGTAGCTGGAGTCGTTCTGGAATCTGTCTACCAGTTCCTGACGATTTTTTGTTGCTCCTGTCATAGATAGATGCTTTATATTATGCTTTTTCAAATCTAAGCAGATATTTTCGATAGAGTTTATGTAGTTAGTAAACACAAGAACCTTGTGCCCGTTGGATACTGCATCGGAGATATTGTTGATAAGCATCTCACGTTTGCTGGACATGACTTCAGGATTTTTAGCCTCAGGACAGCTGGTAAGCATACGCAGTTCGTTTAGAGCTTGGAATATAAAGAACTGACTCTTTCCGATTCCCTGCTCCTTGATGCTGCTGTTGACCATGTTGTAATAGTAGTTTCTTCTCTCGTTGTAAAGTTTTCTGTGATCTTTGTTCATTTCGATATAAACAGTCTGCTCTATCTTTTCTGGAAGGTCCTTCAGTACATCTTTTTTTATTCTTCTCAGAATAAAAGGATAGATTTTTTTACGTAGCTCCTGGATAGCTTCCTTATCATTTTCTTTTTGAATAGGATTGCCATAATAGTGGTTAAACTCCTCTAAGGTTCCAAACATGCTAGGATTCAGGAATCTGAATAAAGAGTAAAGCTCTGTAAGGTTGTTTTCAATAGGAGTACCACTGAGAGCGAGACGATTTTGCGCATTCAGAAGCATAATAGCCTTAGTTGTTTGGGCATTGATATTTTTGATATTTTGAGATTCATCCAAAATTATAAGTTTAAAATTGTAATTACGTAGTTTTTCAATATCATTTCTAACAGTTCCGTAGGTTGTAATAACAACATCAGATTTTGGAATTATACCTAAATCACGGTTGGGTCCATAATAGATATTGGCACGGAGTGCAGGGTTGAATTTTTTTATCTCGTTTTCCCAGTTATAGATCAAACTCTTTGGCATAACTACAAGACTTGTGCCTTTGCAGTCAAGGTGTACAGAAGAGAGGAGGGTGATGGCTTGAAGAGTTTTTCCAAGTCCCATGTCATCAGCCAGACAGCATCCCAAATTGTTATCAAAAAGATAGCTCAGCCATTTGTATCCGTAAACCTGATACTCACGGAGAGTGGCTTTGATATCTGGGAAATTCGGTTGATAATCTGAGATGTTATTAATTCCAGAGAAAAAGTCACGGTTTCCCTTAAAAGTGTCAGAATAAATTTTTTCATCTATAAGGTCCTCTATAATAGGCATGTCAAAGAATGAGATTTTAACTGATTTTTCAGAGTCTCCCTTCTGGAAAATACGCTCTAGTTTCTCAATATATTTGTGGTTGATAAGGGCATTGGTTCCGTCACTTAGTACCACGTATGAATCTGTTTTGTATGTGTTCAGTATATCCTTGATAGAAAATTTTTCTCCTTCTATCTCAATATCTACTTCTCCCTCCAGAAAATCTATAGAGTGCTTGAAACTTCCCACAATCTTCGGTTTAACAGCACGGATATTGTAGCTTTTCAGCTTTTCTGTACCTATAACTTTGTAACGATTGGCCAAATTAAGAAGTTCTTTACCTATAAATTCCTTGGCTAGATTTTCCTGAATAATAAGTAGGTTATCCTCGTCCAGATAATAGGAGTTTTTGATTTTTACATTTTTTTTGTATTTGGTAAGAGCCTTTGTAAGGTCAGTTACAATAGTTTCGAGGTTTCCAGTATCCAGCTGGGAAACAATAATTTTCTTTTCCATAGGATTTACCACAGTGACACTATTCACATTGTGTTCACGTAGAAATCTGTAATCCATATTAGATGCTGAAACCAGTATTTTAAGATATAGACTACGGTCCAGAGAAATTTTTTCAATAACCAGCTGAGGGGTTACTTTTCTTCGCTCTCCAATCTCAACCGTATAATCCAGACAGTTGACCTCGATATTTTCAAAGGAACAGTTGAAAATAGTAAGATAGTGCTCTAGTCCTCCCTGTTTGAAAGTGGTTACAAAACTTTCCAGGTCATAAAGGGAAGGGTTGTTTATATCCAGCTTGTAAAATTTTCCATCTCGAAAAGCATAGTCATTTTCTATAAAAGTGATATCAGTGTGAATACCATTTAGCAAAAAGTATGCAGAATACTTTTCTTGTTCATTTGGACACTCCTGAATCACAAGAGAAATGTGATTATTCAACTGGGAAAATTTTACC
>JBOFEZ010000055.1:0-4108 GCA_051648365.1 Fusobacteriaceae bacterium
AGAGGGAATAAAACTTGTTCAGGAAGCTGGAGGAGATCTTGTAGATATGAACCAGATTCAGACACACCCTACAGTTGTTCATAATGCTTCAGATATGATTACTGAAAGCGTTAGAGGAGAGGGAGCTATTCTGGTAAACAGAGAGGGGAAAAGATTTATCAATGAGCTGGAAACAAGAGATGTTGTTTCTAAGGCTGAGTTGGCTCAAACTGGAAAATCAGCTTTCCTAATATTTGATCAGGGGACTAGAGAAAACCTATCAGCAATCAACGGTTTTGTAAAAAATGGAGAGGACAAGGATTTTGCTAAAAAAGGACTTCCAAGAGAGATAGTTAAAGCACCTTTCTATGCAATAGAAGTTTCTCCTGCAGTTCACCATACTATGGGAGGAGTTCGTATCAATGAATCTACAGAGGTTTTAAATAAAGACGGTAAAGCTATTCCTGGGCTATATGCAGCAGGAGAGATTACAGGAGGAGTACACGGAGGTAACAGAATCGGTGGAAATGCTGTAACTGATATAACTGTATTTGGGAAAATAGCTGGAGAAAAAACTCCAGAGGGTCTATGGGATTCTCTGGAGTTTTTATTTTAAACTTTGGCACAAACCAGGGCAAGTTTCTTAGCTTTGGCAACCTCATAGACCGACATAAGCAGTGCAATGGAAAGAATTGCAGCAGCAACCCAAGGTGTGTGGATAACTCCCATTCTTGAAACAACCATACCTCCTATAGTTGAAGCCCCGGCTATTCCAAGGTTAAAGGCCGCTATGTTAAGTCCTGAAGCTGAGTCGATTGCTTTTGGAGCTACCTCTTCTGCAACTTGAACTACATTCATCTGAAGAGGTGGAACAATAGCGAAGTCCAGCAGACCTAGAACGAATACATTTATTACAGCCAAAATAGGGGACTGAGAGGTAAAGTAGAAAAGTCCGAAAGCTATAACTTGTATGAAAAACAGTAATTTTAGTGAGTTCATGGCTCCAAGTTTGTCAGAGATTTTTCCACCGTAAATGTTTCCAATGGCAACAGCCACACCATAGATAAGAAGTAGGATGCTTATTGTATGGGAATGGAATCCAGAAACAGATTTTAAAACTTCAGGTTCTTTCAGTACAGCCAGCTGTTCAGTTATGCTTCCTCTCTCACCTGCAACCAAATTTTTAGGAGTAAGAATAGGAGCTCCGATAGCTACTCCTATGGCATACATGGATACCACCATTCCCATGGAACTCAGTGATACATTAAAGAACTGGGACATCTCTGAAAGAAGTCCTAGTGGAATAAACTCTGTTACCCCTATTGCAAAAGAGCTAAGTGTTAAGGCAAGAAGCGCCTTAGGTATTTTTGGTTTTGTCGTTTTCATTTTTCCTCCTAATAGATGTAAAAATTCTCTAAAATGTTTTTAAAATTTTTTTGGATTCCAAATCTTACGAAAAAGTGCCTACTTGATGGGATTTTTAATGTAAGGTAAAATAAAAGGGTAGAAATTTATAAATTTTTTTTATTAGGAGGAAAAATGAGTTCAATATTTAATAGAAGAAGTATAAGGAATTTTACTGATAAGGAAGTTCAGTGTGAAAAGATAGAGAGAATACTGAGAGCTGGGATGCAGGCACCTTCTGCACACAATTTTCAGCCATGGGAATTTATAGTGGTAGAAGACCGTGAAAAGATGGAAGCAATTTCTAAGATGAGCCCCCATGCTCTTCCAGCTTCTAAGGGAAAGGTTTCGATAGTCGTATTGGGAAATATGAAAAAAGTCGAAAAGGACAACCTCTGGTGGGCTCAGGATCTTTCAGCAGCCACTCAGAACATGCTACTTCAGATAGTAGAGGAAGGAATGGGAGGAGTCTGGTTGGGATTTTATCCTGAACCAGAAAGATGCCAAAGGCTGAAGGAATATTTTCAGTTGCCTCAGCATATAGTTCCCTTCTCAGTTGTGACTTTTGGTTATACAGAGGAAGAAAATAGATTCTTGGATCGTTTTCAAAATGAAAAAATTACTTTTGACAGATATGAGGAAGAATAGAAAATTAAAGAGGTGAGAAATGGTAGAGTATAAGGATAAGCAGTTTGTATGTCTTCTGGATCTAGGAGTAGAGTTCATAAGAGGGAAATGGAAGGCGGTTATATTGTGTCATCTCAAGGGAGAGCCTGTGAGATTCCTGGAGCTTCAGAGAAAAACCAAGGGTGTAACTCAGAAGATGCTCAATGAACAGCTAAAATCTCTAGAGAATGACGGACTGGTTATAAGGAAAGTTTATCCTGAGGTACCTCCTAGGGTAGAGTATAGTCTTTCGGAAAAGGGAAAGGACTTGGTCGTGGTTTTGGATGGACTTGAAAGTTGGGCACAAAAATATTTTTCATAAAAAGCAGAAAAGTCTGGAGTAAGTTCCAGACTTTCTTTGTTTTTTTTATTCAGATTTGCTGTGAAAAAGTTTTGAGAAATATGAGGTAGCAGGAACAGCAACTAAAATTCCGATACTTCCACAGAGAGATCTCAATATCTCCACGGCTATAAACTCAAAATTCAGTAATCTGATAAGAGGATACTCATTCCCTTGAAGGGCTATAAGTATCATGGAGATAAGTGAGCTTCCAAGGTATGCCAATATAAGAGTATTGACCATAGTTCCTATAATATCTGAGCCTATATTCATACCTGATATAAACATCTCACCTGAAGTCAGCTCCTTGTCTCGATACTTCAGCTCACTTAGAGCGGAAGCAATGGACATAGCCACATCCATAACAGCTCCCATGCTCCCCAAAATTATTCCGGCCGAAATTATCTCTTTTACTCTAATTCCTGAAAGATATCCTGACATATTTATGACCTCTATCGTGGAAAAACCAGTCAGCCCCATGAGGTTAGAAAACAGAAGAGAGAGAAGTCCGGCAGAAAAAACTCCAGTAAGACATCCCAGAAGTGCCGAATATCCCTTTGGAGAAAATCCTGACATAAGAAAAATAGTTAAGACCGATGAAAAAAATGCAAGTCCCGTGGATAAAATTATGGGAGAATATCCCATGATTATCCCTGGAATAAGAAATTTTATCAGCAGGAATCCAGTGGTCAGGAGAGCAAAAAGTGCTTTAACTCCCTTGAACTTTGCTATAAAAAGAGTAAGAAGTAGAAAAATAGAAACTAGCCCCACCATCCAACTTCTCTTATCCCTATCTGCAATATAAATATTTCCCGATTCATTTTCAGAGTCGGATTCTAAAAGAACCACAGAATCTCCCACGTCTATATCTATATTATTGGCATCTTCATAAAATACCGGGTGACCCACAAGACGTTCTTTATTCTCTGAAAATTTTATTTTGAAATTTTTTATCTCTTTTATCATCTCTTCATCTTCTCCAGGTTCGGGATAAGTTATAGACTCTAGAGATATGACTTTACCTGTGAAATATCGTTCTTCTCCCAATACTGTTTGATAAATTAAGAAAATAATCATGAAAGATAAAATTGAAATTTTTTTAAGCATAAACTCATCTCCTAAATTGCTCTATATTCAATTATACAGTATAAAATAATAATTTTATACTGTATTAAAAAGATAAAATCTGATAGGAATAAAAGGAAATAAAAAAAGCAACCAGTATAAATTTAAAGGTGAATAATTAAAAATCTGGAATTAGAAAAAATTTAAGGAGTGGATATCGATGAAAAAAGCAATTATACTGTCGATTTTTTTGATGTATCTTACTGGATGCTCGACAATAGAAAATAGAACTGAGGAAAAAGTTGCCCAGCTCAAGGTTGAGAAGCAGGAAATCAAAAAGATAGATTATGAAATTTTGCAGGTCTATACACATACAGTTCCAGATAATGTTAAATTTATATCCAAATATGAAAGACATCCTAGATCCCTTAACTATGTGCTGGTAAAAACTGAAACAGCAAATGTTCGTGAGATGCCAAGCGTAAATTCAGCAATAATTGAAAAAAGAAAATTTACAGAGAGATTTAGAGCTCTAGAAAAAGTGAGTTTTCAGGGAACTGAATGGTATAAGATTGAACTTCCTAATGGGAAAGAGGGATTCATATCCAACCAGTTAGTTGAATATAGAACCTTCAGATTTGACGATGCAGTAGA
>JBOFEZ010000056.1:0-17302 GCA_051648365.1 Fusobacteriaceae bacterium
ATAATATCTTTATTTAAATTGTAAATTTCTAAATATCTACTTGAATTTCCAAGTTGTTCTTTAGCGATTTTATTTAAAAAATCCCCACTTTTAACCGTGTAAGTCCTTTGAGGTTTTGGTGCTGGTGGTGGGGTAGGGGTAGGATCTCTAAACTGGATTGCTTTGTCTCCTTTGCTATCATAAAAAGACCACTTTTCAAAGTCAAAAGTTGACCAACCGCCAGCACCTATCCAACGATTATAAACAATTTTAATATTTCTATCTTGCTTAGTAAATTCTAAAATCTTTCTCCAAACATTATTAATATTTAAAGTAATGTGGAAATGGTTATTGCCGGAAGTATCTTTACCGGTTATCGCTTCGCCTTTTTGATAAACATAACCTTCTGGTTTTTCAACTTCAAAATGAACGATTTGGAAATATACCGTTCCGACCGTGTCTAGGATTTGTATATTCGCCCAGCTAGCATACGGATTTGACCTGTTAATTGTCTTTTTCATAACTCTACACCTCTCAGGTGCAAATAGTGGCTTAGATTGGAAGTCTTGGGCTTGTGGTTTTCCATTTGTAGTTTGTGGTGCTTGAAAACCACTTGTGATTTGGATTTCTCCTTCTTGTATCCATTGTAATTTTTTATAAGTCATATTATTTTTTTAGAGTTTATAATCCATACTTACTTTTTTGACTGTTGTAAATATTTAGCTCGTCCCCAGCACTTCTAGCGACACCTGGGATCATCTCAACTTCAAAAATAGTTGAAGGAGTAGCGTTTGCACCAGAGAGATAAGACCCTATTTCAATATTATCAGTTGAAGTAGCAGGAACTCCAGTAAAAGCCCCAGCATTATTATTAGTAGTATCTATCTGCAAACCGTTACCATAAATTTTAACATCACTAGCCGTATCAGTATCTTTTTCATAAACCATAGTTATTTTATAAATATTGGCATTTGATAAATAAGCAGAAGCAGCCCTGCCAATAAAAACAGCACCACTGCTCATAGCTCTAGCCCTAATTTCAGATCCAGCAGACAAAATTTCAAACCTCGCTTGGGAAGAAGTATTGTAGGCTACAAATCTTTGAACCGCAATAGAACTATCAAAATAAAGCCAGGCAGAAACTGTGAATCTTTCATTAAAATTGTTTGGGTTGAAGTTAGAACGATTAAAACCATTTCCCTGGGTTGCATGAGTATTTGTAAACCCTAAGATTCCGTTTGTAGTAGTAGTAAGCTTATTTATATCAGGAGCATCTCCCGCAAAAGTCCCATTTATATTAGAACTTCCACTCGCTACAAAATTTGATGTCACCCCAGACAAGACAGCACTTTCTGCATTTAAATAGTATGCTGGTTGAGGTTCTTTCAGTCTTGAAAAAGTATTTAGACTATCTTGTAAGTTTATTTTTTGAAATTCGTCTGGGTTTCCAGATAAAGCTATAGATCTATTTCTATAACTTCTTAACAGGCTGCCGTTTGGGAGTGCATTGATAACTTCATTGTCTGCATTCTCCATTGTAATTCTATTTACAGCATCGCCATCATCTTCAGGATTTGCTACACCTACAGGGCTTGTAAAAGTTTTGACCCCTGCTATGTTTTGGTTTCCATCAATATTTACAGTTCCTAAAAGTGTTCTGGTTTGTGCAGTTGTTAAATCGCTAGGGTTTGCAGTATCGCCAGTATTATTACCTTTTAGAGTGTTCGCTGGCATTTGTGCCAATTTTGGGTTGGTTATGGTATTATTTGTGATACTACCACCTGCCAAAGTCCCCCCATCCAAAACTAAATTCCCATAAACAGTAGTTTCTCCAAGCCTAACTCTTAAAGAATCCACCCAAGCTAAGCCTGCATTATTAATTTGAAAAATAAGCTCGCATAAAGTTCCTGAGACCCTTCTGGTTAAAAAGTTTGAACCTAATGAATTGGTATCTAATGTGTAAGGAAAGACAGGGTCTGTGATAAGGTTAGTAATTGAAGTGCTAGCATTTGCAGCATCCCCCCCACCAACTCTATTCGCTAAAACTAAAGCTGGGAAATTAGCATTTGGGACTGCTTTTCTTAAATAGGTTTGGTCTGTTATTTCTCCACCCGCTCTGTTAAATTTTACATTAATCTGACCCTGTGCCTTTCCAAAAGCCTGTAAAACTGTATCTGTGGATGTAATTGAGTTATTAGTCGCTGTAAATCCAGTCAAAGGGGTGCTTCTGACCCTTGCTTGTGTGAAATATAAATTTGTATTTTCTGGGACGGCTAGAGTGTTCAAAGTTTGAAAAGTTTTATCCCCTCTGTAGTATTGTGATATTGTTCCTGCTATGATTGTGTTTTCTTTTCCGTCCAAAGCGGTTTGAGTAGCAGTAGCTAAACTGCCAACTTCTTGGTTGGTGTAATTATTCGCACTTGTTAAAACATTACTGTCCTTAGTGTCAATTTCAGTCCTGGAGTAAGAATCTGAAATGTTTCTTTTATCGGTTTGTAAAGTTGTAATGTTTCCTTCTGCGGTGGATACCCTGCCTTTTAGAGTTGTAAAAGTTGTGTTTGAATCTAAATTAGCACCGTCAATTTTACCATTTACATAATTAAGAATTAAAGGAATATCATTTTCAAAAGACTTCTGGTCAACAAATTTATTAGTAGTTTTGTCAAAAGCAATTCCTGAAGTAGTAGAATCTCCACCTACTAGGTTTGTCATTACTGTAAAGCCAGTAGCTAAAACAACATTCTGGGCAATTTCAAAACTAAACTGTATCCCTTCATCATTAAATCCACCAGCTTCTCTCAATCCAAAAAAGTAATTAGATCCAGCTGTAAAAAAATCTTCTGCCAGAACTATATCAATATCAACCTCTGTTGTAGCTGGCGAAACTACAAAATTATCAGCTGAAACCGCACTTGTATTTGGTAATTTGGCTTGTGGTTTTATTACCCACTGGTAGGTTCTCTCTGGTGTTAAATTTGTGAATTTAAGCTTCAAAGTATTAGAGGAAATTAGATTTGCTAACTTTTTTTCATAAGATGAAAATTTAGGGTCTCCCCAGACTGCAGTAATTCTATCTATGGTGTTGTTTGTATTAAACATAATAATTTATTAAAGTTTTATTTTAGGTTTTTTGTCAAGAAGCTAAAAACTGCTAGGAAAATTCTCTTTTTCTAATTCTCCGGTTCTATTTTCTACATCTTGGAGTTGTCGGTTCATTGTGTTCCTTATATCATTGGTAGTTAAAGTAATCTTATTAATATCATAACTAATTTTTGTGATTACTCTAATCAATCCTTCGCCTTGAATTTTAAAAGTTTCCCCAACCTTAAACTTTTCAATATCTACCCCCCTTAATTTATCAAAAACAGAGCTTCCTAGAGTTAAATCTAAGCTAGCCTCTAAGTTCTTACTTAATTCTAATTTTCTTTGTAATCTATTATCCAAAACTACTTGACTTCTAATTTTTCTATTTAGGTATGTTTTTTGTCTTTTCCCAAAGGCATTTATTGAGGCAATATCTTCTGCGGTGCCAGTTAAAGTATCTCCATTATATCCCAGCCAGCTGTTCACCATATCAGCTATATTTACACTTTCTTTTTTACTTATTATGCTGGTAGGATTTATCAAATAATTAGGTTCTTGATTTTCTAAAGTGCCAACCCTTGCCAGCCCATCATTTTCTATTTTCCAAAAATAATTAAAAGGCAACATTTCTACAATCTCCTTAAAACATTCAAAATAAGTAGATCCTTTGATTTCAAAACTTACTAAATTATTTAATTCATTAGCCAAAGGGATACTGTCGTTTGTATAATAAATATTAGTATTAACATTAGCATTGTAAAAATCAATCACTTTTCTTAAAGCATTCCCAATACTTATATCTGTCCTAGTAAAGCTATTTACATTTAAATTATCATTATCCACAAATATTTCACTGTTAAAATCTAAACCAGCACCAGCCAAAACTAAGGTATAATTAACCTCACCGCTTGAAGTTTCCCTATCGTTCCCTACTACCTCTCCAGAATACAAATCAACCCCATTAGGGTGGTTAGAATTGGTGGCTGTAATTTTTATCCTATTTGTTAAATTCAAAATACTAGAATCTGTAAAAGCCCTCTCACTTACTGAAATATTACAAGTAGTATCGGCATTGTTTATTTCACTAGAAAAACCAACCCCAGCCCATTTTGTGTATGAGTCAATAAAGTCGCCATCCTTATTATAAAAACTGAATTTTAAAAGTGATTTAGCCATATTAAATAAAGTTAGGGGTTTGTCTTATGCTAATACTTGAATTGGTTCCGACATCCTCGGCGATGTCTCCAGTGACTAGTCTGGTGTAGTTGACAACATCAGTAGTAGTCTGTGCTTTTTTTGGTATTATGGAATCTGTGAACCAAACGAAGTCTGAAGTTTCTAAGTTGGCAAATCCAAGGTGACCGTTACCACTCCTTCTTAAAAATTGGACATCATCCACTGTATAGTCTAAATTTAAAGTTAAGTTTTGGATAAAAGTAGTTCCGTCGTAGGTTCTTTCTGGTGGGGTGTTTTGGTTAGCACAGATTAAAATTTTATTATCGGCTACCATAATTCTAGGTTCAATAGACCCACTAGAAAATGTAAAAACGGGGTCAAAAGTCAAAGTATTAACTAAAGTTCCTGTAATTGTCTTTTCGTAAATATTTCCATTATTAGAAATAAAAATAATATTTCCATTGGGTAAAATATCAAAGTCCATTGCTAAGCCGTTACCTACCCCAGCAGTCAAAACAAATTGCTCTACCCCAGCTAAATCATATACTTTGTTTGCAGTAATTATTCTATTATTATGTTCTTTTATTTTTCTGATAGCACTAGAGGCTTCGCTAAAGATTATCTCAGCATTGTTTTCTAAGGTATCGTTTGCTCTTAATATTAAGAAAGAGGCGGAAGGTATTGCTGTAGTAATTCCCCCTCTATTGTAATCTGTGCCTGTGAGACCTAGAACAGCAATATTACCGTTTGTTAGAGGTAGTATAGCAAGATTACCAAAACTACTAAACGACACACTGCTATAATTAACCCCTAGTCTTGAATACCAGTTTTTTAAATTACCGCTGTTGTCTCTCCGCTCTAACTCTCCGCTTCTGAAAGTCCACACATCGCCGTTGTAATCTCCAATTATAGTGTTGCTATTAGGACAACTAAAACTATTATCAACCGTCCAGTCATTGTTGTATCTTTTAGCAGGGTAGTTTTCGTTTAAAGCTGAAATAGAAAAAGCATAAAATTTATTTGGATTTGACAAATCAGGGTTTGGATAAGAATTTCTAAACCTAAAGTTAGAACCAGATATAAGAGCTTCCGCTTCACTCATCGCCCTAATCACTAATTGGTTATTAAAACCGTTTTCATTAACTTCGTAAAGCTGGTTTTGAGTGGGGTTTAAAATTTCTAAGCCTTTATTTTTAGTGTCTAAAGTTCTTGAAATCGCTAAAAGATTTCTGTTTATAAGGATGTCATCAGCATTTGTTCCGCTTGAGAATTGAAAACTTTGGCTAAAAGTTAAATCTGCTTTGTTAAATTCGTCAATTCTGTTAGAAAAGGAAAAAGCCTCCCTTTGGACATAAACCTTGTTTCCACTAAATCCTAAAATCTCTCTAAAATTGCCACCATAATTAACAGTGGTTATCGCAGTATCATCAGCTAGGTTTATTTTTTTAAGTAAATTAGTTGATGTGTCAACCCCATAAATAAAGCCATCGTCAATCAGTAAGCTTTTATTTTTGATTTGGGTATTTGGGAAAAAAAAGAGGTCTTGAGTAGCCTCTCCAGTGGCTGGCATATCATATTTTCTTATTCTGTAATCTGGGGTAACACTATTATCATCAAACAAACTATAAAAAGAGTTGTTTTCTACTGCCAAACCTCTCCTCCTGATTATCTTTCTTAAACTAGTATAATCTGGCTCATAATAATATACTTCCCAGTTTGAATTATTAAAATTCCTAATCGTAGTAAAACGATTATTAATGATCTCAACCCCCTCAAAATAGTTAAAAAGTGAGCCACTATTAACACCGTTGGCAAAAATTATCGGCAAGGTATTATAAGTTGCATTTTCAGTTCCATCAGGATTTAAGACCCTTTGAATTATTGCACTAGTACCGTTAGCTCCCCCTTGATCCCACTCTTTACATATTACTACTTTTCCGTCTGGATAAACAGCTAAATCAACTATATCTCCGTCTGCGGTATCTATATACCCCCACTTGAAATTATATGCCTTATCATAACTGCAAACCTTTTCTTTATCTGCTATATAATAACCACCTTGGGGGTTTTCTTTAAAAACTACCGCTGGATATCTAAAATGCAAAAGTTTATTAGTTAAATTCCCTATATTCTCTCTTTTAATTATTTGACTATCAGCAACTATCAATGTAGGGTCTCCACTTATTGCGAACAGTTTATTAATACCGCTAGTGTTTTTAGTTGTAAAGGTATAATCTAAATCCCCGCTGTCGTTTAACACAACCTCACCGCTAATAGTGGCATTTATAGTCAATTCGTTGGTGGCAACATTTAAAGAGTGGCTATCATAACTTATGGTGTAATTTTCAGGGACAGTTTTGTTTATGGTAATTTGACCAATGGCATTTATCACACCAGCATTTACAATCCCAGTTAAATTCGCACCGTCTTCTAATTTATATCTAAACTCAAATCTTCTAATCTTTTCAGGGCTTCCAGAGTTAAAAGTCAAATTACCTTTATATACAATATCTAAATCATTACTTTTTAAATAAAGACTATTATCAGTTAAAACAGGACTCGTTAAAGTATCAAATTCAGTATCAGTAAAAAATTCAGATTCAAAGGTTCTAGTCAAATTAAGCTTCAAATAAGGGCTGTTTGTTAAATTAGTGGAAAGGGTTGAAGGCACACAAGCATTTAATCCAGCATTAAAAACCGTGTCAGTATAAGCAGTAAAACTACCACTGACAAAGTTAAATTTAAGGTCTGTTATGGCTTTTGTTTGAACTTCAATCGTTGGCTTGGTGGCACCAAAGACCACCCCACAAATTGGAGGCAATCCTTGTCTATTTACCGTATTAAATACAGTTTTAGAATATTTAAAAGTATAAACTTTGTCTTTATCTAAATAAACAGGTTGATTTATATTCTCAAATAAATTTAAGTCTTGGCTTTCATTATTAGAGTAAATTACATTGTTATTTTCATCCAGTATTCGTAAATTTTGACCAGTTGAAAAGGTTCCTGAAGTTTGAACATCCAACTCCGCAGAATTAAAAAAGTAATCAATATCAGGTGTAAATTCTATCTCAAAATTTAAATCATTGCGGTATCCATTATTAGGGCTGGCTTCCTGGTCAAAAGGGCTGGCAGATGTCTCAAAGTCAAAATTGACATCAACCCCCCCAACTGTATAATTTAGCTTAATAAAGCCTTTATTGTCTCCGTCTTTTAAAACTGGAAATGAACCTTGCCATTCAGCATTTTGATTATTTACTTTAAAAGTTTGATTGAAAAAATCCAATTCTAAAATATCATTACTAGCAAAGTTTAAAGTTAAATCACTAAAAGATTTTCTTAGAGTCAAAAAAGAACCGTTAGTGAATCCTAAATTTATACTATTTACAAAACTTGTAGGTGCAATATTTACAATTGGAAATTGCTCGCCATTACCGTCCAGGATAAAACTAAAACCAGTAAAAGGATCCCCAGTTGACAATTCCAAAATTGAAGTAGTATAAGGGCTATATACTTTAGTAGAAGCATTTATTAAATCTACATTATAAGGAACTACCAAACCTTCTGCGAGCCTAAATCTATCCATCGTAGGGATATTTTCAACCACACAATCAATCGCCCTTAATTCGTTTGTATTGTAAGATACTAAGCTGTTTATGCTTATTTTTCTAGTTGTAGATTGACTGCTGGAAACTCCCACCTCCACAAATAAAAACTTACCAATCTTTGTAAAATCAGGGTTCCCAACTGTGCCAAAAAGTGGCACAAAATTTCCCCCCACCTTACTTGAAATTGGTAAGGTTACAAAATTCCAACCAGCTTTAATTGGTTGACCCAAGTAATTGGTTAGAGACCCTTGCATTTGGCTTGTATCCCAAGCCACAAAATCACTTTGACTACTACCTAGATATAATTTAATTGAGTTTAATCCAGTAAAGATTTCAGCCTCAGACACAAAAATCCACATCCCTATTACTGGTCTGTTTTTATAATTTTCTACATCAAAAACATCACTCAAATCCATTTCACAATTACTAATAGAAGTAATGGTTAGGGTGTTTGATTCTGTGGTGTCAATTTCTCCAGTAAAGTTTGTATTAGAAAGCTGAAAACCACAGCTGTCGTCAACCCTAAGGTCTGTTATGGCACCTCCACCCACAATCGTCCCAGAACTGGCAACCTCCGCACTCCAGACCTCTTTCATTTCTCCACAATTCATAATTGCTAAACTTCCATTTTCATCAAAAATCTTTTTAACTTTATCCTCTATCCTTTTAATTTCTCTTTGCTCTAAGACTAAATCTTCGGTTTTACCAGCTGGTTGGAGTGTCATTTCTAAATTGATTGTCTTTTCGTTTAAAGTCTCATTGGTTATGATTCCACCCCTCGCCTGTGCTAAGGTTTCAGTATCCACTTGTTTGACCGCAGACAAATCAGGTTTGTTATTTACTACAATTTCATTATTCTGAATTAAATAATCATTATAAATATAAATGCTGTAATTAGTATTTAATAGTGATTTTGAAATATTAGATTGAAAGTTTTTTGTATATAAATTATTAAGCATAAGCTTGATTTGAATTTAAACGACTATTTCTATTTGATTGAGCGATCCTTTGGTCAATAATTTGAGCTATATTCATTGGATTTTGACTACCAGAAATATTAAAGTTATTTGTATTGTTGTTAGTAGAATTACTGCTTTGATTTATAGTCTGCATATTGTTTGTAGGGGTTGCTATCGCCTCTTGCATAATTCCTGATTTTAAGCTATCTGTCAAGCCTTCACTGGCTTTTTCTACACCTGACTCACTTTGGTTCAATCCACCAATCAAACCGTCCCCAGTCATTTGACCTACCCAAATACCAAACCTTGAAGGGGAGTTGATGTTTAAAGCGGAAGTAATCGCATTTTTGGCACTGTCGGCAATTCCTTTCGCCGCATCCATTACAGCACCCCCCATACTTTTAATTCCATTAAGAAATCCTTGCATTAATTGCTTACCAAGACTAAACAAATCTAAATCCCCGATACTTTTCATTATATTCTTCATATTTTCCCAAGCGGCTTTGAAGTCTCCACCGATTAAATTACCAATCATTTGGAACATATTTTTAAAAAGGCTTTGGATGTGTTCACTTTTTTGGCTAACCCAATCTGCTAAAGTCCCTATCATTTGTTTCGCACCTTTTAAGGCACCGTTAAAAAATTTAACGGCATGAGGCAAAATAAACTCAAAAGCTTTTTGTAAAAATGCTAATACTGGCTTAATCCTATTCTCTATTACTTGTTCTAAAGTATCTATCAATACTTCTTTTAAATCTTTGAGTATTGGTATTAAAATTGGGGCTATAACATCCCAAAGCCTTTGTAGTTCGTCTTGAAACTCTCTAAGGGCTGGACTTATGTCTGATACAAAGTTATCCCACAGTTGCACCATTACCGTCAACCAACCTTCTAACATTGGAACTAACTTATCCATTATAACTCCCCATAATTCTTTTATTAACTCCCACACCTCTTTTAAAGCTGGAACTAAATTTTCCATTAAAACCCCCCATAATTCTTTAGCTTTTTCAACAATTCCACCAACCACACCTTGAATCCCCATAAAATCATTTTCCCACATCCATTTAATCGCTAAATACAATAAACCTATCGCACCAGCTATCGCACCAAATAGTAGTATCGCAGGTGCGGCAGCTGCTACCATACCTACAATCGCGGGGACAACAGATATTAAAATAGCACCACCAATCCCAACCAGTGCGGCAATAACTAAGTCTTTATTATTTATCAAAAACTCAATAACCTCCTTCATAATCGGCAAGACATTATCTGCCAATTGAATGACCAAATCTCCTGCTTTCATTATAAAATCAGATATTAAATCAATCAAAGGTCTGCCATTCACTTCTAATTGTGTGAATCTAATTTGAAGTGTGTTAAAAATACTTTGAAGTCTTTCTAAAGGCCCCATTGTCTTTTTAAGCAATTCATCAACTGGGGTATCTGCGATCTCTTGCATTTTTTCTTGGAAATTGCCAAGGTTTTTTAAAGTAGCTTCTGCACCTTTTCTTTCTTTTTTGTCTGGAAATAAAGTTTTTAGTAAATCTTGAGCCGCTTGGCTTTTAATCCCACCGAGCTTAGCAATCTCTCCGTCCAAATCTCCTATTATATCCATATAAGACCTCATATCTCCATTAGAGTCTCTGGTTGCAATACCAAGCTTGCCAAGCTCGTCCTGTGCTACACTTGTCCTAAATCTTTCCAACATCCCTGAAAGGGCAACTCCTTGTTCTTCTGCTGAGTCAAAATTTTGATCGGTTATGGCAATCAAACCTCCTAAATTTTCTATAGGGTCGGCAAAATTTTCAGCAGCAACAGCCGTTCTTCTAAAAACCCCAGCCAGCTCTGAGCCACTGTGCTTTGACGCTTCTGTGGTGCCAACAAGAAGCTTTGTTAAATCGGTGTTTTTATCTATCCTATCGCCATAAATAGCCATTATATCGGTGGCAAAATCCACACTTTGACTTAAATCACTACCTGTTATTTGTGCAAACTTTAAGGCGGCTTCAATCCCACCGTTCAAACCTTCTTCAAGGTCTCTACCGTTTTTCTGCCACATCCTGTAAGCGGCAGCAACTTCTCCAGCTGAAAATGTAGTTTGCTCTCCAATATCTAAGGTGGATTTTTTAAGCCTTTTCATTACATCATCCGAGACTTTGCCGGCCGCTTGGATTGTGTCCGTCATTTTCTTATAATCCAATCCGCTTAACAAGGTTTCCTTGGCAAAATTAGTTACGGCAGTTGTAGCAGTAGAAACCGCTTTAACTAACAAACCACCAATTACAAAATCGCTAATTCTAGTAAGGCTAGCACTAAACTTCTTTTGAGCTTTCTGTGAGTTATCAAGACCTTTATCCAAATTACCCACAGCCTTCCCACTTTGGTCAAAGGCTTTTATGAATTTGCTATTATCTGCGGTTATATCCGCTGAAACTGAACCAATATTAAATGACATTAAACTAAGGTATCCCCTACCTAGTTTTTATATTCTATTTCTTTTGCATATTTTGATTTTTGTCAAACATTATTTTTTGTTTAATTTCTTGAATATTTTTATCAATATCTTCTTGACTCATTCTTTCTTCTTTTTTATTACCAATAATCAGTTCTTTTTCTCTTTCAGTAAGTTTCCTTTCTAGTATCCTTTCTTTAAGTAAAACAGACTGCTCTTTAAACTCTTTTAACAGCTTATAATTAGTGTTATCTTTACTCTTTGCTTTTGGGTCTGGCTTCAAAGGGTGGGCTGTATAAACTAAATAAAAATCCATAAAAAGAAATATTTTATCCATTAATTTAAAAAAGAATTTATCTATTAAAAGAGTAGTAAGCTTTTCTAAAAAGTTATCTATGAAAATATTGCCAATAGAAAAAACCCCTGCATAAAGGGGCTTAATTTCTTTTAGTGAATCAGTTTTTAAGAAGTAGCTAAAGGCTGTGAGGGCTTCTGGAACCCCCCCTTTTTTTTTAGTTTAGTAAATTTGTCCATCTCTTTCACGACTGCCTCTACAATTAAAACATAGTCATCCAAAGAAAGGTTTTCAACCTCTTCATCTGTTAAATTAGTAGTCGCCTTAATAATTTTAAAAGCGGCGGTGCCCGCTATTTTATTATCTTTACTGTTTAAGTCGGATTCTAAGACAAAAAACTCTTTAACCATCCCTGTTGTAAGGGGTTTTAACTGGACATTCACAGTAGATTGTGAAACTGGCTCTGGTTTGATTATATTAATTGGCATATTTAAATATTATTAAGATTATGGTGTAGGGGTTGTATATTCTAATCTTTCAGGTGCTAATGCTGCAAATCCAATTCCTGGGCCAATAAGTAAAGGCTTGCTTCCTGTGGCAAGTTTGTATCCAACTCCAATTCTAAACTCAAAGGTTTGTTTTGTATGTTCTGTTTTACCAAAACTTAATTCAGGAAAGTTGGTAAGCATTGCATTTGGAAAAAACATTGCCATATCATTGTTAGTTAAGCCAGTCTCAAAGGTTCCGTCCTTTTTCTGATGGAATGGGAAAAAAGCCATTTCAAAACCAGTCTCTACGGTAGAAAAACCATTGTATTCTACTACCCCCTTGGTTAAATCTTCTGAATTTAAACTTTGACTTAAAGAGACTGAACTGCCACCAAACTGAACCATATTATCTTTAGATATGTTATGGATTGTGATTGATAAGTCGCCCTTAACTCCAGTATAAGACATTGCAATTTCTCCTGTGGGCCCAGTTATTGGCTCTCCACCATTGTCAAAGGCTAAGGTAGAGGCTTCCTCACCGTCGGTTATCCCTAAGATTTGGGCAGGTTTTGCCTCGTCTTTTGGATTGAAAACAAATACTCCTGGTAAATGTAAAATTGCTTTGATTTGTGCTTCTGTAAAGTCTAATGGCATATATATATAAATTTAAATTTTACCCTACCTAATATTTATACTTTGTAAATAATTTATCGTTTTGTCAAGTAAAAAAGCCGTCTGCGGTAGGGGTATAATACAAACGGCTTAGCTAAAACCTCTATTATAAGGTCTTAACTAAGTTTTAAAAGACTTTTAGAAAAATTAGTGTGCTTAATTAAAAGACTAAATTTATAGTGGGAACCTTTTTCTCTTGTAGTTCCTAGATTTTGTAAATCAGCTTGCCTTGTAATTTGTTTGATATTTGTATTTCCACCAAGATTATTTATATTTCCATTGTAAAAATAAGTGAAATGGTTAAAAATATCCTGAGCTATTTTTTGGGCTTCATTGTGGGTTTTGTGATAAACTGAAATTTCAAAAATACTTTCTTTTATTAAACCACTGCCTTCTGTGATTGGCATAATTACCACCCTTAATTCATTAAAACTTTCCTCTAAACTATCAGCTGTAAAAGTATCTACAAAAACATAATCAGCTTGTATATTTAGCTTTTCTATTATTTCATCTCTAATTTGATTTGCTATGGACATTATTTTGCTTTAAATATTTTTTGTTGGATAAATTTGCCTATGATTACTTCAATATCTGATTTTTTAGCATTGATTGCATTGGTCAAAAAATAACTTTCTCCCCCTGCTGGACGTTTTATAATAACCTTGTCTTTGCCATCTCCCCCCTCGTGCTGGTAAGCGGCATACTCAGCTGTAAAACCAAAAGTTGCTTCTTTATCGCTTTTCTGTTCGTATTTCCAACTACTGACTAATTCTCTTGTATCTTTTGGTATTCTGCCCTCCACTTCAACTTTAACAGTTTGAGCTACTTTTCTAAAAGGTGCTGTAAGGTTATCATCCTTAGCAAGGTCTGACAGACTTCTTAAAAGCCTTGCTTTATCGTCTTCATTAAAGTGTGCTGTTATTCTCATAATAATTTTTTAATTGACTTAGTTGCTCTTATAAAAGAAAATATAAAACTACCGTCAAAGTCAACCGTTCTGTTTGTGGTTTGAACTTCGTAAATATTACCTTCAAATTGGATAAGTTGACCAACTTTTAGACCCTTCACATCTTCAAATAATCTTATTGTGGCTTCTCTTAATGGTTTTCTTTGGTTATTATCTTCGTCTATTTTCTCGGTCAAATTTACCCTAGCTGGCAAACCGCTTTTCTTAATTTTCAAAACATCGCCGTCTCCAGTTCTGGAGGGCTCTGAATCAATTAAATCTATGGTGTGGATTATTTCAGTGTCAAAATACATAATTAAGCATAATTAGCAGTTATCCCTTCGTTCCTTAATAGAATAAGGGCTTGTGGGTGGATGTAATCTTCTTGGCTCTTATTTTCTCCGAAGCTGACAGAAAAATTAACATTATTAAGACTTTTAGAATTTATTTGTCTATTTGAGCTTAATTCTTTTTCATTTTGCAAAATGAATTTGTATTGATAACTTACAGCTGATTTTATAAAATCTGGGGTGTCGTATTTAGTAATTTTATTATTTGTATTTCTAACTTGACCATAATATGGATAAAAGCAGTTTTGACTAATAATTACAGGGCTTGTGCTACCTAAGGTTGTATAATCAGTCACCCCCTCTAATATTAGCTTTGTGTTATCATTTTGAGTTGGTTCGCTTTTAATTATCCAGTATCTTTTCCCAGTTCCTAGATTTGTTAAAACTGTTTTGTCAAAATAACCCTCTTTGTATTTTCCCTCTAAAATAAAATCAGTAGTAGTATTAGAAAAACCCTCAAAGGCTATCTTGTGGGTAGAATTTATATACCTAGCAAAAAAGCCAGAATACCATTCTGGAATTAAAGAGTCTATCATTTGCTGAGCTTTTATTAAAGTAGGCTTGCTGATTTGGTCTTCAGTAGTGTCTATTAGCTCGGCTAGCTCTTGGCTTGTTATAAGGTGGTAAGAATCAAACATCTTTTATTTTTAAAGTTTATTTCAGCTATGGTTTGAAGCTCTTTATTATCTAATTTGATTTCTAAGTCTTCCTTAATATTGCTTAAAATAAGATATTTAAATTTAAGGTCTTTATAATCAAAATCAGAGGCTTTTTCTAAGTTTATGTGTATTAAGTCAAAATGCTTCTTAATCTTTGTATCTAAGCTATCAAAACTAATGTCTTTTTCATTTTTATAGACTTCTTTTAAATTTCTAAACTTTTTTAAATCATCAACTAAAAATAGACCTGTTTTATAGTAATCAATTACTTTTCTTATTGTGTTTCCATTTTCAGTTCCGGCTTCTAAGATTGAATTTATTTTAATTTTGTTGGCAGTAAGAAAGTTTAATAAAAAACCCTCTAATCCAAATTTATTCTCAAACATATTTAAAAGATTATATTTAAAAAGAGGGGCTGGCTAGCTCCCCTCGTAATTTTGTTTATTGTCTCGCCAGTAGGTAAGACCATGAGCCATTTTGGAAACATCCTTGTGGTCAAAAATACCGTCGCCGTTTATATCAAAAGGGTGGGTTATTTTTTTTTAGGTTCCGAATCTTTCTCGGTTTTTTTACTCCAGTAGTTTCCAGATTGCCAATCTTTGACCTCTTGCTCTGTGGCGATTGCATAAGATTCGCTAGGATACATAGGCTTGTCTGTTTCTAAGCATTCAAACAGTATTCTAGTTTTTTTTACTTTTAGCCAAATTGTTTTGATTTCTTTAATAGACATTGTTATAAATTATTGTTTAAAAATTGTTTAAGCTTTACCTCCTAAAATATTAAAGATAGGTGCGGTTTGAACTACTCCAGCATTATTAATATCTCCAGAAAGTTCTTTAAATCCATAATAAGCTTGAATTCTGCCACCTACAACTTCACCGATATTTACAACCATAAGATTTCTGTCATATCTAAAACTTAAACCAGTAATAGGGTCTGTGATAAAAGTCTGATTGTTGTTGTCAGTGATAGACAAACCTCTAAAAGGAACGATTGCTGATGTGGCGATTGTGGCGGTTCCAATAGGGTCTGAGGCTGGTGCTGGTCTTAAATATTGTTGGTCTTTTACAAAATCAATATTGTATTTACCAAAAACAGAAAATCTAGTATTAGAGATCGTAGTGTTTTCAACCATATTGTTTCCAACGGTTGGGACTGTCCCTCTAATATTTTGAAATTCTGCAAGTTTTGTCACGGCGTTGTAGAAATCCTTATGAAGTCTAACCTGGATTCTGTCTTGTTCAAATCCTTGGTCATCTACCGCATCCCTCAAATCATCCCAAACACCGATGTTCATAGCGGTGCCTGTTGCCCCTACATTGGTGGCAAAGGATGATGTCCTAAGTCTTTGATTGATGGTTCTAAACATCCTAGGCAGAATAGACTGTCTAAAAGCTGATTCCATATTGTCTCTTTCCATTTGTTCAAATTCCACTGGGCTAAAATCGGAACTAGCACTTGGAAGTCCAAACTTTTTACCTAAAGCATATTCTAATTTAACATCAATTTTACCGTAACTAGCAGTTTCGTAATCTGATAAACCTAGCTCGGTGGTTGGTGTATAAGTTGTGATTTCGTCTTCAATAGCTAAAACTGGCTTGATTGGCACTTGAACCACCGCACCCTTAGTTGGTGCTGATTTGTATGATGTATCAATCAAGTTTTGATTGGTCATAAACGGGAAAGTGTGAAAAGTATTAATTGCCTTTCTCAAAGATTGGGCTAAATTAATTGTAGTAGTTGTATTGGTTGTGATACCTGGTAAGTTTGTAATAGTTGTTGGCATAATTATATATTATAATGTTTTAAGTCGTCTTGATGTTTAAGAATTAAATCCATATTGCCAGAGTTTTTGATTTCTTCAGCTCTGTCTTGGGATATTTTAACACCTGGATTGTTGTTGGAATTGTTCCCCATATTAGCACCAATATCTCCAGCAGGTTTTTCTTGACTAATGATAAACTCCTTGTAATTTTCGTTAATATTTTTAACAATATTTTCTAAATTACTAATCTCTCCATCATCTCCAAATTCCAGTTGACTTTTTGCATCTTTAAAAACAAGACTTTTAATCTTAGGGTTTAAATTTGGCAAGGCTTCTTTAAGTTGGGATTCAGTTTTTAATTCCTGAATCTTGGCTTTGTGGGCTTTGGACTCCTTGCTACCTTCTTCAAGGGTGGCTTCCATAGCTTCTAACCTTTCAGTTAGCTTTTGGATTGTTGCTTCTTTAAGTGCTACAATATCCTTACCTTCCTTTTTGCCTTTTTTATCAGACTTGTCTTCTAGTTTTGGTTCTGGTGTAGTTTGAGTTGTATCTTTTTCCTCTGGACTGGTTTTTTGAACCTCATCCTTTGAATTGTCTTGATTGCCTTGTTGTTGTTGATTATTGTTGTTGGTGTTTGGGTCTTCCATATTTTACAATTATTTTATATTTCCAAGCCTAAATTGAAACGGCTTGAGGTGTTTTAATGTTTTCCTAGCCAAAATTTATAAAAGCTAGTGATAATCCAAAAGCAAAGTTATTTTAATAATCTTGTCAAGCTGGTTGTCAAATAAATAACTCATCCAGCCCTAAACTATCCACTAATTCAGTGTCTTCTTCGTAGATATAAGTGCAACGGCAATTGGAAT
>JBOFEZ010000057.1:0-1086 GCA_051648365.1 Fusobacteriaceae bacterium
GTAGCTAGTCAGGTTTACAACAATAGCAATGAAAGTGAAATTTCTAACAAAGCTATAAAAAAGACAGCGGGAAAAATACTGACATATAAAGAGAGACCTATAAACACCTATTTTTATTCTAGTAGCTGGGGAGTTTCAGCGGTTCCAGAAGAGATTTGGTAAGGTTGGAGGGAGAGAGATGTTGGAAAAAATAGTCATAAAAGGTGCTAGACAGCATAACTTAAAAAATATAGATGTAGAGATACCTAAAAATCAATTTGTAGTTATAACAGGGGTGAGTGGGAGTGGAAAGTCTTCCCTGGCATTTGATACAATTTATTCAGAGGGTCAAAGGCGTTATGTAGAAAGTCTTTCGGCTTATGCTAGACAGTTTATAGGTCAGATGAATAAACCTGATGTGGACAGCATAGAGGGACTTTCTCCGGCAATCTCCATAGAGCAGAAAACTACTAATAAAAATCCCCGTTCTACAGTAGGGACAATAACAGAGGTCTATGACTATATGAGATTACTTTTTGCCCATGTGGGAGAGGCTCATTGTCCAATCTGTAGAGAGAGAGTGGAGAGACAGTCTATAGAAGAGATTGTGAATATAGCAGAATCCAAACTCAAAACAGGAGACAGGGTAATCCTCCTCTCTCCCATAATAAGGGATAAAAAAGGAACTCATAAAAACCTCTTTATAAATCTTCTGAATAAGGGTTTTGTAAGAGCTAGGGTAAATGGTGAGATTCTCTATTTAGAAGATGAGATAAACCTGGATAAAAACAAGAAGCATAGTATTGAGGTAGTTACAGATAGAATAGCTGTGAAACGTGAGGATGAAGATTTTATAAGCCGTCTTACTCAGGGAATAGAGCAGTCGGTCCAACTTTCTAGTGGAAAGGTTATCCTCAATATAAATGGAGAGGATTTTCACTACAGTGAAAATTTAAGTTGCCCCAACCATGAAGATATAAGTATTCCAGAGCTAAATCCTAGACTTTTTTCTTTTAATGCTCCCTATGGTGCTTGCCCTGAATGTAAGGGAATAGGTAAAAAAATGGAAGTAGATGAGAACAGACTTATATTGGATGAAAATATTTC
>JBOFEZ010000058.1:0-4985 GCA_051648365.1 Fusobacteriaceae bacterium
ATGAGATTTAGTTTTCCCAAACCAATATTCGTGAGAAGCATCCATTTGAATTAGTTCTCCAAAGTACTTGGAACGTGACATTCTAGGATGAGCTTTTTTAGGATCAATCGCTAGTTCAACTTCATTTTGTAACTCCAATTTATTGGAATTTTCCCTTATAGCTATAGCTTTTTTAATCTTTTTTTTAGTTTTCTTGTGAGATTTAGGAGAAATAACTCCTTTAGAATAAAGTAAAGAAACAACAGTTGTGTAGGAACAATTAATATTTTCATGCTTCTGAAGCTTTTCAAAAAAATGTTTAAAATTAAAATCATAATATTTATTTCTGAAAAGAAAAAGAATTTGTTCTTATATCTCATGAGAAAGAGTTGTAGAAGACTTTCTATCTCTATTACCATGAATAAAAAATTGTTTTCCAAATTCAGAATATCCTTTTGTTAATCTATTAATGTGTCTCAAAGAACAGTTCAGATTAACTGCTACCCTCTCCTTATTTCCACTGCTTTCAACTAATTTCTTAATAACCTGATATTTCAACTGTTCCTGTTCTCTTAAAATAATTTGCTTAATAACTCTCAACTCCTTATTGTAATGATATTCAATTATATTCTTTTAATCTCTTCAGACATAATCATTTTAAACTAAAGTAGGACATTACCATATTTAATTAACACAGTTTTTTAATTTTTTACAAAAAAAAATTGACAAAATAAAAAAAAAATGATAATATTCCAATATGAGTTGTATAGTGAACTATACTTAATAAAAATAAAGGAAGTGATATCATGGAGAATAAAAAATATACGGTTGTTATTGCAGGCGGAGGAAGTACGTGGACACCAGGTTTATTAAAAGCTCTTTGCAAGAAAAAAAATGAGTTTCCTCTAAAGAAACTTTTGATGTTTGATAACAATCCCGAAAGACAGCAAGTAATTGGAGAATTTGCAAAGGTACTTTTTAAAGAGGAATACCCAGAACTTGAATTTCAATATACAAGCAATCCAGAAGAGGCATTCAGAGGAGTTGATTTTGTGTTCTGTCAGATAAGAACCGGAGGATACCAGATGAGAGAAAAGGATGAAAAAATACCAATGCAGTTTGGAGCTATTGGACAGGAAACTTGTGGAGCAGGAGGTTTTGCATATGGAATGAGATCCATAAAGGATATGATTGAACTTATAAATCTTGTGAGAAAATATTCTCCAGAGGCATGGTTTCTAAATTATACAAATCCAGCTGCTATTGTTGCAGATGCCTTAAAAAAATATTTTCCTAATGATCAAAAGATACTCAATATTTGTGACCAGCCTATAAATCTTCTGAGATCTTATGGAAGACTTTTAGAAATAGACTCTAAAGAATTGGAACCTGTATATTTTGGACTCAATCATTTTGGATGGTTCAAGCATCTTTATACAAAGGAGGGAATCGATTTAGTTCCAAAAATTAAAAAGATGACTATAGATGCTGGATTCAAACCAGTAGATGCTGAGCAAAGAGATAAATCTTGGTTAGATACTTATGCTATGGTAAGAGATATGGTGATAGATTTCCCAGATTATCTTCCAAATACATATCTTCAGTACTACTACTATCCTGAATATAAGCAAAATAAGTTAGATCCTGACTACACAAGAGCAAATGAGGTAATGAATGGAAGAGAAAAAAGAGTATTTGAAGAGTGCAGACGTATAGCTGAAATTGGAACAGTAGCTGGATCTCATGTTGTCCATAACGATGCACACGGGGATATGATAGTAGAAGTGGCAGAATCTATTGCCCATAACAGAAATCATATCTACATTGTGATTATTCAGAACAATGGACTTATTTCTAACTTGAGCGATGATGTTATGGTAGAAGTTGCTGCAAACCTTGGAATAAATGGACCGAGACCTTTCGGTGTAGGAAAAATAGGAACATTTTACAAAGGGATGATGGAGCAGCAGTTTGCATATGAGAGATTGACAGTAGAAGCATATTTTGAAGGATCATATGTCAAAGCATTACAGGCACTTACACTTAATAGAACAATTGTAGATGCGAAAAAAGCTAGAAAAATTTTAGATGCTTTGATTGAAGCTAACAGAGGATACTGGCCAGAACTGAAATAAACAGTAACTGAAAGCAATGAAGATAAACTGAAAATTAGAATGGATAAAATTCTAAAAGTTCTGGATAAATCATTATGAGTAAAATAAAGGAACTTTATCCTGAAAATTCTGTACAAATAACTGATTTTGAAGGTTATGTAGATGATCTCAGAGATAAAAATTTGGAAACAGTTGTAGGGGAGCTTATCCACAACAGTATTGGAGGGTGTAAAATAAAGATATTAAGCAGAGACTTATTCACATCTGTGTGTAGTAAATAAACCAGTATACTTCCATGAAGAGCTTGCTGTGTGGGAAAAGGAAGAATGTTCTGAAAAGCCAGTTTCGATAGAGACATATAATTCATATGTGACACTGGAAAATTCTGAGAATGAGGGAATAATCTATACTTATGGATTGAAAGAGTATGAGGAAAAAAAAGAAAAATTAATGGATTATAAAATGAGAGGCCAGGAAATATTAAACCTTATTACCTTACAATAATAAGGTTTAATACCTCGTTCTTTTACAAAAAAAATAAATAAATAAGTGGGTGGAATTATGGAAAATTTAAAAAAAAATTTACAAAGTTTTGGAAAAACTTTATTGTTTCCGATATCGATACTATCTTTTATGGCAATATTTTTGGGTCTTTCTGCGGCTCTTCAGAATCCAAATATTACAAAATTTTTACCATTTCTTAACAATACCTGGATTCAGACATCTTTAGGATTTGTTCGTAAACTTGCGGCGCTTCCTTTTGGATATCTTCCTTTACTTTTTGCTATGGCTATTCCTTTGGGAATGGTTAAAAGAGATCGGGAGGTTGCGGTATACTCTTCAGTTGTTGGATATATCGCTATGCTTATAGGTATGACGTATGTTCTTGGATTGCAGGGAGTTACTTCTACTACTACATCAATAAAATATCTCATGGAAACTCAGGGAATGGATCAGACTCAGGCTACACTTCACAGTTCATCTTATGCAGATGTATTGGGAATTTTTGCATATAATATGAATGTAGTTGGTGGAATTATAGCAGGACTTCTAGCTGTTATTATTCACAATAGATTCAGACAAACTGAACTTCACTCATCGATGACATTTTATAGTGGAAAAAGATTTGTTCCAATCATAACAGTTCTGATAATGGCTTTTATCGGTATTGCTCTTGTATTTATTTGGCCAGTTATAAACAATATAATTATCTCTCTAGGAAGTATTATATCAAATCTTCAGATATTTGGAGTATTCCTTTATGGATTTCTAGAGAAACTTATTAATCCTACAGGACTTCACCATATCTTGAATCAGGCTTTCAGATTTACTGCTTTAGGAGGAGTAGAGACTGTTGCTGATAAAGTACAGGTTGGGGCATTAAATATTTATCTTGCTGAACTTGAGAATCATCTACCTTTTACGAAACAGGCAACAAAATATCTAGCTCAAGGAAAGATACTTCACATGGTATTTGGAATGCCAGCAGTTGTCTTTGCAATTTATAAAGCTGCGATTCCTGAAAATAGATCTAAGGTACTAAAGTATTTTATTCCTGGTCTTACGGCAGTTATGCTTACTGGAATCACGGAACCTATTGAATTTGCATACATCTTTCTTTCACCTATGCTATGGTTTGTGAACTCAATCCTGGCAGGACTTGCTTTTGTTATTCCGGCTATGCTTGGAGTAACTATCGGAAACATACAGGGTGGAATCATTGACTGGTTTGTATTTGGAGTTTTACAGGGAGTCTCTACTAAATGGTATATTTACCTTTTAGCAGGACCTCTATTCTTTGGACTGTACTACACAGTTTATAGTTTCATAATTAATAAGTTTGGAGTTATGACTATTGGAAAATCTGCCAATGATTTTGACGAAACGGAAGAGGAAAGTATATCAGTAAAAAATCTTACTGGAAATGATCTTACTATGGCTGAAGAACTTGTAAATGCCCTTGGAGGAATAGAAAATATAGTAGATGTCGATAATTGTATCTCAAGATTGAGAATAGAAATAAGATTCATCGACAAAGTAAATAAAGCACTTATAGAAAAATCAAAACCCAATGGAATAGTAATACCTGATGACCATAATGTTCAGATTGTCTATGGCGGTAGAGTCACTAAAATGAGAAATTTAGTCGATGACTATATTTTTAATCAGATAAATAAAAAAAATTAGTAACTACTCAGCTATAGGAATCAAAAAATCATACCAAAATAAAGAGGGAGTATACCAATTTTAGTGTAAATTCATTTCTTGGCTATTAAGTTTTAAATGTCCTGAGAGCTACTTGTAGCTCTCTTTTTTTAAAGATACTTTTCTAATCTGTCTCCATATTCAATTACCAATATTCTCAATATCTTTTCCCAGTTCCTAATTTTTTGACTCCATTTTTTTGTAATATTTTTACGGGGTAGCTGTGTGTGTTTTGAGAAAACGGGTTAAACACATTTTTTACCCAATGATTTAAAGGGATAACGTCATCAATGATGTTATCCCTTTAAATTCTTCAAAACTCCCCCCTAATCCTCATAACAACCTCATGATAGTTCCTAGAAAAAGTGGCTTTAGAAACTCGTATCAATTCTGCCAGCTTAGCATCTGAGATTTTGTTGTTTTCAGCTATGGCTTCTATTATCACCTTGTATTGAGCATCATATTTATGGGCTATTATTCTAACTTTGGCACTCTTAATAGCACTAGATTTAACCTCACGTAGCTCTGAAGCTTTACCCATTGTGTAGATAGCAGTTGTTGAGATGTTTGTGTGCCCAAGAAAGTTTTTTACTTTGTCCAAACTTGTTCCTTCATCCAAAAGAGTCTTGGCTATCAAATGACGGAAGTTGTGACTAAAAAACTTGGTTTTAGGGAGTCCTGTCATAG